>JAOATE010000048.1 GCA_030158305.1 Burkholderiaceae bacterium
CACTCATTCCAAGCGCCCACACTTATCGGTTGTCAAATTTTTAAAGAACAAGGTACTAAATTCTGTACTGCTATTTCCTGCTTTCCCTGCAACTTGCTTTTGGTTATTTGCCAGAAGCAGAGGAACGAGATTATGAAGGAGTTTTTTGTCCGTGTCAAATTAGTTTCTAGTTATTTGCAATTTATTTTGCTTACAACACAATACTAAAGTGACTCGCAAACTGAACAACTTCGCATCTCTGTTCTTTTTAGCGCTGAATTTCACAGCACCAAAAACACAGACTTGGATTTTTTCTCTGCACGTTGTTGATTTCTCAACGCTGTTAATTAAAGATATCTAAAGCCAAGCCCGCTACTATAGCACAACTACTTACGCACTATCCCAAGCTGAGCAAAATGACTGAAGACATCCTGATTAATGTGACCCCTTTTGAATCACGTGTGGCCATTGTTGCCCGTGGAGCGGTGCAAGAACTCCATATGGAACGCAGCACACAGCGGGGCCAAGTGGGCAATGTCTACTTAGGAAAGGTGGTGCGCGTGTTGCCGGGCATGCAGAGCGCCTTTGTAGAGATTGGCCTGGAGCGTGCTGCGTTTATCCATATTGCAGATCTCAGGGAAAACCGTTCAGAGCGCGCGCTCGGCACGCCCCCTACCCCCATTGAGAAGTTAATCTTTGAGGGACAGAGCCTGATGGTGCAAGTCATTAAAGATCCGCTCGGCACAAAAGGAGCCAGACTTTCCACCCAAATTAGTATTGCGGGTCGCATGCTGGTGTACCTCCCTCATGAGCCGCATATTGGTATTTCACAGAAAATAGGCTCTGAGACCGATCGACAAGCACTCAGGGATCGCTTGCAAGCTTTAGTCCCTGCCGAGGAAAAAGGCGGTTTCATTGTTCGTACACAAGCCGAAGGTGCAAGGGATCAGGAGCTCGAGGCTGATCTTGCCTACCTCAAAAAAATATGGGGGAACGTCCAACAAGGCGCGAGAACCTTACCCGCGACCAGCCTGCTTCACCAAGATCTGACTCTCGCTCAACGTGTGCTGAGAGATATGGTCACACCTGAAACAAACCAAATTTTGATCGATTCGCGAAGTGTCACCGTCGAGCTCAAGGCTTGGGCGGATATTTACACGCCTTCGGTTGTCGAGCGAATCAAACACTACAGTGGTGAACGGACGATTTTTGATACCGCCAACATCGAGGACGAAATCGCACGTGCGCTTTCCAGGCGTGTCGATCTCAAATCAGGCGGGTATTTGATGATTGATCAGACAGAAGCGCTGACAACAGTCGATGTCAATACCGGTGGTTTTGTCGGCGGAAGAAATTTTAACGACACGATTTTCAAAACGAATCTCGAGGCTGCGCAGGCCATTGCCCGCCAGCTCAGGTTGCGCAATCTCGGCGGCATCATCATTTTGGATTTTATTGATATGGATGATGCTGAGCACCGGGATGCGGTCCTCGCCGAACTCAACAAGGCTCTGTCTTTCGATCGCACTCGCATGACTGTGAACGGCTTTACACAGCTCGGCCTGGTTGAAATGACACGTAAACGTACGCGGGATTCGCTCGCACATCAGCTGTGCGAGCCTTGCCCGACCTGCCAGAGCCGCGGCCATGTCCGCACGAACAAAAGTATTTGCTATGACATCTTGCGGGAAATTTTGCGGGAGGCCAAGCAATTTAATCCGCGCGAATTTCGCATTCTTGCATCTCAGGGAGTAATTGATCTCTTTTTAGAAGAAGAGAGTCAGCACCTTGCCGTGCTGGGGGATTTTATTGGCAAAAAAATCTCACTCGAAGTCGCGACGGATTACACGCAAGAGCAATATGACATTGTGCTGACCTGATGAAATACAAGAAATGCGAGAGACTAATTTCTAATTGTCAATACAGGATCATATGGATATGTGCGGGTGCGCACTGAGTGTGCTTGAAGGATAGAATCAGCGGGTGTCGTCCAAAAATTTAAGCATCACAAATAGACATTCGAAAAATCCAAAGGAGAAAGACATGAAAAAAGTTTCAATCGTACGCAAGACCAGTATGCTCGGGCTTGCTACTCTCGCACTCTCAGGTGCGCTGAGCTTTTCGGCTGCGCAAGCACAGTCAACCTATCCGAACAAACCGATTAAGTTTGTGGTCCCCTACTCTGCAGGCACCACCACAGATGTCATCGCACGCGTCTATGCGGACAAACTTGGCAAATTACTCGGCCAAAACATCATTGTCGATAACAAAGCAGGTGCTGGCGGCAACATTTCAGCAGAGTCCGTGGCGCGTGCTGCACCCGATGGCTACACACTGACTTTTTCGACAAGCGCGACTCATGCTACGAACCCGACACTGTATAAAAATGTCAACTTTGATCCAATCAAAGACTTTACGCATATCGCACTGATGGTCTCAGCACCCAATATGCTGGCGATCAATCCAAAGATTCCGGCAACTAACATGGCGGAACTGATCGCTTATGCCAAAAAGAATCCAGGTAAATTGACCTATATCTCTGCAGGCTCTGGAACCTCGCCACACATGGCCGGCGAGTTGCTCAAAACCATGGCGGGTATTGATATTCAGCACGTGCCTTACAAAAATATCAATCAAGGCTTCACAGACTTGTTTGCCGGCACTGTTTCAATGACTTTTTATCATGTCCCAGTGATTTACCCGCACGTCAAAGATGGCCGACTTCGCGCACTCGGTGTGGCGACCAGCGAGCGCAGCCCGATTGCTCCTGAGGTGCCACCTATTGGCGATACCGTCAAAGGCTACGATCTGCGCCCATGGTGGGGCTTGGCAGGACCTGCTGGCATGCCGAAAGACATGGTTGAAAAGCTGCACAAAGCTACCACCCAAGTTTTGGCTGATCCTGAAGTGCAAGAACGCTTTAAAAATCTTGGCTTGATCATTACACCGATGACCACGCAACAATTCAACGACTTTACCGTCACCGAGTTGGCCAAGTGGAGCAAGATTGTCAAAGACTCCGGCGCGAGCGCAAATTAAACAATGAAACAACAGCAACCTGCGATGTTGCTGCCAACCACGGTGGTTGGCAGCTATCCTCAACCAGACTGGCTGGTTGACCGCGAACAATTGTCCAAAGGTGTGCCACGGACACGTCAACATGAACTCTGGCGTATTCCAGAGGAGCGACTTGAACAGGCGCAAGACGATGCGACGGTACTGGCGATTCGAGATATGGAACGGGCTGGCATCGACATCATTACGGATGGCGAAATCAGAAGAGAGAGTTACTCAAACCGTTTTGCCATGGAGCTTGAAGGGGTCGATGGCAAAACGCCGGCCATCATTACGTCAAAAGCGGGCTTACAAACCCCCGTACCCCGCGTAGTGAGCAAAATTGTTCGTACTCATCCTGTGGAGATTCGAGATTTGCTGTTTTTGAAAGCGAATACGGATCGTCTGGCAAAGATCACCCTGCCCGGTCCTTTTACGATGGGTCAACAAGCAAAAAACGAGTTCTACGCCGACGATGAAGAAATGGTGATGGACTTTGCTGCGGCGGTCAATGCCGAGGCGCTGGATCTACAAGCCGCAGGTGCAGATTTCATTCAACTCGATGAGCCCTGGCTGCGTCATGACCCTGAGGCGGCCAAACGATACGCTGTCAAAGCAATCAATCGTGCCTTGCAAGGCATCACGGTGCCGACCATTGTGCATTTGTGCTTTGGCTATGCCGCAGTTGTCAAAGGACAGAAACCAACGGGCTATTCGTTTTTACCAGGCCTGGGCGACTCGATTGCAAAGCAAATTTCTATCGAGGCCGCACAACCACGATTGGACTTGGGCGTATTGACTGATCTCGCAGGTAAGAAAATCATGTTGGGCGTCTTGGATCTGGGCACACATGACATTGAGACCCCTCAGTTGGTGGCCGATCGAATTCGTGCTGGCTTGAAATACGTTGCTGCGGAAAACATGATTCCAGCTCCTGATTGCGGCATGAAGTACTTACCGAGGGATGTTGCCTTCGGTAAGCTACGTGCGCTCGCCGAAGGCGCAAAGATCGTGCGTCAAGAACTTTCCTGATCGGGGCTTAAAACGCTAAGCCCCAACAGCTCAAATCAGGAAAGCTCAGGATGCATCGTGTGCCACGGGGTGGCTTGTTCAAAAGCCGCTCCGGCTCGCAACACAGTCACCTCGTCGTAGTTTTTGCCAATGAGTTGTAACGACACTGGCAGACCCTCACTAGACAAGCCGCTCATCATCGCTAAGGCGGGATGGCCGGTCAGGTTAAACGGAACCCGAGCCTGTCTGGTGTAGGTACGAACGACTTCTTTGACATCCTCAATTCGACAGGCGGGATCTAGAGAGTTGGCTGCCAGCAAAATATCTACGTTTTGGAAAGCGTGATTGACGCGGTCAATCAGCACACCTCGCATTTGCATGGCCTGAACATAATCGCCTGCGCTCAGAAAAGCGCCGCACATCAGTTTGCGTCTGGACATTTCTGCATAGTCTTGTGGACGCTCACGAAGATTTTGCGCATGGATCGCCCAGCCCTCTGACATCAAGATGATTTTTTGCGCCGCGCTAAACTCTTGCAGCGACGGCAACGTAATGTCGTTGACCTCTGCGCCCAATTCACGAAATACCTTGCACGCCTCATCCAGGGCGCGGGTCACATCGGGATGGGCAATTTCGTCCTTTTCGTGAAAATGACGAATAAAACCAATTCGCAGGCCTTTGACACCCAGCTTGAGATCTCTAGTGTAAGTCGCAGGTTTGGTCGCCTCGGGAGACGATGATGTTTGCGCCATCACGTCAAGTAACAGTGCGACATCTTGGACTGTGCGCGCCATCGGCCCCACGTGATCCAGCGACATTGACAAAGGATATACCCCCCGTCTCGACACCAAATCATAGGTCGCCTTGAGACCCGCCAAACCGCAAGCAGCCGCGGGATGACGCACAGATCCACCTGTGTCGGTACCAAGCGCCAGAGGCAAAAAACCCGCAGCGAGTGCTGTACCAGATCCAGAAGATGAACCGCCTGGGTGGTGTGCGATATTCCAGGGATTACGCGCGGGCGGAAACGGCAAGTCAAAAGAAGGACCGCCAATTGCAAACTCGTGCAAGGCTAACTTGCCAAACAAAATTGCTCCTGACGCACGTAATGCCGTAATGACAGGCGCATCCTCCACAGCAAGGTGCTCTAGCATGACTTTGGAATGGCAAGAGGTTCGCTGCCCGGCCATATCGATAATGTCTTTGATCCCGACGGGCACTCCATGCAGTGGCCCCAGGCGTCTTCCAGCCTTGAACTCCTGCTCCGCTTGCTTAGCGGCTTGAAGTGCGGCCGCGCGATCAAGCGCGATAAAGGCATGATATTGAGGCTCCAGAGCATCGACCCGTGCTAATAAGGCTTCAATGACCGTCACAGGCGAAAGCGTACCTGCGTCATAGGCTTGGCTGATTTCAGAAGCGGTCATCCAGTGCATCATGATTTCACCTGCATCACAGGCCAAAGCTCGGCGGTATTGTCGCTGGGGGCTTGAAACGCAGCGCGAATATTCAAAGCGGTTCGGGCAGCGGTGGAGACATCTTCTGGAAATCTCGACAACGCGCCTTCAAGTCCAGCTAACCTGGCGAGCATCTGAATGTCTTCGTCCTGACAGACTGAGGGCGCAGGGTGAGGATGGATGCTTGCAGGAGTATGTGTCATTTTTTCCGCCATGTTTGGCTCCTTTATATTTTTTGTTGTGCTGTATTTATTTCAAACTGAATTTTTTGTTACGTATGAATGCTCCGAAATCAGCGCGCTCCTCTACGGAATAGTGGCGGGCCTTATCCTCCGACCAGCCATTTAATTTTGCATCCGGATATATATTGGCATGGCGCTGTCTGCGGAGCGGGAACAACGCATGACGGCGTGCATCGTAAGCATCGATGTGATCTTTGAGCCCTGACTCGTCAAACTGATCCACGTGCGTGGTGACGGCGAGAGGCAGCCGCGGCATGATGCGCCCGGACTCCAGGGGGTAACCCACGCAAAGTCCCGCCACGGGAAAGACAGCATCGGGCAAACCTAACAGCGCACTGGTCTGATCGGCGTGATTACGCACAGCACTGATGGGGACGGTCACGAGACCGACCGCCTCGGCCGCGCGAATAAACTGGCTCATCACAATGCCTGCATCGACTGCGGCATTCATGAAATGATCGAGGTGGTCATTGACAAAAGGCTTTTCGCGCCATTGTCCGATCTGCCGAATACGGAGATTATTGGCGCAAAACACCAAAAATACAGGTGCATCATTGATCCAAGGCATATCAGGAATCAAATCGGCGATGGCCTTGATCCGTGATCGCTCTTCTACATGCACGATGTCGGCTTGTTGCAAATCAGATTTTGAAGGTGCCGAGAGCGCGCAAGCAAACAATACCTGAAGCAGATCTGGTGCCACGGCCTGATTGGTCCATTTACGATGTGAGCTGTGCGTCAGCATCCGAAGCAACTCATCAGCGCCAGGTAAATCAGGTGGGATACGAAGCGACTCACCAAAGCGCTGGAGCGCCGCATCGGCTAGTTGTTCAGAAAGCGTGATGGGGCGCTGCGACATATCAAATCACTCCTACTCTTCGCGAAATTGCATTTGATAGAGCGCAGCATAGGCGCCCCCACGAGCGAGAAGCTCGGCATGAGAGCCTTGCTCAACGACTTTGCCGTGATCCATCACCACGATCATATCGGCATTTTGAACGGTCGATAAACGATGGGCAATCACGAGCGTGGTCCTGCCCTTCATCAAGGTTTCAAGCGAAGCTTGAACTTGGCGTTCAGATTCATTGTCGAGGGCCGAGGTGGCCTCGTCCAATATCAAAATCGGTGCATTTTTAATCAAGGCACGCGCAATCGCAAGCCGCTGACGCTGTCCGCCGGATAACCGGGTCGCATTTTCACCTACATGGGTTTGCAATCCAAGTGGAAGTCCCTCAACGAACTCCAAAAGATTGGCCGCCGAAAGCGCGCTGAGAATTTCTGCTTCTGTCGCCTCGTGGAGGGCACCGTAGCCAACGTTGACGGCAATCGTATCGTCAAAGAGCACGACGTCCTGACTGACGAGCGACAACTGCTCGCGCAACGCGCGTAAGTTCAGCGAGGCAATATCGCGGCCATCGATCAAGATCTCGCCAGTCAACGGAGACACAAAACGCGGCAACATATTGACTAAAGTAGTCTTGCCACTTCCAGAGCGTCCAACCAAAGCAACCGTCTGACCCGGTTCCACAATAATCGAAACATCTGACAAAGTGTCCTTTTGCGCATCGGCAAAACGATGCGAAACCTGACGAAACTCAACGCGACCTTGTGCCCTGCCCTCGAAGCGACCAGTGCCGGTTTCTGGTTCTGAAGGTTGGTCGACCAAGGTAAAAACACTTTCAGCCGCCACCAGCATTTTTTGCATGCGCCCAGCGACCTTGGTGAGGCGCTTGATAGGATCGAAAATTTGCGCAAGCGCTGCCATAAACGCCGCAAAACTCCCGACGGTGAGCGTTCCTGTATTGGCTTGGTTCAGCGCCACTGCAATCACTGCCGCCACGGCGATTGCAGTGATCACCTGAGTGATAGGAGTCATCGCAGCATCGGAGGTCGCCGCGCGCATATCAAAACGACGCAGGCGTCCACTCACATAAGAAAAACGGCTGCGCTCAAATTCATACCCATCAAACAGCTTGACGACCCGTTGACCATCGATGCCCTCGCTGACCACTCTCGTCAGCTCGGCATTCATATTGACCGTATCTTGGTTGATACGCCGCATGCGGGCGATAAAAGAACGTGAGATCAACACTGAAATTGGCATGGTCACCAAAATAATCAGCGTGAGTTCCCAAGACATATAAAGCAACACACCAATCATTGCGATCACGACAAGTGACTCTCGCACAATCACGGTCAAGACCTCTGTCGCATAACTCGTGACGTTGCCAGCATCCACCGTAAAACGATTGAGCAAACGTCCGGTATCTCCTTTTTTAAAATCGCTGTCAGGCATCGTCAGCAATTTTTCGAACATGTCGCGCCGAACGCCCAACAATACGTTATTGGCCACCCAGGCGAGTAAATAATCACTAAAAAAGTTACAGAGTCCGCGTAAGAAAATCAGCGCAATAATCGCCAGGGGGACTTGCCAGACATACTCTGGCTTGGCGCCAGAAAACCCCTCATCAAGCAACGGTTTCATTGCGACAGCTAAAGTGGGCTGTGTTGCAGCAGCACCCGCCATAAACAGGATCGCGAGTGCGAGCCCTTTCCAATAGATACCAACGCGACTATAGATACGCGCCCACAGACTGTTTTTAAGCGACTGAGGGGGCACAGAAGCTGATCCGGGAGAAGAAGTCAAAATGAGGCTCTAAAATCAGATAATTTCACAATTTTACTCGTCTGAGCAAACCTACGTCACAGACGGCTTATTCCCATCAACATAAACTGACACCATCATGACTGTGCAAGACCTGAATAAGCGACCGGCTCCTATCCTGATTCGACTACCAAACTGGATTGGTGATGTCTGTATGTGCCTTCCTGCACTCGACTTGCTCGCTCAAGCGGGCGTCCCAGTGGTTGTCTGCGCGCGCGGCTGGGCCAAGGATTTGCTGACCGGCCTCAAGACCGAAGGCTTCATTGAAATGACGGATTCGATTCGGGCTAATGTCCGTGCGTTGCGTCTTTGGAGACGGGAACATCCCTCGCACCAGCTTGGCTTAATCATGCCAGACTCACTTTCTAGTGCGTTGACCTTCAAACTGGCTGGCATCCAAAGCGCAGGTTGGCGAGATGACGGCAGGTCGCTGCTGCTTAAATGGGCTTTTCACAAGCCGACCGAACCGATGCATGCCGTTGAGGCGTGGTTTGAATTGACGCAACGGGCACTCGGCAGTTGGGGGTTTGACACCCGCAGCATCTCTCTTGCAAGCACCCTGCAATTAACCATTACAAATGAACACAAGCAATCCGCTAGCGCTGCCCTGCGTGAGGCTGGCTTAAAAGCAGGCCAATTTGTGCTGATTGCACCGACGGCAACAGGTCAGCACCGCGGCCAAAAAAAGGTCTGGCCGCATTTCGATGCGCTAGCGCGGGTGTTACAAAATAATCGAGTGAACGTGGCGATGTGCCCGCCCGCGAGCGAACAAGCCGCAGCCAATCGCGCTGCGCCAACGGTCGACCTGATTCGTCCTCTCAATCTGGGGGCTTTTTGTGCGCTCACGCGTATGGCATCACTCGTCATTTGTAACGATTCGGGTGTGGCGCATTTGTGTGCAGCAGCGGGGGCTCGACAGCTGACACTTTTTGGTGTGACCGATGCCCACAAAACAGGCCCATGGAACCCCGAAAGCTGCAATATGGGGCAAAATGGGGCTTGGCCCACTGCGGGTGAGGTTGTCTCCCGCGTGCAGCTATTATTGACCACCCAAAACTGAGTCAGATTCCTTTGCTTTCCTCCATCCCGTTTTCAAATATTCTGCTTTATCCACCCGGCCTTTGCGTGCTTTTAATCACGCTGGCCGTGTTGTTGTTTGTACTGAAATTTCGTTTGGCGGCGGTGTTGCTGGTCATCGCGGGTCTAGCATGGGTATTGGCGTGGTCACTGCCGATCACCTCGCTCTATCTTGGCGGTCGACTCGAATCTCAACACCCTTACAAACTTCCTCGAGACTTGCCTCGGGCAGATGTCATCGTGATCTTTGGGGGCAACACTCAAGCAAACCGTGCCAACTGGTTCGAACCCTATAACCGTGCAACGGCTGTGGATCGAATTGATTTGGCTGAGGCGCTTTACTTGGCCGGCCGAGCCCCCAGAATTTTGATATCCGGAAGTGCGCTCGACGGCAAAGTCAGCGAAGCGCAAATGATTGCCAGACTGTTGAGGCAACGCGGCATACCAGACTCGGCAATCCTGTTAGAAAACAACAGTCGCAACACCTATGAAAACGCGCGTTTTACAGACATCATCATGCGCGGAAAAAAACTCAAAAGTGCATTGCTCGTCACTTCTGCGCTCCATATGCCCAGAGCGGCAGGGAGCCTGCAAAAACGAGGCATTCAAGTAACCGCCGCCAGCGGCGCCCCGCAAATTGTGTTGCCGCTCAACAATCCACCTGAACTCTGGCGCCCGCACTTAAGAAGCCTTGAGGCGAGCCGGACGATTATCAAAGAGTATTTGGGTCTGTTTGGCTATTGGGTCCGCGGCTGGCTCTAAAGAGCGTTGCGTCCACGCACAACTGAAAAATAGAGAGTTTCATAGCGTTTTGCGACGGCTTCCCAGGAGAAAGCCTGGACCAAGTCGACACTCCTTTGCACGATCTGCATGCCAAGTGCATGCTGAGGATCCAGCGCGAGCAAGGCCGTCGCAATCGCACTGCTGTCTGTCGGATCCTCTAGCACCCAAGCATCATACCGGTGCTGTACGAAAGCCGCAAAACCACAGTACTGCGCCCCACTGAGCACTACAGGCAAGCCATGCGCCATCGCCTCAAGCGGCGCCATCCCAAAACTATCACGCAATGTCGGATGGACATAAATGTCTGCGCATTGGTAATAAGGAGACACATCTGAAACGGGGTCTAATAACGTCACCCGTTCAAGCAGTATTGGATGATGACGTTGCAAATACTGGCGTGCCTGGGCATCCGCACCCACGACTGCGAGCTTGTAATGCGCAGGCAAAGCTAGCAGAGACTGTAAAACCGCAGCCAGACCTTTTCGTAGAGGATTGCGCGCGACGAGTAAACATCCAATGTCAGTCAGCCTCCAGCCGAGCTGAGCACGGACTTGAGCACGCAGCTGCGTATGCGTGTCGAGATCGACCGTCACAGCTTGTGCACCTGGCGGAATCATTTCAATGTGCTCAAGCTGAGGGTAAGCGGTACAAAGTTGCTCCTGCACACTAGGCGACACTGCAACAACTTGACGGCCGGGCTCGGTGCGAACCGATGCGGCCTCCAGCCATAGATAGGCCAAAGTCCGGGGTTGTAAACAACTCAACATCCCACGCCATCGTGACCGCAGATGAAAACGGCGAAACTTGACAGGGACAACGTGCACCACATGAATATCACCCGCTGGTCCCATTGCATGGGTATGCACCACGTCGTAGTTCGTTGCATTTTTTGTGAGCCTGCGGCTCCAATACGCAAAATGTAGCGCACGGATCCAGCTTGGCCAACCTTGACACTTTTTGACACGGACCTCTTTGATGGGCAGTTCATGCGCGAACTCTCTGGCGATCACCGTCACGTCATGACGCAGCGCCAACTGTTGGAAGAGATGCACTGCATAGGCCTCTGCACCGCCAAATTTTTGACCAAAGCGCTCAGTAATCAGCGCGATGCGCAAACGTTCAGCCACGGCGACGATTCTCGTGACCGGTCAAACATTTTTGAAAAAAACGCAGCATATGTGTCGTGCGCCAAATACCGACTCTGGGTAATAAAAAAGGTCCATCCTGGGGGCCGGCCAAACCACGTCGCGTAGTCGTGGCATTTTGATAACCCGCCTCAGCAGCCATCACAGCATGCTCAGCATTGAAATGGCCATAGGGGTAGCAAAACGCAGTGACCTCTTGCTCAACAACTTCAGACAGAATTTGTCGGGACAGCGTCATCTGAGTCCGCGCGTCCTCAAGCGCCAGCTCCGGCAAATGCACGTGATCTAACGTATGGGAACCAACCTCTTGACCTGCCTGAGACCAGGCTCTGGCTTCGGCTTGGGTCATGAGCGGTGAAAAAGGAACATTATTTTGCGCATCCCAAACATTTCCGCCATCGAACTGATTGGCCACAAGATAATTGGTCGAGGTAAAACCTAAATCAGTCAAAACAGGCAAGGCATTGTTAAACACATTGCGAAAGCCATCATCAAAGGTCACGCCAAATACCTTACCTGTCCGCTCTCCCTTGAGATAAGGCATCAGGTCACGCATACTCAAGCCACGATAACCAAGCCGATGCATCCAGCGCATTTGCCTGGCGAAACTCTTGGGGTGAACGGTCAAACCACGAAACTGCGTGCCACGCGGCGCGGGCACATCAATCTGGTGGTACATCAGAATCGGGATAGACGTATTCATCTTTTAATTCTTGAGCGTGAGTGATTTGCTGCGCAGCATTGTTGATAAATAGCCAGAGTATGCGTCGCAAAATCAGAAAGATTAAACCATTGCTCAGCATGGCGACGGGCTGCGATACCAAACTGGCGAAGCAATTCGGGCTCAGCGGCAATTTGTCGCAAGACCTCGGTCATACCTGAGACGTCACGACCCTCGACAATCCAGCCATTTTCTCCATGGATCAAATTTTCTGGCAAGCCTCCGACTCGCGTGACCAATACGGGTAGACCTAGCGCCATCAACTCTCGGCAAGCGAAAGACAGTGCCTCTTGATAGGACAGCACGAACCCCACATCACACGCGGCGAGGAGGGGTCGAACATCATCGAGCAAGCCCGGAAAGCAAACTTGAGATTGCATCCCAAATCGTGCGACTTCGGCGAACAACTCTGGTTTCGGTTGATCTCCCGCCACTAACAAAAGAAACCGAGACTTGAGCGGTTCAGGCAGCTGAGCCACCGCGGCGACTAAATCAAGCCAGCCCTTTTCGAGATCCGTTCCGCCCGCACTCCCGAGTATGATTTTGTCGCTCAAGGCATCCCCCAAGTAACGCACACGCAGCATCGCTTTTTCGGCAGACGAAACAGGAGAAAAATAATCTGTATCAATACCATGACGAACGGTAGTGATGGGACAGTGACGATAAACGGAGTCTCGAACCCGATCTGCCACATAATCGCTGACGGCAATCACGTGATCCGTTGCAAGCGACGCCCGCAAACGATGGCCAAAACTTCTTAAGGGGTGATCGTTATGTTTGGTAAAAACCACTTTAGGTCTGTTGGGTAAACCCAGTAAGGCGAGCATGACTTGTTTGTGATCCGCCGAGCCGTTGACATGCACAATATCGAATCTTTCCTTTTTCAACAAGCTTCTTAACCTAGACCGCGCACCCAACCAAGAAGATGGGCGTGTGGTGAACTCCATCCCGACAAGTTTGACGCCCGCCACCTCACCGGCTAGTCGGTAGAGCCTGCTTGAGGCAGGACACGCCACCGTCAAAGTGTGCTCAGCCGCCAACCCTTTCAGAAGATTGACGATATAGGTGACATGTCCGCCACCATTACCGCCATGAAAGTTCGTGTACAAAATCTTCATTTGGAACGACTCGAACGATTTGTGCTGTCAGTCACGGTTGTACTCTGACTATTCGTTCGGCACAACATCATCAATTTCGAGTAACGAAAAAAACTGCCTGCGGCAGCTGTGGCAGCCAAGACAAAACCATAGCGTCCGTCCAGAAAGCCGCGACGCAATAGGTAGATACGCACAAAGGTCCACACGCTATGTCCCACAATACTGAACACCCCTGCCCGCTTGCCTTTGGCAAACATCATCTGGGCGGCATCGGTGGAATAACGATTCATTTTAAGAATCAAGGCATCCAGAGTTTCGTAGGGATAGTGCAGCAAACAGGCTTGAAGCTTACCGGTTTTCCCTTTGATCTCAACCCGTTCGTGAACAGGCACCTCGGTAAAACGTCCCTTCTCGCGACGAAACAGTCGCAATACGTGGTCAGGCCACCAGCCGCTGTGATGGATAGGCTGACCGCATAGTTCGGATAAGCGAGGGACAAAATAACCATCGCAGGAAGGTGCCGCCATGGTCTCAATCATTTCTTGTTTGAGTTCGGGGGTCACACGCTCATCCGCATCAATGGAAAGCACCCAAGCTTGCGTGGCCGCCTCTAATGCACGGTTTTTTTGAGGGCCAAAGCCGGGCCAGTCGGTGGACTGATGTACCACCGCGCCATGCTGACGCGCAATCTCAATCGTCCCGTCTGTACTGCCGGAATCGAGCACGATGATTTCACTTGCAAAGCTCACCGACTGCAAGCATGCCGCAATATGACGCGCCTCGTTTTTGGTGATGATGATCACCGAAAGCGGCAAGACATGACTCTCAGAGGGATTATCCATGCTGAGCATTATGCCTGTTTGAACCACGACCTCGGCCATGCAACCACCTGCGGTAACACACCTCAGTGTGACGCACGAGCGCCTCGGGGGTGAATTCGGAGACCAGATTGTTCCAAATACGGTCATAGCCAGCCTGCCCCATTTGCTTGCGCAACGCAGGGTTATCGATCAGTTTGAGCAAGGCCTGCTGGAGACTATCGACATCGTCAAGCTTGACGAGCAGCCCTGTACGGCCATCCTCTAACATCTCGGGCACGCCCCCTACCGCCGTAGCGACCACAGGTAAACGCGCACTTGCGGCTTCGAGAAAAACCATCCCACTGGCCTCAAGCCTCGTTGGTAGACAAAAGAGGTCAAAACCTGCCATGAGGTTACTGATGTCTTCGCGTCGGCCCAACAAATGGACTCGATCCTGCAAATTTAGGCGTTGTACAAGCTGGCTCACCTCTTGAAAGATCGGCTCACCTGAACCCACCAAAACAAGATGTAAATGAGGACGCTGCGCAAACAAAGGTGTCATGCTCTGAATGAGCTCACGGTGGCCTTTGTTCGCACGCATCACCGCTACACAGCCGACGATGACCGCCTTTGCGGACAACCCCAATTCCTCACGCAAGGACGAGCGCTGGTCCGTCGCAGCAGGGAGCACAGGGGTATAAATCGTTTCAACGCGCTCGGGAGATACCCCTTTTTCAATCAGTTGTTTGCGTACATATTCACTATCCGTGGTGACACAGTGGGGCAACCACGTATAGGAAAGTAAGGAGTTCACTGGATTGGCCAGATGCCGCGTACGCACAATGAGTGGTGTCTTGGCTAAGCGACCCGCCGTGGCAGCAATAATCGTATCGCGCCGGCTATGGGTGTTGAGCACATCAAAGCCACCTTGCTTTAAGATGACTCTGAGCGTGGTCACCGCACGAAAAAAATTGAGATGCCCATCCATTTCCATGGTGTGCACCACAAAGCCGCTGTCCTTGAGTCGCGAGGCAAGCTGTGCACGAGGCTGACAGACAGCTTCAAGATGATGGCCGGCCTCTCGCATCGCGAGCATTTCTTTAAAAATCCGGTGCTCCTGACCACCAAAATTGGTGGCCGCCTCGGAGTGCATGATGCGCAAGGGCTGGTCTTTACTTGTAAGCAACTTCAACATCCCCTGCTGAGGTCCAGCCGACTAATTGTTCGACTAGGCTATCCGACAGTCTGACCCGCCATGACTCATCAAGCCTGATGATGCACGAAGCGGAGCCCGTTTCATACTGAATTTCGACAGGCGTTCCAGGCAATCCATTTTCAGGTGCAGCACGAAAAGGGTTAAGCACGCGTTTAAGCATGACGGCATCCGCATTGCCGTTGAGTCGAATACGGAGCGCCTTGGCGCGGGCTTCGCGGGCAAGTTGCAAGTCGTAGATCTGCTCGGCGACGACGCGCATGCCACCAGAGTATTCGTCATTGGTGACCTTTGCCTGCACGATCAGGAGTTGATCCTCGCGCAAACGATTGCGGTGTTGTTCCATCATTTCCGCATATACGGCCACTTCGACCTGTGCGCTGCCATCATCGAGTACGACAAACAACATTTTTCCGCGGCGCGTCATCATGGTTCTGAGCCCGGAGATCACCCCAGCCACCCACTGTAAATCACGCGAGGGCTCGAGACGATTGAGCGACTTGCTGACAAAATGTCGAACTTCAGTCCGCCAAGCATCAAACAGATGGCCACTGAAAAAGTATCCAAGCGCGACCTTTTCTTCGGATAGACGCGCATGCAGATCCCATGGCGCACATTGCGCAAGCTCGCTTTCTACAACATCGACGCCATCGTCACCAAATAAAGAGACTTGGTTAGCGCTACGCGCCGCCTGCTCAGCAGCCTCAAGGGCTGTCGCGAGCGAGGCCAACAATGCGGCACGATTGGCTTCGATCAAGTCGAACGCGCCAGCGCGGATTAAGGCCTCGATGCTGCGACGATTGACTGAGTGACGGTCGATCCGTCGACAAAAGTCAAACAAAGAAACAAAAGGACCATCCCGCCGAGCGCGGAGTATTTCCTCGACCGCGCCTTGACCCGTGCCCTTGACTGCGCCCATGCCGTAGCGGATCGTCCGGGGTGGCAAACCGCGCGCAGAGTGCTCGTCAGAGACGGGCTCGAAGCGATAACCAGACGCATTGACATCGGGCGGTAACACTTTGATGCCATTGGCTAAACAATCTCTCCAGAACGTCTGGACCTTGGTGGTGTCATCCATGTCGGAGGACAAGGTCGCTGCCATAAACTCGGCAGGATGGTGTGCCTTGAGCCAAGCAGTCTGATACGCGATGAGCGCGTAGGCCGCTGAGTGCGATTTGTTAAAGCCATAGCCCGCAAACAGCTCCATCAAATCGAACAGTTTGACGGCAAGCTTGGCGTCATAACCCTTTTTAATGGCGCCCTGTTCAAATAACTCGCGATGGGCGGCCATTTCTTCGGCTTTTTTCTTACCCATGGCACGACGCAGCAAATCCGCGCCTCCCAAGGAGTACCCACCGATAATCTGGGAAATCAGCATCACCTGCTCTTGGTACACGATCACACCGTAGGTGCTTTTGAGTGTGTGTTCAAGATCAGTATGGAAGTAGTCAACCGAGGCGCGACCGTGCTTTCGATTGACAAAGTCGTCCACCATGCCCGACTCAAGTGGACCTGGACGAAATAGTGCCAGCACGGCCACAATGTCTTCGAACGTATTGGGGCGGAGCTTTTTAAGCAACTCTTTCATGCCACGCGATTCGAGCTGAAAAACAGCGGTCGTATTGGCGTCGCACAAAATCTGGTAGGTCGCAGGATCTTCGAGCGAAAGCGACATGATGTCAAAATCGCGCATGGTCGGGTTAAAGGCTCGCACAAAACGAACCGCCCAATCCAGAATCGTCAGGTTACGCAATCCCAAAAAGTCAAACTTGACTAGGCCAGCTGCTTCGACATCGTCTTTGTCGAACTGCGAAACAGCGCTACCCTCTTGGCCAGGCTGACAATACAGCGGACAGAAATCGGTCAGCTTGCCCGGGGCAATCAAAACACCGCCCGCATGCATCCCGACGTTGCGCGTCAGTCCCTCGAGAGGCCGCGCGAGATCCACGAGTGCACGAACCTCCTCTTCGGTCTCGTAACGTGCCTTGAAAGAAGGCTCGTCTTTTAGCGCACGATCAAGCGTCCAAGGATCGGCTGGATTGTGGGGAATGAGTTTGGATAAACCATCACACAACATATAGGGCATGTCCAGCACCCGACCGGCATCGCGCACCACCGCTTTGGCGCCAAGCGTTCCAAAGGTCGCAATCTGGCTGACCGCCTCACGACCGTACTTTTGCTTGACGTACTCAATCACGCGTTCGCGATTATCCTGACAAAAGTCGATATCGAAGTCAGGCATCGATACCCGTTCCGGGTTGAGAAAGCGCTCGAACAGGAGGTCATAACGGATCGGATCCAGATCAGTAATGCCAAGCGAATATGCTACGAGCGAACCGGCACCAGAGCCGCGACCCGGCCCCACAGGCACGCCGTTATTTTTGCCCCAGTTGATAAAGTCCTGAACAATCAAAAAATATCCAGGAAAGCCCATTTTGATAATGGTCTGGCACTCAAGCGCCAAGCGCGCCGAGTACTGTGGCATAGCACGCGCCCGCTCCTCAGGGTCTGGGAATAACTGCAGCATTCTCTTTTCGAGACCAATTTCTGAAAGCTGAATCAGATAGTCATCGAGCGACACTCCCTCAGGAGTCGGGAAGTCAGGGAGTTGGGGCTGTCCGAGTACGAGCGTCAAATTGCATCGCTGAGCAATGGCGACTGCGTTGGCCAACGCCGAAGGCACGTCGCTAAAACGCTCCACCATGGCCTGAGTCGACTGCAAATACTGATCGGGCGTGAAATGACGCGGGCGACGCGGATTGGTGAGAATTTCACCCTCAGAGATACAGACTCGCGCCTCATGAGGCTGAAAGTCCTCAGGTCCTAAAAACTGGACCGGATGGGTGGCGACCACCGGCAACCCACACTCCGCAGCCAAAGCGAGCGCGGCCCTGCAATAGGACTGGTCAGCCTCGGCTTCGGTTCGCTGCAGCTCAAGGTAATAGGCACCAGGAAACTCAGCCTTCCAGTGCAGGGCGCAAGCACGCGCCAAATCCATATTGCCAGCGGCCAAAGCTTGACCAACGTCGCCCCCGCGGGCACCAGACAAGGCGATTAAGCCCTTGGCACCAGAGAGCCACTCGCGACGCATCTCCGCCCGACCCCGGTGGGCATTAGAGAGCCACGCGCGTGTCAGTAACTCGCATAAGGCTAAATACCCCTCGCGACTAGCCACGAGCAGTAGAATACGGTGTGGTTTTTCTCGATCTTCGTCATTGGTCAGCCAGACGTCACATCCAGCGATGGGCTTGATGCCTGCAGAGCGGGCTTCTTTGTAGAACTTGATCAAGCCAAAAAGGTTTGACAGATCTGTCAGGGCAACCGCCGGCTGACCGAGTTGAGAGACTCGGCGAATGAGTTCTGGAATGCGGACGGTACCGTCCACGACCGAAAATTCGGAGTGGACGCGCAAGTGAACGAAGGGCTGAGTTTGGACGCTTTCTGACATAGGTCAATTGTACCTATTGTTGAGTCGAATATAGTTACACTTAGTGACGGACGCAGGTCCCGCGCAGCACCCTTGCTGCACAACGCTTTTGGATGGAATCTAGTATGAAATGGATTGTGTTGGCGACTTGGATTGGCGCGGTGCTCTTTGCGCATTTCCGCGGCCGTGTCAGACTCCCGCTGGGCCGGCAATTGCTAGACCATTCCATCATCTTGGCGCCAATCAACGCCTTTATGGTGCTGACCTCGCGCGTACCGACCTCTCCCTACATTCCTACCAGTGCGATGCCCGAGCTCAAGCTGCTTGAGGACAATTGGGAAACAATCCGAGACGAGGCTCTGCATTTGGCGAGCTTGCGAGAAATCAAAGCCCCAGAGTTACACAATGACATTGGATTTAATTCTTTTTTCAAATACGGCTGGAAACGCTTTTATCTGAAGTGGTACGACGCCAAACACCCCTCGGCTGCCGCACTTTGCCCCAAGACAGTCGCCCTGCTCAATCAGATTCCTTCTGTCAAAGCGGCCATGTTTGCTGAGTTACCGCCAGGTGGGCAGCTCAATCCCCATCGCGACCCTTTTGCGGGTTCGTTACGCTATCACCTAGGCTTGGCCACACCAAATGATGATCTTTGCTATATCGATGTGGATGGCATTCGTCACAGCTGGCGCGATGGCAAGGGAGTGATTTTTGATGAAACTTACGTGCATGATGCCTACAACAAGACAGATAAAAACCGCATCATTTTGTTTTGCGATGTCGAGCGCCCCCTGATGTGGCGTTGGGCCGAAGGGTTCAATCACTGGTTTGGCAAGGTCGCCATGTCGGCGGCGAGTTCGCCGAATGCAGAAACCGATCAAACAGGCTGGGTCAACAAACTCACGCATTACCACTGGATCATCGATCAAAAACGACGGGCGTTCAAGAAAGCCAACCGAACAGCGTACAAAGCAACTAAGTTTGGCTTGATTGCCTTGGTGATTGTGTTGTTCATCATCTGGTAAAAACGATTTGTACTTGCTCAGCGTTGCATCGCTTCCCAGGTTTTCTGTAAACGTTTAACAGAAACAGGCATGGGGGTACGAAGCTCTTGAGCAAAGAGTGCCACCCGCAACTCCTCTAGCATCCAGCGAAACTCGTCCAGTCCAGCATCCGGCGCGCCCTTGAGCGCGCTGCGTGCCCGGGCATACTGACTCAATACCGGTGCCATTTCCGACATCAAGCGCAGATCTCGCGCCGGATCCGACTTGAGCTTGTCGATCCGTGCGATCGCCGCTTTGAGATAGCGTGGCAAATGAACAAGCTGGTGATAAGGTGTATCCACCACAAATCGGGCGGGGACGAGCTGTAACAAATGTTGCTGAATATCTGCATAGGTTTGCGCATTGGCCTTGGCCTGCGGCAGCTTACGTTGTGCCGCAGCCCATCCATCAAGCACCGCAAAGGCCAGACGAGCCACCTCTTGCGCCAAGAGACCGAGCTTGGTTTTAGCTTCCTGCCGTCGCGCCTCGAAACTCTGAGCGTCCTCTGGCAAAGGTTCTGCCAGACAAGCCCCAATCAACGCGCAATCAATAATCTGGTCACGCAGCTGCTCTTGTGTGCCGAGTTGCAGATAAAGCATGCCCATTTTGGTGAGCTCGTGCAAATTTTTCTCGAGAAATTTGACCTGCTCACGCAGCGCGATGCGAAACAAGCGCACTAAACCGCGTCGATGTGCCAGCAAAGCGACCTGAGGATCATCAAAGACATCCAGCGCGCACGCTGCGCCTCGTTCAACCAATGCAGGATAACCCACCACCACTTGATCTTTACGACGAATTTCCATGAGCTCTGGCAGTTTGCCAAAGCTCCATTCTGTAATTTCATCCTGCGACAGGACGCTCGCGACGTCCTGATCGTGCGTGGCGAATTTTTGAAACGTTGCCTGTGCTTGCTTGCCTAACTCTGCCTTGATCTGCGCCAAGTTACGGCCTGCCGCCAGCATGCGCCCATGTTCATCAACAATTTTGAAAGACATGAATAAATGTGCGGGCAAGGTCTCAGGTTTAAAGTCCGTGACCAAGGGACGAATTTTGAGCGTCTGCCAAATGTCTTGAATTAAGGCCTCAGTGAGACTGCAGGGTGGAAGCTCCAATCGGTCGTACCAGCGCTCGTAAAAGCCAGCTGCGTAATCCGGCAAGGGCACACAGTGACGCCGAATTTTTTGCGGAAGTGATTTGAGTAGCAGTTGTGCCTTTTCCTTGAGCATCCCGGGCACTAGCCACTCACAGCGAGCCGCATCGACCTGATTCAAAAAATAAAGCGGGATGGTGACGGTCACGCCGTCCTTGGGCGAGCCGGGCTCAAAGTGATAATCGATCGCGAGACGTACGCCCTGCCAGTCAAAAAACTTTGGGAAAACTTCTGTTGTGACACCTGCGGCTTCGTGACGCATTAAGGCATCACGCGTCAGCATCAATTGTTGAGCCTGCTCTTTTGATAAGCCCTTGACCCAATGCTCAAGCGTGGCAGTTTGATAGATATCCGCAGGCAACAACTTATCGTAAAACGCCTGTATCAGCGCATCATCCACCAAAATATCCGGCCGACGCGTCTGATGCTCTAGCTTTTCAATTTGCCCAATCAATTTTCGGTTGTGGGCAAGAAACGGCAAAGGGCTGTCAATATCGCCAGGAATCAAGGCTTGTAGGATAAAGATTTCCCGAGCCTGCTCAGGGGCAATCGGTCCATAATGCACACGTCGCCCAGAGTAAATCGTCAACCCGTACAGCGTTGCTTTTTCATTGGCGACAACCTGTCCGAGCTTGCGCTCCCAGCGCGGATCACTCCACGAACGTTTGAGCAGGTGACCGGCCACGCGCTCGACCCATTTGGGGTCGATCTTGGCGACACAACGGGCATAGAGTTTGCTCGTGTCCACCAATTCGGCGGCCACAATCCATTTCCCTGCTTTTTTGAGAAGCTTGGAGCCTGGGTGAATGAGAAAGCGAATATCGCGAGCCCCTAAATAGTGCCCCGCCTCTTCAGATTTGAACCCAAGGTTACCTAACAGTCCGGATAACAAGGCAAGGTGAATCTGCTCATGCGTCGCCTCGGTTTTGTTGAGGCGCCACCCCTGCTCACCGACCAAGGACATTAGCTGGCTGTGAATGTCATGCCATTCGCGCAGACGCAAGGGCGATAGATATTGTGTGCGCAGCTGCGCCACAAGCTTGCGCTGTGATTCTTTGTGCTTGACCTGTTCGTGATACCAGTTCCACAACTTGACGTAGGCCACAAATTCCGAGGCGTCATCAGAGAATTTTGAATGCGCTTGGTCTGAGGCCTCGCGCGCGTGCATCGGTCGGTCACGAGGGTCTTGTACCGAGAGCGCGGAGGCAATGATTAACATTTCAGTCAGGCAGTTTTGGTCGCGTGCGGCCAAAATCATTCTGCCCAGGCGCGGGTCAACTGGAAGCTTTGCCAAGCTTCGACCTGTTTCCGTCAGCGCATCGGGCCGCTCAGCGTCTGGGTCAATTGCACCAAGCTCCTGCAGTAAGTGATAACCATCCGCGATCGCACGACCACTGGGCGGATCTACAAACGGAAAGGTCTCGATATCATTGAGACGCAGAGCCTTCATCCGCAAAATGACACTCGCGAGTGAAGACCGCAAGATCTCCGGATCCGTAAAGGCCGCGCGATCTTTGAAGTCCTGTTCGTCATAGAGTCGGATGCAGACACCCGGCCCGAGTCGACCGCAACGACCCGCACGTTGGTTGGCAGAGGCCTGACTAATCGGCTCGATGCGCAGCTGCTCGACTTTGTTACGCCATGAATAGCGTTTGACACGCGCCAGACCGCTATCGATGACAAAGCGAATGCCTGGCACCGTCAGAGAGGTTTCCGCGACGTTGGTCGCGAGCACAATCCGACGAGCGCTTGTGCGCGGCCGAAAAATTTCCTCTTGTTCGTCTTGAGACAATCGCGCAAATAAGGCCAGCACCTGCGTACCCGGCGGATGATGTTTACGCAACGCCTCGGCACACTCTCGGATCTCGCGCTCTCCGGGCAAAAAGACCAACACATCTCCCGGTCCCACGCGAGCGCACTCATCCACCGCCTCAACCAACGCGTTGATCAGGTCTCGCTCTTCGTCGCGCGCCAAACTCCGCTCAGAAAGTCCTGTTTGCGATGCGGTGCTTGCGTTTGCCCCCTCTTCTAATGCGGGATTTAACACAGGACGGTATCGGATCTCGACCGGATACAAACGTCCCGAGACCTCAATCACGGGCGCGGGCGCCCCCTTTTTATCGGCAAAATGACGGGCAAAGCGACCGGCATCAATCGTGGCGGACGTAATGATGAGCTTGAGGTCCGGTCGACGCGGTAACAACTGACGCAAATAGCCCAACAAGAAATCAATATTCAGACTGCGTTCGTGTGCCTCATCGATGATGATGGTGTCATAGCGCTTGAGCAAGGGATCGCGCTGAGACTCGGCCAACAAGATGCCATCCGTCATCAGCTTGATGGCAGTCTGGGCGCTACTGCGATCTTGAAAGCGGACCTGATAGCCGACCCAGTCGCCTAATGGTGTTTGCAGCTCCTCGGCAATCCGTCGCGCCACCGAACTGGCCGCCAGACGCCTAGGCTGAGTATGGCCAATCATTTTTTTCAAGCCCCGACCGAGCTCCAGACAAATCTTGGGCAACTGGGTCGTTTTACCTGAACCCGTCTCGCCACTCACAATCACCACCTGATGCGACGCAATCGCGCGAGCGATTTCCTCGCGACGAGCGCTAACCGGCAAATCCTCTGGATAGACGATCTTGGGGGGTTGACGTGGGGAAATGACGACGCTTTCCGTTGTATTGTCGGTCAAGCGCTTTGATTCGGGCATATTTTTTAATCCGAGTAACAGCTTATTATAAAATTTATCTCTAATACTCACAGCGCTCACGAGGTTGACAACACAAGCCACTATGCCAGACACAAAAAAAGCAGAGATTGGATCCGCTCAGGAGTCCTCAATCATCAATGTAGACGCCACCGTTTCCGCCCAGGAGGCGCCTGAATTCGCGGCACCGCAGTTTGTTCGCTGGTTTAGAGAGGTTGCTCCCTACGTCCATGCTTTTCGAGGAAAAACCTTTGTGGTGGCCTTTGGAGGTGAGCTTGTTCACGCCAATGCGCTCAATGCCTTGGTTCAGGATTTATCTTTATTGTCTGCTTTGGGCATTAAGCTTGTCTTGGTTCACGGCTCGCGCCCACAAGTCAACGAGCAACTCCGCTTAAAAGGGTTCAGCCAGCAATTTGACCGGGGGCGCGCGCCTACCGACGCCGATGCGCTGGAATGCGCCAAAGAAGCGGCGGGCGAGATTCGTCTGGATATCGAGGCAGCATTTAGTCAGGGACTGCCCAATACCCCCATGTCTCACGCACAAATCCGCGTGATCTCTGGAAATTTTGTCACAGCGCGTCCAACGGGCATTATCGACGGCGTTGACTACAAGCACACGGGTCAAGTGAGAAAAATCGACGTCGATGCGCTGCGCTTTGCGATTGAACGCGGCTCGATTGTGTTGCTGTCCCCTCTCGGGTTTTCTCCTACTGGCGAGGCCTTTAGTCTGTCCATGGAAGAGCTCGCAACCAGCGTTGCCACCAAACTTCGGGCAGAAAAACTCATTTTCCTGACTGAAACACCGGGCGTGCTGTCTCCGGACGGCACCGTCGACACCGAACTCGCACGACTCGATGCAGATGCGTTGCTGGCGGCAGGCGAGCTCGACGAAAGCACGGCCTATTACTTGCAATTTGCCTCACGCGCGGTCAAACGCGGCGTGACACGCGCGCACCTTATTCCATTTTCCATGGATGGCGTGGTGTTGCTTGAGATCTTTACCCACGACGGCGTGGGTACGATGGTGGTCGAAGACACCTTGGACGATCTGCGTTCTGCAACGATTGATGACGTTGGCGCGATTTTGCAACTCATCGAACCTCTGGAACAAGACGGCACGCTTGTGCCGCGCGGGCGGGCAGTCATTGAGCGAGAGGTTGAAAACTTTACTGTTCTTGAACACGACGGTGTCATTTATGGTTGCGCAACCTTGAATGATTACCCAAAAGACCAGATGGCGGAAATGGCGTGTCTGATTGTGCACCCAGAATGGCAAGGCGCAGGGGAAGGCGAAATTCTCTTGCGTCACATGGAGTCTCGCGCGCGTGCCTATGGTGCCAAGCGTTTGTTTGTGCTGACGACCCGAACCTCGCATTGGTTTATCAAGCGCGGCTTTGTTCAAGGCGGCGTGGCGGATCTGCCAAAAGAAAAACAAGCGCATTACAACCGATCGCGCAACAGTCTGATTTTTATCAAACGCCTGTGAAGCTTAGGGCTATGAACGTCGCTCCAGACTCAAACGCCCTACAATCACAGCAAATACGCTTTAAACAGGATATTCAATATGACTCGCACTGTTCAATGCCTAAAGCTTAAGCAAGAAGCTGAGGGTTTAGATTTTCCTCCCTACCCAGGTGAGATGGGAACCAAAATTTGGCAAAGTATTTCCAAGCAGGCTTGGCAGGGTTGGCTGGACGTACAAACACGTCTGGTCAACGAAAATCGCCTCAACCTCGCCGATGCACGCGCACGCAAATATCTCAAAGAGCAAATGGAAAAACACTTGTTCGAAGATATCGATGTCGAAGCACAAGGTTTTGTGCCTCCACCGGCTTAAGGACTTAGAGGTCTAAATAACCTCGGTTGGGCTCAACCCAACCGACGAATGCCCTGCTGAGTCGCTAACAAAGCGACCTCGGCAGGACGTAAGGCAAACAAGCCGTTCGTCACCACCCCAGGCACGTTGTTGAGCTGCCGCTCCAATTCTGGCGCATTGTTGATCGTCAGACCATGAACATCCAAAATCTCATTGCCATTGTCGGTGGTAAAACCTTGACGTAATACCGGTTGACCGCCGAGTTGCTTGGCGATGCGTGCGACTGCCTCGCGCGCCATTGGCAAGACTTCGATCGGCAAGGGAAACTGCCCCAGACGATCGACCAATTTGCTTTCATCGGCGATACAGACAAACTGTTTGGCGACAGAAGACACGATTTTTTCACGTGTCAGCGCCCCGCCCCCACCTTTAATCATATGGAGCTGACTGTTGATTTCATCGGCACCATCGACATAGACAGGCATCGTCTCAACCTCGTTGAGATCCAGCACTAGGATGCCAAGCGCCGTGAGACGTTTGGCACTGCGCTCCGAACTGGCGACTGCTCCACGAAACCGACCTCGATACTTTGCCAGACCATCAATAAACAAGTCTGCGGTCGAACCCGTCCCCACACCAATCACTGCCTGTGCAGTCAAGAGAGGTTCGATGAGCGTGAGCGCAGCGTCAGCGGCTTGTTGTTTGAGATCTTGTTGCGAAAGCATGTTGGGTTCCTGATTAAAAATTATTTGTCATGAGAGGAGTCTGACTCTGCAGACTCTGCATCCTCTGAATCGAGACGTTCAGCCTCTCCAGACTCTGAGGCAAAAACAGCACGCGCCTGATCTTCGGGCATCGCCTCGACACTTTTGAGGCTGCGTAACATCACCCGCGTACGAGATTCGGTTTGACCAATTTTATTACTCGCACTATCGAGAGATTTTTTGACATTGGCCAAAGCGTCACCGAACTTGCCAAACTCTGTTTTGACCGCGCGCAATACCTGCCAGACCTCGGAGGAGCGCTCCTGAATGGCGAGCGTCCTGAACCCCATCTGCAAACTGTTGAGTAGTGCAGCCAAGTTAGCGGGGCCTGCGACATTGACGCGTAGGTCATGCAATTTGTCGAGTAGGCCAGACTGGCGCAAGACCTCTGCGTACAAGCTTTCGCTTGGCAAAAACATGATCGCAAAATCAGTCGTATGTGGGGGCGAGACGTATTTGGCCACGATGGTTTTGGCTTGTAGTTCAACTGCACGCGCCAACGCGGCACCTGCAGCTTTAATACCCTCACGATCGGAGGTTTCATGCGCATCCATCAAGCGCTCGTATTCTTCTTTTGGAAACTTGGCATCAATGGGCAGCCAGACGGGTTGATCCATGAGGCCTTGCCCCGGTAAGCGAATGGCAAACTCCACCTGCGCATCGCTACCCGGAACCGTCTTGATGTTTTGTGCATACTGATCGGGCGTCATGCTGTCCTCAATCAGACGGGCAAGTTGCACCTCGCCCCAAGTACCGCGGGTCTTGACATTGGTCAGCACGCGTTTGAGGTCACCGACACCGGCGGCGAGCGTTTGCATTTCACCGAGACCTTTTTGTACGGACTCCAAACGATCAGAGACCTGTTTAAAGGATTCGGTTAGACGAGACTCTAAGGTGGCGTGGAGTTTTTCATCCACAGTTTTTCTCATCTCATCGAGCTTAGCTGAGTTGTCAGTCTGCAGGGATAGCAAACGGTCCTCCACCGCCACGCGGAGCTCGGCGATCCGGCGCTCGTTGGTTTGAATCAAGGTTTGTAATTGTTCGGCAAACCCCGCAGCGAAGCGATTGAGGGACTCCGCACTTTCACCTCGCCCGGCGGCGGCATCGCGCGCCATCGCAGCACGAAACTCTGCGTCACTCTGTGCAAGCTCCACCCTCAGTGCCCGTGAAGACTCCGCAAGCTCTGCACGCAGTTGGCGATGGGTGTCTGCTTGCTCGGTCCTTAAGCTTCGCTCCAGTCGCTCCTGACCCGCCACAATTTGATCCAGCCTCGGATCGACGGGAGTGGGCTGCGCACGCCCGGCACGCAACCACGCCAAGAGTGAGAACAGAACTGCTAAGCAGGCAGCTCCCGCAATCAGCGGCAGCAGCACAGCAGGATCACTGAGGAGAGACGCGTCTATCAAGCTGTACCTAGTTTTTCAGCGTAACGTTTTTCATTAAAACCAACCGTGACAGACTGATCGGCATATACGGCCACGGGTCGTCGGATCAAGGCAGGATATTGAGCAATCAGAGACAACCATTCTTTGTCTGAGGCGGGTGCTTTTAGACTGTCATCCAGATTACGCCACGTCATCGAAGCGCGGTTAACAAGTTTTTCCCACCCCCCGAGCGACTCTGCCCAAGTGTTGAGCGTCACGGGATCGATGGGCGCGTCGCGATAGTCCTGAAACGTATGGGAGATCCCCTGAGCCTCGAGCCAGGTCCGCGCCTTGATGCAGGTGCTGCACTTGGCTAATCCGTAAAGTTTGACAGACATCACAATCCTATTTTTTCTCGGTTGTTAAGTGTTCTATTCTAATAGTTCGGGGGCAAGCCACTGCTCTTGGTAGCCCTCTGTGAGTGCTGACCAATATGAAGGCTGTTGCGTCAAGGACAACTTTTTAAGCGAGCGTAAAAGACGAGAAAGATTTCGCGCACGCTGAGCCGGGGTCAAAAAAGCCACCAAACGCCCACGATCAAAGTCTATCAGCCAAACCTTTTCTTGATCATCAAACAAAACGTTGTATACATTCAGGTCCGCATGCCAAACGCCCACCCGGTGCATGTCTGCAATGACAGCGCCAGCCCGCCTCCAGGTATCAAGGTCGGTACATTGGGCAAGAGGCTTGGCGTGGGGAATACGTTGCGTCAGTAAGGCCGCCCGATAGGTCAGACCATGCCGCCAAACAGCCGCGCCAAGGGGGCGTGGGACGGGCAAGCCAAGCCCCCACAGGGTCAACAAAAGCTCAAACTCTTGGCGAGAGCGCGTGTGTGCAAACCCGGTCCAGAAATAGTGGTTTTTGATGAATTTGGCGACGAGACCACCACGACGATAATGACGCAGCACGGCATCAAAAGCTCCAGTGCGCACAAACCAAGCTGCCGCGCGCCCCCCTTCTGTCACAGGCCGAGCATCCAGCGCTGGCGTCAGTGGGTCAAAACAGTCCCAAATCAACGCGTCCGAACCGCAGCCTTCAGCGAGCGCCTGATCGACACGAAACCACCGGTCCGCAAGGCTGGACTCAACCGTCACGATTTCGCATCCAATCCGCCACCCCAAAGAATATTTCAAGCATTTTATCTAACAGCGGCTCTGGGTAATCTAACTCTTTCATCGCGCGCGCCATGCAAAGCAACCATTGATCACGCTCAGCAATGCCGATCGAAAAGGGCAAATGCCGCGCACGCAACCTAGGATGACCAAAACGCTCAATGTAATGCTGGGGACCACCAAAATACCCGCATAAGTACCAAAATAGCTTGTCCCTTGCTGAATCTAAGCTCGCACCATGCACATCGCGCAGGAGTTTGAGATCCGCATCGACTTCCATCAAATCATAAAAACGATCAACCAACTGTCGGATTCCAGGCTCACCGCCTAGAATCTCAAACATCGTGGGGCGATCAGATGTGGCTTGTTGTTCAGCTTGATTCATGATTCAGCTTTTATCTCAGTCATTTGGTGCTTAGGCATGGTGTCTCAGAATCGCCAGTGGCGGCGTTTTTAACACGCCTCTCAGCACTAGCGCACCGGCCAACCACGCGCCCAACATGCAGACCGACAAGCCCAAGGCCCACGGCCAAAGTGAAAAGCGCATATCGAATTCGAACACCCAATGCGATAAGGCCCAAGCAGCAAGCGTCGCGCCACTTGCCGCTAACAACCCCGCCAAGGCACCGACGGCGAGCAGTTCAATTCGTTGCGCACTGGCGAGCTGACGTCTCGTCGCCCCAAACGCTCTCAGCAAAGCCGCCTCCCGCACACGCTCATCTCGTGTGGCAGACAATGCCGCAGCCAAGACAATGGCACCCGCGAACACAGAAAACAAAAACAATCCCTGTACGGCAACAGAAACCTTGTCGAGAATACTTTGTAGCTGACTCAAAATCGCACCGACATCAAAAACAGTCAGATTGGGGAATTGTTTGACCAAGTCTTGTGTCACGGTGATGCGGTCAGGTGGCAAGTAGAAAGCTGTCATCCACGTTTGAGGGGCTTGCTTGAGTGCCGCTGGCGTGGTGATTGCAAAGAAGTTTGCGCGCATCGAGTCCCAGTCAACACGCCTCAGACTCGTGACTTCGACACGAATCTTTTCACCCGCGACATCAAAATCGAGCATGTCGCCGACTTTGAGACCCAGTGACTTGGCGAGTCCGATTTCAAGCGAAACCTCTGGTCGGTCTGCGTTGAGATCACGTCCCGCAACGATTTGCCCTGGTTCCGCTAAACGATTGGCATAGGACAAATTAAACTCACGCTCGACCAGTCGTTGCGCACGCGCATCGTCATAGTCTGCGGCGGAGACCGCCCGATCATTGAGCGCCACAAAGCGGCCACGCACCATGGGAGAAAGCCTGACCTGCGTCAGTCCAGCTTCGCTCAACACTTTTTCAATACTCGGCACTTGATCCGTCTGAATATTGATCAAAAAACGATTTGGTGCATCCGCGGGAAGCGTGCGCTGCCAGCCTGCAAGCAAATCCGTGCGGACAATCGTCAGCAAAAGAATCGCCATCATTCCAACCGCCAGGGCACTTGTTTGTGCGATCGTCGCGCCACGTCGGCGCACCACACCTGCCAAGGCAAAACGCAAGACTGGAAAAGATGTCAGACGGCCCCTCAAACCAGACAAGGCCCACAACACGATCATGCCTAAGCCTGCAAACAGTGCGGCCGCGGCAAAAAAACCTGCCGCCAATCCGATACCGAGTTTGATATCGTTGGCGACCCACCACATCAGCAGCGCAAAGCCAGAAAGACCCAACAGATAACCCATCACACTCTGCAGAGGAATCGACTCTTGTTGCGCGCGCAAGATTTGAGAAGGTGGCACATGACGCAACCCATTGAGGGGTGGCCAGGCAAACGCCAGCAACAGCCAAAGACCGGCAAATAAACCTTGTAAGGCGGGCTCAAGGCCGGCCAGAGGTAAGTCTGCACCCAACAAACCCCCTAAAGCTTGCACCATCAGTGCCTGTCCGCCCCAGCCAAGCGCCAGCCCTAACAACGAGGCCAGCAAACCAGTCAGCACGAACTCCCCCAATAGAATCGCCGTGACTTTTGCTTGAGTCGCCCCGAGGCATCGCATGACGGCAACGCTGTTGCGGTGGCGCTGCCCAAAACGCCTCGCGCCGAGTGCGACCGCCACCGCTGCAATCAGGACGGAGAGCATCGCGACGAGTGCGAGAAACTCCTGCGCGCGGTCCAGGGAGCGCCTGATTTCAGGTCGACCCGCTTCGAGTGTGACAATTTTTTGACCCGATGTCATGGCAGCACTGAGCCATTGACGAAAAATGTCGACGGCAGGCAAATCGCCTGCGACTAAAAAGTTGTAACCAATTCGACTGCCCGGTGCAATCAAACCAGAACGTAACAAATCCTCGGCGCGCACCATGACACGTGGTGCGAGATTGACAAACTGGGCGCCACGATCGGGTTCATAGGTAATCACGCGTGCAATCTGCAGACTCAAATCACCGACTTTGATCGTCCCACCAATTTTTAAGCCAGTCTGACCCAGTACCTGCGCGTCGACCCAGGCCTGACCGACCTCGGGTGCGACCGTCGTTTGTTGTTCTGGTCCGCCCAATATTTCTGCAGTCCTTAAGGCGCCTCTCAGCGGATAGGCTGCCTCGACCCCTTTGATAGAGGCCAGCACCAAGCGCCCATCCGAACCCACCATCGAGGGAAACTGCCAACCTAACGCAGTGCGTAAGCCTAGATTTTTCGCATGTTCAATAAAGCCAGAGGGAATGGGTTGGGCAGACTCCACCACAAGATCTGCGCCCAGCATCTGCGCGGCATCACGTTCTAAAGCGCGACCGACTCGATCCGCCAAAAAACCTACACTCGTGACCGCTGCCACAGCAATCACTACGGCCAAACCTAGCAGGCGTAAGTCGCCCGCCCTTGCATCGCGCCACGTCTGTCTAAAAATCACATTGAACATGTTCATGCTCTCAATCTGTCCAAGGCATCTTGCAAGCGATCCACGGCCCACACCTCAAGTCCTTCGATGGGTTGTCTCGGTGCATTGGCTTTAGGAATAATCGCCACGGAAAACCCCAGCTTTGCCGCTTCGCGTAAGCGCTCCTGACCTCGCGGCGCAGGTCTCACCTCGCCCGCTAAGCCCACTTCACCAAACGCAAACAAACCCTTGGGTAACGGCCGATCTCGCAAGGAGGACAAAATAGCCAGCAACACCGCTAAATCCGCTGCAGGCTCGGTAATCCGCACGCCACCCACTGCGTTGACAAAAACATCCTGATCAGAGGTCGACACACCCGCATGTCGATTGAGCACTGCCAGCAGCATGGCCAAGCGGTTGCCCTCCAGTCCCACCGATAGGCGCCGGGGGTTGGGCACATGCGCTGTGTCAACAAGGGCTTGGATTTCTACCAGCAATGGACGAGTCCCTTCTTGGGTGGCCATCACACAAGAGCCAGAGACCTGCGCGGAGTGTTGAGACAAAAATAATGCTGAGGGGTTGGCCACCCCCCGCAAGCCTCGATCAGTCATCGCAAACACGCCAAGCTCGTTGACCGCACCAAAACGATTTTTAAATGCGCGAATGAGACGAAACGACGAGTGCGTATCACCCTCGAAGTACAACACCGTGTCCACGATGTGCTCAAGCACTCGGGGTCCGGCGAGCGCGCCATCCTTGGTGACGTGACCAATCATGACAATTGGAATTCCAGCTTGTTTGGCCAGCCGGGTCAGCTGGGCGGCACACTCCTTGACCTGTGAGACCGAACCAGGCGCGGCAGAGAGTTCACTGGAATACATGGTCTGAATCGAGTCAATCACTGCAACGGCAGGTTTTTGCTCTAAAAGAGCCGACTGAATCGCCTCAAGACGAATTTCTGCAAATAAATCTACGCCCTCACCCGAGAGGCCCAGACGACGGGCGCGCAAGGCCACTTGCTCGGCGGATTCCTCACCCGTCACGTACAAGACCCGCTGCTCACTCGACATCGCCACAAGCGCTTGTAACAAGAGTGTGGATTTGCCAATACCGGGATCGCCACCAATCAACACGACAGCGCCCGCCACGAGCCCGCCCCCCAACACCCGATCAAACTCTGGAATCCCAGTAGAAATCCTGGGTAACTCCAGCGCTTCGACATCAGACAAACTGCGTAAAGCAGCAGAGGCAGCCAGCGGCGCGTAACGATGCTGCTCGGCTTGCCCCGACAGACCCGCATCACGGGTCTCTTCGAGTGTGTTCCAGGCTTGGCAGTGCGGGCATTGTCCCAACCATTTTGGGCTGATCCCTCCGCATTCGGAGCAAGTAAAGATAGTTTTAATTTTGGCCATGAAAGTCTCTGGCGCACGATGCACCGCATCCCTCTAGTCTAACGCAGGGACTTACCCTAAAAGACCTGAAAATATCCTGCCATATCCCCAATCAAGACGGGGTGAACCACTACACTTTGAGATTGACCGTTGCTTTTACGTCATTGAGTGTGATTGATCCATGGCCGTTGACCATTACGAAAACTTTCCCGTGGCTTCCCTGCTGCTGCCCAAGCACCTGCGCAAAGCAGTGACGGACATCTATCGCTTTGCGCGCGGCGCAGATGACCTTGCGGACGAAGGGGATGCACCGTCTGCCGAGCGCTTAGCCGCCTTACAGATATATCGGGACGCCATCCTCACAATCAGCGAAGGCCGAACGCCTGCAGCCCTTTTTCAGCCTCTGGCACAGACCATCGCGCAACATGCCCTTCCAGTCGCGCCTTTTTTAGATTTATTGTCCGCTTTCGACCAAGATATCGCGCAAACGCGTTACGAGGACTATTTTTCTCTGCTTGACTATTGCAAACGCTCCGCCAATCCCGTTGGCACACTCATGCTGCACCTCTATGAGAAGACGGATGCGGTCTCCATGGCCCAGTCTGATTCAATCTGTTCAGCACTACAGCTGATTAATTTTTTACAAGATGTCGCAATTGACTGGAAAAAAGAGCGCGTTTATCTACCCCAAGAGGATTTAAGGCGCTTTGGTGTTTCAGAGCGTCACATCGCGCTGGCGCAAACGGATGCCGCCTGGTGCGCCCTCATGCAATTTCAGGTCGATCGCGCCCGCGGCTTGTTAAACTCTGGTCGACCGCTTGGTCGGACACTCACAGGCAGAATCGGCCTTGAGCTCAGACTGATCATTGAGGGTGGATTAAGAATTCTCGACAAAATCGAGAATGTCCGTTTTGATGTTTTCCGGCATCGACCTACATTACACGCCCATGATTGGGCACTGATGTGCTGGCGAGCCCTTAGAGCCTGATGCAATGACCCCTACCGAATACTGTCAAGAAAAAGCAGCCAAAAGCGGTTCAAGCTTTTATTACGCCTTTCTGTTTCTGCCTCCCGAGCGGCGTCAGGCTATCACAGCACTCTATGCCTTTTGTCGCGAAGTCGATGATGTGGTGGACGAATGCACGGATACTTCGATCGCCCGGATTAAGCTGGCATGGTGGCGCACCCAAATTGATGCGATGTTCGAAGGCAAACCAGACCACCCTGTCACACAAGCGCTCGCTCCGCATTTAAAGCCGTTTGACATAACGCAAGCACGCCTGCTTGCGATTATTGACGGTATGGAAATGGACTTGGATCAAACGCGTTACCTCGATTGGCCGGGCTTAGAAAAATATTGTTGGCACGTTGCAGGCGTCGTGGGAGAACTCTCTGCAGGGATCTTTGGCTACCATGACCCTGCCACACTCAAGTATGCGAGCAAGCTCGGCATCGCCTTTCAACTGACCAACATTATTCGCGATGTCGGTGACGATGCACGTCGCGGGCGAATTTACTTACCCATTAGCGATTTGCAACAATTTAACGTCAGAGCGGCTGATGTTTTAAATAGTCAATATTCTGATCACTTTTCTGCCCTGATGGCTTTTGAAGCCCAACGCGCGCGCAGTCTCTATCGCGAAGCGATCGATGCGTTACCAGAAGCAGATCGACGCGCGCAACGTCCAGGCCTGATGATGGCGGCCATTTACCACGCCTTGCTTGGTGAAATCGAACACGAAAAGTGGCAAGTACTCGACCAACGTATTTCACTTACCCCTCTGCGCAAATTTTGGTTAGCCTGGAAAAATTTTGTCGGTGCAGGTCGTGCCGTACTCAAGCAAATCAAGCGCTCGAGCGATCCAAGTTGAATATTGCAGTCATTGGCGCGGGTTGGGCCGGGCTTGCCGCTGCAGTCTCACTCAAAGAACTGGGTGCGCACGTCACAGTCTTTGAAGCGGCACCCGTGACGGGTGGTCGCGCGCGCGGCGTGGATGATGTCCATATGGGACGCATCGACAACGGTCAACATCTACTGCTAGGTGCCTATACAGAGACGCTCGCACTGATCGAACGGGTGCAAGGTGCCCTGCAGCTTGATCAACTGATACTGCGCGAGCCGCTGCATCTAGAAAGCGTGGATGGTTCCTTTAGGGTCCGTGCACCCGCACTGCCTGCCCCTTTGAATACGTTAATGGCGCTTATCCGCGCGCGGGGTCTTTCACCTACGGACCGCATGAAAGCGCTCAGCATGATGGTGCGTTGCAGACTGTCAGGCTGGCGCGCCAGGCCGCGCGAAACAGTCTCTGCGTTTTTGTCACGCCATCAACAATCCGATCGGTTGTGCCTCAAACTCTGGATACCCTTGTGCTTGGCCGCATTGAACACCCCCATCGAAAAAAGCTGTGCACAGCTTTTTCTGAATGTGTTGCGCGACAGTTTGAATGGACCTCGTCATGCCAGTGACTGCCTGATTCCGCGCGTGGATTTGACTGCGCTATGGCCCGCCGCTGCTGCTGAGGACCTCACGATGCGTTATCGCCATATCGTGCGTCAAGTGCGCGCGACAGACACACGAGTCGAAGTCGATGGTGAGCACTTTGACGCGTGCGTGGTGGCGATACCGCCCTATGCTGTCGCACGCGTGCTGTTTGAGCCATCACGACTAGAGGACGCAAATCAACAGCCGTTGCAATCGCCACAGCAACAATCAGAGGCTTCTTTACGCAGAATCTTAAACGGTTTTGAGTATCGCGCCATCGCCACACTTGCGCTGGAACTCGAGGAGCCCTGGCAGTTGCCTCACGCCATGATGATGCTTGAGGAGGAGCCGACCCGAGGACACGTGGGGCAATGGGTCTTTAATCGACTCGGTCATGACAAACAGCTCACAGTCGTCATCAGCGATGCAAGCGATTTTTTAAAGTATGACAGAGAGCGTTTTGTAGAGGCCATCGCCACCCAGATTCGTGAGCAAAGTGCGAAACATCCCGACCATCTCAAACCGATGCCAGCGATCAAACATCAACGACTCATTGTAGAAAAACGTGCAACGTTTGATGCGGTCACTGGACTGGCAAGACCCTCAAACAGGAGTCCCTGGTCTCGCATTGTTCTAGCGGGTGATTGGACGGATACGGGCTATCCTGCCGTGCTTGAGGGTGCGGTGCGCAGTGGATTGGGTGCCGCTAAGCTCTTAAAAAATACGTTTAACCTCTAAGACTCTGCGCCGTCAGCAAACCAAGAAACGTCAACACCAGAGAGCCTGCCAGACTGGCGCCCGCATACGTCAGCGCCATTCCCAAGCGCCCTTCTTCGACGAAACCCATGACTTCTGCTGAAAAAGTCGAAAAGGTGGTCAACGCGCCGAGAAAACCTGTGACCAACAGTAAGCGCCAAAACTGAGGCCATTCGGGATTGGCTGCTACTAGCCCAAGTATGAGCCCCACCAGATAGCCACCCAGCATGTTCGCTGCAAAGGTTCCCCAAGGCAACATATCCGCATGTCGGTTCAGCCATAAGCTGAGCAACCACCTCAGCCACGCGCCAGCCGTGGCGCCAAGCGCTACAGCCAAAAAGTGCGTGGAGGTGAGCATCTGCATCTTGATCAGGTACTCGCGTGTTCAGTCAGATAGGCCCTTACGCTTGCGACATCGCAAGGCAGCACGGTAAAGCGTTGCGGCAAGGACTCGATATTTTCCAGGCCAGGCGGAAGCGGCGCAGGCATGCCAAGCGCTTGTTCGATGACCTCTGAAAACTTAGCGGGCAAAGCTGTCTCCAACACCAACATTGGAATGCCTGGCTCGACAAAGTCAGCTGCGACCTTGACGCCATCAGCGGTGTGCGGATCAATCAACACGCCAGTTCGGGTATGAACCGCCCGAATGGTCGCGAGACGATCTTGATGCGTACTGCAACCCGCCACAAATCCATAACGACGTTCTAATTCGGGTTTCATGCTCGAGAGATCAAAGAATCCCTCGCGCGACAACTCACGCCAGAGTCCGGCCACACGCTCTGCATCACGCCCCACCAGATCGAACACAAAACGTTCGAAATTGGAGGCGCGCGAAATGTCCATTGAGGGGCTTGAGGTCGCAAAGGTTTGCGCCGCGGCACGAGGTCGATAAATACCGGTGCGGAAAAACTCTTCGAGGACGTTGTTTTCGTTGGTCGCCAGCACTAGGCGACGAATCGGCACGCCCATGGAGCGGGCAATATGACCAGCCAAAATATTGCCAAAATTGCCAGATGGCACTGTGAACGACACCTCTTGGCCGGGGCCGGATGTCGACCGCAACCATCCATGAAAGTAATACACCACTTGAGCAGCGATTCGCGCCCAATTGATGGAGTTGACTGCACCCAGACGATACTTGGACTTAAAGGGCAAATCGCCTGCAAGCGCTTTGACAACATCTTGGGCTTCGTCAAACACGCCTTTGACAGCGATATTGTGAATATTGGCATCCTGTAGCGAATACATCTGCGCACGTTGAAATGCACTCATGCGACCGTGTGGAGACAGCATAAACACAGCCACGGCATCTTTGCCACGCATGGCATACTCAGCCGCCGAACCGGTATCACCAGAGGTGGCGCCTAAAATATTGAGCGTTGTGCCACGTTGCTTTAAGACATGCGGAAACACTTGACCCAGAAACTGCATCGCCATGTCTTTGAAGGCCAACGTGGGTCCTTCGGACAAGCTCAATAAAGACATACCATCATACAAAGGCTGAACAGGCACGATCGCTTCGGTTTTGAATGATGACTTGCAGTAGGCTGCCTCAGTCATCGCGGCCAAGGTGGCACGATCAATATCCGTGACAAATAAAGACAACACCTCAGTCGCAAGCGCGTGATAAGGCAAGGCACGCCAAGACTCCAGCGTTTGGGCAGACACCTGAGGGATACGCTCAGGCACGGCTAAGCCACCATCGGGCGCCAAGCCCTCTAGCAAGATATCGGAAAACTCTAGGGGATTCATCCCCCCACGTGTCGAAACGTATTTCATGACAAACTTTCCACTCTTAGTCGGGTCACGCTCGAACGCACAAATGCAAGGGCTTCGATGCGCGCAATGGCTGCATTGATATTTCGCTCAAGCGCTTGATGGGTCAAGAAAATCAGATCTGCACTGCCGTCCGCATCCGAAGGCTGCTGAATCATGGATCCGATCGAGATCCCCGCATCGGCCAATACCCGGGCGATATCGGCCAAGACACCAGGCTGATCGGCGACAGTCATGCGTAAATAATATGACGTCACCACGTCCTCGATCGACAAGATCGGCGTATCTGCCATGGCATCAGGCTGGAACGCTAAATGCGGGACACGATGCTCGGGATCCGCCGTATGCAGGCGGGTCACATCGACCAAATCAGCCACCACAGCGGAGGCCGTTGGCTCTTCGCCTGCACCTTTGCCGTAATAAAGCGTCTGGCCGACCGCATCGCCGCGCACGAGGACAGCATTCATCGCACCTTCGACATTGGCGAGCAGAGAGGCGCTCGGCACTAACGCGGGATGCACACGTAATTCAATTCCGTTGGAGCGGCGTTTGGTGATGCCAAGCAACTTGATCCGATAACCTAACCGCTCTGCGAGTTTGATGTCCACAGAGTCGAGTTTGGAGATGCCTTCGATATGTGCGCGGTCGAACTGGACAGGAATGCCAAAGGCCAGTGAAGCCAGCAAGGTGAGCTTGTGTGCCGCATCGACGCCTTCGATATCGAAGGTTGGATCCGCTTCGGCATAGCCGAGCTTTTGTGCCTGTGCCAATACTGTCGCAAAAGGTAATCCCCGCGCGCGCATTTCGGACAAGATGAAATTGGTCGTGCCGTTGATAATGCCCGCCACCCATTCGATACGGTTGGCCGTCAAGCCTTCGCGCATGGCCTTGATGATCGGAATGCCGCCCGCGACGGCGGCCTCGAACGCCACCATCACACCTTTGGCAGAGGCAGCGGCAAAAATCTCTGTGCCGTGTTTGGCCAACAAGGCCTTATTGGCCGTGACCACATGCTTGCCATGGGCAATCGCTTCTAGGACCAATTCACGTGCGAGCGTATCGCCACCGATCAGCTCGACCACGATGTCAATAGAGGGATCGCGCACCACCGCAAATGGATCAGTGCCCAGCTCGATTGCTTGACCAAGCAACGCACGCGCCTTGGCAATATCTCGCACAGCAACACGCGTGACCTCAATATTGCGGCCGGCGCGACGAGAGATCTCACCCGCGTTGCGTGCCAACACTTTCCAGGTACCGCCCCCGACGACGCCGAGCCCTAATAAACCGACCTTGATTGATTCCATTACAACAGCCCATCCTTGCGAAACATTTCTTTTATGCCGCGGACCGCTTGCCGGGTCCGCTGCTCATTTTCAATCAAAGCAAAACGCACATACTCGTCGCCATAATCACCAAACCCGATGCCGGGAGAAACAGCAACCTTGGCTTCTTCGAGGATACGCTTGGCAAACTCGAGTGAGCCTGCGGCGCGGTATGGCTCGGGAATGTGTGCCCAGATATACATAGAGGCCTTCGGATTTTCAACCATCCAGCCGGCTTCGTGCAAACCTTTGACCAACACATCTCGACGACTCTGATACTTTTCAACGACTTCGGCGACGCAATCTTGTGGGCCCTCGAGTGCGGCAATGGCCGCCACCTGAATCGGCGTGAAGGTTCCGTAATCGTGATAACTCTTGATACGAGCCAGTGCATTAACCAACTCGGCGTTTCCGACCATGAAGCCAATCCGCCAGCCCGCCATGTTGTAGCTTTTACTCATCGTAAAGAACTCAACTGCGACGTCTCTAGCACCAGGCACTTGCATGATCGAAGGTGCTTGATAGCCATCAAAGCAGATATCCGCATAGGCTAAATCATGCACCACAATAATGTTGTGCTCTTGGGCGAGCTTGACGACTCTTTCAAAGAAAGAGAGATCGACGCATTGCGCGGTTGGGTTGCTGGGAAAGCCCAAAATCATCATTTTGGGCTTTGGAATCGACTCGCGCACTGCGCGTTCGAGCTCTTCAAAAAAATCCGTACCAGGTGTCATGCGCACAGAGCGAATGTTTGCACCCGCAATCACCGCACCATAAATATGAATGGGGTAGCTTGGATTGGGCACCAAAACGGTATCCCCCGCATCAAGCGTTGCCAGCATGAGGTGCGCGAGCCCCTCTTTGGAGCCGATCGTCACAATGGCCTCAGAGTCCGGATCGAACTGCACCTGGAATCGTCGGGCATACCAGTCCGTGATGGCCTTGCGTAAGCGTGGAATACCTTTTGAAACTGAATAACCGTGGGTGGTTGGACGCTCTGAGGCCTCGACCAGCTTGCTCACAATGTGAGGAGGGGTTGCACCATCGGGATTACCCATCGACATATCGATGATGTCCTCGCCCCGGCGACGCGCAGCCATTTTGAGCTCTGCAGTAATGTTGAATACATAGGGGGGCAGACGCTCAATGCGAGAAAACTTCCTCATCCTCAGTCCTTATTCAAGAAATGCTTAGCTTTGCTTTATTTGCAGCGCAGCAAAACCCTGTAATCTAGCGCATCAGGACCGATGCCGCAAATCGCGCTGAGTGGGGTCAAAAAATCAGCTTTTTCACCCCCCTAGATGCGCAACATTGTCATCACAGCATACAAACGAGTGCGCTATCATCGGCTGAACTTGCTGGAGTATTGATTGAAGCTTCATACTGACACAAATGCGGCGCTAAATACCGTCACCGGGTACGGTGATGGCTTCGTCGAAATCAACAAAATAAGTTTTGCCCACGCCATTGCTTTTGGTCCGGAAGGTCCTGTGCACCAATGGCCTGCCGAGCATCCAGACGATATCTCTACGGCGCTGCTTCTACAAGCTGCGGGTCTGACACTCAAGCCCATCGATCCCATGGCCTTTTTGGACTCGGATCAACCTCCCCAGCCGGAGGTAGAAGGCGCCAAGCCTGAAGTGCTCTTGGTCGGGATGGGCGCACGTCAACGCATGTTGGATCACAAAGTGATCGCGCCACTTTTGCGCGCGGGCGTTGGGGTTGAGTGCATGACCACAGAGGCGGCGGCCCGCACCTACAACATCTTGATGGCCGAAGGCCGTCAAGTCATTGCAGCCTTACTACCGGAGAAACGTTGATGAGCACTGCCCTGATCGGTAAACCTGCACCAGGCTTTTCAGCCCAAAGTACCTTTGGCGAAATTTCTCTTGAGCGCTGTTTAGGAAGAGGTGTCATTCTTTATTTCTATCCCAAAGACAACACCCCCGGCTGCACGACAGAAACTCAAGACTTTCGCGATTGTCACGATGAGTTTTTAGCCATGAGTTGTGTAGTGATTGGTGTTTCGCGCGACTCCTTGAAATCGCATGAAAACTTTTCCAAAAAACTCGAACTGCCTTTTCCACTGATTGCAGACACAGACGAGAGCGTCTGCAACACATACGGTGTCATCAAGCTTAAACAAATGTATGGCAAGCAGGTACGTGGCATAGAACGCAGCACGTTTTTAATCAATGCCGAGGGCAAATTGGTGCAAGCCTGGCGTGGTCTCAAAGTACCGGGACACGTCCAAGAGGTGCTCCAGGCCGCACGCAGCCTAACCTGAACTGTATTGACCTCAAGCTATTTCATTGCTCGCCCCCTGGGAGATTTCTAGTATGCCGTTGCCAAAGCTGCCCACACGCCCTGCCGCCATTCTCGAAGTCACAGACCTCAAGCTCGAACCCATAGAGTTGTCTCCTGTCGGCATGGGTGTTCAGACGCAAGTCACTCTGCCCACCTCTGCGGCAGTCGCCCAGACATCGTCGCCTGTTCACGCAGAACCAACACGAGATAAACCATCAAAATCCATCACACTGGATCTGTCTGGATTATCTGAGTCAGCTGAGCAAGAGCATATTGCATCCGGCTCGGGAAAAACAAAAAGCAAAGCGGCGCCACCTGTTCGTCAAAAGCTGCCTAAAGCACCCACAACAGGTACTTCAAAAGCGAAGACCTCAGGTAACGGTTTGCGCAAACTTTTCGTACTCGACACGAATGTCTTGCTGCACGATCCAAGCTCCCTCTTTCGCTTTGAAGAGCACGATGTCTTTTTGCCAATGATGACACTCGAAGAGCTCGATCATCAAAAGAAAGGCATGTCAGAAGTCGCACGTAATGCGCGACAAGTGAGTCGTTCACTCGACACACTGGTGGGCGAACATCGTGATCTCGATCTCGGGCTTTCCTTGGATGGTTTAGGACACAAAGACGCAGTCGGACGTTTGTTTTTTCAGACTACCGCAATGGCAAGCAGCTTACCGCCAGATTTGCCGATGGGAAAAGCTGACAACCAGATTCTGAGCGTAGTGCGTGCCCTGCACGATAAGTTTACCGATCGTGAAGTCGTGTTGGTCTCCAAAGACATCAACATGCGCTTGAAGGCGCGCACACTCTCGCTTTCAGCAGAAGACTATTTCAATGACCAGGTCTTGGAAGACTCTGATTTACTCTATAGCGGCACCCTAGCACTGCCTGATAACTTTTGGAACAAGCACGGCAAAGGCGTTGAGTCTTGGCAACAAGGCGGGACAACCTTTTATCGAATTTCAGGACCGTTGTGTCACCAGTTTATGGTGAATCAATTTGTGTATTTTGAAGGTCCGATGCCTTTGTATGCGCAGGTCAGAGAAGTCAATGGAAAAACGGCTGTGCTGGCCACTCTGCGTGATTTTACGCATGGCAAAAATAATGTCTGGGGTGTCACTGCGCGTAATCGCGAACAGAATTTTGCGATGAATTTACTCATGGATCCTGACTGTGACTTTGTGTCATTGCTTGGTCAGGCGGGTACAGGCAAAACCCTCATGACACTTGCAGCCGGTCTTGCTCAAGTGCTTGAAACCAAGCGTTATACCGAGATCATCATGACGCGCGTCACGGTGCCTGTCGGTGAAGATATCGGCTTTTTGCCCGGCACCGAAGAAGAAAAAATGCAACCTTGGATGGGTGCGCTCGAGGACAACCTCGAGGTGTTGACGATGGGTGAAACCGATGGTGGCTCTTCGATCGCAAGCGGTCAAACCCACGATTGGGGTCGTTCTGGCACCATGGAGTTGATTCGCTCACGCATCAAAGTGAAATCTTTAAACTTTATGCGCGGCCGCACATTTTTAAATAAATATCTGATCATTGATGAAGCGCAAAACCTGACGCCTAAACAAATGAAAACCTTGATCACGCGTGCAGGCCCAGGCACCAAGGTGATTTGTCTGGGTAATATCGCCCAAATTGACACTCCCTATCTGACCGAAGGGAGCTCTGGTTTAACCTTTGTAGTGGATCGCTTTAAAGGCTGGCCCCACGCGGGACACGTCACTTTGCAGCGTGGTGAGCGTTCACGGCTGGCCGACTACGCTGGCGAAGTCCTCTAATCGCACCGTTCATGAACACGACAGCACCTACGCCCAGTTCTCGCATGCCTCTCGCAATGACCGTAGGGGATGCGGCAGGCATTGGTCCCGAGATCATTGTTAAGTTGCACGCACAGGGGCTCTCCGCCCCTTGCGTGGTGTATGGCGATGTCGGCGCGTTAAAGCGTGCGTGCGCATTTCTAAATGTATCGCTCAAGATCGTCGTGCTCAAAGCCGATGATCCTCTGACAGGCGATTACCAAGAACCAGGCTGCATGTTTGTGCGGCCCACGACGCCGGCTTTGCCTGTTGATCTCCCTTTTGGCGTGGTCAACGCGCAAGCGGGCCAAGCCTCTGTCGATGCACTGCTGATGGCCATTGAGGATGCGATGGCGGGACGTGTACGTGCCATTGTGACGGCTCCGCTGAACAAAGAGTCCATGCATGCCGCAGGTGTTGACTTTCCAGGTCATACCGAAATTCTTGCCGCGCGCTCACAGACCCCTCATGTTGCCATGATGTTGGTCAATGATCAGTTGCGCGTCATCTTGGCCACCATCCATATCGCACTCGCCGAAGTCTCCCCCTCTCTATCAATTGACCTAGAGTTGCGAACGATTGAGCTTGCCGCATTAGCGTGCCACGGCATGGGGATTGCCTCCCCACGTATCGCTGTCGCAGGTCTTAATCCTCACGCAGGTGAACAAGGAAAATTTGGTCGCGAAGATCTAGACATTATTGCTCCAGCCATCGCACTTGCCCGTGCAAAAGGGATCAATGCGACAGGCCCGTGGCCAGGAGACACAGTGTTTATGCGGGCTCGCAAGGGTGAGTTCGATATTTGTGTCGCGCAGTACCATGACCAAGGATTGATTCCAATTAAGTACCTAGGAGTCGATGAGGGTGTCAATGTGACAGTGGGATTGCCTTTTGTTCGGACCAGCGTTGATCATGGGACCGCCTTTGATATCGCGGGTCGTGGTGTCGCGGATCCTGGCTCACTCAAGACTGCGTTTGATTTAGCCATCTCACTCACTCAGGCCAAATTCAATCAAAAGTGATAGGTGTAAACCCGTACATTCAGAAATGTTAATAAATAATTGGTTTAACTAACTCAGCTAAGTATATAATTTGCATAGTTTTTATACTTTAAAGGGCGCTGGGAATGCGTGCAGGTCTTTTTTTACCCCTTCGCAATGCTTGCCTGACAGGCCTCGTTTGCATCAGTGTGGCACTGGTTGGCACCCCTAGTTTTGCTCAAAGCACGACTTCGTCGACGTCAACGTCCAAAGCCAAACCCACACAGCCTAAAAAAACATCACAAAATACAACGACTAAGAAAAGCTCTAGCGCGTCAAAAAAGTCGTCTAATAAAACATCTTCCACGCAAAAGAAAGCAGCCCCTGGTGGTACGCCACAAGGTTCGCGTGCCACCAAGTCAAGTTCAACCACACGAAAAGCGCTTGCAGCAGGCGCCACGACGGCCGCCGTCACGAGTGCGGCGAGTGCCCAACGCGCTCAAGCAGAGCGTAAGTCTGGCAACCCGACCGCCGCCCTGCGCTCGAATGTTGTGTTTGTCCAAGACCTCAACAGCAAGACTGTGATTTTTTCTCGTAATGACGATGTGGCACGCCCGATCGCGTCTATTACTAAGCTGATGACGGCTCTGGTGGTCGTAGACGCTAAGCAACCACTTGATGAAATGCTTCAAGTGACTCAAGCCGATGTGGATGTTGTGAAATTTAGTCGCTCACGCTTAGCTGTGGGCGTCAAACTGTCCCGCGGCGATATGCTGCACTTGGCGCTGATGTCCTCCGAGAACCGCGCAGCGAATGCCTTGGGACGTCACTACCCTGGTGGAATGCCCGCTTTTGTTGCTGCCATGAACAACAAGGCGCGCGAACTCGGAATGAATAACAGCCGCTTTGTTGAACCAACGGGTTTATCAAGCGCAAACGTTGCGACCCCGCGTGATCTGGTCAAGCTCATGCAAGCGACCGCTGCACGTCCTAGCATCCGTTACTACACCACCAATCAACAACACGAAATTTCTTCGCGCGGACATGCAACCTTGTTCCGCAACACGAATATGCTGGTGACGAATCCTAACTGGGATATCAGAGTGTCAAAGACGGGCTTTATCAATGAAGCCGGTCAGTGCTTGGTGATGGTGGCTCGCATCAACAATCGTGATACGGCGATCGTTCTGCTCAATGCAGACGGTAAAGGTACGCGCATCGGCGATGCAGTCAAAATCAAACAAATCGTACAAAACCGCCAGGCGGTTGCCATGTCTCGCGCAGACTTGAACTAATAACTCGCACCGCCCCCGCCCGCAAAATTCAAGAACCTTGTACTAGAGCCCTGGAAGGTCAGGCGTACGGTCCCAATCGGACCGTTACGCTGTTTACCAATAATGATTTCAGCGGTTCCCTTGTCTGGTGAATCGGGGTTGTACACCTCGTCACGATAAATAAACAAGATCAAATCGGCATCTTGTTCGATGGCGCCGGATTCACGCAAATCGGACATCACTGGACGCTTGTTGGGTCGTTGCTCAAGACTTCGATTGAGCTGTGACAACGCTATCACGGGACACTCAAGCTCTTTGCCAAGCGCCTTAAGCGAACGGCTAATCTCTGAAATCTCGGTTGCACGGTTTTCACCTGCGGAGCTGGCTCCCATCAACTGCAAGTAATCGATCACGATCAAACCAAGCTTGCCACATTGGCGCGCCAGACGACGTGCTCGCGCGCGCACCTCGACTGAACTCAGCGCAGGCGTTTCATCAATATACATTTGAGCATCTTGCATGCGTTGAACCGCATGCGTCACGCGGGGCCAGTCATCCGCCAATAGCTTGCCTGTCCGCATCCGGTGTTGATCCAACATCCCTACCGAGCCCAGCATACGCATTGCGAGCTGCACCGCCCCCATCTCCATGGAAAACACGGCAACAGGAAGCCCCTGCTCGATTGCAACGTGTTCGGCAATGTTCATGGCAAGCGAAGTCTTACCCATGGAGGGTCGACCTGCCACAATCACCAAATCTCCGCCCTGCAAGCCCGAGGTCATCCGGTCTAGATCGGTAAAGCCAGTCGGCACACCCGTCACGTCGGTATCGCCTTCGCGGTGATAGAGCTCATCGATGCGCTCAACCACCTCAGACAGCAGAGGTTGAATTTCTCTAAAACCAGCACTGGCTTTAGCGCCCTCTTGGGCAATTTTAAAAACCTTGGACTCTGCCTCATCGAGCAACTGACGGGCTTCTTTGCCCTGAGGATTAAAGGCGGTCGCCGCGATTTCATCCGCAACGGTCACAAGCTTGCGCAACATGGAGCGCTCGCGGACGATTTCCGCATAGCGCCGGATATTGGCCGCCGAAGGTGTGTTGTGGGCGAGCGCATTAAGGTATCCCAACCCGCCGATTTCTTCGGATTTACCAACGCTGGCAATCGACTCGTGAACCGTGACCACATCGGCAGGACGAGAAAGATTGATCAATCGAGAAATATGATGCCAAATCAGCTTGTGATCGTAGCGGTAAAAGTCTTCTTCGTTGACGACATCTGTGACGCGTTCCCACGCGCCATTGTCGAGCAACAATCCGCCTAAGACGGACTGCTCCGCCTCGACAGAATGCGGCGGGACACGGAGATACTCTAGCTGTGGATCTGGCTGATTGTTCATAGATGAATCATAACCTCAAGGTATCCGTGACGTACAAGAAACCGCGCACATCGCGACCGGGTAAACGACGTAAGAGCCAACCTGCATAGCGCTCAACCACCGCAAACAACTGACCAAACCGAATGACTTGCCTGCGGACGGCGGGATCGGGATTGGCCTGTAAATAAGTGCTCAATAGGCGTGCACAGAGCAGACGCCTCTCCTGCTCGGAAAACTGCTCGCCGCGCAAACCCGCCATCGAAGAAATCATTTGGTAAACATCATAGGCTTGGCCGACCGATTTCGAGAGTGCCTCACCGATGTTTTCCTCATAATCGATCCGGGTCAATTGCCCCTCCAGCACCATCAAATTACGTAACTGTGCGCCACCATGCACAAAGCCTGCCTGATGAAACTTGGCGAGATCCTGCGCGGCAAGATCCATCCAGACGAGTCGCTGCTGGAGCGAAGATCCGCGGATTTCAGTGGGAAGATTCTCACCGACGAAGGCCAGCACCAACACACCAGGGGCGTGGTACATCACTTCGGGCGCAGGATAGCCTTGGGCATGTAGGTCGAGTAATCGTTGCGTCTCGGCTTCTACGCCATTGCGCAGCAATACTCGGGCCGAGGGTCGCTCTTTGAATCCCCACCAGCAAAGGAGCGAAATCAGTGAGGCGCGAAGATAACGAATGAAATAACTCACCGCACCCAGTGTAGAAGGTCTTCTGATCTTGATCACACAGACGCGCCCACCCAATTCAGCCATATGCACGCCGTTTGACTGACTAGCGTGACGAGCGAGCCAAGCATGAAGATCATGCTCAAAGTTTGAAGGAGCGTTCATCTGTGAA
>JAOATE010000049.1:0-7370 GCA_030158305.1 Burkholderiaceae bacterium
GAAATATCACCCAAAAAATACACAGCTGCGGTCAACCATAGGGCGGCAATCGCCGACAAAATGAACGCATACTGATAAGGTGCTAAATCCCCGCCACCATAACCCGCAAGAATGGCTGCCCCGCCTGACAAGACGAAGGTCAGCCCCGACGTACCGATAAACTCTGAAACAAGTCTTCTTGCACGGTGATCATTGCTTTTCCAATCTGCGTAAGCACGATTACCGACTTGTTCTCTTAAAGCCTGTTTGCCGGCAAGGCTAGCCTGAGAGTTCTCGTCCAAGATTAGGCCTTCTTAGCAGGAATGTCAGCAGAACCAGGTTTTGTCATATTGATTGGCACCACGACGCGGTCGTACAACGCCTCGTCCACACCGCAAGCCAACGCAGCTGCCTTGAGTGTGGTGTTGTGATCAATCGCGTAGTGTGCAATCACGGAAGCTTTGTCGTAACCAATCACTGGTGACAATGCTGTCACCATCATGACCGAATTGTCGATGTTGGACTTCAATTGCGCTTCGTTTACGACCGCACCTTCAATCATGAACTCACGGAAGTGATCCGACATATCGGCCATGATCAAAGCAGAGTGGAGATAATTGCTGATGATGATCGGACGGAAAGCATTGAGTTCAAAATTACCCTCTGCACCACCCATCTGCACCGCGACATCCGAACCCATGATCTGAATACACACCATCAGCATGGCTTCAGCTTGGGTAGGATTGACCTTGCCGGGCATGATTGACGAACCAGGCTCGTTCGAGGGAAAAGTCATTTCCATCAAACCTGTGCGTGGACCAGAACCCAACCAGCGCATATCGTTGGCAATTTTAAAGAGTGTGACCGCAGCAGTTTTCAAAGCAGCGTGCGCACGCACCATACGATCGAGTGTGCCCTGTGCAGTGAACTTGTTATCCGCAGTCTTGATGGCGAAACCAGTCAACGCTGTCAACTCAGCGGCGACTTCATCACCAAAACCAACCGGTGAATTCAATCCTGTACCGACAGCGGTACCACCCATCGCGACCTGCAACAAACCTTGTGTGGCGTACTCGACATCCACAATCGCATCACTCACCGCACCGACATAGCCCGACCACTCTTGGCCAACGGTCAAAGGTGTCGCATCCTCGAGGTGGGTACGACCAATCTTCACAATATTGGCCCACTGCTTTGACTTAGCATCCAGAGCATCGCGCAAACGCTTGAGTGCAGGAATCGTTTTTTCCGTTGCCATTTTGTAGGCGGCAATATGCATCGCCGTTGGAAACGTATCATTGCTCGACTGACCCATATTGACATGGTCATTCGGATGCACGGGCTCTTGAGCGCCTAAAGTGCCACCGACCAATTGAATACAACGGTTCGAGATCACCTCGTTCACGTTCATATTGGATTGAGTGCCCGAACCTGTCTGCCAAACGTACAGTGGAAACTCAGCATCGAGCTTGCCGCTGATCACTTCATCCGCAACCTTTTGAATCAGCTGACCCTTCCAAGCTGGCAGGCGCCCGGCTTTTGTATTGACGATCGCAGCTGCTTTTTTCACAAAGCCATAAGCGTGATAGACCTCTTTGGGCATCTTGTCATGACCAATATTGAAGTGAACCAAACTACGCTGAGTCTGAGCACCCCAGTAATGATCGGCAGGCACTTGAACTTTACCAATACTGTCAAATTCCTGACGCAATCCTGTTGCGGAAATTCCGATCGGTAAATCGAGGACTTTTGGTGCGGATTCGGTGGTCATGGGGAGATCCTTAGGAATGAAAGACAGACAGTGCAAAGTTGGCATAGAACTACCAACTGATTTACACATTTTACAATTGCTGCATCACAACAGAATCACAAATGCCTGTCAATCTACCAAACCCTCAAACCATCGCAAAATCGCTGACTCTAGATTCATTAACCTTAAGTCCTTATGTTCTTAAGTCAGTTGAGGGAAGTTTGGATCAATTGAAATTAGATCAAGTTCGATTTTTTCACTCTGTGGCAGGGAAAAATAACTTGTCTCAGATTGATCAACTGCCAAACCTGATCCGCCGTTAGATTGAGATTGAACTAATTGTCGGACCAGGTCTAACGTTGTCGAACGCCTTGTCAGCATCATCGCAGTGACTTCGGCCTCAAATGCCACGCTCGCATGCCAACACCCCGGCATCATGCAAACACCTTGACCCGGTCTAATCAGCCAGGCACCGATCTTGTCGAGATCCGGGGTGTTGGATCCGTCTTGTTTAGTTGGGCACAATAGCTGGATCAGCGAACCATTACCAAGAGGTACCACGATCTGCTCTGTCAACCAATGAACCTCGAGGCTGGCAACAACAGAGTCTTTCGGCCGATAGGTCACCCATAAGACTTCTGTCTCGCCACCCTCACCAGAATCAAAATCATGAACGTGCCAAAAGTCGCTTCGTGTTGAGCGCCATGATTGAGCATCTGGACAAGCAGATAGCGCGATTGGCAGCGCCTTTGCCCAATCGCCTAAAGCCAAGAAGTCCAGATTTCTTACAATGAGGGCATTCATGTGGTTTCAACAAATTTTGTAAGGTCTTAGGGATTCACGTTTAGCCTCAGCTACACTTTAAATACGTTGCGCATGATTAAAGAGGTGAATCATGATCAATCTTAGTATCTTTAAGAAAAAGGCACAAAAATTGTGGACGGCATTTTTTACATCGTAGCGTATCTTTGCTTTGTGGCTTGGTTTAGCTGGCTTCCTGTCACGACCACCCACCGCTATGACCCGCCCTACTTTAGACGCTGGACAACGTTGCTGACATCAAGCGGCCCGCTGCTGTCTTCGTTGATTATGATTGGTTTTTTGTTATCAGCTCCGTCAGAAGAAGTCTACGGCAGCTTTATGGCGACAGGCTTCATCATGCTGGTTGCACTCTTGCCTTTTCAAATCCTCATTGCAGTGACTGCCTATCTGTTTATTTGTAGCTCGCTCAAAGATCGTCAGCTATTGCTGGATGCAGAGTCGATCTCAAGCGATCGTTAAGCCCATTCAGATATATTGTTTATGCAAGCGCCACTATTTGAGAGTGATCTCCCGGCCCACACTCTTCTGAATAAAGACGGCTGCGTGCTCTACTACCCGGCGACATTCAACTCAATCGATTGCTCGGCAATGTTTACTTCACTCATGGGTTCACTGGATTGGCGGGTCGACCAACTCATGATGTTTGGCAAACTGATCACCACTAAAAGAAAAGTTGCCTGGGTCGGCGATGCAGGTTGCTCTTATACATATTCGGGTGTCAAGAAAGAACCACAACCTTGGACGCCCGAACTCTTGCGCATCAAAAGTACGGTAGAAAAAATCTCTCAATGGAAATTTAATTCGTGCTTATTAAATCTGTATCACGATGGTAGCGAGAGCATGGGCTGGCATAGTGACGATGAGCCTGAGCTTGATCAGAACGCGCCCATTGCTTCTTTAAGCCTTGGCGGAGAACGTAAATTCTCCTTCAAACACAAGACCGAAAAAACAAATGTTTCTTTGTTGTTGGAAAACGGTAGTGTGCTGCTCATGCACGCACCCACACAAGAATTTTGGAATCACAGCCTCGTGAAAACCGTCAGGCCCGTCAGTCCGCGCATCAATTTAACCTTTAGAGCCATTAAAGCTTAGGGCGTTTAAATGTAAGGGGCTATTCAATAAAAGCCGACTTTCTGAATCCAGAGGTCTGCCTCATAGTCCTTGCCAAAAGCCACAATGCCAATGGAACGAACAGAGCTAGGACTAGGCGTTTGCCACAGCATTTTCCCAGACGGCTTAAAGTCTGCCCAAGAAAGCTTCAGTGTCTGCCACTCACCCGTCGTCTCAAAGCCAGCCTGATAGTACTGCCAAGGCAACAAAGTCCAGGACGTGCGTAAATGTACAAAATACCGCTCACCGTTGCCCTTGACGGTGATCTCTACACCAGACACGGACTCGGTCAAAGGCTCTTTGAGAGCAGTACGAAACTGTATAAAACCACCGCGATTCGCCGTGCTCACCGAGCCCGACAGATGCGCCACAGGCCGACCGTCCACGGTCACAAAACTCATCTTTCCGGTCGAGACGCCGCCCATGACCTGATCCGTCAAGAACTCCCAGCGCGCTTCAGGTTTTCCTGAAAAGTCATCCATCATAGGATTCGCTCCCGCCACGAGCGTGGCATTCAAGAAAAGTAATAGAGTTGTGAGGATCGCTTTCATTCCACAAGAATACTCCTGAATGAGTAATATAAAGTTTTCAAATTACTTCAAGATGACCCATATCATGCCCACGATTAATAAAGCCTTGGAGGGCGTTCGCGTCCTTGACTTTACGCAGATTGGTGCTGGCCCTCTGGCCGGTATGCAAATGGGCGATATGGGTGCCGAAGTCATCAAGGTCGAGGCACCCAGCGGAGACATCGGTCGCAAACTCGGTCCGCCTTGGCAAAATGGCGAGTCGGTTGTCTCGATGTCCTTTAACCGCAACAAACGTTCGCTGATCATTGATTTAAAAAAACCAGGAGGCGCTGCGTTAATTTTGCAGTTGGCCAAAACCACGGATGTCGTGCTTGAAAGCTTTAGACCCGGGGTGATGGCGCGCCTCGGCATTGGTTACGAAGCACTGCGCGCCGTCAATCCGAAAATCATCTTTGCCTCCGTCTCTGCTTATGGTCAGACAGGTCCTTGGCGCGACAAACCAGGTGTAGACGGGATCGTGCAGGCCGTCTCTGGCTTGATGAGCAACATCGGGGATGAAGACTCACCGCCGATGAAGGTTCTCGTCCCCGCAGTCGACATGGTGACAGGCTTTTTAACGACTAGTACCGTGATGGCCGCATTACGTGTCGTTGAATCAACAGGCCAGGGCCAGCATCTGGATATGTCGCTCTACAACAGCGCGATTATGTTTCAACAATCCGCGATCGCATCATATCTGTCGAGCGGTGAAAAACCGATACGAATTGGCACCGCTGCGCCCTACTCGGCTCCTAATGAAGCCTATCCCACAAAAGATGGTTGGATCATGATTGCGGCCTATCATGATGATCGCTGGCCTGCGCTGTGCAAACTTTTGAACAAACCAGACTTGGCTACTCACCCGGACTTTGCCACTATTCCTTTGCGTGTGACCCATCGAAAAAAACTGATGACAGAGTTGACTGTCTTACTGGCATCAAAAACCTCAGCAGAGTGGCAGGCACTGATGGAAGCTCAAGACATCATTTGCGGTCCCATCGCGGATTACGACATGGTGATGGACTCACCACAACTCAAACACAATGGCTTGATCGTCGACACAACTAACGCGAACGCAGGGAGTGTCAAAATGCCCGGACTTGCCGTCGGCGATAGAAACGCTCAGTCACGCGTACGCTACGGCCCTCCTGCATTAGGTGAACACAGCTGCGAAGTCCTTGCTGAGTACGGCCTGGATCAAGCTCAGATCAATGCCTTGTTAGCTGACGGCGTCATCGTCCAAAGACAAACATAAAACATAGCGAGACACACGGTATGACTTTCAAAGCGATCAGACAATACCTCGAGAATGGCAAGCGCATCAGTCGTCTGGTGGATCAAACGATTGACGATCTTGATCCAGGAGAAGTTGTGATTCAAACGCAATATGCCGCGGTGAACTACAAAGATGCGCGCGCTGTCATGGGCGTGGGCAATGTCATTGGTCGCTTTCCTTGTATCCCAGGCGTTGAAATGGCGGGCTCCGTTGTCGAGTCCACTGACCCAGCCTTCAAGGCAGGCGATTTAGTGACTGTCCAGGGTGGACGTGATTTTGGTATGAAACGTGATGGCGCCTATAGTGAGTATGTCCGCGTACCCGCTAAGTGGGTTGGACGCATCCCGGCAGGGACAGATCCCTTTGACAGCGTCGCGATGGGACTCGCCGCCTATACCTCAGCTGTCGCCGTTGTTGAAATTGAACGTCGCGTCAAAACCACGGATGGTCCAATCATTGTTACAGGCGGCACGGGCGGGAGCTCTTCCTTTGCCATCGATATGCTGGCGGGCTTGGGCTACGAGGTTGTCGCCAGTACTGGCAAAAAGTCCGAAGAAGAATATTTAAAATCCATCGGTGCGAGTCGCGTGATTGGACGTGATGAAATCGCAGGCGGTGACAAAGCCTTGGAGGAGCAACGATGGGCGGGCGCGATTGATGCCGTTGGCGGCGCACCACTAGACGCCGTTTTACGCTCTGCTAAAAAACATGCAGTGATCTGTGCCTTTGGCAATGCCGCAAGCGAAACCTTGAACACTTCGATTTATCCTTTCATCCTGAGATCGGTGTCTCTTGTGGGGATCAATGGAAACCATCCTGTTCCCGAACGTGGGGAGATCTGGGGACGCATGGCCAAGGGTGGCGATCTACATCCTAAACATCTACATCAAATCGCTTACCCAATCAAATTTGAAAATCTCCTCGATCATTGCGCCAAGGTCATGCAGGCAGGGATTCGAGGTCGTGCGGTCGTGACATTCTAAACAATGACAGACGGTGATGAGTTTGTCATTTTTCTCGAAGTACTCTTTGATGATCGAACCAAAGCTAAGGAAAATGCTCTTCTGATCACTGAAAAAATTTGCTTATCTATTGCTCAACCGAGCAGTTGCCGCCATGTATGATTCGAAAGTTACCGGTAGAAACGAATTCGTTTTATGCTGAGCCGCCCGAATCACCGCTGAGCCTCACCATTGAAAAAACTACATCTATATAAATTATTAAGTGCTGGCATATTGTGCATGCCCAGCGTTCTTTTGTACGCCCAGCCAAGCATGACGGTCAATGCACAGACACCCCCTGGGAAAATAGCCCGCGCGCTCGCCTCGGAGACTCTCATAAAAGTTGAGCGACCAAACGGGATGGAAGTCCTTGTGGTGCGCACAGTGCGTCAAGCGGGCACCCGCACTCCTGTGCATCGTCACAACCACTCAGGCGTCACCTGTGTATTAGAGGGTGAAATGACTCTGTATCTCGAGGGGAGCGCACCACAGCTCGCTCAAGCAGGAGACTGCTACAACATGCCTGCTGGACTCTCAATGGCCGGGGTCAATCAAGGAACGGCAGACGCTGTGATGCACGACATTTTTACCGTCCCAAAAGGCGCTGATGTATGGACAGTTCTCGAGGTGGAAAGCCTACAGAATCAATTTCATCGGCATTAAAAGAACCTTGATTTATTTATACAAAAATATCAGTCTGTATACCGTTTTCAGAAAAACCCTTTTGACAAGGAAGAATGTCGCTTACTTTTCCGACGGAAAGAGGGCCTGAGAAAGCAGAAACATGACAGCCGTACTCCAGCCAAACGAGAAAAATCCAGAGGCGGCCATAATGACGGTCATCAACTGCCAGTAAACAGGTA
>JAOATE010000049.1:7470-10307 GCA_030158305.1 Burkholderiaceae bacterium
GAGAAAAATCCAGAGGCGGCCATAATGACGGTCATCAACTGCCAGTAAACAGGTAACGGATCCGTCACAAAACCGACGGTCGTATAGGTGCTGCCGGCAAACACCATTGCCTGATGCTGATTGGGGATGATATCAAAAAGTGTCAATGAAAGACCCCATATGTAGATCTGTACCAAATGTGAAATCAGCAGCATCAGGATGCCGGCAAAAAATACGATTTGAGCCAGTACCCAGCGATCACCATTGACGAGCTGTCGCACGCCAGACTTGAACTTGGAGGTAACTACCATGACAAACAAGGCCTGAATAATCAAGCAAAGCAATATCGTGGCACAGCCCAAGATCAGGGCGTCGAAATTGAAAACATAGTTCGGTGCATTCACATTGACTCTTTATTGTTTATAAGCCGCCCAAGCATCGATCTCGAAACCTGGTGCGTCCTTCCATTGTTGGAGTGCTTTAGATGCCGCTGGAAAAACCAAAGGAGAAGCCAGATCAGCACGACGTCCGGCAAGGAGCTTGCTCTGATTCATCCAATAGGCATTACCAAGCGTCGTGAACTTTAGCGACACAACCTCTTCATTGTCGATGGAGCCCACCACAGGAATTTCGAGGGAGTCGATGGGATTGATCGTAAACACTCCGCTTGATCCCAGGCAACCATTTCCGACAGAGTTGGCCACGACGGTATAAGCTTGCGCCGTTTTCGCGGCGGCATACCAAAACACCATCGTATTGGCGGCATAAGGATGATCGAACAGTCCCGCAGCATCCTGCAGGCGGCTGCCATACTGACCAGACCAGCTCACTGGCGCCGCGATGATGTCTGCCCGACGCAGCGCCAACATGCCAGACGCCTCGGGGAACCGGAAGTCATCGTTGAGCAAGATTCCGATCTTGCCGATCGTGGTTTCAAAAACTGGCAAATCGTCTCCTGCAGTTAAAAAGGCACTTTCGCTAGGGTCGAGATGCGTTTGACGATAATGACCAAGCACTTTTCCATCAGGTGCGAGCAATACTGCAGTATGGAAATAGCGCTCACCATCTTTTTCAATAAAACTTGCCACGAGGTGTGTTTTTAAGCGCACGGCAAAATCACTCGCGGCTTGCGTGGACTTGCCAAGTGCTTTTTCCGCGATGCGCTCAACGTTGTCTTTTGACACTGGACCGCTGAAGGAAAGCGATGGCAACACGACTAAATTAAAAGCGGTCGTGCCATTCTGCATTTTTTTAATCAGGGTATCGCAGCGGTTTAAGTTGCCTTCAAAATCATTTTCATCCAAACGATATTGAACGGCCGCAGCCATGACCTCGCAAGGTTTTTTTGTGGCAGCCGAATCGGTCGGCGCGCGGTAAAAGGCAAGCTCTTTGTAAAGCGCGGGGCGACGAAGCTCAAGCGTCCGCTTTTGCTCATTGTCAAAACGTGCCGGATCAATCATGCCGTAAATGATCGACGGCTTGTTCGTCATTGTTTTGGTGTAGTCCGTCGCAGACGCGTGGGCAATGCGCTCGCCATCAGCTTGCCAAATCGAAGCAGAGCCACCGTAGGTCACGGTCACGCCTGTCGTGGGGTTGCTCTCCGCATTGTTACGATCAGCGGCAATCATCGCCAAGCCATTCCAGGCGCTCTGGTGCTGCACAGCGGCGATCGTCGAGTGTTTCCCGGCAGCCTCCTCTCCGAGCTGAGGCAATAAGCGGTCAGAGGAGCAGATGTAGGCAATCATGTCACACCCTTTGAGAGCCGCCACACGCGCAGGCTCCCAATAGGTATCGTCGTAACAAATGATCATCGTGATACGACCAAGCTCAGTCTCAAACACTGGATATCCAGTATTACCGGGCACGAACCACAACACATCGGAGGGGTTCAAACCATTTTTGCGATATTTACCCACCAGACCATTCGGACCTACCAAGGCACCAGTGTTGTACGTCAAACCGGTATCACGATCAATTTCCGCAATACCGATCGCGATATAGCAGTTGTATTGTTTTGTCACGCGTAAGAGCGAGTCGGTCGTCTTGCCGGGAACCGTATCCATGTAGGGCAAAAACTGCTCAAGGTCACGGTAGATATAGCCCGACACAGCCGCTTCAGGCATCACAATTAATCGGGCACCGTTTTTAGCGGCCTCTTCTGCAATGGCAGTCGCAGCCACGATATTCTTATCGAGTTCCATGAACTCTGGGTTGAACTCGATCGCAGCGACTTTAAAAGCTTCTTTTACAGCAGTCATATTTTTTCCTAACAGATGAAATCAGGCGGACATATCTTTGTCTTCTTTTGGCCACGTAGGGGATGGCCAGTTTCGAAGCGCACTCGTGACATAAAGCACGGCAGCAGTCAGCGTCGCGCCCACTGTCGCAATGTAAAAATGTGTGGTGATTGTGAGTCCATAAAAAACAAGACTGCCAATGATGAGCGCCGTGGCGAACCAGTGCGCCTGACTAAATACTGCGGCACGATGAAGTGACAGCACATCGATCACCATACCGCCAACTGTCGCGGTCAAGACACCGCACAGGATAATCGAAACAAAAGGCACCCCATGCATGAGCGCCTTTTGGCAGCCAATGGAAATCAACAAACCGATCGCTATACCCTTTAGAACAAGGAAGGGTACTTTTTGAGAAATAAAATTGTAAAAAAAGAACGCGCCAAAGAGAGTTGCTGCCAATATCCAAGGGAAATAATAGGGGCCCGTGATCGCGACAGGCTCCAACCCAAGCAGCACATCTCGCGCCATGCCTCCTGCAGCCCCACCTAAAATACCCGCAAACAAGGTTCCTGCGACGGGTACGTTACGACTTCGGGCGGTTGCAGCGCCGTAGATTGC
>JAOATE010000049.1:10407-11982 GCA_030158305.1 Burkholderiaceae bacterium
CCACTGGAGTCAACCGTTGAAAATCTACGTCGCAGGCTATCAGCACGAAACCAACACCTTTGCCCCCACCAAAGCAGACTGGGCTGCCTTTAATCGCGGCGAGTCCTTTCCAGCCTTTATCACTGGTCAACCCATGTTGGACAGTTTGCGTGACGTCAACATCCCCATCGGCGGATTTATGGAGGCGGCGCGACTTGAGGGATGGCAGCTCATGCCTGGCTCTTGGTGTGGAGCGATTCCGTCCGCGCATGTGACGCGCGATGCCTTTGAGCGAATCAGTGATTCCATTCTGACCGACATCCGCAAAGGTGGCTTTGATGCGGTCTATCTGGATTTGCATGGTGCTGCCGTGGCTGAGCATATCGATGATACAGAAGGCGAACTGATTGGGCGTATTCGGGCGATCGTCGGGCCCAAGATGCCGATTGTTGCGAGCTTGGACTTGCATGCCAACGTTACCCATCGCATGTTGGCCGAGGCTGACGCACTCGTCTCCTACCGCACCTATCCGCACGTAGACATGGCCAAGACCGGTGCGCTCGCGGCAAAGCTTTTAAAACGACGCCTCAAGCGCGGAGCGAAAGAGCCGTTGGCGTTTCATCGTCTGCCTTATCTGATTCCTTTGAATGCGCAGAGCACCTGGCTTGAGCCCGCCAAATCTCGCTATGAGGAGCTCGCCGATCTGGATCGGGAGTTCGACACCTGCCTGAGCTTTTGCATGGCGTTTCCGGCCTCGGATATCGCGGAATGTGCACCGATGGTCTGGGGTTATGGGGAGCGTGCCGAGGCCGCGGTGCAGCGACTGTACGAACAGGTGAGCGAACCCACACAGTGGGCATTGGAAATGTTTTCCGCCCGCGATGCGGTCGAGCGTGCCTGTCTACTCGGTGAGACCAACGAAAAACCTGTGGTGATCGCAGACACGCAAGACAACCCGGGTGCCGGTGGTGACAGCAACACAACAGGACTGTTGCGCGCCTTGCTTGAAAAAGGTGCCGGCAAAAGACTGCCCGGCAAAGTCGCGCTCGGCTTGTTGTTTGATCCCGCGACAGCCACCATGGCTCACGAGGCAGGCTTAGGCGCCTCGATCACGACTGCGATCGGCACGGCGGTGCCAACCTTTACCGGTCAGTTCAGTGACCCGCCCGTTCAAGGCACCTTTAAAGTCAAAGCACTCTCGGATGGCAAAGTGACGCTCAAGGGTCCCATGATGACGGGCTCGCGAATTGCTCTTGGTCCGTGCGCCTTGCTGGAAATCGAAGGCGTACTGGTCGCAGTCGCAAGCGGTAAGAAGCAACTCTTGGATCGCGAACTATTCAGAATGCTGGGCGTCAACCCAGAGACAATGAAAGTGTTGGTCGTGAAAAGTTCCAACCATTTCCGCGCGGATTTCACACCGATTGCCTCACATATCTTGGTAGCAAAGGCTGCAGGACCGATGGCGGCCGATCCGGCGGATTTGCCTTGGACGAAGCTTGCAAAGACGACACGGACGAGGCCTTGATTCACCGTACTTAATACGGTGAATCATTGACCTCAATACATCGGACTACGGATTTTGTAATACACCACCGC
>JAOATE010000050.1 GCA_030158305.1 Burkholderiaceae bacterium
AGGCTGGGTGCGATCCTAAAGCGATGCGAGACGCAGGTTTATTGACCAAAATGAACTGCGATTTTTCAGGTTCATACGACGCGCGTGCGAAGGATAAGGAAGCACAGCTTGCAGCTGAAAGACAAAATAATGTCTTGTTGCGTCAGGCAGTCGCTGACATGGAAAAGAAAAACTCTTTAGTCGCAGCGGATGTGGCCAAGCGTCGTGCTGACGTGACAAACATCACGCGCAGCGTCGGTGCTTATCTTCGATCCGTCCAGGCAAGCAATCCTTCCAACCAAGCCTTGACTGAGCAGATCAAGGCTGCGCGAGCACGTTTGGATGCGCTACAAAAAACGCCTGTGACTTCTGGTGCGACCAACGCACAAGAGTTACAGACGCGCATTCAAGCGGTTGAGGTTGAGGTGGAAAAATTGCGTAGACAATCTGCCATTTTGGAGTAGGTCAATGAATCGAATTGTGCAGCGTCGCTTTGACTTCACGTCCGTCCAGGGCTTGGAGACGCTGCATGATTCTTTTCTTCGTATATTAGGTGCCTCAGTGCCGCCAAGTGTAGTGGCACTCTATGCCGCGCCTCGCGTGTCAACCGATGGGTCGGTTCAGTGGCACACATCTTTTGCGGGTCAGCCCATTCCATATGCGGAGTTGCCTGAAGCCGCTGCTATGCATTTGCGCATCGCATTATTCGAACGCTTGCGTGCGATTGGAAAGTTCGCAGAGTCATATGCTGCTCAGCCTACCCATGATCCATCTCTATTAAGTCTGTTGCGCGATGCGAGTGCTGATCCTCCAATTGATGCGATTTACTCAGTCGGTGGGCAGCCAGTTTTGCTGTATTGGAATCGAGCGATAGCAGCCGAATCACCTCGAAAAATTTTAGCGGCACCGATTGTCCCACTCGTTGTATCAACGACTGCATCCAGTCAGCTTTGGAAGTGGCTTCTGGGGGCATTGCTTTTAATGCTGTTTTTATTTTTACTATGGTGGTTTTGGTGCCCGCGTTCACCTTTGAATAAAGTTGAGCTTCCCATCCAAGTGCCAGTAGTTGAGCCTGTTGCTGTGGTGACGCCTGAGCCTAAGCCCGAGCCACCTCAGCCTGTTGTGGTGCCTGAGCCTCCCGAGCCCATTCATGTGCCCAAGCCAGCTGACTTGCCCGTGGTGGATCGTGAGCCTGTCCCCGAGCCTGAGCCAATGCCGGAACCTATTCCTGTGCCAGAGCCTGTCAAGCCGCCTAAACCTGTGCCACCAGCACCTCCTCCAAAGCCTAAGCCGGTAGTCAAGCCTCCTGCCACCATTACAACAGCTAAAAATCTTTGCCCTGAAGATCGTCCTGCCGCTCTCGCACCTGAAATGGTGGTGGTGTTTGATTCTTCTGGATCAATGATGGTCAACATTAATGCCTCTCGTCAGGAAGAACAATGGCTGTTTAGTACGTTAAATCGTGGTCCACTGGCGATGCAGTTTTTGAGCGGCCAAGATAGACAAAAAATTGAGTATTTGACTCGACAGCCGACCCGCATGGTGACCGCTCAACAAGCGACCGCGGATGTTTTACAGCGCTTGCCCTCCGACGTGGGTACAGGGCTTGTTGTCGTAGATGCGTGTTCCGGTGCTCGCAATATGGGGCGTTATGCTCCTAGTCAGCGAGGGCAGATGATCAATCAGTTGCGAGCGTTGCGTCCCCACCAAGGGACGCCACTTGCTGACGGGATTTCGGAAGCGGGCAGGCTCGTGGATGGTGTCAACAAAGAAAGTACGATTTTATTGGTCTCTGACGGAGGCGAGTCGTGCGGGGGGGATCCATGCGCGGTTGCCCGCAATCTCGCAAGACAAAAGCCACATCTCAAAATTAATGTTGTGGATATTGGTGGCACTGGCGCCGCAGCTTGTGTGGCAGAGGCAACAGGCGGAAAGATGTATAGCGTTTCCAGCATTACCGAGCTCAATGCTGGCATCAATCGGGCGGCTCAAGACGCCTTGGGTCCTTCGACCTGTAAAAAATAGTAAGATTCGAATAACTTTAATCAAGGGGATTAGCGCATGAGTCGCCCATTTCGTATTGCAGTACTGCCTGGTGATGGTATTGGTAAAGAAGTGATGCCTGAGGGTTTGCGGGTATTGAAGACTGCCTCAGAGAAGTTTGGCCTCAATCTTGAATATCGTCATTTTGACTGGGCGTCTTGTGATTATTACGCCAAAACTGGCGAAATGATGCCTGCAGACTGGAAGAGCCACCTGCAAGATTGCGATGCGATTTATTTTGGTGCAGTCGGGATGCCTTCCATTGTGCCGGACCATACTTCTTTGTACGGTTCCTTGCTCAAGTTCCGTCGCGAATTTGACCAATACATCAACTTGCGCCCAGTCCGCTTGTTTGACGGCGTTCCTTGTCCCTTGGCCAATCGCAAGGCAGGTGACATCGACTTTTTTGTCGTGCGCGAAAACACCGAAGGCGAATACTCCGCTGTAGGCGGAAAGATGTTCGAAGGCACAGACCGCGAAATCGTTCTTCAAGAGTCGATCTTTACACGTATCGGTTGCGATCGCGTGTTGCGTTTTGCTTTCGAAATGGCCTCACGTCGTGCGCGTAAACACTTGACGATCGCGACCAAATCAAACGGTATCGCAATCAGCATGCCCTATTGGGATGAGCGCGCTGCAGAGGTCGGTAAAGACTATCCAACAGTGACCACCGATAAACAGCACATTGACATTTTGTCCGCACGCTTTGTCTTGCAGCCTGATCGTTTTGATGTCGTCGTTGCCTCAAACTTGTTTGGCGATATCCTTTCTGACTTGGGTCCTGCTTGTACCGGCACAATCGGTTTGGCGCCTTCGGCTAACCTGAACCCAGATCGCAAGTTCCCTTCATTGTTTGAGCCTGTCCACGGTTCTGCACCTGACATTTACGGCAAAAATATCGCCAACCCGATCGCGATGATTTGGTCAGGTGCCTTGATGTTAGATTACCTCGGTCGTGGCATGCCAGCGGCGGAACAAAAGCCTTATCTGGATGCGCATGATGCGATTGTGACGGCGATTGAGCAAGTGTTGAGCCAAGGTCCTCACACACCAGACTTGGGTGGAAAAGCAAACACCACCCAAATTGGTGAAGCCATCAGCAAAGTGCTGTCCAAGTAATCGAGCGTTTGACTAAGTGAGAGGATCAGATGCCTGACTACACCAATCGGTTTAAACAATCTCTGAAAGCAGGGGAGGCAAACATCGGTTTATGGGTGTCTCTTCCCGACGCTTTTGCGACCGAGATTTGCGCGACGGCGGAGTTTGACTGGATGTTGCTCGATGGTGAGCACACCCCAACAGACCCGCTGACAATTCTCAGTCAGTTGCAAGCCTGTGCGGCTTACAACACTCAGGTTGTCGCGCGTCCGCCGATTGGTCAGACACATTTGATTAAACAGTTGTTGGATTTGGGTGTTCAAAACCTCCTGATCCCGATGGTCGATACCGCTGAGCAAGCACGAGAGCTTGTTCAAGCGGTGCGCTATCCGCCTCATGGCATTCGTGGCGTGGGCTATGGTTCTGCGCGTGTGTCGCGCTGGGACTCTCGCAAGGATTACGTCAAAGTCGCCAACGATGAAATTTGTTTACTCGTTCAGGCCGAGACAAAAACAGGCCTGAGCAATCTGGACGAGATTTGTGCAGTGGAGGGCGTTGATGGGGTGTTTCTCGGACCGTCTGATATTTCAGCTGCCCTGGGACATCTCGGCAATCCCGGGCATCCAGAGGTTGTGGCGACGATTGAAAAAGGGATTGCCACTATTCTCAAACATGGCAAAGCTGCCGGCATTTTGACGCCGGATCGCGTCTTGGCACAGCACTATCTCAAGCTCGGCTGTACGTTTGTCGCCGTGGGTGTGGATGCGCGCGTGTTGGCCTTGGGTGTGCGAGAACTTCGCGCGGCATTCAAATAATTAAAAATTGATTTAATTCGTCTGCTGCATTGACTCGGAAAGCCCACGCATCAAACCGAGCATCAACTCACAACGCGGCGCTGAAACGCCGTGTTCTTTGGCTAAGCCCACTGCAATACCCAAGATTGCCTCATGTTCGAGTGATCGTCCCGCCAGGACGTCCTGCAGCATCGACGCACGATTCGAACCTGAGCGCTTAGTGGGCGTACAGAGTTCATCGAGATCGATTTTCCCGCGCAGATCGGTGCCACAAGCTAAGGCGATATCTGTGACCTCTAGCATCACGGCTTTTCTGAGCGCGATGATGTGAGGATTTTTGTTCATCAGTGGTGTGGGCAGGCGCGTCAGAGCAGCTACTGGATTTAAGCCGCAATTGATTAACAACTTGTACCAAATCTCGTAACGGAGGTCGGTCGTGGCCACCCCTCGAATCCCGGCTGATTGAAAAATATCTTCGACACGTTTGAGGCGTTCGGACTCCGATCCATCAGGTTCACCAAGCATCCAGCGATCTTTGAGTGCGCTGCGAATCACGCCTGGCTCGATCACTTCATTGGGAGAGTAGATTACGCAACCGAGGCTTTTGTCTTTCAGTCGCTCCCAAAGCTCACCATTTGGATCAAGCGGAAATAGGGGAGCTTGAGGGACATCGAGTCCTTTATGCCACCACCAAGGAATGCCATTGGTTGCAAAGACTGCTACGCCATCAGGTGCGAGCAAAGATTCGATCGATGCTGCTGCATCCGGCAAGGCTTGGGCCTTAAGGGTCACGATCACAATATCTTGCGCAGCGAGCGAGCCTGGATCATCGGTTGCATGATCTGGGCGACCTGAATGGACTTCATCGCCGCGTGAGACTGTCAGGCCGCGTTGTTTGATGGCCTCTAACTGTGGGCCACGTGCAATGACTGAGATTTCGTGTTGTCCTGCCGCCGATAGCCGGGCAGCGAGATGTCCACCCACAGCGCCCGCACCATAAATACATACCTTCATGAACTTGAATCCTTTACTTTACATAATATACATTATGCGGTAATTGCGGATGGATCAAATGATCCAAAACCCTTTACTTCAACTCAACTTGTTGACCTAATAACGGCACCATTGCAGACCAACCTAAGCTGTGTTTGATCTCTAAACGCAGTGCGTCTGCCGCTTCAGGTTCTCCGTGATTTAAAAAGACAGTCTTGGGCGCGCGTTTGATCGTTTTTAGCCAAGCCATCAATTCGTGAGCGTCTGCATGTGCTGACATACCGTCTAAAGAAACGACTTCTGCATGAATGGGCACATCTTCACCAAAAATACGGACAGACTTTTCACCTGCAACGATTCTTGCACCTCGAGTACCGCCCGCCTGAAATCCTGCAAATACGATTGTGTTGCGATGGTCTGAGGCAAAGGTTTTGAGGTGATGTAAAACCCTTCCGCCAGTCGCCATACCGCTGGCAGAAACAATGACTGAGGGATACCTTACCGCACTAAGTGCGCGTGATTGTTCTTGGGTTTTAACCATCTTGGCTACGGTGGCCATGCCAGCACATTCACGCCCGACTAAGCGATGCTCTTTGCAGTGCTTTTGATAGAGTGCGGTGGTATTGATCGCCATTGGGCTATCTAGGTAAATCGGCAAGTTCGGGATCAACTTGTCGATTTTGAGCTTGTAGATGGCCAACAGGATTTCCTGCGCGCGTCCAACAGCAAAAGATGGGATCACCACAATACCTCCACGCTCAGCCGTTCTCCTGATGACTTCGCCTAGCTGCGCCTGTGCATCATCGGACCCGTGGGTTCGATTGCCATAGGTAGATTCCATGACAACGTAGTCGGCACGCTCGATAGGTGCAGGCGCATGCATGATGGGATCGTTCGGGCGACCTAAATCGCCTGAAAACAAGACGGTTTTGCCCTCGGCGGTGATTTCTGCTGAACTCGCACCCAAAATATGGCCTGCAGGGCGTAGGCGTACAGAAACCCCTTTGCACACCTCGAGTGCCCGATCAAACTCGAGCGGTTTAAACAGACGGAGTGTTTGTCTGACGTCTGCAACGGTATAAAGAGGGAGCGCCACTGGATGTTGTGTGGTGTGGTGACGATTAGCGAAATCTGCTTCTTCTTGTTGAAGCTTTGCGCTGTCTAGCAGCAAAATCTGACACATGTCGATGGTCGACGGTGTGGCGTATATTGCGCCTCGAAAGCCCTGGTTCACAAGCAAAGGCAAGGCACCTGAATGATCTAAATGGGCGTGCGTCAGCACCACCGCATCAATTTTTTGAGCGTCAAAGGGAAACGCCGTCCAGTTGAGCGCACGCAGGTTTTTATACCCTTGAAACAAACCGCAATCGATTAAAACCTGTTGCTTGTCCGTGCTCAATAATGTTTTTGAGCCTGTGACAGTACTGGCCGCACCAAGAAATGTGAGTTTCATTCAACCACCTCGCGATCCATGATCTAGGCCTATCATACAGAGTTTAAGTCCCCTGCTTCGCTCTCATTTTCTGGTTCAGTCTAGCGACCTTCAAACTTAGGTTTTCGTTTCTCTGCAAAAGCCTGGACCGCCTCTTTATGATCATGTGTCGTTTGCACCAGCGCTTGAGAAGCTGCGGCCATGTCCAGCGCAATCGGTAAGCTGACTTGGTTAGAGTCACGAATCAGGCGTTTGCTCATTCGAATCGAGTGAACAGGATGTGCGGCAATCCGTTGTGCCATCGCGCGTGCCTCGTCCATCAACGCTGCATCGTCCACGACTTTAGAGACCAAACCAATCCGAGCGGCCTCCTCTGCGTCGACAAAATCGCCCGTAAAGGTCATTTCATAGGCCTTGGACAATCCAACTGCTTTGGGTAAAAACCAGGCTCCACCGTCACCGGAGACCAAGCCCATTCGCGCGAAACTTTCGCCAAATTTTGCGCTACGGCCTGCAATACGGATATCGCACATCGAGGCTAAGTCACAGCCAGCACCAATCGCAGCACCATTGACTGCAGCAATAATCGGGGCATCCAGAGTATTAAGTGCCATTGGAATGCGTTGAATGCCGGTCGTGTAATAGGCACGAATATCAACAGGCGCTTTCTGGACCGCTGCGGTATTGCGATCCTGCATGCGTTTGACGTTTCCACCGGAAGAGAAACCCTCGCCTGCACCCGTGAGGATGACACAGCCAACCGTCAGATCCGCATTGATGCGTGCGACATAGCCGACAATCGCATCGATAATGGCAGGTGACAAGGCATTGCGGGTATCGGGCTCGTTGAGGGTGAGTGTGACGACCCCTCCAACTTGTTCGTATGTGACGGCTTCGCTCATTCTTTCTCCGGGTCTAATGTCAGTCAATATTTTTTAAAATTGTCTCTTGCGATACGATCATCGAAAAGCTTATACATTAGCGATAATACCGAATCGCCAGTTAAGATGTACTTGACCGTCACAACAACATGAGGAGTTTAAATGAACCACTACGATGACATTGGCAAACTAATATTGCGCTTGTCGGTCGGTATATTGTTGTTGATGCATGGCTTGTTTAAGTTAATGCACGGGATCGCAGGTATTTCTGCCTTGGTTCAAGCCAATGGCTGGCCGGTTTGGATGGCCTATGGGGTGTTCATCGGCGAGATCATTGCCCCCGCCCTCCTCATCTTGGGTCTACTAACACGCGCGAGCGCTGTGGTGATTGTGCTGAATATGCTGATTGCTGTTTATTTGGCACACAGTCATCAGCTTTTTCACCTCACAAAATCGGGTGGATGGTTGCTAGAGCTCCAAGGACTGTATTTGTTTGGTGCTCTGGCGATTGCGCTCCTGGGTGCGGGGCGCTTCAGCGTGGGTGGTGCACGGGGTCGAATGAATTAAAACTTGCAAATCCCTGCAGCTGACTATCGGCTGATCCCGAATTTAATTTTGATATCCGCCATTTCTTTCTCAAACTCTAACTTGGACTGAGCCAGACATAAGGCTTGGTCTGAGATTGGCAGTGACTTGCAGTGGTCTAGTGCGATTTGTTGGGCAGCCACTGCTTCTTTACGTGCCGTATCAAACTTTTGCTCTGGTGTGACGTCTTCTTGGCTCCAGCGCGCTGGATCGGCCGATCGCTCATCGGGCCAAATAATCGGCGGAGGTGGAGGCAGTGGAATCGCTCGTTGTGCATAGCTGTCACGTCCCGCACCCATGCCAGCCAATAACATCAAGCCAGATAACGTAATAATCAAGGATTTTTCGTATGGTTTAGCCATGAGATCCCTCACTGCGAGTTGTATATTAAGCCCACTGATCTTCCCTCTACTGTACGCTTTTTTTCATACTCCTTTGGATCACTTCCCACTATGTTTAAGTATTTACACTTTATCAGCGGGTTAGTACTTTGTGTAATGGTGGGAACCGCGCACGCCCAACTTAAAGCGGGTCAAGACGCACCTGCGTTCACCGCAGATGCGGCACTTGCAGGAAAGCCGTATCAGTTCTCACTGGTTGAGTCACTTAAAAAAGGGCCAGTGGTCGTGTACTTTTACCCTAAGGCCTTTACCAGTGGCTGTTCAATCGAAGCCAATTTATTTGCAGAGGCGGCTGGAGAGTTCTCTAAGTATGGCGCGACAGTGGTCGGTGTTTCAGGCGATGACATCGCGACACTTGAGCGCTTTTCTTTGGGGCCGTGTGGTGGCAAATTCGCGGTGGCGTCGGACGCCAACCATTCGATCATGCGTGCGTATGACGCCACAATGTTTTTTACCTCTAGTATGGCGAGTCGGATTTCCTACGTGGTGACGCCAGACTCTAAAATTTATTTTGTACACAGCAGCTTAAACCCTGATCAGCATGTGAGCAGTACGCTTGCAGCAGTTAAACGCTGGCATGAACGGTAATTTTTGATGACAACACTATGTTGGTTTCGTACGGATTTACGATTGAGGGATCAACCTGCCCTCACGGCGGCAATGGCTGGAGGAGAGGCAATCGGGCTCTTTATTATCTCGCCAGAGCAATGGGCTGAGCATGCAGACTCCCCGCACAAGGTCGATTTTTGGTTGCGTGCTTTGCGTGAACTCTCTGCCTCACTGAAACAACTCAACGTTCCGCTCAAAATACTCAATGTTCCGCGTTGGGCCGATGTCCCGCAAGCTTTGCTGTCATTTTGTCAAAAGCACGGGGTAACGGAGGTGCATTGCAATCGAGAGTTTGGCGTCAATGAGCGGCGCCGTGATCGCGCGTCATATGCACTGTTGGCTGAGCATGCCATCTCAATGCAAGGACATCACGGCGGCACTTTGCTAGTGCCTGGCACTGTCAGAACTGGATCGGATAATTATTACCGTGTCTTTACGCCCTTTTCCAAAGCCTGTCGTGAAAAGCTTCGAACAGCGCCGTATCACCCCTTACCTGCTCCAGCGCCTCAATTAAAAAACTCAACGCTGGAAAGTGATGTGGTGCCGGACAGTTTGCCAGGCTGGTCTCAATCTTCTGCTGCGATTCGGGCTGGCTGGCCTGCGAGTGAACAGGTCGCACTTGAGCGCCTGGAAAAGTTTGCGAATGAGAGCATGACGCATTACAAGCGAGACAGGGATTTTCCTGCGATTGCGGGGACCAGTACGTTGTCTCCCTATCTTGCTGCAGGACTCGTGTCAGCCGCGCAGTGCTGGCAACAAGCCCTCCGCTTAAATCATGGAGAACTTGGCACGGGCCTTGAGGGCATTACGACTTGGATGAACGAGTTGCTGTGGCGAGAGTTTTATCAGCATTTATTGCATGGTTACCCCTCTCTTTCAATGCATCAACCCATGAGGCCCGAGACAAATGCCGTGCAATGGCGTGATGCCCCTACAGATTTCGAGGCCTGGTGCCAAGCCAAAACGGGTGTGCCGATCGTGGATGCCGCCATGCGTCAGCTTGTTCAGACTGGTTGGATGCACAATCGCCTGCGCATGGTGGTTGCCATGTATCTGACTAAAAACTTGCTGATTGATTGGAGACTGGGTGAGCGGTTTTTTATGCAGCATTTGATTGACGGTGAGTTGGCGGCAAATAACGGTGGATGGCAATGGAGTGCCTCGACAGGCGCCGATTCGGCCCCCTACTTCCGCGTCTTTAATCCCGTCAGTCAGTCTGAGAAATTTGACCCAGAGGGTGCGTTTATCCGCCATTGGTGTCCCGAGCTTGCGTCAGTATCAAACCGTGAGATCCATGACCCGACTCCCGTTACGCGCCAAAACCTCAACTATCCTCAACAAATCGTCGATTTACGCAGCAGTCGTATGCGAGCGATTGAGGCATTTTCTTCACTTCGATAAGGAAAAAACATGTCTCTCCCTGAACTCAGTATAAAAACAATCGCAGGTGAATCATTGCCGTTATCCACGTATCAAGGAAAAGTCTTATTGGTCGTGAATGTCGCCTCGAAGTGCGGTTTTACAAATCAATACAAAGGGTTACAAGCATTACATCAAGAATTTTATGAACAAGGTTTGGTTGTTATGGGGTTTCCTTGCAATCAGTTTGGTCATCAAGAACCTGGTAATGAAGAGGCAATCAAAAGTTTTTGTGAGCTCAGTTATGGTGTGACCTTCCCGATGTTTGCCAAAGTTGATGTCAATGGCGCCCAGGCTGACCCTCTTTATCAGTGGCTAAAAAATAGCCGCCCAGGATTACTGGGAACCGAGGGCATCAAATGGAACTTTACAAAATTTTTGGTCGGGCGCGATGGCACAGTGTTAAAACGTTTTGCTCCCAATAGCGCACCTGATGCGCTGAGAGCAGATATAAAGGAGGCTTTATCTTGATCAATGAAAGGCGCATGATGTCAAGCCTGCTGAGACAAGCACAAGCATGTTTGCTGGTCCTGTTGATGATCTGGGCGGCGACTTGCACGGCCTCGGACGTTCCTCGTTATCGGGTGGTCAGTTTAGTGGCCAAAAAGCCAGATTGCCAAGGTGAGCTGTGTCCCTCGATTACGTATAAAAAACTGAGTTTTGAGGGGCATGAACGCTTTAATGCTTTTTTAGATCGATCTTTGCTGAGTCTGGCGTTGGTGGATCTCAGTCAGGCCAATACAAATGGCAATACCAACTTTGCTGATTTGGCTAAGCAGTTCTGGAAAACAGCCGAAGACCGATACGAAATCGTACTGGGTGCCGAGGTGAGGCGTGCCACACCATCCGTCATCGTCATTGAACTTCAGAGTTATTTGTACTCAGGCGGTGCGCATGGAATGTCCACCATGCAATACGTCAATTGGGTCCCCAAAATGGACAGAGTTTTGACGCTCAATGACATGGTGTTGCGGGGCCGCATGAAGGCCTTTGAGGTGGCGCTAAAAAAACAGTACGTGAAATGGCTCGAGACCAATGAGTTTGCTCAAACAGACAAAGTTGAATACAGCAAAATGTGGCCATTTCAGTTTTCAGACAATGCAGCACTGATGCAAGACGGTATCGCAGTGACCTTTGGCCACTATGTACTAGGCCCTTATGCACTTGGGATGCCAACAATAGTGGTGCCCTATTCCGAGTTAAAAGGCATCATCAATAGCGGTCTTTTAGCAAAAATTCAGCCTTAGGGTTGAGTTTTACGTCCAGCCACTACTTTCTCTAGCGCCGTCGCGAGAGAACTGCGCCCTTCGGCGCGTGCAGTTTCAATGGCATTTTGAGCTTTAAAGTTGGATAGCATCGGATCTGCACCTGCGCCAATCAATGCCTGAACTGTTGGCACGTCCCCTGATTTGACAGCAAGAATCAGGGGGGTATCTCCATCTGGGGAGGGTTCGTTGACTAGGGCTCCTTTTGACAGCAGCAAGGTGACAATCTTGGCATGTCCTTTGATCGCAGCGTAATGAAGTGCTGACCAACCAGGCTGATTGACCTTTGCGCCTTTTGACAGCAAGCGTTGAGTGCGAGGGAGATCCCCCAAGAGTGCTGCGTACATCAAGGGTGTTTCTTTGTAGGAATTTGGCAGGTTAACGTCGACTTTTGGGCTGTTTAGCAGCGCATCAAATGCTTTCCAAGAGTTCTCTCGGGCCGCCATGGTCAGAGGTGTCTGTTGATTCGGACTCTTTTGATTTGGATCCATTCCTCTGCGAAGAAGGTCTTTTAATTGCTCATCACGGTCGTTAATGATGTAGAACCAGAAGTCCTTAGCATCGGCTGCCTGGGCAGTCGTTAAAAAAACAGTCCCCAACGTACTGATGAGCAGAAACGCTGCAAGGACATTTTTTAAAAAGAATGGAATTTTTTGGTTAATCATTTTATCCGGATATGAAATTATTAAATAACGTTTATTTTCAGTATATTAGGTTATTAATATTAAATTTTTATCTAATATTTTACTTTAACCTAATTCCTAATGTTTCTCGTTTAACTTACTGAATAAATTGAAGAAATTATTTGTAGAGGCTTCTTCAATCTCATTGACTGTCACGCCTCGTAAGTTTGCAATCATTTCAGCAACGTGTATGACCTTTGACGGGTCATTGAGTTTTCCTCTATGAGGAACGGGCGCCAGATAAGGTGAATCTGTTTCAATCAAAATGCGATCCAAAGGCATGCGGCGAGCGACTTCTTGAAGCTCTGTCGCTTTCTTAAACGTCACAATGCCAGAAAAAGAGATGTAAAAACCCAAATCCATTGAGGCTTGAGCGACTTCCCAGGATTCTGTAAAGCAATGCATGACGCCACGTGCCTCTTGAGCACCCTCTTCTCGCATGATATCGAGCGTATCTTGTGAAGAGGAGCGTGTGTGAATAATCAGTGGAAGCTTCGTGGCACGAGCGGCACGGATGTGGCGCCTAAAGCGCTCGCGCTGCCAAGTGAGATCGCCCGTGAGCCGAAAGTAGTCCAGTCCCGTTTCACCGATGGCAATGACCTTTGGGTGCTGGCTACGTTCGATCAGGTCTTCAACGGTAGGCTCGATCGTGTCCTCGTAGTCTGGGTGAACTCCAACAGAGGCGTAAAGAGCATCGTGCTGCTCGACCAGTGCAATGAGTCCAGGCCAGTCTGGCAAATTGACGCTCACGCAGAGTGCGCGTCCAACGCCGTTGGTTTTCATTCGCTCGAGAATATCGGGCATTTGCACCGCAAGATCGGGAAAGTTGACGTGGCAATGTGAATCGACAAACATTTATTTAGATCCGGATAGTTTTATTTGGCAGGCTTGTGATAGCCGTTGCATGACGGCTTGGGCAAACAGCTTGGCATTGAGGGGGTGACCTGCTACGCGCTTTTGCTCATCGAGCCATGTAGTAAGTTGTGCAAACTGTAACGTGCCACCATGTTTGCCAATCGCAGAGAGCTGTTTGTGTTGCCCTGGGTAATAGCGGCAAGCCAATCCGTGGGCGCTCAAATTCAGATCAATCGCCAATCGTTGGCAAGCATCCAACCATACTTTAGGGCTGGATTTTGCAAGTTTGTCTGCTAAGTTGCTTAAATCAGGCGTCCGTCCCTGCTCAAGGGATGCGAGAAGTTCAATGATCCAGTCTGGGCATGGGCTCTGTTCTGATTCAGACTGATGCTGAGCGAGAAGCGGTGCGCCTCCCGCTGCGGCCAACCATTCGTTCGCCTTTTTAACCCCTTTGCCTTCTAGCCACTGTTGGGCAATGTCCAAGCTTGGCGTGGATAGAGGCAGACGGCGGCATCGCGATAGCAGTGTGGGCAGCAGTCGATCTGGGGCATCTGCGACTAATAAAAATATTGTCGATGGGGGCGGTTCTTCAAGGACCTTGAGTAAGGTGTTGCCAGAGATCGTCGTGAGCGCTTCAGCCGGATAAATCAAGGCCACCCGCCACCCCCCCCTGTGCGTGGCATTGTTGAACCAAGGCTCAAGCGAGCGAATTTGTTCGACACGAATATCTTTCGAGGGGGCTCTTTTACTTGAACCTCCTGCTTCTACTATTGCCTCATCCGAAGCCGACCCTTCTTCCTCGGCCCCTAGCTCCGCACCCTCTTCGGCTGCAACCGCCTCTGGACGAATACGTTTTAAGTCCGGATGATTGCCTCGTGCTATCCAGCCGCAAGCGGGACATTGCCCGCAGGCAAGACCTTGTAGAGGGGCTTCGCACAGAAGTGAGGCGGCCGCGGCAAAGGCGAACTCTCGTTTACCAATCCCGGCAAGCCCATGAATGAGCCAAGCGTGCGCAAACCGGTCTTTGTTGCCAAGCCAGTCGCGCGCGACTTCTGTGTGCCAAGGTAAAAAGTGAGGTTGCATCAGGCTGTGAGGCTCCGAGCCACAAGTCGATTGATTTGTTCAGTGAGCAAGAGGCGTATGTCATCGATAGGAACAGTGGAATCTATGACAGTAAAGCGCTCTGGGTATTGGGCGGCACGCGAAAGATAGACTTCTCTAGTACGCAGAAAAAAAGCACTGGCTTCCTGTTCAAAGCGATCTTTATCGCGAGTGCGGTCTAGTCGCTCGCGCGCCACTTCGAGGGGGACATCAAACAACCACGTGCGATCCGGCTGGCAGTCTGGATGCACCCATCTCTCGAGTGTGGCGATACGCTCAACGCCTAGCTCACGCCCGCCGCCTTGGTAGGCAAATGTGGCGTCAGTAAAGCGATCACACACCACCCAGGATCCCGCCTCAAGTGCGGGCTGAATCACTTCTTTTAGGTGTTGGGCACGGGCAGCGAACATGAGTAAGGTCTCGCATTCAAGTCCCATCGACTGATGCAACAGCAACTCGCGAAGTTTTTCTCCAATCTCGGTTCCACCGGGCTCTCTCGTCGAGATGACCGTGAGGCCGCGTGCCCTGAGTTGATCGACCGTCCATTGGACATGGGTGCTTTTACCTGCACCATCAACGCCTTCAAACGTGAGGAAAAGCCCTTTTTTGCCCGATATCATGGCTTGCGACCCAAAATGTATTGAGAGACATTTTTATTATGCTCAGGAAGCGTTCGCGCAAAAGCGCTGCTGCCATCGCCTTTGGAAACAAAATATAAAAATTCGTGTTTTTCGGGGTTGAGCGCAGCAGTCAGCGAAGCTTGACCCACGCTAGCGATGGGGCTGACAGGCAAACCACCCCGGGTGTAGGTGTTCCAGGCATGGTCTGTTTGAAGGTCTTTTTTCCGAATTTTGCCATCAAAGGCCTCACCCATTCCGTAAATCACAGTGGGATCAGTCTGGAGAGGCATATTGAGCCGCAGCCTGTTGATGAAAACTCCTGCGATGCGCGCACGGTCAGACGCTTTTCCCGTCTCTTTTTCAACAATAGATGCCAAGATAAGCGCTTGGTAAGGGGAGCGTAAAGGAAGGTTGTCTTGGCGAGCGGCCCAAGCGCGATCAAGCATCTGTTGCTGGGCACGCGCTGCTCGCTGCAAAATCTCAAGATCAGTGGTGCCGATTGGAAAAATATATGTATCCGGAAAAAATAAACCCTCTGCATAGGGGGCGTCCAAGCCAACCTGGGCACGTAACTCTGCATCAGAGGTTGAGTGGATGCTCTGCCTAATGTCTGGATGCTGTGCAAGCGCGGCACGAATCTGACGCAGGTTCCAGCCTTCGACAAGCGTAATTTGACGCGAGGTGACATCTCCTTGTGCCATGCGACGCAAAATACGCAGAGGCGAGTCGCCTTGAACAAGCTGATATCCGCCAGCCTTGATTTTTGTGTCGAGCTCTGTGAGTCGAGCCATCAGGACAAAAGCTGCGGGACTCAAGGCGACACGCGCTTGATTAATCTGTGCCGCGATACTGGCAGGTGTCGCACCCTTGGGGACCAAAATATCAACCTTCGGGCTAGGCAACGCAAGGGGTTGGTTGACCCAGTAGTAGGCTGCACCGATAGCGCAAGCTATCGCCACAAGGATGGGCAAGACCACATAGATGAATAGTTTATTGACGGCGCTCATATGTCCGACAGTTTAATATGTCGAGAGGCGGTTGCGGACTGGATCCCCAGAATTTCCCGCACATCGTACGTTTTTAATACCCGTTATCTCGCCAGAGGCATCATGCATCCTTTTTTCGGTCATTCTTCGGTTCAAAACAAGGCATCTCACCTTTCTACTGCAACGGTATATCCGTTGAGTTCGCTGAGTGTCTTTGAGGCCAAGGGTCTGGATGCACTCACATTTCTTCAGGGGCAGCTCACCAATGACATCGTCGCGCCTGGAATCGGCCAGTCTCGCTTGGCGGGATATTGCACGGCCCAAGGCAGACTGCTGGCGACCATGGTGCTTGGGCAGGTCCCGAATATCGAGGAAGTGCCGACAGTTAGAGGCATCATACGTACCGATATTCTGACAGCAGTTTTAAAGCGATTGTCGATGTTTGTATTGCGTGCGAAAGTCACCTTGCGTGCCGAGGATTTGCACGTCGCAGGTGTATGTGCTCCTTCTCGTCAACTTGCCGACATGGTGTCCGAACTCGGTCATCCCTTGCCGACGGCACAATGGGAAACCCTTCATACGGCAACAGGGACCTGGATTGGGGCACCCAGCGCTATGACCCCTTCGCAAGAGGGCGAAGTTTTGAGCCGCTGGTGGTGGATTGCAGGCGCTGAACATCATGCTGCTGTAGAAAAACTTCGATTAGGTTGGGCGGTCGCAGAAGCTTCGTCTTGGGACTGTCAAGACATCCAAGCTGGACTGCCCTGGATCGAGGCAGGCACACAGGATCTATTTATTCCTCAAACACTCAATCTTGAGTTGATTGGTGGTGTGAGCTTCACTAAAGGCTGCTACCCAGGTCAGGAGATCGTGGCCCGTAGTCACTATCGCGGAACCGTCAAAAAACGTATGGCCTTGGGTAAACTCGTCCCGGCGACCGATCCAGCGCCTTTGCCAGGCTCGGATATTTTTGATGCCTCCCAGCCTGAACAGCCTTGTGGTCGCTTGATTAATGTCTCGACCACTGAGGCTGACGGGAAGTCTGCTCAATGGGTGCTGTTTGAGTCAAGCTTCGAAGCCTATGATCGACAGCAACTGAAAGCCGTCAACGACACGGGCCCCAAGATTGAAACGGTCGCGTTACCCTACACAACCCGATAAATCTAGCCTGTGAGGGGACTGGGTGTGGCGAGACGCGAGCCCTGCGCTTAAGGCTCGCGCTTGATCAAGTCCACGATGCTCGAAAAGTCCAGTTGACCATTTCCCTGTGCGCTATGCAGCGCAAACAAATTGCGCGCAAGCTCACCCAAGGCAATAACAGAACCCGTGCTGATTGCGGCTTCGGATGCTAGACCTAAGTCCTTTAGCATGAGATCCACCCCAAAGCCGCCTGCATAGCCTTTTGAGGCGGGGACATTTTCCATGACGCCCGGCCAAGGGTTGTATTTTTCAATCGACCAGTTGCAACCTGAGCTTTTGGAAATAATCTCAGAAAGAACTTTGGGATCCAGCCCGTTGGCTACACCGAGCGCAAGCGCCTCTGCTGTCCCTGCCATCGCAATACCTAGCAGCATATTGTTCGCAATCTTGGCGACTTGGCCTGCACCCGCGGTACCCGCATGGAAAATATTTTTACCCATTTTTTCAAGTATGGGTCTCGCCCGCTCGAGGTCGCTCGTGTGGCCACCCACGATAAACGTCAACGTGCCAGCGATGGCTCCGCCTGTCCCCCCCGAGACAGGTGCGTCGATCATGCTGAGTCCCTTTTGTGCGGCGGCTTCGGCCACGCGACGGGCGCTGTCGGCAGCAATGGTGCTGCAATCAATGACGAGAGCGTTTTTAGGACATTGCATGAGCAAGCCCTTTTCACCAAGGTAAAGCGCTTCGACATGCTTGCTCGCTGGCAACATGGTGATGACGATTTCTGCATCTTCGACGGCTTGGGCTGCAGAGGCTGCCCCTTGAGCACCTTTCTCGACCAGTGTGGCAACAGATTGCGCCATCAAGTCAAACACCTTGAGTGAGTGTCCCGCTTTCAAAAGGTTGGCGGCCATGGGGGCGCCCATATTGCCTAAACCGATAAACGCAATCTTGCTCATGCTGAATCTCCGAGACGATACAAAGGGTGCTGTTCTGCTGGAAAAGGAAGTGAAAAGAATTTTTTAACCCACTGCTCGTCGGCTTGAGCAAGTGTGGGTGGATTCCACTTTGGCTGTTTATCTTTGTCAATCAACAAGGCTCGAATACCTTCGGCGAAGTCGCCGTGCGCGGCTGCCATGAGTCCAGCAAGCCATTCGACACGGTAGACCTCTGCCAAAGACAGGAGTTTGTTATGCGCAAGTAGTGCAAAGGTTAATCGTGCAGAGCCAGGTGATCCATGAGCCAGTGTTTTTGCGGCACGCTGCAGCCATGGGTCTTGGTGATCGGCAAGTTTTAAAATACTGTTCACGATTCGCTCAAGATCTACGCCACCACACAATTGACGAATCAAGCCAAAATGCTCTTGCAGGGGTTTATTGGCAGAATCAGGCAAGGTGTTCAGGCCTGAGAGCAATAGGTGAAGCTGGTCGTGATTGCTTGCCAGGTCTTTGCGAGCAAGTTCGGTCAAGGCTGACGTTGTCGTCTCAGACACGTTTTTCCAAGATTGTGTCGTCAAGGCTTCTAAAAGATTTTTCCAATCATCTCTTCGGAGATGATAATCCGCCATACCCGCAAACAGTGCGTCATTTGCGCCCAATTGTGCACCTGTCAAGCCGAGAAACAAGCCTGCATTGCCTGGTATGCGATTGAGCAGCCAGGTTCCACCCACGTCAGGAAACAGGCCAATTGAGATTTCAGGCATCGCCATGCGTGTCGTCTCAGTGACCACACGATGGCTTGCTCCCATCATGAGGCCCATACCTCCTCCCATCACGATCCCGTCTCCCCAAACCAATATAGGCTTAGGAAAGGTGTGAATGCGGTAGTCCAGCGCATATTCTTCAGCGAAAAACGTTGCGGCATACGTATTGTTGACAGGAGTACCAGAAGAATTTTCAGTCATGCTGTGATGAAGCGAGTGCAAATCGCCACCAGCGCAAAATGCTTTGTCTCCTGAGCCCCTCAGAATCACAATTGCGATAGAAGCATCTTGAGCCCACTGATCAAGCCGCTGACTCAGCAGACGGGTCATCTCGAGTGAGAGACCGTTGAGTGTTTTCGGGGCGTTGAGTTGAGCAATTCCAATCTTGCTTTTGCCGACACAGGTCAATTCTTCAAAAATCACTAAATCTGTCACGTTGTCCAATACTGCGTTCATTTCAGGTCTCCATCTTTTTCTAATAATTGGCGCGCAATAATGACACGCATGATCTCGTTTGTCCCCTCTAAAATCTGGTGCACACGTGTGTCACGTACGAATCGCTCAAGTGGGTAGTCTTTCAAGTATCCATAACCACCAAGCAGTTGCTGCGCGTCCAGGCAAACAGCAAAGCCGGTATCGGTCGCAAAGCGTTTAGCCATTGCACAATAGGTTGAGGCGTCGGCAGCACCTGCATCAAGCTTGCATGCAGCAAGGCGCACCATTTGTCTGGCTGCCACCGTGTGCGTCACCATGTCAGCAAATTTGAATTGCAATGCCTGAAAGCTGGTCAGAGCTTGATTAAATTGCTTGCGACCTTGCATGTAAGTCCGTGCCGTTTCGATGGCGCCTTGAGCTGCGCCAACGGAACAGCTCGCAATGTTGATTCGCCCTCCGTCCAAACCGCGCATGGCGATTTTGAAGCCCTCACCCTCTTGACCCAGTAAATGATCAATGGGGACCTCCACATTCTCAAAGCTAATTGCGCGCGTGCTTTGGCTGTTCCATCCCATTTTGCGTTCTTTGCGACCATAGGTGATACCCGTGGAGTGAGCAGGAACAGCAAAGGCGGAAATGCCACTTGCTCCTGCGGCACCTGTTCGCGCCATGACAATTAAAAGATCTGTCTCACCAGCGCCTGAGATAAACGCTTTAGAGCCATTGAGAATGTAACGGTCCTGGTGAAGCACCGCAGTTGTCCGCAGTGACGCTGCATCAGAGCCAGATTCTGGTTCGGTCAGGCAATAAGAGGCGAGCTTTTCACCTCTGGAGAGAAAGGGTCCCCAGTGTTCGCGCAAGCTGTGACTTCCCCACTGTCCCACCATCCACGTTGCCATATTGTGAATTGTCAGAAAAGCAGTCGTTGATGGATCAATCGCTGCCATTTCTTCAAATATCAGGCTGGCATCCAAACGTGAAAGACCAAGTCCGCCAATTTCTACGCAAGCATAAAGGCCACATAAACCGAGTGCGCCTGCCTCACGGAGTGCGTCGCGTGGAAATATTTCTTCTTGGTCCCAGTGGGCTGCATGTGGTGCAAAGACCCCTTGCGCAAAGTCTCTTGCAAGCTGAACGAAGGCCTGTTGCTCATCGTTAAGTTCGATATCCATCCTGATCTCCTGTTGTCAGTCGGGGGTTGTCCCCTCTTGTGTGGCCACGACTCATGACTGAGTCAGGTCATTGACTGGCATTTTCTTTTTGATATTTCTGGTTTTTTCACGATGTGCTGCACGACGTCTTCTGGCTATTTTTGGATCAACGCGCAAGGGGGCGTAAATTTCGACGCGATCATTGTCTTGAAGTAGCTGATGATGGGGGTAATGCTTGCCAAAAATCCCCAAGGATAAAGACTCTAAAGTGTTTTCTGGAAAGTCAGCTAAATAACCAGCAGAAATAATGGATTGAGCAATTGTGCTGCCCGCTGGTAAAGAAAGCTCACGTTGCCATAACCGTCCAGCTGTCGAGGTAACCACAGTGATGCGGATGATTCCGTCTGAGTGAGTGGGCTTGGTCACTTCATTCATTCGCCATAGCAAGACAGCGCTCGCTGAGTAAAAGAGTCAATAAAACTCGTCGCGATACGATTAAAAATGGGCCCGACCAATGTTTCAAGTGCGCGATTTGAAAATGCATAGTTCAATGTAAACAGTACCTTACAGGCATCTTCTGATAAAGATATGAACTGCCACTTGCCTGTTAATTCAGAGAATGGACCATCGACAAGCTGAAGTTCTATACAGTTTGGATACTGATGGACATTACGCGTGGTAAAGGTTTGCTTGATACCAGCCAAGGCAATAGTGATTGAGGCTTGCATTCCCTGAGCGTCACGCGCAGATACTGTAGCACCGCCACACCAGGGCATAAATTGAGGGTATTTCTCAACATCCGCAACAAGGTCAAACATTTGGCTGGCACTGTGCGGCACAAGAACAGAACGCTCTACGGAATGCATTGTTAATCACTATTGGCTAGAATGATGGGATTTTACCGTTAGACGTTAATCTTAGGGAGCGTCTGTCAGCTTGAATTAGGCTGAATCACATAGGGCTGAACCACATGAATCGTTTCATGTCTTTGCGCATAGCGTGCGCAAGTACGAATAAGGCCTTTCTTTCCACAGTCTTTTGTTTTTTTGTCATCCTTTCTGGATGTGCTTACATTGGGCAGTCCGCAGCGGATGATTTAGATGCCCAACAATTGAGCGCATCTCAGGTGCAGCCTGTCAGTATCTGGGTGGCCATGCAAGGCAGCTTTGCCTTGGCGCCGCTAGATACGCCTCTTGTCGCGCGTCAAATCAAGCATTATTCGGCGAGCGGAACACATCTTCAACAATCGCTAACGCTTGCTAGGCCATACTTATTTTTTGTATTAGAAGAAGTCAAAAAGCGCAATATGCCGGCAGAATTGGCTTTGCTTCCTTTTTTGGAAAGCAGTTTTAATGTGCGTCGTGGAAAGGGGCTGAATCCAGCTGGTTTGTGGGGCTTAATGCCTGTAGCAGCCCGCCACCTTAATTTGGCGAATACGCCGTTTAAAGATGACCGTCGCGACATCGTGCGCTCCACAGAAGCTGCATTGGATCTCATGCAAGAACTTTACGCAAAATATGGAGACTGGCATATTGCCCTCGCCGCCTATAACTGGGGCCCTGGCAATGTTTCTAAAGCGATCGAACACAACAAACGTAGAAAGCTTCCTATTCACTATCTCAGTCTGAATATGCCTGCAGAAACGCTTGTATTTGTCCCTAAACTTCTCGCGCTGCGACAAATTATTGAAAATCCCTCTCAATTTAATGTGGCCTTGCCAGAGATTCCCAATACACCTTATTTTGCACAAATTGAAGTCACGCACGCCATTGATATTGGTGTTGTTTTAAAACTAGCCGATATCTCGAGCGATGAGTTTATTGATTTGAACCCATCTTTTAACAAGCCCCTGATTCCTGCTGGACAAAATCAAATGCTGCTCTTGCCGGTCACAAAAATCGCACATTTTGAAAAGCAATACCGTCAATACGATCAACCACTTTCACAGTGGCGATCAATCATTGTGGATCAGTCTCAAACACTAGATGTCCTAGCAAAGAAATGGGGTGTGGATGCCAACCGGACTCGTCAAATGAATCACTTACGCATGGGAACTAGCTTGCAAGCAGGTGCAATGATCATGATTCCCAAGCCAAGTTTGAAAGACGATTGATTTGTTCAACGCACCGGAACAAGCGATAGCGTGTGAGGTGTGCTGCGCATTTGCAAAGCTCGCTCTGTAATGGCACGACTTGCAGAATCGATCCAACTATCGGTAAAGTTTGTGTAGGTTGTCAGACTGACCGTGCCGAAATTGGGTAGATCTCTTACCCTATCAGGTCTCATCAGCATACGTAACTGGTCTTTTTGATAGAGCATATCAAACAGACATTCAAAATCATTTAAAAAGACATATTGATCTTTGAGCGTGCAGGCTTGAAGTTCGCGCTTTGCCAAAACTGAAAGTGTTTTTCGATTGGCTTCTGAGGGCATCACATCAACCCCTCTTGCGAGCTCGGCACCTGAGAAGCGGCCTACATTGAAGCCATCGATCTGCACGGCATAGCGTGTGCTCTGATCCAGTCCTTGTATGCGCCAAGTCAAGCTCCTCAGTGCTTCTAGTGACTGATTGCCAAGAAGTTTACTTTGTTCAGCACTATAGAGCATTGGAACGGGGGGCAATGCACTGGCAACATTGACTGTGGTACCCGTAGTGCGATCGACAGTACTGCGAATTTTTTGGATCTTTTTGGCGTCAGCCCCCACTTGACGAAACTCTGTCTCCATCGTGGATTGACGAACCGTGCTGTGAATCACACTTGGCTCAAGATCCGCACCAATCTGACGTAAGAACTCAGCTGCCATCACTGCATGGCCGGCTGCGCTCGGATGAATACGGTCTGGAATCAGTTTGAAATCAGGCTTGGCAGCCGCTGCATTTAACGCTTGTTTCATTGGGTCTTGCCATTGCACCTTGATGACATCTGATTTCACACGATGTGCACGCATTTCGGCCACTAGACGCTCAAGTTGTCTCTGGCGATCCCAGAGTTTGGCTTGAGCAGGAATACCCGCGGTGTGCGTCGGCGTAGGCTCAACCCAAATAATGCGCTGAACGCCACCTTGTCTAAGGCGCTCAATCGTGGCATCAATATTTTGAATAAAAGCAGCATGCGGGCTTCCCGCAGGATACGCGGCATCATTCATGCCAAAGTTCACGACAACCACTGAAGGCCGTTGTGACAACACGTCTGAGTCAAGTCTATTCAAACCATTGAGCGCTGAATGACCACCGATACCTGCATTGATAAACGTCAGGTTCAGATCAGGTCTTCTCAGTAGGAAAAATGCCTCAACATAGCGGCCATAAGTATGCGCTGCAGTAATGCTGTCCCCTAGCCAAACAATTCGATCTCCGGGCACCAAAAGCAGTCCGTTAGTCGGTCTGGGGCCCGTAGGCAGCTTGGGCGTTTGGGCCTGTGATTCAGGCGTTGACGATTGTTGAGTGGTATGTGGTGAGGTGCGATCTGTTTGTGCACAGGATGCCATTGTAAAACTCAGGCTTGAGAGCAGACAGACGAGAACGGCTCTCCCGCGCTGAGTGTATCTAACAGCGACTGCAGACTTTGACGGGGACATAACATTCTCCTGATAAATCGAAACTGATGTGTAGAGTAGCTGACTAAACTTATTGTGCTTTATCACTGACTGCAGCAGACGCTTGCGTTTTTGCTGCGGCATCCTCTTGCTGCTTGAGACGACGTTTTTCAGCTTCCGTGAGCCAAGCCGTTGAACTGCCTCGCGCAACTTGGCGCATTCTTTCCTGGTGCGCGCCAGAGTTAGCTGTAATGGTGGCGTTGACAAAAACAAGGTCAGTCACCCCGAACGTATCTACGATGTCCTGAATATTGCGAGAAACGTAACGATAATCCAGCACCACAACACGATCAAAATGCGGAAGTAGATATGGAGCGAAAGCATTGCCATAAGAGTTTTTCACGACTAAGGCCGTTCGACCTGTTCCAGCATTTGTGTTTGAAACCAGTAAAGGGATGTCGCCACCTAGGAAAACGATATAGCCCCTACTCTTTTCAGCGAAAAAGGGCTGAGGCATCGGTGTTTTCTGTTGTGGGCCGGCATATTGCGTGCCATCGAAGGTCACAGTTGTAGGAACGTAGTAATAAGATTCCTTGTCGGCATTTCTTAACTCCGGCGCTTGTGTCAAACTCCAAAAGGATCCAGCAACGCCTGGAACTGAGCGTTTACTAAAGGCGGTTAACTCTAATGGCGTCACTCCATTGGCACGCGCCCAAGCTCGATAGGCATAATAAGCGCCAAGTCCCGTCCAGTGATGGTCAGATTTAAAAAAAAGCGCTTCGTCTTGATGACCTTCCATTTCCGTTACAACATCTGCAAAACGCACTTCAGGAAGTAACGCTGCGCGCATCGCCGCTAGATTTTTGGGTTCTGAGGTTGTTTTTGCGCGCGCTGCAGGTGGCAGATAAAAATGACTGCTTGTCGGAGTCACGACTACCGTTGAGGTCATCCCTGGACGCTTTTTCGCAACGAGCTCCACCCAGGTGTTGACTGCATTCGCATAGCCTTGTGCACCGCGGTCTGTTCCTTGAAACATAAATAGCGCTTGTCCCTCATGCAATAAAACTCCACCTACTACATTCAAGGGTTTCGCCTGCGTAGCCTCCACGGGACTTGACTGCTTTGCTTCTGGGGGCTTGGGTGCGACGACAACAGGCTTGGTGGGCTGAGGAATGATGGGTTTTGGTGGTACAGAGTCGATTGACTTGGGCGGAGCAACTGAAGCGATGACCTCAGGTGCTTCATTGGAGGGTTTCACAGAAACCGTCGGGGTCTCTAATGGAAGGTTCATTGGGGGAGTCATCTGCGTTGCCGTCTCTTCTTTTTTTTCATTTTCTGAGACTGGATCAACGTTTAGCACTTTGTCAGACCCCGCATTTGAGATGTTGGAACTAACAGTTTGTTCATGAGAGATGGGGGGGGTGACAACGACAAGTTCATTGTTCGCTGGCTGATCTGACATCTCAGAAACAGCAACCTCATTCGTGTCATGCCTTTGAGTCGGTATATCGGGGGAAGTGTCTTCAGTGGCACTCGCCCACTTAGTAACATCTTCAAAGCCTGTTTCTGCACCTTTAACCTGAACAACACGATCGCCAACCTGTACTCCACGGTAAGTACGAATAGCAAATGCTGCTTCAGTCAACCAGCGTCTACCTGGAAAATGGTCTGAGACGTATTTTTCAATTTCTCTCGTGTAAGAGCCGTCTAAAAGCGTTTGTGATGACAAGGTCGGCCAGTTGGCGAGACGGCGATTTTCAAGCTCGGATACAGATTGATTGAGTCGCAAGGTCAGCGCAAACAAAACGCCAAAGACGCTGATCAGTCCAATCACCATCAGCGCATGAAATGCGTGATGAGTCGAGCGTGGTGTCATGGCGTGATCGCTGCGATTTGTCATCACTAAAAACGAAAATAAAGAAAGGGGTTGTAACTTTGCCCGACTAACAAGGCAGTTGAGCTCAACAACAAAAAACTATCAGTCATCAGCAATGTCAGCGATTGTGCAGATGCTGACCATTGATTAAATCGACACCATCGAAAATGCTTTTGTAACCAATCGCTAACGGGCATGCACCATAAAACTGCAATCAACAACCACACCGCGTGTGAATTCAAATCATCAAGCGTAGAAATTCCGATGGTCGGAGCTTGGCTTTTTCCAAAGAGTATTTGAAAAAAGGCCATTAAGCGCGATAAGTCCGTAAAGTAAAAGAGCGCCCAGCCAAGCGTCACGATCATCATCAAGTACAAATGACTGATTGCCACAGGTAGTGTATTTAAAAGGCGTTCAATAAACAGTCTTTCTAGCGCAATCCATACTCCAAAATAGAGTCCCCAAAGCATAAAGTTCCAGCTTGCGCCATGCCAAAAACCAGTTAACGCCCAGACAATGAATAAATTACGTAAGGCCCAACTTTTATTTCCACCAAGCGGGATATAAACATAGTCTCTAAAAAAAGTCCCGAGTGAAATATGCCAGCGACGCCAAAAATCTGTGACTGATTTTGCGATATAGGGATAGTTAAAGTTTTCCCGGTAATGAAAGCCGAACATCATACCCAAGCCAATCGCCATGTCCGAGTAAGCGGAAAAATCAAAATAAATTTGAATCGTAAACATTGCGAGACCCAGCCAGGCATCTGCGGTCGACAGTGTGGATAAGTCACCCCCTAAGGTACGTTGCGCCCATTCACCTGCAACATTCGCAATAAAAACCTTTTTAAACAAGCCTACGCATACGCGATGAAGCCCTTGGCTAAAGTCGCTCCAGGTATGGATTCTGTTGTTAATTTCGTTTGCGATGTGGACGTAACGAACAATTGGACCCGCCACGAGCTGATGAAAAAGGCTCACATACAACAGAAAGTCTAAAAATCGACGCTGTGCCCTCACCTCACCACGGTAAACATCCACAACGTAGGAAAGAATCTGGAAGGTATAGAAAGAAATGCCGATCGGTAGAGCAAAGCCAGGGTTATTCAGACCGGTGACAAAGGCATAGTTAATGTTTTCGACAATAAAGTCGCTATATTTAAAGGTGGCCAATAAACAAAGATTTGAAAGAACAGCAAAAAATACAGCAATTTTTTTACCTGTCGTTGTTTTTGCTTTTTCGACCCAGATGCCGACCAGCCAGCCCACCCATGAACTCACGATAAGCAGTCCGACCCAAACGGGTTCACCCCAGCCATAAAAAAAGAAACTGGCAGCAATCAAAATAAGATTTTGAGCTTTTGTTGCGTGTCCGCGAGTCGAAGTCGCCCCAGTTTCGCTTGCGCTACGAATCCTTGAACCTATCAAATAGTAGATAATGAGACTGACTGGTAAAAACAGGTAAAGAAAAACCAGTGAGGAAAAAACCATGTCAGCCTATGATCGACTTTGTTGCATAGGCATTACGCCGTTGCGAAGTGTTTATTTTTGAAATACTTAGCAACCAGAATTTTAACGATTATTAGTTATCATTGAGTGTTTTTGAGCAGTTTTGATAGATAAATTGTTTGTTGAAACTGATTTTGTTGCAATTGCGTCATTGACGCTGGGATCTTATGAGCATTATCGAAAACCGGAAGGCTTTCCACGACTACACGATTGAAGAGCGTTTTGAAGCTGGACTTGTCCTTCAGGGCTGGGAAGTCAAAGCCATTCGCGCTGGGCGTGCTCAACTCAAAGAAAGCTATGTGGTAGTGTTGGACGGTGCATTGTGGCTGCTCGGGATGCATGTCAGCCCCCTTCACTCTGCATCGACGCATATCCATCCTGATGCGATGAGGACACGCAAGCTTTTGCTCAAGGCCGAAGAAATTAGCAAACTGATTGGAAAAGTCGAACAGCGTGGCTATGCATTGGTCCCGATCAATTTGCACTTTAAGAATGGTCGCATCAAACTTGATTTCGGTCTGGGCAAAGGCAAGAAATTGCACGACAAGCGGGATGCCGCGCAGGAAAAAGACTGGGCGCGTGAAAAAGAACGCTTAATGAAACACGATACGCGCACACGCGACTAGCGTATGCGCGAGTTTCTCCATTGGCCCGTCTTGTCTCTGACGGGCCAAATATGCCTCATACACTCCTCATACACCCGCTAGTTTTTTCCAAGTCTCAACCACTGTATCTGGATTGAGGGACATCGATAGGATGCCCTCTTCTTTGAGCCAAATCGCGAAATCAGCATAGTCACTGGGTCCTTGTCCACAAATTCCGACGTATTTATTCGCTTTTAAGCATGCTTGAATCGCACGTCTAAGCATGAATTTGACCGCATCGTCACGCTCATCGAAATCAGTCGCAAGCAACTCCATGCCTGAGTCTCGGTCAAGTCCAAGCGTCAGCTGAGTCATATCATTCGAGCCGATAGAGAAACCGTCAAAATGCTCAAGGAACTGTTCCGCCAAAATTGCGTTAGACGGGACTTCACACATCATAATGATACGAAGTCCATTTTCACCTCGGACCAGGCCGTGCGAAGCCAGAAGCTGAATCACGCGCTCAGCCTGTTTGACTGTTCGGACAAACGGCACCATGATTTCGACATTGGTTAAGCCCATGTCATTGCGTACGCGCTTAAGGGCCTCGCACTCCATTTTGAAACACTCAGCAAAGTCCGCAGAGATATATCGCGATGCTCCGCGAAAGCCCAGCATTGGGTTCTCTTCTTCGGGCTCATAACGGGAGCCACCGACGAGCTTGCGATATTCGTTTGATTTAAAGTCTGATAGCCTGACAATGACAGTCTTTGGGTAAAACGCAGCACCAATCGTCGCAATCCCGTCGGCAAGTTTTTCCACAAAAAAGGCGCGTGGGCTTGCATGACCACGCGCAGCTGATTCCACCGCTATCTTGAGCTCAGCATCCACATTCGGATAGTCCAAAACAGCTTTAGGATGAATGCCGATATTGTTGTTAATAATGAACTCAAGTCGCGCCAGTCCAACGCCGTCGTTAGGGATTTGAGAAAAATCGAAGGCAAGCTGTGGATTGCCGACGTTCATCATCACCTTAAGACCGACGTCAGGCATCTCGCCGCGTCTAACTTCTTCGATCTCAGTTTCGATCAGGCCATCGTAAATTCGTCCCTCATCGCCTTCGGCGCATGACACCGTGACTTGTTGTCCTTCTGTGAGTCGATCGGTTGCATCTGCACAACCTACCACTGCTGGAATACCCAATTCGCGCGCAATAATTGCTGCATGGCAGGTGCGACCGCCTCGATTGGTCACAATGGCGGAGGCTCTTTTCATGACCGGTTCCCAGTTTGGGTCGGTCATGTCAGTGACCAGCACATCACCAGGCTGAACTTTATCCATTTCAGAAAGGTCGCTGACAATGCGAACTGGGCCAGAACCAATTTTTTGACCAATCGCACGACCCGTCACAATCACCTTGCCAGTTGCTTTGAGGCGATAGCGTTGCTGGACATCGTGATTGCTTTGTTGCGATTTAACCGTCTCAGGTCTTGCTTGGAGAATATAAATTTTTCCATCTACACCATCACGTCCCCACTCGATATCCATCGGACGCTGATAATGCTTTTCAATAATGACTGCGTAACGTGCGAGCTCAATGACTTCATCATCGGTCAAGGAGAAACGGTTACGTTCAGAAACAGGGACATCTATCGTGCGAACTGCTCGACCCTCTGTGCGCTCGGAGTCAAATTCCATTTTGAGTAATTTTGACCCAATACGACGATTGACGATGGGGTAATGCCCAGAAGCCAGTGTTGGTTTGAAAACGTAGAACTCATCTGGATTGACTGCACCTTGAACAACGGTCTCACCCAAGCCATAAGAGGAGGTAATGAACACAACATCTTCAAAGCCTGATTCAGTGTCCAGGGTAAACATGACGCCAGCACTACCCTTATCAGAGCGCACCATACGTTGAATACCCGCAGAAAGGGCAACATCCGCGTGTGCAAAACCTTTATGCACACGATAAGAAATCGCACGGTCGTTATACAGGGAGGCAAAAACGTGGCGAATTTTGTCAATAACGTCATCAAAACCGACGACGTTAAGATACGTTTCTTGTTGGCCTGCAAATGAGGCATCAGGAAGGTCTTCGGCTGTAGCGGAAGAGCGCACAGCGAATGAACCCTTTCCATCGGCATCCAAAGCACTAAAAGCAGATTTGATATCGTGATGCAACTGCTCAGGCAGTGGCGCATCAACAATCCATTGACGAATTTCAGCACCCGCGACAGCGAGCTCACGGACATCATCAGGATTCAGTGTAGAAAGACGATTCGCAATGCGCGTGTCCAAGCCCGTTCCAGACAAAAAGTCTCGAAAGGCTTGGGCTGTTGTGGCAAAACCGCCTGGTACGCGTACACCAGCATCTGCAAGCTGGCTAATCATTTCGCCTAAAGAGGCGTTCTTTCCTCCGACAGAGTCAACATCCGACATGCGGAGCTGCTCAAAAGACACGACATATGACATGGAAGTCACCCTATAACAATGTGAGAAAGCGAGTTTGGTTAGGGCTGCATCTCATATCGACTCTATGGAATAGAGAATGGTACTGAAGAATGCATGCGCTAACCAAACTGGCTTGAGCTGTAACAGGTGACTTATATACTAGTCTATTGCTGCACTGCATTATACTACCCAAGCACCCGACTTCGGATCAACATTCATGACCTCACCCGCCACCGAACGCACTGTTTTTATTATCTCTGATGGCACAGGAATCACTGCAGAAACTTTCAGTCATTCTGTCTTGTCTCAATTTGAGTCTGTGACCTTTCGACAAGTACGTGTGCCATTTATTGACTCTGTAGAAAAAGCTGATACTGTTGTCCAGCGTATAAACCGGTGCGCCGCGGATCAAGGAACCCCCCCAATTGTTTTTACAACACTTGTGAACCCTGACGTTTTAGGGCGTGTCAAACTTGCCAATGCGTTATTTTTAGATTTGTTTGGTGCTTTTGTCGAGCCGCTTGAACACAACCTTGGCATGAAATCGAGCCATTCGATCGGCAAGTCTCACAAGGCGGTTAGCTCAACCCAATATCGCAATCGTATAGAAGCCATTAATTTCAGCCTGGCGCATGATGATGGACAGTTTGTCTCAGGACTCGCGCAGGCTGACGTGATTTTGGTGGGGGTTTCGCGATGCGGAAAAACACCTACCAGTCTTTATTTGGCCATGCAATATGGCATTAAAGCCGCAAACTTCCCGCTGATCCCAGAAGATTTTGACCGAGGCGCACTGCCCTCAACCCTGATGCCACACCGTGCCAAGTTATTTGGTTTGACGATTCAGCCTGAGCGTTTGATGGAGGTGCGACATGAGCGCCGCCCCGACAGCCTGTATGCTTCATTGCCGCAGTGCAGGCACGAGGTAGCCGAGGCCGAGCGGCTGATGCGACGTGAGTCCATTCCGATGTTATCGACAACAACTAAGTCGATCGAAGAAATCTCAACAACCGTGCTTCAAGAAGTGGGCCTCGATCGGCATTCGGCCTACTAAGCCTCAGACATTATTTGTCTGAGCTGTGCTGACGTCGTTGCTCAAACAGACAGACACCTGAAGCAACAGTCACATTGAGTGACTCAACTGCTTTGTCATGCATGATTTTGACGCGTATGTCGGCGCGTGAAAGCAGATCTTCGGCAACGCCCTGCCCCTCATTGCCAAATACCCATGCTGCTTGTTTGGGCAAAACAGTTTTGTGAAGATCACTGGCATCCTCAAGCGTTGTCACGATCAAAGGAATCGCCAGTGATTCTGTCAGTGACATCAAATTTGACTGCTCATGCAATTTAAGGACAAAGTGTGCACCCTGCGCACTTCGCAAAACTTTTGGTGACCACAGCCCTGCTGTGCCAACAGACGCAAAGACACGCTTGATTCCTGCCGCTGCACAGGTTCTTAAGATGGCACCGACATTACCTGGATCTTGGAGGCGATCAAGCATCACGATCGATTCAGAAATTTTCTCAGGGATAGGATGGATAGTGGGTTGTGCAACAAATAAAACCCCTTGATCTGTATCTACATTCGAGAGGTTGCCGAGCAACGAGCCAGACATGGTCAGGCAAACCTCTGGATTGAGCTTGTCGATCAGGCCGGTCAGGTGCGCTTGACCGACTCGCTCCAAATCAAAAATAGCATATTTGGGTTGTTTACCCATTCCGAGCCAAGACTCGCAAAGGTTGACACCTTCGAGCAATACGGGCTCATCACGTCTGCCGGCACTAGATTGCCACTTATACAGTTGTTTGTAGAGCGGATTAGAGCGAGACTCGATATGTTTCATTTTGATTCCAAACAGGCGCGCACCGGTGCAAAACTGCGGCGGTGCACTGGACTCGGGCCATACTGCTTGAGTCGTGCCATGTGTAAAGCTGTCCCATATCCTTTGTGTTGATCAAAGGCATATTGAGGATAAAGTAAGTGTAAACGCTGAAGGTCTTCGTCTCGTGCAGTTTTTGCCAGAATAGATGCGGCAGAGATCGCTGGGATGAGAGAGTCCCCTTTAATGACTGTTTGCACCCGACAAGATAAACGCGGGGATTGGTTTCCGTCTACCCATGCAAGCGCAGGCTGAACGGATAACCCCTCAACTGCTCGTTTCATGGCGAGTAGTGTCGCTTGTAAAATATTGAGTCGATCAATTTCCTCGACCGTTGCAACGGCAATTGACCAGCTTAAAGCGTGAGCTTTAATTTGTTCGGCCAACAACACTCGTTTTTTTTCAGAAAGCGTTTTAGAGTCTGCGAGACCGTCAATGTTGTAACCGGCATCCAAGATCACTGCAGCAGCATAGACATCGCCAGCAAGAGGCCCTCTGCCGGCCTCATCCACACCCGCAGCGTAGGCGTCGTCCTCTACTTTTAGGTCGAACAGACTGACTTGAGACACTTGAGCAGAAAATTTTGGCATCGTAGGCGTTAAGTGCGGGAACGCTGTTGCTGGATCACGGACTCAATCGCTTGAGCCACCCGCGCAGGCGTATTGCAACGCAGTGTATGGTGCAATTCGGTAAAACGGTTGCGAATGCGTTCGCACCGCTGCTCGTCACGCAACAGGCTCGATATCTCACGGGCCAGATTATCAGGTGTTGCATCTTCTTGGATAAGTTCTGGTACAGCAAAGTCATTGAGCAAGACATTTGGCAAGCCCACCCAAGGAAGATAAGGTCGTTGTTGTCCGGATTTCCAAGCCATTACTTTTCTGACAAATGGTGACACTGCATAAGAAATCACCATCGGTTTTTTGAATAATGCTGTTTCAAGTGTAGCTGTACCACTCGCAACAAGTGCAACATCACAGGCTTCTAAAACAGACCACGCGATCGGATCAGCGATGCCGATGGCTTGCTCTTGCGCCATCACAGTTCGAATGTTTTGAACCGGGAATTGCTTTAAATACGCATCAAATTCTTTAGCACGCTGAGCATTGACCATCGGCACGACGAAATGAAGTGTCGGATCAGTTTTTTGCAATAATTGCGCCGCTTGTAAAAAGCGTGGAGCAAGCAGCTTAATTTCAGAGGCTCTGCTACCAGGCAAAATAGCCACAATACGCGCTTGTTGATTCAATCCTAAACGCTCTCTCGCTGCAAATTGATTAGGTTCAATCGGGATAGCATCCGCCAACGGGTGGCCTACATATGTAACAGGTATCCCTTCCTTTTCGTATATGGCTTGTTCAAAGGGAAATAGCACCAACATGTGCGATACCGCTTCGCGGATGTAATGAATTCGCTCATAGCGCCAAGCCCAAATCGAAGGGCCAACAAAGTGGATGGTTGGCACACCCTCACGCCGCAGGCGATGCTCTAGGCGTAAATTGAAGTCAGGAGCGTCGACACCAAGAAAAACTGCGGGAGGTTCACGCAGCCAGCGATTTTTGACATCACTGTAAATACGAATGAGGGATGGGAAGCGTTTGATGGCATCAACATATCCAAACACGCTGAGCGCATGCATGGGGTGCCAGATATCTAAACCTGCTGCGGCTAAATGCGGCCCTCCAATACCCTCAGGCCTAACCTCTGGATCAACCAGTTTGAGGCCGGCTAAAGCCTTTGCTGCGATCAGATCGCCCGAAGGCTCGCCCGCAATCAGCCCAAGCCGCCACGTCATGGGCGAATAATGCCCCGAGCACTGGACTCAACAAAATCTAGTAGCGGTTGTAACGCTGCCGCCACCTCAGGCTCTTTTTGTTGTCTTGAACGAATTTCAACACACGCCTCGCTGAGGGAAAGTCCACGTCGATAAATCAGCTTATAGGCGTCGCGTAAAGCGCTAATGGACTCAGCACTAAAACCGCGCCGCTTGAGTCCTTCGACGTTGATCCCAACGGGAACACAAGGATTACCCGAACCCATGACATAGGGAGGAATATCCATGTGTAAAGCACTCTGCCCACCAGTCATACTATGAGCGCCGATTTTGCCAAACTGATGAACAGCTGCCAGTCCACCTACGATTGCCCAGTCACCAATGTGGACGTGACCTCCCATCTGCACCCCATTGGCCAAAATGGTGTGACTCCCGACTTGGCAGTCGTGCGCGACATGAACGTATGCCATCACCCAATTGTCGGAGCCAAGTCGAGTAACGCCGACATCTTGAACGGTGCCGGTGTTGATGGTGACGTACTCGCGAACCATATTTCGATCGCCAATTTCCAATCGAGTGGGTTCGCCTGCATATTTTTTGTCCTGCGGCATACCGCCAACTGAGCAAAAACGATAAAAATGATTGCCTTGACCGATATGGGTGTGCCCATCGATGACACAGTGGGGTCCCACTATCGTATCAGCACCAATAGTGACATGTGGCCCAACAATTGAGTAGGCACCCACGGAGACGGTAGGATGCAATTGGGCATTTGAATCGATGAGAGCGGTCGGATGGATCAGCGCAGTCATTTATTTTTCCATTGGTCTGATGGCGCACATCAGTTTGGCTTCAGCGACTTCTTGACCATCGACAAAAGCATGGCCTTGATATTTGCATATCGTACGCCCGAGTCTTTCGGCCACGACTTCGATATGAAGTTGATCGCCAGGCAAAACAGGTTTACGGAAACGAGCACCATCAATACCGACAAAATAATAGAGAATTTCTTCGTCTTTTGGCTTGAGGCCCGTCTCATCGGCAAACGAAAAAATAGCAGCGGCTTGAGCCATTGCTTCGAGAATCAGTACACCTGGCATGACAGGATGATGAGGAAAGTGACCGGTAAAAAATGGCTCATTGATCGAGACATTTTTGAGGGCCTTGATAGACTTACCCGGAACCATGTCAATCACACGGTCAATCAGCAACATGGGGTAACGGTGCGGAAGCCGTTCAAGAATACTTTTGATATCAAGTTGCATCGCTTATCCTAGGTGCTTCATAAAAATTAAAAAACTTAGCAATAATAGCCAATGTTCAAGTGACACACATACGTTATTCGCGTTCGAGAGCCCTTACGCGTTTACGCAACGTGGAGAGCTGGGTGATGACTGCAGCATTGCGTTGCCACTCTTTATGTTCAGCAAACGGATAAACACCGGTATATCTTCCAGGCGTATCAATGCTCGCAATGACTCCCGTGCCACCTGAAATATGTACGTCATCACCAATGACTAAGTGGCCAGAAATACCAGCCATACCACCAATCGTGCAACGCGAACCGATGATGGTTGAGCCAGCAATTCCGACGCATGCGGCAATGGCTGTGTGTGTGCCAATCTGGCAGTTATGACCAATCATGACGTGGTTATCGATTTTGACGCCATCGGAGACGATGGTGTTGTCAAGGGCTCCCCGATCAATCGTCGAGTTCGCACCAATCTCTACATCATGACCAACTAAAACAACGCCTAGTTGAGGGATTTTCCCCCATGCGCCTTTGGAGAGTGTCGGATCAGGTGCAAAGCCAAAGCCGTCTGCGCCTAAAACCACCCCACTATGAAGGATGGCACGATCCCCTACTTTGACACCATAATAAATGGACACACGAGGATAGAGTACGGAAGATGCACCGATTTCAACATCGTCACCAAGGTAGCAGCCTGCGCCTATTTGGGTCATAGCGCCAACGATACATCTCGCACCAATGACCACGTGAGGTCCAATCAAGGCACTGGGATCAATCTGTGCAGTGGGATCAACAATGGCGGTAGGATGTATGCTGGGCTCGTAAGCTGGACGTCTCGCCCATTCAAACCATTGAGCAATTCGCGCATACAAAAGATAGGGATGCTTGCAAATGACTCTTGCAAATGAAGGAGGAGGAACGGCTTGTGAAAGTTTCTCTTCGATTTCTGGAAGCACAATCACCGTGCAGGCACGTGTTCGGGCTAAATGGTCGAGGTATTTTGGATGAACAATAAAAGAAATCTCGAGCTCAGAGGCATGCGCAAGAGACCCTAATCCCGCAATGCGAGGATCAGTATGATTCCCAGAACCTGGCACCACACTCTGAACCAAGCCGCCAGGAACAGCGCGTAATAGTTCAGAGAGTATGGGAGCCCGTGCCGGGTCTAACAGAACGGGCATAGATGCGGCTAGTTATTTAGTACCTAACGCCTGAATTACTTTGTCAGTAATATCAGCGCGAGGATTCACAGTGACAGCATCTTGCAAAATCATGTCGTAGTCGTCTTTTTCGGCGATACGTTTAATCGCAGCATTTGCACGCTCGATAATCGTTGCAAACTCTTCGTTACGACGACGGTTAAAGTCCTCTTGAAGCTCGCGGCGCTTGCGCTGCAAGTCAGCGTCGAGGCTAGCAAGTTCGCGTTGACGCTTGTTACGATCTGATTCGGACAGCACAGGCGCATCTTTTTCAAACTTTTGGGCTGCAGTCCGTAAGCTATTTCCCAAACGTTGGATTTCTTCTTCGCGTTTTTTGAATTCAGCTTCGATTTTGGTTTGTGCGGCTTTAGCAGGCACTGAATCCCTAAGAATGCGCTCGGTATTCACGAAACCGATTTTTGAACCCTGAGCATGCACAGTTTGACTAAACGTCAACGCCAACGCCAAACAAGTCAGAGTCACCACCCAGACCATCGATTGGCGGGTAAAGGCCGCAAAGTGAGTGCGCATTGAAACTGCAGAAACGAAGGACGAAACCATTATGTAATTCTCACGATAAACAAAAGTACAAGTTAGTATTGTGCCACTAAACGATAGAGGAAAACTGCTTAGAATCCGGTACCGATTTGAAACTGGAAGATTTGCGTGTTGTCACCAGGTTTCGAATTTAGAGGACGGGCAAAGGACAGCTGGAGAGGACCAAGTGGTGAAATCCACGATAAACCGATACCGGCAGAGTATCTCATTTGACCAAAATCAATCGCTGTATCGTTGCCAAAACCATCAGTACCAAAAACCTGTCCACCGTCAGCGAAGGCAAACCAGCGCAAGGTTCTGTCTTGTTGGCTCCCAGGGAACGGGAGATAAAACTGTATGTTGCCCACTACCCGCTTAGATCCACCCAGGTAGGTTCCCGTAATAGGGTCAGTTGGACCGAGCGAATTTTGTGAGTAACCCCTGACCGTACCAATACCACCGGCATAAATGTTTTTAATGATTGGATAAGGCAAATCAGTTTTGTAGCTGTTACCAAAGTCAAACATTCCATTAAAGGCAAGCGTAAAGTCACGACCAATGGGCACATAACCCTGATATTGGGCACCCAACATGTAGTAATCGAGACTACCAGTACCCACATCAAGCTTTAAGCGTGTGAAGGAACCTTTTGTCGGGCTGAGCGCACTGTCTCGGGTATCTTTGGCCCAGCCTGTATTCAGGATCGCAGCTGTTGTGGTCTCGCCATAATCCCTCACATATTCTCGGTACGCGATCGGAGAGTTATCGAACAAACCAATAGAGTTACGCTCAAGGCTGACACCTAAGAAGATTCTGTCAAACTCCGTAATCGGCACACCAAAGTTCAAACCAAGACCACCTGTAGTGACCTTGTAATTTCCAGGGTTGTTGGAATAAGGTGTCACCGTACGATAGTAAATGGACGATGTACGACTGACGCCATCATTGGTGAAGAACGGATCTGTATGCGCTAACACTGCGCTTCGGTTCGAGGCGCTCGTATTGAGGTTCAGCGTCAAATTGGTACCGCTACCAAAAACGTTTTCTTCGGTAATACCGGCAGACAGAATGACGCCGTCTACTTGCCCATAACCTACTCCCAAATTCAGCATGCCAGTGGGCTTTTCTTCGATAGTCAGGTTGATATCAACTTGATCAGGAGAGCCCGGCACGGGTTCGGTGCCGACTTTAACGTCTTTAAAATAACCCACTCGGTCAAGCCGATCACGTGAAAGCTTGATCTTGCCAGAGTCATACCACGCAGCTTCGGGTTGACGAACCTCACGTCGAATCACTTCATCTTTGGATCTGTGGTTGCCGACAATTTGAACACGACGAACATACACGCGACGGTTAGGGTCAACGTAGAAGGTCACCTCAGCGGTTTGGTTTTCACGATTCAGAACAGGATTTGGGTTCACGTTGGCAAAGGCATAGCCCAAACCACCTAAGTAATCTGAGATCCCTTTAGCCGTTGCATTTGTTTTAGCGCCAGAAAAAACTTGACCTGACTTTAACTGCACAAGCTCTTTGATTTCACTCTCAAGACCGAGCAACTCACCGGCGAGTTTGACTTCTGAAACAGTGTAGGGTTTGCCTTCAGTCAAGGTCAGAGTGATAAAAATGTCTTGCCGATCTCCCGAGATTGAAACTTGAGGAGGCTCAATCTTGAATTCGAGATATCCACGATCAAGGTAGAAAGACTTGATGGCTTCGACGTCACGCTCTAACTTTTCACGTGAGTATTTATCAGTATCGGTATACCAAGTCAGCCAGCCAGGAGTCGTCAAAGACATCAGGTCGCGCAAGCGGCCTTGAGAGAAAGCTGAGTTACCAACGATGTTGATTTCACGAATACGTGAGACACCACCCTCAAAGAGGTCAAAGTTGATGCCAACTCTATTACGTGGCAAGGGCGTGACTGTTGGAGAAATTTCGACAGCGTATTTACCTTTGTTGAGATAGGCCTGACGAAGCTCAAATTGCGCTTGCTCAAGCATTGACTGATCGAATACGCGTCCTTGAGCAAAACCTACTTGCTTAAGATTGCCCGTGATGGCCTCGGGCTCAAACTCTTTCATTCCTGTAAAGGTAATCGCCGCGATGGTTGGACGCTCTTGAACTGCAACGACCACTACTCGGTTTGCTGTCTGGATACGAACGTCTGCATACAGCCCAGTTGCATAGAGCTTTCGGACAGATTCAGTTGCGAGATCTTCGGTAAACCTTTGTCCGACTTTGAAGGGTAACTGAGCAAAAATTGAACCCGGCTCTGTACGTTGCATTCCCTCGACTCTGATGTCGCTCACCACAAAAGGCTCGAAAGCTTGTGCGGTTTGCGGAGACATCAGCGATGCAATCAACAGCACCTGACACAACGCAAGCGCAAGTAAACGCAGGCTTTTGTCAAACATATAGGGCAATCGAGCGAGCATCCCGGGTAATCCTTAGTATTTATTGAATAAGTAAAACAATCGCAAAAACAGCGAACGACGAATTTTAAGTCAGAAATGGGCTAGTTTAAAATACGAATTAAATCGTTAAATAAAGCTAGAACCATCAATCCAGCAAGCAGACTCACTCCAATGCGCTGCCCCCACTCCATGACGCGATCAGTGACCTGCTTGCCTCGAACCATCTCGATAAGATAGTACATGAGATGCCCCCCATCCAACATGGGAATCGGCAAGAGATTCAAGATTCCAAGACTCACACTGACAAGGGCTAAAAAGGCAATATAGGCCTCCCAACCAATTTTGACTGACTGTCCAGCGTAGTCCGCAATCGTGACAGGCCCGCTAATATTTTTAAGAGAAACATCGCCTGTCAGCATTCGCCCCATCATTCGCAATGAAAACCATGCGGTATCGAATGTTTTGACAGCCCCTTGAACAAGGCTATCTATTGGCCCATAGCTGACTTCGACCATTGGTATGTCAGCCCCAAGCTGGATGCCGGCGCGTCCGATTGTTTGACCATTTTCTAGTGTGTGTGGGCTAGGAATGACTAAAACTTTGAGTTTTTCCCCATTGCGATCCACCTCAAGCTCAAGCGGTTTGCCGGCATTATTCTGGATGATTTGGACTAGGTTTCCAATATCTGGACTGTGAGTCTCGCCAGCCCGAATAATAAGGTCCCGAGAAGTCAACCCCGCTCGCTGTGCCACGCTTCCCTCGACAACCGACCGCACAATAGGTGGGCCGCCAGCGAGTCCCAAACCAAGGTCACGCATTGGATCCGCTTGCGAAGGATCGGCCAGGGTTGGCAGTTGGAGGGTTCGACGGAGTTGTGCACCACCTTGCTCGATTGTGATCTCTGCCTCGCCACCGTCCGCAAGCCTTTGGAGTAGGTTCCAGCGCAACTGAGGCCATGAGGCGATCGCAGTCTGGTTGATGGCCACTACTTTGTCACCCCCCTTCAACCCCGCCTGAGCGGCAGGTGAATTTGCTGTCGGGGAAGCCAAAATCGCTTCTGGCTCTTTGTGTCCAACAAAATTAATTGAGGCATATAAAAATACCGCAAGGAGCAAATTAAAGACTGGACCGGCCGCAACAATAGCAAAACGCTTTAAAACAGGTTGTGATTGAAAGCTGCTCCCTCTTGGGTCAGGAGATCCAGGTGGATTTGTATGTGTCGCTGCACTGTGCTCTGAAGAAGAAATCTTAGAGGATGGTGCCAAATCATCTTGATCCAGCATCTTGACGTAACCGCCTAACGGAATCGCGGAAATCGCCCACTCAGTCCCATGCCGATCGACCCGTTTAATGAGTACACGTCCAAACCCGACAGAAAAGCGCAGGACGCGGACTCCACACCAACGCGCCACCCAGTAATGACCGAGCTCGTGAAAAGTAATGAGTACACCAAGCGTCACAAAAAAAGAAATAAGAGTTGTGAGCATATTCACAGCCAGAAAAATACGTTAACTGCTCAATCATTCGAAACAAGAGTCGAATGACTACGACGTTAAAAATGTAACCGCTCGACGACGAGCCTCTGCGTCTAGTGCCATCACATCATCAAGCGACTGAAATGTGCGTGTAGCGTGACCAGCATGCCAGCTCAGCGTCGATTCAATCACCGATGAAATCGAGGTGTAAGCTAATCTAGCATCCAAAAAAGCTTGAACGGCAATTTCATTTGCAGCATTCAGTGCAATACATGCGCCCTGTCCGCTTGTTAAGGCATCAAATGACAACTTTAGGCATGGGAACTGGTTGAGATCGGGCTGTTCAAAGTCCAGTCTACCTGCAAGCGCTAAATCGAGTAAGCCCACGCCTGAGTCTATGCGCTCAGGAAAACCTAGGCCATAAGCAATCGGCGTTCGCATGTCAGGTTGCCCAAGTTGGGCGAGCACAGAACCATCCTCATACTCAACCATTGAGTGAACAACACTTTGAGGGTGAATCACAACATTGATGCGTTCTGGAGGCATGGCAAATAACCAGTGCGCTTCGATGACTTCGAGACCTTTGTTTAACATCGTCGCTGAATCAACAGAGATTTTTTTGCCCATACTCCAGTTTGGATGCGCGCAAGCCTGCTCTGGTGTGACAAGATGCAGCTCTTCCCAGCGTTTAGTGCGAAAAGGTCCACCAGAAGCCGTCAGAATCAGACGACGAACACCTGCTGCTGGTAGTGTTGGTGCACTTGCCCGCCCATCCTGCGGTAAGCATTGAAAAATAGCATTGTGCTCGCTGTCGATGGGCAGCAGTTCTGCGCCGTTCTCTCGCACAGCCGCCATAAATAATGAACCTGCAGCCACAAGTGCTTCTTTATTTGCTAGCAGAACGCGCTTACCTGCTTGCGCAGCAGCCAAGGCTGCCGGCAAACCAGCCGCACCAACAATCGCGGCCATGACGACGTCTGTATTGCTATCAGCGGCTGTTTGAGTAAGCGCATGGGTGCCCACTCTAATCTCTGGCATAACGCTCACTGATTGCCAGCAAGATTTAAATATCTGAGCGGCATGGTCAGTAGGAACGACGACAACTTTCGCTCTTGTTTCTTGTGCTTGCGCAGCAAGTTGTGGAATACGTGTGTGTGCCGATAGTGCAAAGACAGAAAAGCGTTCAGGGTGCCGCGCAATGACATCAAGAGTGTTGATGCCGATCGACCCTGTCGAACCCAGAATTGTGATGTTGAGAGTTTTCAAAAATTCAAACCCTCGGTCAGTAAATAAGCCAGTGGCACAACTGCCACCACAGCATCAATACGATCGTAAAATCCGCCGTGTCCTGGTAGGAGTTGACTTGAGTCCTTGACGCCAGCCCTTCGTTTGAGCATGGACTCGAAAAGGTCACCACAAATAGAAAAAACAGCAAGCAACACCGATAGTGCGATGGTGATTAACAAGCCCCATCGGCCCATTAGATCGGCTGCAAAGCTTCCCTGCCAGTGGGAAGACACGAGTATCCAAATAACGACCCCGACAATTCCAGCTATTGCACCTTCACGGGTTTTACCTGGGCTGATAGATGGAGCGAGTTTGTGACGACCAAACGCGCGTCCAACAAAATATGCGGAGATATCGGCAACCCATATGACGATGAGTAAAGACAAAACATATGTCACTCCGTGGGTGCGATAAAGGATCGCAAGCACGCCCCAGGTCGCAAACAATGTGAGTATTGCAAAAGTACTCCAAGCGATGGGTGCTGTAGGTACTTGAACTTGCGCACGATAGATCGCGCTACCCACTGCCATAAACCAAAGCAAGACACAAAGTCCCGCGCTCACCTGCACGGCCAGTTGGCTGGATTGATCGAGACTCAGCCAAGCGAAAGCTTGCGCCATCGTGATTGCAAAAAGACTTGCGCCAAGCCATATCGGATAGCTCGAGGTGCGGCCCAAAGTCAGACGTGTCCACTCCCAGCCAGCAATGCCACAGGTCACTGCCAGAAATGTTAAGAATGGCCAGGCGGAGTCGGATGAAAGCACGCCAGCCAAGATCATCAATAATACGATGGCTGTGAGGATGCGCTGTTTGAGCATGTATTTAGCTCGTTTTCTGAGATTGAAGTTGAGCGCTTGTTCGCCCAAATCGTCTTTCACGATGACGATACCACTCAAATGCTTTTTTCAGCTCGTCAGCATTAAAGTCTGGCCAATAGCAATCGGTAAAAAATAGTTCTGTATAAGCAAGTTGCCAAATCAAAAAGTTTGAAATGCGCTGCTCTCCACCTGTACGAATAAATAAATCGGGTTCAGGCGCCCAAGACATCGACAGGTGTTCGGTAAGAGCGCCCTCATCAATCAGTTCTGGTTCAGAGCCATACTCGGGATGCGCAAGCATCATTTTTTTCATGGCTTGCAAAATATCCCAACGACCGCCGTAATTAGCGGCAATGGTCAGATGGAGCTGGTCGTTATGTGCGGTTTTTGCCTGAGCTTGAGCAATCAGCTCTTGAAGTTTGGGTTCAAAGGCAGAAAGATCCCCGATAACTCGCAAACGAACACCCTGCTCTAGTAATCTTGAGACCTCTCGTTCAAGAGCCTGCACAAACAAGCGCATTAACAAGGAAACTTCGTCAGCAGGACGCCGCCAATTTTCAGAGCTAAAGGCAAACAGGGTAAGGTAGCGAACGCCTAACTTGCCACAAGTCTCTACTGCTGTGCGAACGGACTGAACGCCTCTAGCATGCCCTGCTGTTCTCGGCAAAAGACGCTTGGCAGCCCATCTGCCGTTGCCATCCATGATAATGGCAACGTGCTTTGGTACCGCGGATATATCCGGGATGTCAATTGTTGAGCTGATTGCCATATAAATGACGGATCAAACCGTCATGATCTCTGCTTCTTTTTGAACAATCATCTTGTCAATTTCAACAACGCAACGATCAGTCAGCTTTTGAACGACATCCTGAGCGCGGCGCTCGTCATCCTCAGAAATCTCTTTTTCTTTAACGAGTTTCTTAAAGGCTTCATTGGCATCACGGCGCAGATTTCGGATTGCAATCTTCGCGTCTTCACCTTCAGACTTGACTACTTTGTTGAGGTCTCGACGACGTTCTTCAGTCAGAGCAGGCATGGGGACTCGAATACTGTCTCCCATTCCAACTGGGTTGAGACCGAGGTCAGAGTCTCGAATAGCTTTTTCGACCGCCGAACCAAGGTTTTTTTCCCAAACTGACACGCTAAGGGTGCGTGCATCCATCAGTGTCACGTTCGCAACCTGACTAATTGGAACGGGTGAGCCGTAGTACTCGACCTGAACGTGATCCAAAATCCCCGTGTGTGCACGACCGGTTCGAATTTTGGCAAGGTTAGCCTTTAGCGTCTCAAGGGATTTTCCCATACGGCTTTCGGCAGATTGTTGAATGTCCGCGATACTCATGTTGTTTCCTTTAGACGTGAACGAGGGTGCCCTCGTCCTCACCGCTAACAGCGCGTCTTAACGCACCGGGTTTATTGATAGAAAACACTTTAATAGGTAGTTTTTGGTCGCGACAAAGTGCAAACGCCGTTGCATCCATAATCTCAAGACGTTTGACAATGACTTCGTCAAAACTAATCCGTGTGTAACGAGTTGCGGCAGGATCCTTGTTTGGGTCAGCGCTGTAAATGCCGTCAACTTTTGTCGCTTTTAGTACAACTTCTGCACCAATTTCAGCACCACGTAAAGCAGCAGCCGTATCAGTTGTAAAAAATGGATTGCCTGTACCGGCAGCGAAAATAACAACTTTGCCTTCTTCGAGATAGCGCAAAGCTTTAGGGCGAATATAGGGTTCGACAACCTGCTCGATATTAAGGGCCGACTGAACGCGAGCATCCACGCCTCGATGCTTAAGCGCATCTTGAAGTGCGAGAGCATTCATTACGGTGGCCATCATGCCCATGTAGTCGGCGGTCGCACGGTCCATGCCTTGGGCACCTGGCGCAACACCACGAAAGATATTGCCGCCGCCAATGACAATGGCGAGTTGTACGCCCATTGCCGCGACTTCGGCGACCTCGTCGGTCATGCGCATGATCGTGGCACGGTTGATGCCAAATGCATCATCACCCATCAATGCTTCGCCAGACAGTTTGAGGAGAACTCGTTTGTGCATTCTGCTGGTCATATGGGGATCAATCCGGAGTGTTAAACACAGACAAAATTGTAAGCGAAAGCCGGGCGGCCAATGCTGCGCCGCCCGGCTTTAGGTACAAAATTATGCGTTACCGGCAGCCGCGGCGGCTACTTCGGCAGCAAAGTCGCTGGTTTTCTTTTCAATACCTTCACCCACGACAAACAGGGAAAAGCCTGTAATGGCGGATGATTTCTCTTTTAGCATCTGAGCGACTGTCTGCTTGTCGTTTTTAACAAAAGGCTGTGACAGTAGCGCAACTTCTTTGAGGTATTTTTGAACAGCGCCTTCGACCATTTTTTCAACGATTTCGGCAGGCTTGCCAGATTCGGCGGCCTTTTGACGGGCCACTGAGCGCTCTGTCTCTTTGTCAGCGTCAGAAACTCCTGTTTCGTCAACAGCGCGTGGCTTCGTCGCTGCAATATGCATGGCCAAGTCTTTGCCAACTTCATCTGCACCTGAAAACTCGACCAGCACGCCGATCTTGCCACTGTGAACGTAGCTCGCGAGCTTGTTGGGTGTGTCGTAACGTTGGAAGCGTCGAATAGAGATGTTTTCGCCGATTTTTCCAATTAAGGCAGTGCGAACGCTATCAACCGTACCGTCAGCCATTGGGGTAGCGGAAAGCGCAGCTACATCAGCAACACCCTCTGTCGCGACTAATTTAGCGAGGTTAGCAACAAAAGCGACGAAATCATCATTTTTTGCAACAAAGTCAGTTTCGCAGTTGATTTCAATCACAGCACCCTTTTTCGCATCAGGTGAAATGTAGAGACCAACCAGTCCTTCTGCCGTGACGCGGCTAGCAGCTTTGCTTGCTTTGCTACCTAACTTAACACGCAGAATTTCTTCGGCACGCGCCATGTCACCAGCAGCCTCTGTCAAGGCTTTTTTGCACTCCATCATGGGTGCGTCTGTTTTTTCGCGCAACTCTTTAACCATTGCGGCGGTAATGTCAGCCATGTTTGCTCCAGTATTAGTAAAAGCACCCTGACCGATCGGTCAGGGTGTAAGTGTCATGCGCTCACGTTGTGCGAGCGCGATCAGTGATTAGGCTTTTGCCTGATCAACTTCAACGAACTCTTCACCTTGAGTCAGTTCTTCGACCAAACCGTTGATGTTGTCACCACGACCTGCGATCACTGCATCGGCCACACCAGAGGCGTAAAGTGCAATGGCTTTGGCTGAGTCATCATTGCCAGGAATGATGAAATCAATACCATCAGGTGAGTGGTTGGTATCCACGACAGCAACCACTGGGATACCCAAGGCATTTGCTTCGGCAACAGCAATTTTGTGGTAACCGACGTCGATCATAAAAATAGCGTCAGGCAAACCATTCATGTCCTTGATACCGCCGATCGACTTGTTGAGCTTGTCGAGTTCGCGTTGGAACATGAGGCCTTCTTTTTTGGTCATGCGCTCTGTCGTACCTTCGGCGATCATGACTTCCATGTCTTTCAGGCGTTTGATGGAGCTTTTGACTGTTTTGAAGTTGGTCAGCATGCCGCCAAGCCAACGGCTGTCAACGAAAGGCATCCCGGCACGCGCAGCTTCTGCCGCTACTAGTTCACGTGCGGCACGCTTGGTGCCGACGAACAGAACCGTACCGCCTTTTGCAGCAACCTGACGCAAAAACTTGGTTGCATCCTGGTAGTTAGCAACGGTCTTTTCGAGGTTGATGATGTGAATTTTGTTGCGATGGCCGAAGATATAAGGGGCCATCTTGGGGTTCCAGTAACGGGTCTGGTGGCCAAAGTGGACGCCCGCTTCTAGCATTTCACGCATTAAAGACATAATAATAAAGCTCCGAGGGTTAGGTCTAGTGCCATGAATGCACCCGCTTAATGCAGGCACCCTGGTGACATGACACGCGATTTTGGGATTTGCCGACACGATGTTGGCAACGCCCCAATTACTGCTAAATATACAGTTTGTTTCAGGTGAATCACCCGTACTAAAACTTGGTAAGCCTATAATTCTACTATCTTTCACTATATTTACTCAAGTCATCATGAGTCTTGTTACAAACCCTGAAGATCAAGCCAAAATGCGGGCAGCTTGTCGCGACGCTGCAAAAGTTCTTGATTTCATCACTCCCTATGTCAAGCCAGGTGTGACGACTGGCGAACTCGATCAACTGTGTTTAAAGTTTTTGACTGAGGAATTAAAGGTCAAATCGGCAACGGTTGGCTATGCCCCACCCGGTTACCCGCCTTTTCCAGGTGCGATTTGCACGTCGGTCAATCATCAAGTCTGCCACGGCATTCCAGGTGATAAAGTTTTAAAAAATGGCGATGTCCTAAATATCGACGTCACGATCATCAAGGATGGCTGGTTCGGCGACACTAGCCGTATGTATGCCGTGGGTGAGACCTCTATTCTTGCGAAACGCCTCACTGAAGTGACGTATGAGTGCATGTGGCTAGGTATTGCTCAAGTCAAGCCAGGCAATACGTTGGGTGATATTGGAAGTGCCATTCAAAAATATGCTGAACAACAGGGATTTTCGGTTGTGCGCGAGTTTTGTGGTCATGGAATTGGTCAAAAATTTCATCAAGATCCCCAAATTTTGCATTACGGCAAAGCTGGATCGGGACAAAAGCTTGAGCCGGGCCTTATTTTTACGATCGAACCCATGATTAACGCAGGTAAAAGAGAGATCCGTCAGCTAGCCGATGGCTGGACGGTGGTGACGCGTGATCACAGTCTGTCTGCTCAATGGGAGCATACGATTATGGTGACTGACTCTGGATTTGAAGTGCTGACGCAATCGCCTGGAATGCCCGCACCGCCTGCCTTCATTCATCTTTAATTCTTTAGCTGCTGGCGTTTTTAGCTCAACGGTTTTTATTATTGTCTTAAACCTTAGTAAGGTATCCGGATGACTCAACAAAGCGGACTCAATGACACTTTCAATGAGAGCATCGGCGTTATCCGGACAAAAATCCTGCTTGAGCGTCAAGCTGCCATTGAAAAGTATCGTGACAAGCCCCGTGCTGACTCCCTGCTTACCTCTCTCAAGCGAATTGCTGACCAAGCGTTGCGTCAGCTTTTAGAGCTCTATCCTCTACCAAAAGGAGCCGCCCTAGCCGCTGTAGGAGGTTTCGGTCGAGGAGAGCTTTACCCGTTTTCGGACGTGGACTTATTGATCCTGTTACCAGCTGAACCAAGTCCTCACGCAGAAGCGATATTGAGCGGGCTCGTGGCAGCAATGTGGGATGTAGGTCTTGAGCCAGGGTGCAGTGTGCGCACTGTCGAGCAATGCCTGGCTGAAGCACAGGCCGACATTACCGTTGAAACCTCTTTGCTAGAACTTCGTTGGATTGCGGGTAGTCGATCGCTCACTCAGGTGTTCATGCAGCGCATGAAAGAGCAGCTGGATCCTAAAAGTTTTTATCAGGCAAAGCGCAGCGAGATGCAGCAACGCCACTCACGCTATCAAGATACGCCCTACTCCCTTGAGCCAAATTGCAAAGAGTCCCCTGGGGGCTTACGCGATCTGCAGGTGATCTTATGGATGGCCAAAGCGGCGGGTTTTGGCCAAAGCTGGGATCAAATTGCCCAGTCAGGATTACTGACACGAGCGGAAGCGCGTGATTTAAATCGCGCTGAACAAGCTTTCAAAAGACTTCGTATCGAGTTGCATTTGCTGGTCAATCGCAGAGAGGATCGTCTGCTGTTTGATTTACAGCATGGGCTGGCAGAAGCGTATCAAATCACTGCGAACGCGACGCGCCGCTCAAGTGAAATCTTAATGCAGCGCTACTACTGGGCTGCGCGTCTGGTGACTCAACTTAATACGTTGTTGGTTCAAGCGATCGGAGAGCATCTTTTTCCGTTGTCTCAAACAGATGCCCGAAGGCTAGATGAACACTATGTCGTGAGGCATCATCGACTGGATATTATCGATGATGATCTGTTTCAAAAACACCCATCGGAACTGTTGCGTATCTTTTTAGTGATGCAGCAGAATCCCGAATTGACTGAGTTGTCGGCGCGGGCCTTGCGTGCGATTTGGCATGCTAGACATCTTATCGATGCTGCCTTTAGAGCGGAGCCTAAAAATAGACATTTGTTTATAGAGATCCTTAAACAAAACCAAGGGATCGTACATGCGCTGAGGCGGATGACAATGTTGAATATTTTGCCTCGCTATATTCCTGCATTTCGTCGAGTGGTGGGCCAGATGCAACATGATTTATTTCATGTGTATACCGTGGACCAACATACTCTGGCCGTGTTACGTAATATTCGCCGTTTCACCATGCTCGAACACGCGCAAGAGTACCCTCTTGCCACCCGCTTGATAGCTGGGTTTGATCGTCACTGGCTGCTCTATGTCGCAGCACTCTTTCATGACATCGCAAAAGGTCGTGGGGGTGATCACTCTACCCTTGGTGCTGAAGACGTCAAAAAGTTTGCGCGGACGCATGATCTTTCGAAGGATGAGACAGAGCTGGTGGTGTTTTTAGTCAGGCATCATTTGCTGATGTCACAAGTTGCGCAAAAAAAGGACCTCTCAGATCCTCAAGTGATTCGTGATTTCGCAGCGATTGTGCAGAATCCCAGAAATCTTACCGCGCTCTATTTATTGACGGTTGCTGACGTGCGTGGCACGAGTCCCAAAGTTTGGAATGCATGGAAAGGAAAACTGCTGGAGGATTTGTTTAACTTGACCCTAGCAGCATTGGGTGGATCTCTAGGAGATTCAAATACTGTTTTACGCCATCGTATGGATGAGGCCGCTAGTCTCACACGTCTGGCAGGTTTGCGTGACGATGCGAGAGAGACCTTTTGGGCTGAGTTGGATATTGCCTACTTCATGCGACATGATGCGCAAGAAATTGCCTGGCATACACGTCATCTTTATCACTGTTTTGGAACAGAGGAGACCGTAGTTAAAGCTCGTCCAACCGAGGGCGGTGAAGGTTTGCAAGTGATGGTGTACACGAAACATGTCAAGGAACTATTTGCACGCCTTTGTGGTTATTTCGGCTGTCGTGGGCTCAATATTCAGGATGCTCGGATTCACACCACTCGTCGTGGCTATGCGTTAGATAGTTTTATTGTGCTGCCAACAGATAAACAGCGTGATTTGCGTGCCGATGCTGCATTGATCGAGCATGAGTTATCGACTCAATTAGATCATTTAAGTCTGGCTGATTTAAAACACAAAATTAATACTCGTGCTTCACGACTCTCCAAAGCTTTTCCGTTTCCTCCATCAGTCGCAATTAAACCTGGTGACGATAATGCTTCATGGGTACTAGATATCACCGCGACAGACCGTTCGGGATTGTTAAGTGATTTAGCGCAATTATTTGTGGCTTTTAATATTCACTTGCAGACGGCTAAAGTCATGACCTTGGGTGATCGCGTTGAAGACGTATTTGTCATCAAAGGGGATGCTTTATCGCAGCCGCGTACTCAAAGGCAATTTGAACGTGCCTTACTCGATACCCTGTCTCAGGAGCAGCAGCGTGCAGCATGAAATCAAACATTTACGATTGATTAGTTTACTCAGCATAGGTTCTGTTGCGATTGCTTTGGTTTCGCAGTATCAGTTTGATATGCAGCCCTGTGCGTGGTGTGTGTTTCAACGTCTTCTGTATCTAACGATCGGCATAGTGGCGTTACTGTTGACATTATTTAAACTAAATCGTACGCGCTTATTGATTGGAACTGCTGGGATCATTGCGATCGCAATTGCTGGCCTGACCTCAGCTGTCTATCAGGAAAAAGTTGCAGCCAACACCTTTTCCTGTGCACAAACTTTTGCAGACCAGTTGATGACAAAAAGCGGTCTGGATGCAGCCGCTCCGTGGTTGTTTGGTATTTACGCAAGCTGCATGGAGGCACGCATCAAGCTTTTTGGCATAGAGTATGCATGGTGGAGCATGGCGATGTTTAGCATGATTGGCGTGCTTGGCATCATCGCCTTGCTCAGAGTGCGCCGTTAGTTATCCTCGGCAGCAAACCCCATATTAAACAGAAGTCCATTTGAACCGTCTTGAGCCTGACCACGGTTGCGACCGACACGTTCGAGGTATTCTGGTGTGATATCGCCCGTGATGTATTCGCCGGTAAAACAGGAATTATCAAAGCGTGTCAGGGCCGGATTTAGGTCAGAGACGGAACGCTGCATTGCTTGAATGTCTTGGTAAACCAAAGCGTCCGCACCAATGATGTTGGCAATTTCTTCTTCGTTTCGACCCGTGGCAATCAATTCTTTTTGAGTTGGCATATCAATGCCGTAGACGTTTTGGTAGCGCACGGGTGGTGCAGCTGAGGCCATATAAACCTTGTTCGCACCCGCTGCACGGGCCATTTCGACAATTTCTCGACTCGTGGTGCCACGCACAATCGAATCGTCAACCAGGAGAACGTTTTTCCCTTTGAACTCCATGCCAATTGTGTTGAGCTTTTGACGGACAGATTTTTTTCGAACAGCCTGACCAGGCATGATGAACGTACGGCCTACGTAACGATTTTTAATGAGACCTTCGCGATAATTCAGTCCAAGCCGATCAGCAAGCTGCATCGCGGCCGGTCTGGAAGAGTCAGGAATTGGCATCACTACGTCGATATCACCCAGACGAAGTTGCTTGGCAAGCTTATCTGCCAAGTACTCACCCATCTTTAAGCGCGAGCCGTATACGGATACACCGTCTAGCACTGAGTCCGGGCGGGCAAAATAGACGTACTCAAAGATACAGGGGGCATGAATCGCTCCAGGTGCGCACTGTTCACTGCTCAGTTTGCCATCAAGAGAAATAAAAATACCCTCACCTGGCTGTATATCGCGCACAAACTGAAAGCCTGAACCTTCAAGCGCAACGGATTCAGAGGCAACCATCCACTCAACACCTTGTGGTGCATCAGATTGTCCTAAGCAAAGCGGACGAATACCATTCGGATCACGAAACGCGATGAGGCCATACCCGGCAATCTGAGCCACGACGGCATAGGCGCCTTTTACACGTTGATGAACGGCTTTTATCGCACGAAAAATCGCATGCTCATCTAAAGACACGCCATTTGCCGCTCGTTGAAGTTCGTGGGCAAGCACATTGAGCAAAACTTCAGAGTCAGAGTTTGTATTGATGTGGCGTTGGTCAACTTTAAAAAGTGACTCGCGTAGCTCATGCCAATTAGTCAAGTTTCCATTGTGAGCAAACGTAATGCCAAAAGGAGCATTTACGTAAAAAGGCTGAGCTTCTTCGACGCTTTCTGATGAGCCTGCTGTGGGGTAGCGAACCTGTCCGATTCCGGAGGTGCCAGGCAGTGAGCGCATATTTCTCGTACGGAACACATCTTTAACCAGTCCGTGCGCTTTGTACATGTTGAACTGGTTACCATTTGAAGTCGCAATGCCGGCAGCATCCTGACCTCTATGCTGCAAAAGCAGCAATGCATCGTATATCAGCTGATTAACAGGACCGCGACCGACGACACCAACAATTCCGCACATGAAATTTCCTGATTACGGTTAAAACAAAATGAAACAAATTGAAAACTAATAAGGCAACCAGTCATTCGCCGGTGGAGGCAATCTGAGCTTGATTTGCTGCACTACACCTACGACCTGCTTTGAAAACATGGCATTTTTCCACCATGGCTCCTCGGGTAATGGCGTATATCCAGCCAAAATAACGAGTATTAAAACAAAAAGCACCCCTCGAACAAGACCAAACAAGGCACCCAGTCCATGATCTGCTGGAGTGAGTCCAGTTTTACTTAACAGAGCCGCCAGTGTCATATTGATGAAGCCAATCGATAGCAAAACAGCAATAAATACACCTAAATAAGCAAGCGCCATGCTGACAAACGGCTGAGAAATCCATTGTGCGAACCACTCTGAAACCGTAGGTCCCCACCAAATTGCCGCTAAAAATGCCGAGGCATACGCCACCAACGACAAGACCTCTTTAAGAAGGCCTCTGAGCAACCCCAGCACCGCTGAGATTGCAAGTATCGCTAAGAGGACAAAATCGAAGCCCGTCACTGTGTAGTGATGAATGCACCGCCATAGCCTTGGGTGCGCAGACGTGTCTGGGCCGCTTGGGCTGCTTCGCGGGACTGAAAGGGTCCAACTCTCACTCGATATTTAGGACGACCATTCACATCGACGGGGCCATCTACAAATGCATTATTGAGTCCGGCAGCAATCAAAACATTACGCTGTTTTTGAGCATCCGCCGAGGAGTCCAGTGACATAGCTTGGACGACAAAATTTCCTTTGACAGGTGCTTTTGGGGTCGGAGCAGTCGCGACAGGGCTTCGCCCTTCGAGAAGCGCAAGCGCGCGTGCTGAGTCGTCTCTTCGCTGTTGCGCGCTAGGAGGTGCGGCGGGTGGTGTGGTGGGCGTTGATGCCGCAGGAGTCGTAGGTTTGGTGGCTGGAGTCGCTTTTCCAGCATCCGCAACATTCGCCTGGGGAGGTTTTTCGGTTGTTTCTGGTTTAACTTGCCCTGCCGCCGAGGGATTGTTTTCCGTTGTGTTGGTTCCAGTGTTTGAAGAAGCGACTTGACCAGCGGCATCGACCGAAGATGCGGTGGATTCGGGACCAGACAAGTTAGGCTGAAAGGGTGTTTGCCGATCTGGGATACGAATCGGTATGTTACTTGCGACAGGGGCAGGCTCAGAATCAAGCAACATCGGTAGAACAACCACTGCGGCAAGTATCAAGGCAACAGCACCCGCAAGACGTCGTCTAGCTTTGATACGGAGCTCCGCAGCTTGGGCCTCGCTCGTAACTGAGGGGCGCGGCTTGCCTGTGGGCTTACGCGAGGGGGCACTATCTTTTCTGGAAAACAGTCCCATTTAAAGCATCCTGACTGGAAAACAGACTGAAACACAAGCGCTTTTAGCGTCCAAATTTCACTTGCTCAAGCAAAGTGAATACAAAAACACGTTTAAACGTTGATTAAGTTAAGCATCTTTTTGAGAGCTGAGTGCTTCGGCAACCGTTAAAAACGATCCAAACACCACGATTCTATCATCCAGGTTACTTTTGCTGCGGGCCGCGGCAAAAGCTTCTTTGACAGAACCGTAGCCAGAAATTTGAACATCTTTTGGGGCTTTTGAGTCGGGATCCGCCAAAGTCTGCTGAATTTTCAATTGAATCGCTTCGCTAGAAAGTCCACGAGGTCCGGGCAAGGCCGCACAAAACCAGTGATCAATACGTGGCGCCATGTGACGAATGACAGATTCGATGTCCTTGTCGGCCAACATGCTAAAGACCGCGAAGGTATAAGGGTGAAAGCCCATATTGCCTAAGTTTTTCTCAAGCACTGCTGCTGCGTGAGGGTTGTGCGCCACATCCATGATGATGGTGGGTTGGCCAGGAAGAATCTGAAATCTGCCAGGTAAAGAAGCCTGAAGTAATCCTTGGCGGACCGCTTGCTGAGGAACCGCCAGGCGATCCCGCAGCGACTCCAGCGCAGCAAGTGCGGCAGAGGCATTTAAAAGCTGATTGGCCCCCCGTAGCGCAGGATAGGCAAGTGCATTGCGGCGTTGTTCACGCCCACCAAAGGCCCACTGTTGACGATCGCCCGAATAATTGAAGTCACGACCAAATAACCAAAGGTCTGCACCAATTTGTTTGGCGTAATCCAGTAAAGATTGAGGCGGCGCTGGGTCGCTCACAATGGCTGGACAGTCTGGGCGAAAAATATGGGCTTTTTCGAGACCGATTTTTTCACGAGTATCGCCTAGCCAGTCTACGTGGTCGATATCGACACTCGTAATGATTGAACAGTCGGCGTCGACGATGTTGACTGCATCCAAGCGACCACCCAACCCGACCTCCAGCACCATCACATCAAGCGCTGATTCTGCGAATAGTCGCAAAACGGCGAGCGTGGTGAACTCAAAGTAAGTCAGGGATACTCCATGGCGAGCGGCTTCGATGGCTTCGAATTGTCGGACGAGTGCAGCATCGTTGACGATATCGCCATTTACCCGGGCACGTTCGTTAAAAGTCATCAGATGGGGGGAAGTGTAAAGACCCACCCGATATCCGGCTGCCAGCAAAATCGACTCAAGCATGGCGCAGGTAGAGCCTTTGCCATTGGTACCTCCCACAACGATTTTGACGGCGGAGCTTTCTAAGGAAAGCCGATCTGCGACTTGGCGGACACGCTCAAGACCCATATCAATTGCGCTGGGATGCAGCGATTCGAGATACTCAAGCCAAATGTTTAGCGTAGCGCCAACAGGGGGATGCACGATCGCCATGGGGGTGTGATTCAAAATGAGCTGCGAAGTTTTGATTTTAACAGTGCATGACCGTTCGATATCCCTGCTTCCCCTGTGTGTAAAATCAATAGTCGGAAAGGAAACGCATGTCCACCTCGCGCAAACCGCTTGACGCAACGGCTTACCTCTGCATCTTGATGCTTTGTACGCTCTGGGGCGGTCAGCAAATTCTCTTTAAGCTCACCATCGATGACATTAGTCCATCTATGCAGATTGGGCTTCGCTCCATTATTGGCTGTGTATTACTTGCACTGTTCATGTGGTACCAAGGCACCTCACTGGCATTGTGGAGAGGGCCTTGGCGCGCAGGGATGTTAGTTGGACTGATTTTCGGTCTGGAATGGTGGATGATTGGTGAAAGCTTAAGGTTGACGACGGCCTCGCATCTGGTGGTGTTTTTGTACACCGCTCCGATTTTTACTGCCCTAGGTTTGCACATCTGGGTTCCTGAGGAAAACCTGAGTCGTCGACAGTGGTTCGGTGTTTTCGTCAGTTTTATTGGTATTGGGGTCGGATTTATTGGAGGAGCCAATCAGCCTCATTTTGACCTCAAGATGTTGCTGGGAGATTTATTAGCCCTCGGTGCAGGTTTAGGCTGGGCGGTCACAACAGTATTAATACGAACCACCGGACTTGCCAAGCTACCTGCGACGCAAACAACCTTTTACCAATTGTTTTTTGCTGCCCTCGCCCTGCTGTTTGCATGTTTTGTCACAGGACAACTTAATGTGCGGTGGAGTCCTTTTCTCGTCGTCAGCCTGATGAGTCAAGGTGTACTGATTGCGTTTTTAAGTTTGCTCGTGTGGTTTTGGTTGCTGAAACACTACCTCGCATCGCGGGTGTCGATTTTTACTTTTCTGACTCCATTGATCGGCGTGAGTTTTGGCGTGTTGATCTTGGATGAGCCTTTGCATGCTGAGTTTGTATGGGGTGCGCTGATGGTGATGCTAGGTGTCATCATGGTGAACTGGCCCTCTAAAATAGCCGCGATGACTGAACAAGCAAAAAGCGTATAACGATATGTGTCTCGCCATCCTCGCTTCAAATGTTTTGCCGGATTGGCCGCTGATTGTGTTGGCCAATCGAGACGAATTACACAGCCGCCCTACTCTCGCGGCGAGCCCCTGGTCGGATGCGGAGACAATATTAGCGGGGCGTGATCTGAGCGCGGGCGGAACATGGCTTGGTATCACAACACAAGGCAGAGTTGCACTGCTGACAAACTATCGTGAGCCAGGCCATCATGATCCATTGGCCCCTTCGAGAGGTCAGTTGACGGATGGTTTCCTGAGAAGTGACGACTCTCCACATTCTTATGCGCAATCACTTCTTGATCGTGGAAATCGTTATAACGGTTTCAATTTAATGTTGGCGGACGCCTCCGGACTTTTGTACTGTTCGAACCGGGGGCACGAAAAAATTCAGCCACTGGACAAGGGGGTGATGGGGATATCGAATGCCTCACTCAATACACCGTGGCCCAAGCTCACGCGGACTCAGCGTGCGGTCTCTGAACATCTCGCTCAAGTCGGCGAAAGGGGCGCGCCAAACGCAGGGTTACTTTTTGACATCATGCAAGACACTCGCACTGCCTCCATAGAGGAGCTACCTGATACGGGCGTAGGTGTTGACCGTGAAAAACTGTTGAGCAGTCCATTCATAAAAAATGAACGTTACGGGACACGCTGCACCACACTTATTTTGAGGCGAATGGATGGCATGGTTCGTTTTCAAGAAAAAAGATTTGACGCACAAGGATTGATAGTTGGTGAAAGTTTCTGGACGGTGGATACCCACAAGAAGAAGTTTTTATCTGGAACTGTAGAAACCTTTGATTTTTAGAGTTTCATTTGCTTTGCATGCTTCGCTCAGAACACAACCTCTATAATCGGTACTTAATTTTCACTTGAGTTGAGGTCCCTTATGTCTGACTTAAAAGTTCGAATTGCCGATGCAGTCAAAGATGCCATGCGCGCCAAGGCAGCCGAGCGTCTAGGGACTTTGCGTTTTTTACAAGCCGCAATCAAACAACGTGAAGTCGATGAGCGAAAAGATCTTTCTGATGCTGAAGTGACTGCCATTGTTGAAAAACAGATCAAGCAGCGGCGCGAATCCATTGCTGCGTTTGAACAAGCGGGTCGAGTTGAAACCGCTGCTCAGGAAACGGCAGAACTGGCTATTTTGAAAGAGTTTTTACCGCAGGGAGCGACCGATGCTGAGATTGCCGCGGCAATTGATGCTGCACTTACTGAAGTCGCTGCACAAGGTGTCACAGGTGCTCCCGCGATGGGCAAAGTGATGGCCATCCTTAAGCAGGCGCTTGCAGGGCGTGCAGAAATGTCTGCACTCTCCGCTCAAGTAAAAGCTAAATTAAGCTAAAGGCTTGATCCGCAGCACTTTAAAAGCTGCGGTTGCTTTTGCAATGATGTTTCCGGCTGTATCGAGTACCTCGCCTTCACAAAAGGCGATTGAGCTGCCGCGACGGATGCAACGTGCTTCGACAGTCAGGTCTGTGATGGCAGGCTCAAGGCATGTGGTGTGCATATCAATGGTCGCCATGCCAATTCCAAGTGGATCATTCGCTCGACCCGCCGCGCTCAGGGTGAAATCTAGAATGCTCATGATGGCACCACCGTGAATGTGACCACGACTATTGCGCAGTTCGTCACGAATTTTGATGCGTGTGATGGCACGGTCGTCAGCACAGAGGACGGGCTCAAGTTGCAGAAAGTCGAGATAAGGAATTTCTAAGCCGAAATAGGTCTTGGGTTTTTCTAAAGATGACACAAAAAGACTCTGAAAAAGTAGGTGAAGAATAAAGAACTAACAGTAATGGGGTTTATTGGGGTCTCGGCATGTAACTCATGCAAGTCGGGGCACCAAACTGAATCACTTCATGCATTGCGTCGATGGATTTAGCGTTCCAGATGTTGATACCGTTGACCCTGACCTGCACTTGTGAAGACTGCGCATCCAGGGCGCGAATATCGACCTGTCCATAACGGTTGCCACCCAACTCTCCTGTTACAGCCACAAACGCTGTTCGATCTGTGGAGTTGATTTCTCCAATGATTGGAAACTCACCGTCTGCACTCCAACAACGCTGAGCCTGGGCTTTTGCCCGCTCAAAAATGACTTCGTATGCCACTGGGACGGTAAAGCTGTCTTTAGGTGAGGTATTTGGATTGATGCCCATACATGCACCTAGTAGTAAGGGCGCGAGCGTAATCAGCCATTTGAAGTTCATGTGGTTTGCCTTAGACGGGCCCAAGAGAGCCAAAGGTTGCATAATACGGACTTAAGCAGCAATTTTACGACTTTTAATCCTCTCATGATTCCACATAAATATAGTTTCTCAGGCTGGGTGGTGGTTGCAGCATTGTTGGGATTGCTGGGTGTTGCGCTGGGCGCGGTCGCGGCTCATGCTGTTTCTGACCCCAAAGCGGTTGCCGCAATCGAAAAAGCTGCGCTTTATCAATTAATCCATGTTTTGGCGCTAATGTTTGCAAGCAAGTATGAAGGACGGTTTGGGGCCCTGAGTTGTTGGTTCTTTTTAATCGGCATCACGCTTTTCTGTGGCTCAATTGATGTCAAATATTTACTTGGCTTTCAAGGTGCGACTTCTGTGGCACCTTTAGGGGGTATTTGTTTAATGCTTGGTTGGATTTTTCTGGGTGTGTCAAGTCTTCATCACAAAAAACATCCTTTTCACCCAAGCTGAAAACAACGATTCACTTCAATGGTAAAAAGCTGATTAACACTCTTTTTCTTTCACAACTCAGTATCTAATCCAATGACTATACGAGACAAAGCCTATATCGTCGGTGCATACGAACACCCCACGCGTAAAGCCCCTGACAAATCCGTCGCCCAGTTGCATGCCGAATCCGCCAAGGGCGCCCTTGAAGACGCTGGATTAACACTCAGTGACATTGACGGCTATTTTTGTGCCGGCGATGCACCTGGCCTTGGTATGTTAAACATGGCTGATTACATGGGGTTAAATAAACTGCGCCATGTGGACTCGACCGAAACGGGTGGCTGTTCTTACCTGATTCACGTCTCGCATGCTGCACAGGCTATCGCTGCAGGAAAGTGTGACATCGCGCTCATTACACTCGCAGGACGTCCACGTTCGGCAGGCTCCTCGGGTTTGCAGCCGCGTAATTGGGGCAATGACTTACCTGATGTGCCCTTTGAAGCACCTTTCGGGCCTGTGACTGTCAATAGTTACGCGATGGTCGCCGCTCGTCATATGTATGAGTACGGCACGACGTCTGAGCAACTCGCCTGGATTAAGGTCGCGGCATCTCATCACGCTCAGCATAATCCGCATGCCATGCTGCGGGATGTGGTGACTGTCGAAGACGTGATCAATTCACCTTTAGTATCGACCCCCCTCCACCGTCTTGATTGTTGTGTGGTGAGTGATGGCGGCGGCGCACTGATCGTGGCTCGCCCAGATATTGCCAAGTCACTCAAGCGACCCCTGGTTAAATTACGTGGTGCGGGTGAGTCCGTGAAAGGTCAACTCGGTGGCCGCGTAGACCTGACTTACTCAGGCGCACGCATTTCAGGCGCGAATGCATTCGCAGAAGCCGGCCTGACCCCTCAGGATATTAAGTACGCCTCTATATACGACAGCTTCACCATCACAGTATTGATGCAGCTCGAGGATCTTGGCTTTTGTAAAAAAGGCGAAGGCGGCAAGTTTGTTTCTGACGGCAATTTGATCTCTGGCGTAGGCAAGCTTCCTTTTAATACTGACGGCGGTGGTTTGTGTAACAACCATCCAGCCAATCGTGGCGGCATCACCAAGGTCATTGAGGCTGTCCGCCAACTGCGTGGCGAAGCTCATCCTGCCGTGCAGGTTAAAAATTGTGATATTGCCTTGGCTCATGGCACAGGCGGTTTTCTTGGTTCGCGCCATGGTAGCGCAACACTGATCATGGAGCGTGAATAATCATGACGATGATGTATCAACCCAACCCTATCCCAGCCCCCACTGAAGAGCAAGGCAATCAACCCTTCTGGGAAGCCGCGAAAACGGGTAAGTTTTTGGTGAAATACTGCAAGTCTTGCAAAGAGCCACATTGGTATCCACGTACGCTCTGTCCCTTTTGTTTCGGTGAAACTGAATGGAAAGAAGGCTCTGGCAAAGGCACAATTTACTCGCTGAGCGTGATGCAGCGCGGTAATCCAAACCCGTACTGTATCGCTTATGTCACGCTCGATGAAGGCGTCACGATGATGACGCAGATCGTGGATTGTGATTTGGCAGCGCTTAAGATCGGACAAAAGGTCAAGTTGGTATTTAAGCCAACAACGGAGGAAGGACCTCCCGTTCCGATGTTTACGCCAGTGTAATGAACGTGTACTGACAATCTATGTTGGTGTGATAAAAAAAGAGGATCCGCGGATCCTCTTTTTCTTTTAGGCCTAGTCAAAGTTTAAGGATTGAGTGCGGCATTGATCACATTGTCGAGAAACTTGAGATTGTCTTTTACATCAAAAGTTTTTCCATTCGCCGTAATGACACCATTCATAAACTCGAAACTGGTCTTAAGACCTTCGGGTGTTTTGACGGCCAAGCCAAACATCAACGCAGTTGTTTGTTGAGCAGTGTCTAAGCCACCTTTGCCATTTAATTTGGCTTGACCTGCTGCACGCAAACGTTGGGCCGAGGAAAAGGCTGTCTCTGATCCCTCTGCCTTGAGCACTTCAATATTGAGGTCTCCACTCACCGATCCACCTTCTAACTTTGCGACGACTTTGGGCAGGCCGATTGAAAAGCCCTTGTTAAACAAAACGCGCAAAGATTTGGACAATGCGACACGTTCTTCTGCAGTGAGCTTATTGATGTCTTTTGCATCTCGCAAAATCGTTGAAATTGACATCAAGCTGTCTTTGTCGAGACCACGCAATGCAAACTCTTGATCAACATCACTTAGCTTAAATTTTTCAAAAGCATAGTGTTTGATGGTTTGAGTAATCGCAAAATTGAAACGGTCGTTGTCCAGACTAGCTGTTTTAATCAGTTTCATTCCCTCAAAGGCCGAAGATGCGCTGGTGCCTTTGTCGATACCAAAAGCGTAAGTGCCTAATCCCAAATTACGATTAGAAAGATTGATGTCAATACTCATTCCACGCCAATCAGTCACTACAGACTCAGTCCGTGCATTGAGATGGTCGGACTGAAGTTTCAACTTCAGTGTTTCATTGTCCCAAGTTGCCATGCCTGTCAAAGGAGTCAGTTTTAAGGCGGTTTGGGCATCTTTAAATAAAAGCTCTGAAAGTTCGACGCTTGAGTGACGCTGTCCACCGTAACCGATATGGCCTTTGCCGTGCATCGTCGGACCCTGGCCGAAGAGTTGTTTCAGCGTGGGATCAATTGAATCGTCCCCTGTCATTTTCCACTCGAGACGACCCGCTGAATCAGGTAAGAGCAAATTCGAGATTTTGTATTGGATGATGAAGCCAAGTGCGGTTGGCGCACCTTCTGCTGTTGGCATAAAGTTGGGGAAACGAATTTCAAACTTGCCTGTCGAAGAAAAGGCTGACTGTTGATGCTCCACAGTTTTGATATGCATGTTGTCATTTTGCTTGTAGAGCTCAGGAAGTGACGTGATGTAGTTTCCTGTAGTGCGAGCAGAGTAGAAACTGGCACCTAACCAAACCGCCACCAATAAGCCAATTAAAGCAACCAAACTGATAATTTTTTTCACGAGAATTTTCCGATCATTTTATGAATGATAATTAACTTACTAAGCAAATATTAGCATTGAATTAGGCGCCAAATTCCTTTGAGAGCTCCGCGGCACGACTATCAGCCGCTTTCATGGCCTGTGAAACGATATCAACAAACTGTGACTCTTGAAAGACAGCTAAAGCAGCTGCTGTTGTACCCCCTTTTGAAGTGACTCGTTCACGCAGGGTGGCGGGTGTCTCGGGTGATGCGCTGGCAAGTTTGGTTGCCCCTGCCAAGGTGGCCAAGGCAAGTTCTTTTGCCTGGCTGGAAGTCAGCCCAAGAGCCTCTCCTCCTTTGACTAAAGCCTCTAAAAATAAGAATACGTAGGCTGGTCCGCTTCCCGATAGCGCGGTGACCGCGTCAATGGCGGCATCGTCATTGACCCAAACAGCTTGTCCGACAGCAGAAAGAAGACCCGTTGCAATCAAGCGGTCTTCGGCTGAAAGACCTGCGGGCGCGGCTAGACCAGTCACCCCTGCACCCACCAGTGCTGGTGTATTGGGCATACATCGGACAATATTTTGATAGGGAGCTTGTGGTGATCCACACCAAGTCGCTAAGGATGAAATAGAAATACCTGCTGCAATACTGATGATCAAGGTGTCGGCTGACATCCACTGCTTGCATTGCAAGACAACCTCTTTCATTTGTTGAGGCTTAACAGCAAAAATCCATACGCGATGATGACGCAATGTCGCATCAGGCCCTGCACTGGTACTGACTCCGCGCTTGTCCCACTGCGTTCGCAATGCGTCGGCAACCTCGATTACGTGTATGTTCTCTAGAGGACATTTCTGATTGATCAGGCCGGAAACTAGCGCATTTGCCATATTGCCGCCACCGATAAACGCCACTGAAGGAAAATTAGTCATCACACCATCCATCTGAATCTATAGACATCAATATAAGAAAACTAAAAAACTGAAAAGTTTGAGATCAAATCTAGCCCAGCACTTCAAGTCCAATACCAACGCATACTGCGGCACCAAACCAAGTGTTGTGTAGAAATGCTTTAAAGCAGGCTTGGCGGTCACGACCTCGAATCCATTGAATGTGTTTTGCAGCAATCATGGCTGATAGGCTGAGTGCTGCAAAATACATCCACCCGTACCCCAGCCAGTCGCCAGCAACACCGAGTAAAAGAAGCGTCAAGCCGTAGCAAAGCGCCACAAAAAAAACATCATAGCGACCAAAAGTAATCGCTGAAGATTTAACCCCTAACCGCAAATCATCATCACGATCGACCATTGCGTATTCTGTGTCGTAGGCGATCGCCCAAAAGATATTGGCAATGAGTAGTAGCCAAGCAACGGCGGGGATTGATCCCTGAATCGCTGCAAAACTCATCGGAATACCGAAACCAAAGGCAATACCAAGATATGCCTGTGGAATGGCAAAGAACCTTTTAAATAATGGATAAGTCACGGCTAAAAAAGCAGCTACGCCTGCCAGCAGGATAGTGAGAGGATTCGTCGTCAGCACGAGCCCCAAGCTGATGAAACCAAGCGCCGCAGCGACATAGAGTGCCTCGCGTGGAGCAAGTGCACCCGTTGCAAGCACCCTCTCTTGTGTGCGTTTGACATGCAGATCAACGTCGCGGTCAAAGTAATCATTCATGGCACACCCTGCTGAGCGCATTAGTATGGTGCCCAAGATAAAAACAACCAAGATGTGCCATTCTGGGAAACCATCAGCCGCGGCAAATAGAGCCCAAAGTGTAGGCCAAAGCAATAACAAAATTCCAATGGGCTTATCCAGACGAACTAAGCGCCAGTAAAGTTTTAGTTTTGTCATCAAAGTAGGTTTTAGTGAGCCTGTGGTGGTTGTGGCAACATGTGGACGTCCTGTAATTGACAGGCATATACGGCTTGGGCAAGAGCCTCTATGGCCGCAGCGCGTGGGAAACTTTTTCTCCAGGCTAAAACAACACGACGATCAGGTACTGGACGATCGAAAGGAATGTAACGTAGCAGTTTGTTGTTGCGATCCTCTTTTGGAACGGATGTCCGAGGCATCACTGTAATGCCTATGCCTGCGGCCACCATGTGACGGATGGTTTCCAAGGAAGAGCCTTCAAAGGTGCGCTGTATGCCTTCGCTCGATGCTGCAAAGCGAGAAAGTTCGGGACAGACCTCAAGCACTTGATCTCGAAAGCAGTGTCCGCTTCCGAGCAACAGCATATTTTGCTGTTTCAAGTCTTCAGCTGAGATGGATTTGCGATCGGCCCAAGGGTGGCCTGCGGGAATGACCACAATAAATTCTTCGTCATAAAGTGGTTGTGTCATCAGACCCGCATCAGGTAAGGGTAAAGCCATGATGGCACAGTCAATTTCCCCTTGGCGCAACAGCTCAATCAGTTTGACCGTAAAGTTCTCTTGCAAAATAAGAGGCATTTGAGGCGTGCGTTCAATCTGGGCTGGCACGAGTTTAGGCAGAAGATACGGTCCAATCGTGTGGATCACGCCCACACGTAAGGCGCCTGCCAAGGGGTCGTGTCCCAGTCGGGCGAGTTCTTTTAAGTTAGCGCTTTCCTCAAGGACTTTTTGGGCTTGAGAAACGATCTGTTGACCGATTGCAGTGACTCCGACTTCGGTGCCACCTCGTTCAAATAGTGTGATTCCAAGCTCGTCTTCAAGTTTACGAATGGCAACAGAAAGAGTCGGTTGACTCACGAAACAGGCTTCAGCAGCTCGTCCAAAATGACGCTCTCTCGCGACTGCCACGATGTACTTCAGTTCGGTCAAAGTCATAACAGATTCAGCTTTTGAAAGTCAAAACGTTTAAATTAAAAAAAAATGGATAAAAAAAACCTAACCACGCAGATAATCTTCGCGCCCTCGCATCCAGCGACTGAGATGGCGTTGAACGACTTCAGGCGAATTTTTTCTGAGATCTGTTGCGACCTCTCTAGCCATGCGCACAAGTGCAGAGTCGGTTGCCAGATCAGCAAAGCGGAGCAAAGTCATCCCTGATTGCCGAGCACCGAGTAGTTCGCCTGGTCCACGCAGATCCAAATCTCGCTGCGCGATTTCAAAACCGTCTTGCGTTTCATACATGGCTCGCAAACGTTGACGTGCGATCATAGAAAGTGGCGTTTGATACAGCAAGACGCACACGGACTGTAAAGCCCCCCTCCCCACGCGGCCTCTCAACTGATGAAGCTGAGCCAAGCCGAAGCGCTCCGCATGCTCAATCACCATGAGCGAGGCGTTTGGTACATCCACGCCCACTTCAATGACGGTGGTCGCCACGAGGACATCAATATCCCCCTTGCGAAATGCTTGCATCACTTGTGCTTTTTCAGCAGTCGGCAGTCGGCCATGCACTAGACCAACGTTGAGTCCCTCAAGGGCCTCGGTTAAGTCTCTATGCGTATCAACGGCAGTTTGAAGATCTAGGGCTTCACTTTCTTCGACCAAAGGACACACCCAATACGTCTGTTGACCTTTGGCGACAGCTTGAGCGACATGTTCGATCAACTCACCGCGCCGGTCAGAAGCGATCAGTTTGGTGACAATGGGCGTTCTGCCTGGGGGAAGTTCATCAATAGAGGAAACCTCAAGATCCGCATAAAAAGTCATTGCCAGCGTGCGTGGTATGGGCGTCGCACTCATCGTCAGTTGATGGGGAACAAACTCGATATCGTCCTCGCCTTTGCGGGAAAGGGTCAGCCGCTGCGTCACACCAAAGCGATGCTGTTCATCAACAATAATGAGACCAAGCGAGTGAAACTCTACGCCGTCTTGAATCAGTGCTTGTGTGCCAACGATGAGTTTCGCTTCGCCTGATCCAATGTCTTGTAATGCTTCACGACGAGCTTTGGCCGTGACACTCCCAGCTAACCAAGTCACTTTGATGCCTAGCGGCTCACACCAAGACTTGAGCTTGACGTAATGTTGCTCAGCCAAAATTTCCGTAGGAGCCATTAAGGCAACCTGGGCACCTTGCTCGATGGCTTGAAGCGCTGCAAGTGCGGCAACAATAGTCTTGCCGCTACCGACATCTCCTTGCAGCAACCGATACATTGGATACGCTCGCCCTAGGTCCGCGCCAATCTCGGCACTCACTCTCTGTTGTGCAGCCGTTAATGAAAAAGGCAGCGCAGCTTTTAACCGCGCAACCAAACTTTGAGGAGAAGTATTGACCTCGAACGCATGCGCCCGTTTGCTTTGCCGCGCAGCGCGTGCCGCGGCAAGGGAAAGTTGTTGCGCAAGAAGTTCATCAAATTTGATGCGTATCCAAGCGGGATGTTCATGCTCCATCAGCGCAAGAGCATCCATATCAGGAGTCGGTGCATGAAGAGTGCGAATCGCCTGCTCGAAACTCATCAAGTCGAATTGTTGAACCAATTTAGCAGGCAAAGTATCCGTTAAATTAGCAGCACTGAGCGCTTGCGTGATCGCTTTGCGTAAGCTTGGCTGTGACAACCCCTCTGTGGTTGGATACACAGGTGTTAACGCAGCTGAGAGCGGTGCGCCAAGTGTCGAGATACGGGGGTGAATGATTTCAAAGCCATACATTCCACCGCGCACCTCACCACGTATACGCCATCTCTTACCGGCTTGCATCTGGCTCAGTTGACTGGGATAAAACGTCAGCCAGCGTAATGCAATTTCGGCAGTGTCATCTTTGATCGTCGCAGTGAGTTGACGTCTTGGCTTGAGTAAAACATCTGATCTGACGACTTCGCCTTCGATTTGTGCAGACATGCCTGGACGCAAACTGGCAATTTCTTGAATCTGTGTTTCGTCCTCGTAGCGGATTGGCAAATGAAGAATAAATGCTTCGGGTGAAGTCAATCCTAGACGCTCTAGCTTTGCGTTGACAGACATATCTGTCCCAACGCCACGGTTAGGTGAGCGTTTGGGAGAGTATTTGACTGGGTTAGGCACGATGACCCCAATTGGGCATTTGAAGCGTCAAATGACAATCGTGGCTTCGATCTCAAACTGTGCATCTTTAGGCAGGCTACTGACACCCACCGTCGAACGCGCAGGAAATGGTTCAGGAATCAATTCAGCCATGATGCTGTTGACGATGTGGAACTGTTTGAGGTCAGTCAAAAAAAGAGTCAGTTTGACAATGTTTTCAAGTCGTCCACCTGCAGCCTCAATCACAGCTTGCATGTTGGCAAATGCCTGTCTGACTTGAGTCTCAAAGTCCTCTGAAACGATGACACCTGTCTCAGGCACCAGACCAATCTGACCGGAAAGAAAAACTAACTGACCAGCAGGGGCTGCAACCGCTTGCGAGTAAGGTCCAACCGCTGCAGGTGCCGCTTGAGTATGAATGATTCGCTTAGACATTATTGCTCCAATAGATAACTATTAGAGTTTAACGTTCAATAGTTGAAAGCGATAGGTCGATCAACAAGAAAAACTCATAAATTCCCTACTGAGCTGTCTCAGGAGGATTGTCTTGGTATCCGGAATCCATACCAAGCTCACGCAGTTTTCTGGTGATTGTGTTGCGCCCCATTCCCAGGCGTGCGGCAGCTTCGACACGCCTGCCCCGACAGACCTCCAAAGAAGATTGCAAAATTGTCCGCTCAAATTGACGCGTCAAGGCAGACCAGACTTCAGGATCTGAACGTGAGAGTCGGGTACTGGCTTCGAGGGCAAGCAGTTGTTGCCAAGTTTGCGCGCTATGTATTCTCGACTGAGTGGTTTCAGTTTCAGGTAAATCTGCAGCGCGGACTTCCGCTGGCAAATCGCTTACTTCAACGGTTTGTCCGGGCGCCATGACAGTCAACCAATGACAAAAGTTTTCAAGTTGCCTGACGTTTCCGGGGAAATCAAACTGCGCTAAAACTTGCATGGCTTGCTCGGATATCTTTTTAACAGGTACACCAACGCCGCGCGCGCATACGGACAAAAAGTGTCGAGCCAATTCTGCAATATCTTCACGCCTCTCTCTGAGTGGTGGCAAACGCAGTCTGATCACGTTGAGACGATGAAACAAATCCTCACGGAATTTACCTTCACGCACACGTTCTTCTAAAGGCTGATGTGTTGCTGCCACAATTCGAACATCCACCCGCACAGGCTGAGCGCCACCAACCCGGTAAAACGTTCCGTCAGATAAAACGCGGAGCAGTCGTGTTTGCAATTCAAAAGGCATGTCGCCAATTTCATCAAGAAATAAGGTGCCGCCACTGGCCTCTTCAAAACGGCCTCGGCGTAAAGAGTTGGCACCCGTGAAGGCCCCGCGTTCGTGTCCAAATAACTCAGCCTCGAGGAGATCACGAGGGATCGCGGCAGTGTTCAGGGCCACAAACGGCCCTTTTGAACGAACGCCATGACTATGTAAGGCGCGAGCAACAAGTTCTTTACCTGTTCCCGATTCACCAGTAATCAAAACTGTGACATTAGAGTGTGCCAAACGTCCGATTGCTCGAAATACCTCCTGCATGGCGACAGAAGATGATTGCGTGAGAATTCCTTTGTCAGAAGGCGCTGACACAGCAGATCTTTCATCGGAGGCTGCTTGTGACTGACTTCCATCGCTTGGCGAAGGCTCACGCACAGCGCGTGAAATGAGAGCGACCGCTTCGTTGATGTCAAACGGCTTTGCTAAGTAATCAAAGGCGCCACCTTGAAACGCAGTGACGGTGCTGTCAAGATCGCTATATGCAGTCATGATAATGACTGGCAAAGAGGGATATTTATCTTTGACATGTTTAAGCAGCGCAAAGCCATCCGTGCCTGGCATACGAATATCCGAAATCAATGCGGCAGGAATTTCAGACTCAAGCGCGATGGATACATCGCTTGCGCCCACAAAACTTCGCGTCACCATGCCCGCGCGACTCAGCGCTTTTTCGAGCACCCAACGGATGGCTTGATCATCATCCACAATCCATACTGGTTTCATAGCGGCTCCATGGGACACATCAGACGAAACTCGGTGTGACCGGGTCTCGAGTCAAACTCAATAACGCCTCCATGCTGTTGAACAAAATCTTGGGCAAGGCTCAGTCCTAAGCCTGTCCCTCCTTCGCGTCCAGTCACAAGAGGATGAAAAATTCGATCATGGAGATTTGCAGGCACTCCGGGGCCGTTATCAATGACTGACACGACGACGGCCAACCGATGTTGCTTGTGTCTGAGCAATACCTGACGGGCAATACGTGTTTTTAAAATGATTTGGGGTTGAATAGTCGGCGTCGATCCTGTCATGACTTGAGCTGCATTGCGCACCACATTTAAAAGTGCTTGCATCAGCCTGGCAGGATCAGCACGAAACTCAGGCATCGAGGCGTCGTAATCACGAATCAATGCGACTTCTCTGAATTCAGCCCTAACCAAGGCGCATACGCGCTCACAGACTTCATGAATATTGACCTGTTGCCATTGCACAGGCATGCGTTGAGGGGCGGCTAACCGATCAACCAGTGCTTGAAGTCGATCAGCTTCAGAAATGATGACGCGTGTGTATTCTTGTAAGGCAGGATCAGGCAGTTCAGATTCCAGGAGTTGTGCGGCACCACGTAAGCCACCTAATGGGTTTTTGACCTCGTGGGCGAGATTTCGAAGCAACTCGTGTTGGGTTTCGATCTCGTCTACCAAACGAATACTGCGGTCAACTAATACGCGTTGCTCAATGTCTTTAATTTCAAGCAGAGCAGCCCAAGGTTTATTGGTCAGAGCGATCGACGTCACGCCTACTTCGACCGTTTCGGCGCCACGTCGAGTCCGTGCAAATTGACGACAGTCGTCTACTTCGCCTGAGCAGGCTTGTTGGATAGAGTGTTCAAGTGCGGAATCGCGCTCAAATAAAAAATCGGCCCGCGTGCCAATCAAGTGGCGCTTGGACCGACCGAACATCATTTCTGCAGCCGCATTAGCCTCTGCAACCTCGCCATTACGGTTCAGCAATAGAACTGTGGTGGCAAGTAGATCGAAGGCTTCAACGGGGATCATGGGTATCAGGCCGGGAGGCCCGACCCCAAGTTTTGTCGGCAGATTAGAGGCTGTAGTACATGTCGAATTCGACGGGATGTGTCGTCATGCGAAGACGATTCACTTCATTCATCTTGAGCTCAACATACGCATCCAGCATCTCGTTCGTGAACACGCCACCACGAGTCAAGAATTCGCGGTCGTTGTTCAAGGCTTCGAGAGCCTGCTCAAGCGAACTGCAAACTGTTGGGATCTTTGCATCTTCTTCGGGTGGCAAATCGTACAGATTCTTGTCGGCTGGATCGCCAGGGTGAATCTTGTTTTGCACACCATCCAGACCTGCCATCATCAAGGCAGAGAATGCCAAGTATGGGTTAGCAAGTGGATCTGGGAAACGTGCCTCGATGCGGCGGCCCTTAGGGTTAGCCACGTGAGGAATACGGATCGAAGCTGAGCGGTTGCGTGCTGAATAAGCAAGCTTGACTGGTGCTTCATAGTGAGGGACCAGACGCTTGTATGAGTTAGTACCTGGGTTGGTGATTGCGTTGAGTGCGCGGGCATGCTTGATGATGCCGCCAATGTAATACAAAGCGAACTCTGACAAACCAGCATAGCCGTTACCAGCGAACAAGTTCTGACCGTCTTTCCAGATTGACTGGTGGACGTGCATGCCTGAACCATTGTCACCCACGATTGGCTTGGGCATAAACGTTGCTGTTTTGCCGTAAGCATGTGCCACGTTGTGAATGGTGTACTTCATGATCTGGTTCCAGTCGGCACGCTGAACCAATGTGCTGAACTTTGTACCGATCTCAAGCTGACCCGCGCCTGCGACTTCGTGGTGATGCACTTCAACAGGAATGCCAGCCTCTTCGAGCAAAATACACATTTCTGAGCGCATGTCTTGCATGGAGTCGACGGGGGGGACTGGGAAGTAGCCACCTTTGACACGTGGACGGTGAGCGAGGTTACCGCCTTCGCTGTCAGCGCTTGAAGACCAAAAGCCTTCGTCTGATTTGATTTTGACGTGGCAACCGGACATGTCGTCGCCCCATGTGACGCCGTCAAAAACAAAGAACTCTGGCTCTGGGCCAAAAAAAGCGGTGTCACCTAAACCACTTGACTTGAGGTAAGCCTCGGCGCGCTTGGCCAGCGAACGTGGATCACGCTCATAGCCCTTCATATCTGAAGGCTCGACCACATCACATGTGATGATCATGGTCGACTCTTCGCGGAATGGATCCATGTGAGCAGTCGATGCATCGGGCATCAACAACATATCGGAGGCTTCGATACCCTTCCAACCGGCGATTGAGGAACCGTCGAAAGCGTGGCCTTCGTTGAACTTGTCCTCGCCCATCTGGCTGACGGGCACGGAGACGTGCTGTTCTTTACCCAGCGTATCCGTGAAGCGGAAATCAACGAATTTGACTTCGTTTTCAGTAATTTTCTTCAGAACGTCTTGAGGGGTGCTCATTATTTGACTCCGCTAAAAATATATAAGTAAAAATAATTAAATATGATTGGTATATAAAACGTATGTAAAACGATAAAGCAAAAACTGTGCCAGTTATTTTAGCTGGCTGCGCCCTTTATAGGCGCATTTAAAGCGATCCAAAAAGCACTATTTTGGTGCAAAAATTACTTCGATGCACCATATTGCGCACCAAAATAGTGATTGATGCGCAAAAGTTGTGATTGGTTCAGAACGATAACACTACAGAAAGATCGTTTGTAATTCATTTAAAAACCGCCAACCGGCATCAGTCGCTTGTAATCTTGAGGGATCCTCAGTGAGAAGTTTTTTCTGCCTGGCGAGTGCCAGCTTGGAAGAAATATCTGCATATTCAAGACCGGTTCTTTCGAAAAATAATTCTAGTGGTACCCCTTCCCTGAGACGGAGTGCGTTGAGCATGAACTCAAATGCAAAGTCCGAACGCTCGACTTGTCGTTCTTCAGAAATATGACTGCCGTTTCGCAAAAGGCTAGCTTGCATCCAGCTTTCTGGATTGCGTAACCGAATTTCGCGCCGAATACCGTCAGGAGCAGTGACCTTTCCGTGCGCACCGGGTCCCAAACCAAGATAGTCCCCGAATTTCCAATAATTGACATTGTGTCTTGCACGCGCGCCAGGCCGTGCAAACGCAGACACCTCGTAGCGCTCGAAATCATGTTCAGCCAAAAGGGCTTCGATACCCTCCTCCATCTGCACGGCTACGTCTTCATCCGGTAATTCTGGTGGAAATTTGGCAAAAACCGTATTTGGCTCGAGCGTTAACTGGTAAATAGACAGATGTTCTGTTCCAAAAGACAGCGCATTACGTGCATCGTTCATAGAGTCTTGGAGAGACTGGCCTGGCAAGGCGAACATTAAATCAAGATTGACCCGACTGACTGCGGACATTGCCATCTCAATCGCTTGCCTTGCTTGAAGACCATCATGAACGCGACCTAGTTTTTTCAGCTGAATATCATTAAACGTTTGGATGCCAAGAGAAATGCGATTGACACCACTTTGAGCGTAGGATTTAAAACGCCCTGCCTCCGCTGCGCCGGGATTCGCCTCTAAAGTCACCTCTGCGTCCGGCCAAAGATTAAAGTGTGCTCTAAGCATTGCCATCAATCGATCCACGGCTGAAGCAGACAGTAAGCTTGGAGTCCCGCCACCAATAAAAACCGTGTGGACCTGACGTCCCCATACATTTGGCAGGGCTTGCTCGATGTCGGCCTGAAGCGCATCAAGATAACGGTCTTCGGGAATATCGCCTGAGGCTTCATGGGAGTTGAAGTCGCAATACGGACATTTGCGAATACACCATGGCACATGAATATAAAGAGAAAGTGGTGGAAGCGTTGTAAAAAGCGAGTGTGAACCCGCTGTTTTCGCAACAGCAGGCCTCCAGTTTTCAGCGCGAATCGGTATCGTTCGGGTCATCCTAGCGTTACGCCTCGCTCTTTTAATTTAGACAGCAGGATTTTCATCGCCTGACCACGGTGGCTGACAGCATTTTTGATGGAAGGATTGAGCTCAGCCACAGTACAACCGTGTTCGGCAATATAAAAATGCGGGTCATATCCAAAACCGTTTTCACCTCTGGGCGTTTCTACGATTTCCCCAAACCAATTCGCTTCTGCAATGAGGGGTTGGGGGTCGTCTGGGTGAGTCAAAAAGACTAAGACTGCGACGTACCAAGCCCGACGGTCTGACACGTCTTGAAGTGCTTGCACCAACTTTTGATTATTGGCCAAGTCTGAGCGTGCACCATGCTCCGTCTGTGCAAAACGCGCTGAATAGATGCCTGGAGCGCCTTTAAGGGCACGTACACACAAACCTGAGTCATCCGCCAATGCAGGTAAGCCAGAGAGCGCACTTGCATGACGGGCCTTGGCGAGCGCGTTTTCAACGAAAGTGGGATGCGGCTCTGGTGCCTCGCTAATATTGAGCGAGGCTTGAGGAATCACAGTCAACCCTAGGGGCTCGAGTAAAGCACTGAATTCCTTCAGTTTGCCAGCGTTGCCTGAGGCAAGAACAATAGAAGTCAACATAAATTAATCTTGAAACGTATCGGTGAAGGAAGCATGAGTCTTAAACTCAAACTCACGATGCAGGAACATCCTCAATAAGCATATTGACCAGATCTCTTGCAAAACTTGGCAATTGTTGAAGGTTTCTGACACATATCTGCAGCTTTCTTTCTGACCACTCATCCGAAAGACGAACAATCTTGATGTTGAGGCGTTGAGCATATCGTTTTGCCACGAGCTCGGGCACAATACCGATACCAACCCCAGCTTCTATCATCCGGCAAACCGCTTCAAAACTCCCGACTTCAACACGAAAACGAAACGGATAGCCAAGCTTGTCAGCCGCCTGAATCAAAAATGCGTGAATGGCACTCCACTCAGAGAGACCGACATATTCATATGCCAGCGTATCGGAAAAAGCCACTTCGTTTAGTGTGCTTAAGGGATGATCCACGGGCGCAACCAAGACAAGCCTATCCTCGCGATAAGGAATGTATTCAAGTTCAGATGAAGCAGGTTTGCCCGCAACGATGCCGATGTCTGCAGACCCCTCAGATACGGCTTTAATGACCAGATAGCTCAACCGTTCACGTAACTCCACTGTCACGTCAGGATGTGAGGCTAAAAAGCGACTTAACACAGCAGGCATAAACTCAGTCATGGCGGTCGTATTGGCCAGCATTCGCACTTGGCCTTTTATCCCGCGGGCATACTCGTGTATGTCACCACGCAAATGGTCAATTTGTCGTAAAACCAAGCGAGCATGGCGTAAAAAAGCCTCACCGGAGGGGGTCAGTGTCACCCCTTGGCTATTGCGATGAAAAAGCCTAGTGCCAAAATGGTCTTCCAGGTTTTTGACACGATTGCTGGCAGCAGGAAGTGAAAGATGGGACTTTTCAGCACCACGCGTCAAGCTGCTTGCATCGCCGATGTTGACGATTAGCTGCAAATCCGTCAGGTCAAAATGATTAGCCATAAGGTTGGCAGTCTCTTAATCAATGAAAAAGCCCGGGTTAACCAAACGTCAATAGTCAAGTTTGGCGCCATGGGGCACAGTGTCGGCTGTATAACACTTGCCATCATAAGACAATCATGAACGCCAACGTTGATCAGTACCAAGATATCCGTGACGCAATTAGGGATCTGTGCAAGCAGTTTCCTGACGAATACTTTCGTAAAGTAGACGAAGTCCGAGGTTATCCCGAGGAATTTGTGAATGCCCTGACTCAGGCTGGTTGGATGGCGGCTTTGATTCCTCAGGAATATGGCGGTTCTGGGCTCGGTTTGACCGAAGCATCCGTCATCATGGAAGAAATTAACCGTTGCGGCGGAAACTCGGGCGCCTGCCATGGCCAAATGTACAACATGGGTACTTTGTTGCGACATGGTTCGACAGAGCAAAAAAATCTCTATTTGCCCAAGATTGCTGCGGGTGAATTGCGTTTGCAATCAATGGGCGTCACAGAGCCGACCACGGGAACAGACACGACCAAAATCAAAACGACGGCTGTTCGCAAAGGCGATCGCTACGTCATTAATGGTCAAAAAGTATGGATTTCGCGGGTTCAACACTCAGATTTGATGATCCTGCTGGCTCGTACAACGCCTCTGGACCAGGTCACGAAAAAATCCGAAGGGATGTCGATTTTTATTGTTGACTTGCGTGATGCGATTGGTAAAGGTCTGACTGTTCGTCCAATTTTGAACATGGTGAACCATGAAACCAACGAGTTGTTTTTTGACAATCTCGAAATTCCCGCCGAAAACCTGATTGGTGAGGAAGGTAAAGGTTTCAAATATATTCTTGATGGCCTGAATGCTGAGCGCGCCCTGATTGCGGCCGAATGTATTGGTGACGGTTACTGGTTTGTTGATCGTGTGTCAGCATACGTAAAAGATCGCATTGTGTTTGGTCGTCCGATTGGCCAAAACCAGGGTGTTCAGTTTCCAATCGCTCGTGCGCACATCAACGTCGAAGCGGCTAGTTTGATGCGCTATGAGGCATGCCGTTTGTTTGATGCTAATTTGCCTTGCGGCGCACAAGCTAATATGGCAAAACTGCTTGCGGCAGATGCTTCTTGGGAAGCTGCAAACGCTTGTTTGCAATTCCACGGCGGCTTTGGTTTCGCTTGTGAGTATGACGTTGAGCGCAAATTCCGCGAAACGCGTCTCTACCAAGTCGCACCCATTTCCACGAACCTTATTTTGTCTTATGTCGCCGAGCACATACTCGGTCTGCCACGTTCCTTCTAAAGGAGATATTGATGACTGCTGCTCATTCCCAAGCTGGTGCAATCGTCTTGCATCCTAGCGCTGAACTTGCCAAGTTTTCCTCCGAACTCAAGTTTTCTGATATTCCTGAGTCTGTACGGATGCGCTGCGAGGATTTATTCCTGGATACGATGGCCTCGATTTTGGCTGGATCGACTGCTCGGGCAGTAAAAGCCATGGGCAAATATGCCGAACTCATGGGCCCTGCCGATGGTAAGTCTGAAGATTTCGTGAATCGTCGCCTGACCTCCCCTGTTTTTGCTGCGATGGTCAATGCCGCAGCGGCTCACGTTGTCGAACAAGATGATGTGCATAATGGTTCGGTATTTCACCCCGCTGCCGTTGTTTTTCCTCCAGCACTGGCTGTTGCACAAGCAATCGGAGCCTCTGGTGAAGAGTTCATCACGGCTTCAGTCGCAGGTTATGAAGTCGGCATTCGTATTGGTGAATTCCTCGGTCGCTCCCATTACAAGATTTTTCATACAACGGGCACTGCGGGCACTGTCGCTGCGGCAGTTACAGTCGGACGATTGCTCAAGCTCAACCCAGAGCAAATGCTCAATGCGATCGGTTCTGCTGGCACAACAGCTTCTGGCCTGTGGGAATTTCTGCGTGACGCTGCGGACTCCAAACAATTACACACCGCTCATGCCGCTTCTGCAGGCATGACGGCTGCGTATTTGGCGAAAGACGGTTTTACAGGTGCACGCCGAATTCTTGAGGGTGTGCAGGGAATGGCTGCAGGTATGTCAACCGATGCGGATCCCGCCAAACTGACGGACCGTTTGGGCTCGCGTTGGGCGCTTGCTGAAACCTCCTTTAAATATCATGCCTCTTGCCGTCACACACATCCTGCCGCTGACGCACTGCAATTTGCCATGAAGCAGCATGGTTTAAAAGCCAGTGATATTGCCTCTGTCGTGACCCATGTTCACCAAGGTGCGATTGATGTGCTGGGTCCTGTGACAGACCCACAGACAGTGCACCAATCAAAGTTTTCAATGGGAACTGTGTTGGCACTGATTGCCTTGCGTAACTCGGCTGACCTGGCTGGCTTTGATCAAGCACTCAAGGATGGTGCCGTAGCCGCCTTCCGTGACAAAGTGACGATGGAACTTGATGAAGAGGTTGATACTGCATATCCACAACGCTGGATTGGTAAGGTCACGGTTAAAACGACCGACGGTCGCAGCCTGAGTGGTCGTGTAGACGAGCCCAAAGGCGATCCAGGCAATACACTTTCACGTCCTGAAATTGAAGAAAAGACATTGCGCCTAGGCACTTACCAAGGTGCGGCGACAGAGTCCCAAGTTAAAAAACTGACACAGACCGTTTGGGATATTCGCAAGCAAGCCAAGCTAGGACAGTTATTAGCCGCTGCTTAATAAAAAAAGAGCCGAGCCATCAGGCTCGGCCAAAAAAATGAGGAGACAACAAGATGCGTTTAAAAAATCAAGTCGCGATCGTGACAGGTGCCGCAAGTGGCTTTGGTGCTGAAATTGCTCGAAGCTTTGTACGCGAAGGTGCTCGTGTAGTGATTGCAGACCTCAATGAAGCGGGCGCACAAAAAGTTGCTGCCGAGATTGGTCAGGCAGCAGTAGCCGTCAAGTGCGATGTCAGTCAGCGTGCAGATATTGATCGGGCAGTCAAAATGGCGCGCGAACATTTCGGTGATATTGATATCGTGGTCAATAACGCTGGCTTTACACACAAAAATCAGCCTTTTTTAGACGTTGATGAGGCGACTTACGATCGTTGCTTTGATGTCAACGTCAAAGCCATTTATCACATGATCAATGCGGTCGTACCTGCGATGCGCGCGAAGAAGTCCGGTTGCATCATTAATATTGGATCGACAGCCGGCTTACGTCCAAGGCCAGGTCTGACTTGGTACAACGCTTCTAAAGGGGCTGCGAACTTGCTCTCAAAGTCATTGGCTGTTGAGCTTGCCGGGGATAATATCCGCGTCAACGTTATTTGCCCTGTGATGGGTGACACTGGCATGCTGGGCGACTTTATGGGTGTGCCCGACACGCCAGAAAATCGAGCACGCTTCATCGCCACTATTCCGATGGGTCGATTGAGCGTACCAAAAGACATCGCGAATGCGGCAGTATTCTTAGCCTCCGAAGAAGCCTCATTTTTAACGGGGCTAGAATTGCCGGTCGACGGAGGACGTACGATCTAAGAGTTTAGAAAAACTCAAGATGCCCGAAAAAGCTAGCTTTCTCGGGCTTTTTTTTGTTTTTCTTTTAGAGTCAAAATCCCCTGTTCCGCGAGGCTGAGTAGAGCGTTGAGTTCGCTTCGGTCAAAAGCATGGCCCTCCGCTGTTCCCTGGACCTCGACGTAACGGCCTGCACCAGTCATGACAACGTTCATGTCAGCATCACAGCCCGAATCTTCGGGATAGTCCAGATCAAGTGTGGGCTGTCCGTTCACCATGCCGACTGAGATTGCAGCAACAGAATCTTTGATTGGGTTTTGTGTAATGACACCTTTTGACAGTAAGCCCTCCACTGCATCGGCGACTGCAATCCATGCACCTGTAATGCTGGCGCAACGTGTGCCGCCGTCGGCTTGCAGAACGTCACAATCCACTTGAATGGTGCGTTCGCCCAGTGCCTCCATGTCGATGACCGCTCGCAAGCTACGACCAATTAAGCGTTGAATTTCTTGTGTTCGACCGGACTGCTTGCCTCGTGCCGCTTCACGATCAGAACGTGTATGTGTCGCACGCGGCAGCATTCCGTACTCGGCAGTCACCCATCCCTGACCTTTTCCTTTCAAAAACGGGGGGACTTTTTCAAGTACGCTTGCAGTACAAAGGACTTGTGTTTCGCCCATACAAAACAAAACAGAACCTTCCGCATAACGCGTAAAGTTTCTCTGAACCTTGACGATTCGAAGTTCATCGAGATTTCTGCCCGAAAGGCGACCTTGGCTAATGCTAGTATTTGACACGTTGTGCTCTCACATTCATTGACGATCAGAAGGGACTATGAAGCCACTTCACCGCAAAATAAGACCTCATCATCACAGTATACGCAGCGGTCACTGCTCTGTCTTGTTCGGGATAGGATTGTCCTTTAGTTTGCTGATATCGCAGGGTGTTTTTGCCCAATCCGAAAACGTCGCCGTGACTCGATATGACAACGCTCTGGAAATATTCCATCCAGTTCGTGCCTCAGGAGGCATGGTTGCTTCAGAACAAGTTCTGGCCAGTCAAGTCGGTGCTGACATCTTGCAGCAAGGTGGCAATGCGATTGATGCCGCCGTGGCCGTTGGTTTTGCTCTGGCAGTTGTGCTCCCTAATGCCGGCAATCTAGGTGGCGGTGGCTTTATGTTGGTTCGTGAGGCTAAAAGTGCCTCAACACATGCATTAGATTTCCGTGAAACGGCTCCTTCTGCCGCCACGCGTGAAATGTTTCTCAATGAGAGTGGCCAAGTCATTCCTGGCAAATCCACCCGAACGCCCTATTCTGTCGCGGTACCTGGAACGGTCGCTGGATTAACGTTTGCAGCAAAACAATATGGCAGCTTACCCCTTGCGCGTCTTCTAGCGCCTGCCATCAAACTCGCCGAAGATGGCTTTATTGTTAGTCCTGTCTTAGCTCAGCAATTTAGTTTGCAGAGAACGCACCTTGAGCGTTGGCCCTCTACAAAAGAGGTGTTTTTTAAACGCTTACCTGATTCAGTCGATTGCATACTATCTGAATGTCCTTCTTCGAGCTTGACGACTTACTCCGCAGGTGAAAGATTGTTGCAGCCGGACTTAGCCAGAACGTTGCGAACGATTGCGCGTTTGGGTGCAGAGGGTTTTTATAAAGGTGAGGTTGCCAAGCGTATCGTTGATACTTTATCCTCAGCCTCCCGTCCGATGAGTTTGATTGATCTTGAAAAGTATCGCGTCGTTCAACGTGAACCTGTCAAAGGAATATATCGTGGCGTTGAGATCCTCTCCATGCCTGCCCCAAGCTCCGGTGGTGTCCACCTGATTCAAATGCTGAATTTGCTTGAGGGTTTCCCTCTGTCTGAGTACGGGGCAGGAAGTGCTCAAACGATTCATTTGATTGCCGAGAGTGCTCGTCTGGCGTATGCAGATCGTGCCGAGCACCTCGGTGATCCGGACTTTGTCAATGTCCCTCAGCGCGGCCTGACCTCTAAAGTCTATGCTAATCGTCTATCCGCAAACATTCAGCAGAACCGCGCAACCATGAGTAAACAGGTGCGAGCAGGTCCTGCAGGCGATTTTGAAAGTGAGCAAACGACACACTTTTCCGTCATGGATCAGATGGGTAATGTTGTCAGCTGTACTTACACACTGAATTTGAATTTCGGCTCAGGAATTGTTGCGCGTGGAACGGGAGTTCTACTCAATAACGAAATGGATGATTTTTCAGCTAAACCAGGCGCACCGAATGCTTTTGGTTTACTGGGTGGAGCGGCTAACGCTATCGAACCAGGTAAACGTCCCCTAAGTTCAATGACGCCTGTGATTATGCTTAAAGACGGACAGCCTTGGATCGCAACAGGAACGCCTGGAGGTGCAAGAATCATCACGACCGTTTTACAAATTATCCTGAATACGATTGACTTTAAAATGAATATTGCTGAAGCCCTTTCGATGCCGAGAGTGCACCATCAATGGATGCCAGACTTTTTGCGAATTGAGCGAGGCATTAGTCCCGATACCATTCGATTGCTGAAGGATAAAGGGCATGAAGTGCGCGTGATGCCAACAATGGGGCGTGTGCAAACCGTTCAGCAACAAGGCCATATGTTTTTTGGCGCATCTGATCCCCGTAACCCCGATGGCGCAGCGATCGGTATAGAGAGTATGCAATGATTAAAAGTATGACTGCTTTTGGTAGCGGCAAATCCGAAAGTTTTTTTGGTTCTGTGACGGTCGAACTCAGATCGGTCAATAGCCGATTTCTTGATGTGCAATTTCGACTGCCAGATGAGTTGAGACTCGCCGAGCAAACCATTAAAGAACGTTTATCTTCAGAACTCGCTCGCGGTAAAGTTGAAGTCAGAGCACATTTCAGCCGCACACAATCTTCAGAGCAAGCGGAGATCTCTGAAGATGTTTTGCTTCGCGCAGCAGCTCAACTCCATCGTGTCAGAGAGGTTTTGCCTGAAACAGCATCTCCAACTTTGTCGGAGATTATGAACTTGAGCGGTGCACAACACGTACAAGTGGATCCGGATCTATGGCTGGCAGCTTGTCAGGCGGCTCTAGAGTTCGCCCTTGTCGAGCTCTCCGCCGGACGTCTAAGAGAGGGGCAACGGCTCGCCCGAACAATGTTAGAGACAGCCAGTCAAATCAACGTGATCGTCTGTGAAGTGGAGCAGCAAATGCCTCTATTGCTGGCCACACAGAAAGAGCGTCTCGCGCAAAAGCTACGTGAGACTATTCAAAATGCTTTTCCTGCAGGCTTTACGCACATCTCTGGAGCTGAACTCTCAGAACGCTTGGCGAGTGAATCGAGCTTGTTTGCTTTGCGTATTGATGTGGCAGAGGAGCTTGCGCGACTGAAATCTCATCTCACTGAATTAGAGTTTTTACTTCAAGATGATTCTGGATCTTCAGCTAAATTAAAAGGCAATACCCCGCGCGGCAGCGCTGGAAAAAGACTAGATTTTTTATTTCAAGAAATGAACCGAGAGGCCAACACACTCGGCTCCAAGGCTGGAAGCTTGGAAATGTCAAAGGCTGCGATTGATCTTAAGTTGCTCATTGAACAGATGAAAGAACAGGCGATGAATATTGAATGAACAATCATTCGCCTGTTCATTTATTGCATGTTAGCCTCGTCCAACAAACGGCATGGTTGTTGCCATAATCGTGACAAACTGGACGTTAGTTTCCAAGGGAAAACTCACCATTTGAGTAATGGTTTGTGCAACGTGATTCACATCCATGCGAGGTTCGACTCGTGTCGAGCCATCTGGTTGAGGCACACCTTTGGTCATGCGCTCGGTCATTGGCGTGGCTGCATTGCCGATATCAATCTGACTACAAGCGATGCGGTACGCGCGTGTATCCAATGAAATAGACTTTGTTAAGCCTGTCACTGCATGTTTAGTCGACGTATACCCAATTGAAAATGGTCGTGGCGCATGCGCCGAGATTGAACCATTATTGATAATGCGACCACCTTGTGGCGTCTGCGACTTCATGATGCGAATCGCGGCTTGTGCGCATAAAAACATTCCCGTCAGATTGATATTGACAATATCTTTCCAGATTTCGACCGGCAAATCCTCAATGGGTACTGGAGGACCACCGCGTCCGGCATTGTTGAATAAAACATCTAATCTTCCCCAGCGGCGCACGACCTCAGCAAACAGAGCATTGACTGAGCCTTCATCGCTGACATCCGTGACAATAGGATGGAGACTGGCCGAAACATCACCGCCCTCTTTTTTTGTTTCTTCGAGCGCATCGATCCGACGTCCTGCCAGTGCAACTTGATAACCAGCGCGTGCTAAATGAATTGCCACCGCGCGGCCAATACCAGAGCCTGCACCAGTAATCACCGCAACCTTGAGTTCAGACATTTTTATTCCTTATGTTCATTGCCCTGTCTTGGGCAGTTTTAAATTTTAAATCGAAGCTTTGCCGGTCTCAACAGGCGCGCCGGGCTGGGCACACCACTCACTCCAAGAGCCACCGTACAGTGCAGCCCCCTGCAGTCCGGCCAACTCCATAGCGAGTAAAAGATGGCAAGCGGCCACGCCTGAACCACAACTCGCGACGAGCTGCTCTGGCGTGTGCGGCCCCATTAAAGAAGTAAATTCGGCTTTTAGAATTTCGGGTGACTTAAAGTGAGAATTTGAGTCCAGATTGTTTTTAGAAAAACGACTGAGCGAACCTGGAATGTGACCTGCTTTTGGATCCAAGGTTTCATTCAAACCCTCAAAACGATCGCTGGGTCGACCATCGATAATGAGACGGTCAGAGCGCCCAAGTCCTGCAAGTACGTCAGCATACTGAACTGTTTTGGTCAGGGATGTACTGCGTTTAAAGTTTCCAGGTGGTTTTGCAGGTGTCGTTTCACTCAAAAGTGGCAGGCCAGCTTGCGTCCAAGCATCAATCGCTCCATCTAAAACAACAACATGTTGGTGACCGACCCAACGCGCGCACCACCACAAACGAGCCGCATACGAGGCGCCAGCCGAGTCGTACGCCACAATCAAAGTATCCGCGTTCACGCCGAGTGCCGCGAGATCATTCGCCAACTGCTCAGGCTCTGGTAAAGGATGCCGTCCATTCATACCATTAGATTGCCCACTCAACACCTTTCCCAAGTTGAGATAAATGGCACCAGGAATGTGACCTGCTTCATAGGCACGCTTGCCAAGCTCCGAATCCACCAAGTCGTAGCGACAGTCACAAATTAAAACTTTTTCAGGGTGTTGTGCGAGTTGACTCTGGAGCTCTGCAACTGTGATTAAGTGTGGGGTCTTCATGATCCTGTCTATCCTTATGTCTTCTATTAAGTTGTTTGGTTGAGCACTCTGCTATGCTTTTATATTAATTAACTTCTTTCCATTGTCACCTATGTCACTGGTTGCCGGAAACGTATTTATGGTTGTCGCCCCGAGTGGGGCTGGCAAGTCCAGTTTAGTCAATGCGCTGCTTGCGCGTGACCCAACCCTGTGTTTATCTGTATCTTGTACGACACGTGCAGCGAGATCAGGTGAAGTCAATGGAAAAGACTATCGTTTTGTGAGCAAAACCGATTTTGATGCGATGCGTCAAAGTAATCAGCTGCTCGAATGGGCTGAGGTGCACGGCAATTTTTACGGTACGCCTCGTGACAAAATTGACCAAGCGGTTGCGTTTGGCCAGGACATCTTGCTAGAAATCGATTGGCAAGGTGCTCAGCAAGTAAAAAGATTATTTCCAGAGGCAATAGGCGTCTTTATTTTGCCCCCTTCTATTTCGACTCTTAGAGAACGCCTCACTCAGCGTGGTCAAGATGCGCAGTCCGTGATTGAGCGTCGAATCGAGGCAGCGAGTGAGGAAATTTCACACGCCCCAGAGTTTGAATATGTTATTATTAATCAAGACTTTAGCATTGCATTGACGCAACTGAGTCAGATCATTGAAACTGCCAAGTTACGTTACCCTCGTCAATTGGCCCGACATCCTGATCTGTTCAGATCGCTCAAGCTGCTTCCTTGAATCAGGCTGACGGTATACTTAGCCCCTTATTGCTTTAATTCCCTTCTGACAGGACTTCCATGGCCCGTATCACTGTTGACGATTGCCTCGAGCACATCCCTAACCGCTTTAAGCTCACGCTTGCTGCGACTTATCGTGCCCGCGAACTGGCTCAGGGCCACGCTGCACGCCTCGATAGCAAAGACAAACCTACTGTGACTGCTCTGCGCGAAATTTCCGCAGGTCTGACCGGCATTGAAATGCTTCGCAAGGTTCCAACCTAAGCAGGATAAACATGGCCTTTCCCGGACTTCGGTATGCATCATCCGGGTTATTGGCCGCCCTTCGCGTCGGCTCTCGTCTAACACGAAGACCCACTGCTCCTCAAGAAAGACTTGGCGCAGTATCGGGCTCTGCGACACCAGTTACCACAGAAACAGAACCAGCGATTGCTTCAATGGCTTCGCTCCAGCTTTTGCTGGATGGTTATCTGGATACAAAAGACATTGCACTTGTTCGTGACGCCTACCGTTTTTCAGACCAAGCGCACCTTGGGCAGTTTCGCTCTAGCGGATCTCCCTATATCAGCCATCCTATATCGGTCGCTGAAATTTGTGCTGGCTGGAAACTTGATGTGGATGCCATTCGTGCAGCGCTCTTGCATGATGTCATGGAAGACCAAGATATCGCGAAACAAGAGTTGTTCGAGAAATTTGGTCCCGAAGTCGCCGAACTGGTAGACGGTCTCTCAAAACTAGATCGACTCGAGTTTGCAAGCAAAGCACAACAGCAGGCGGAAAGCTTCCGAAAAATGTTGCTCGCAATGGCGCGCGACATCCGTGTGATCCTCATTAAGCTCGCCGATCGTCTGCATAACATGCGTACGCTTGATGCTGTGAGTCCAGAAAAGCGTCGACGCGTGGCACGCGAAACCCTCGACATTTACGCACCTATTGCGCATCGCTTGGGTCTTAACGCCCTTTATCGTGAATTACAAGATCTTTGCTTTGGTGCAATTTATCCAAATCGATACATGGTCTTGGAGAAAGCCGTGATGGCTGCGCGCGGTAACAGACGCGAAGTGCTCACGCGCATCGACGAACAAGTCAGAGCCGCACTTCCTGCAGCGGGTATTGATAGTGAAGTAAGAGGTCGCGAAAAAACGCTTTATGCCATCTATAACAAGATGGTGAAACAAAAGAAAAGCCTATCAAATGTTTTAGATATTTATGGTTTTCGCGTGATCGTCAGAACTTTGCCTGAGTGTTACATGGCCATGGGCATTGTTCATCAACTCTATCGGCCTGTACCAGGTAAGTTTAAAGACTACATTGCCATCCCAAAAATAAATGGCTACCAGTCTTTGCACACAACACTGGTGGGGCCATTTGGTACCCCAATCGAGTTTCAGTTCAGAACACAAGATATGCATCAAGTCGCCGAAGAAGGCGTAGCTGCACACTGGCTTTACAAAGGCGATCAATCCAATCTCCAAGACATTCAAAGCCGCACCAGTAAGTCTTTGCAATCTTTGTTGGACATTCAAAATCAAACAGGCGACTCAACCGAGTTCCTCGAACACGTCAAGGTGGATTTATTTCCGGATGCCGTCTATGTGTTTACGCCTAAAGGTAAGATCGTTTCCCTACCGCGCGGTGCAACAGTGATTGATTTTGCCTACTCCATTCATACGGATGTAGGTAATCATGCTGTCGCTTCCAAAGTAAATGGTGAGGATGTGCCGCTTCGCACGGAGCTTGCAAATGGGGATTCCATTTCGATCACGACCTCTCAAACTTCGCGGCCGAGTGCCCAATGGCTCAATTACGCGCGAACGGGTCGCGCACGCTCAGAGATTCGACATTACCTTCGTACGGTGCAATATGATGAGTCCGCTGCGTTTGGCGAGCGCCTCCTGACGCAAGCGCTCAGCGAACTCAAACTGAGCCTTCCTGAGAGTGACGATCCTATTTGGGAAAAGCTTGCTCGGTCCAGCGGCGCAAAATCAAGAGAAGAAATACTTGCAGATATTGGCCTAGGTAAACGATTGGCCGCAGTGGTTGCCAGAAGATTCGCACCTGACCACCCTCTGATCGCCACAACAGCGGCAGCAGATGATGAAATGACCTCTGCCAAGTTAACACCCATACAGATTCACGGAAACGAAGGACAGGGAGTACAGCTTGCGCCCTGCTGCGGCCCCCTTCCTGGTGACCAAATCATTGCAGGTATTCGCGTGGGTCATGGACTGGTCGTGCATACGGCTGAATGTCCTGTTGCGATTCGGGCACGCGCTAAAGAGCCTGAACGCTGGGTTGAAGTTGCATGGGATGAGGAAACTGCCAAACACCTGTCTGCGCGAATCGAAATTGTTGCTAAAAATGAAAGAGGTGTTTTGAGTCGTATTGCTGCCGAGGTTGCTCAGGCTGACTCAAATATCATTCACGTGACAATGCACGATGACGCAATGGCAACCGTCGTGCTGAATCTCACTGTTCAAGTCGATAGCCGTCGTCATCTAGCGCAGGTATTCCGTTCGATACGACACGTGCCACAAGTTAAAAAAATCATACGTACCAAAGGATAATTTCTATCATGTCAAAACCAGTGGTGATTGATCGGTCCCTCAATGCAATGGGTGAGCTTTTAATTTGGACAGATATCGCTCCTGAAAAGGAAGAAGACTTTAACCAGTGGTACGACACTGAACATATGCAAGAGCGCGCCTCGATTCCTGGTTTTCAGTGGTCACGTCGCTATCATTCTGAGACCGCTCCTAGACCTTACCTCGCGCTCTACCGCACTGACACGTTGCATATTTTTACGAGTGCACCCTACCGCAAGGCATTTGAAAATCAAACCGAATGGTCTGTGCGTAACTTTAGCGCGATGCACAATACGAATCGACGTGTGAATGCAGTCACTGAAGTGATGGGGGCAGGCACAGGCGGGGCTGTTAGCTTGATTTGTTTGGGTTCAGACCAGAGCGCTCAAGCAGCATTGGCGTTGACGGATGCGCTGTGCCGCGAAGTGTCAGGTGTGATTGCTATACGTGTATTGACACCAGACTCGACGCTGTCGACTCCTCTGCCCTCAGAGGACCCAAGCAAAAGAGTTTTGGAGCCTTATCTGGTGATTGATACAACGACCTTGGCTAGCGCAGAGGCTGCAGGTGCTTGGGTGGTCGCTCAACTCAAGCTGAAAAACCATGCGCATCACACCTTTAGATTGCTGTGGGATCTGCGTGCCAGCGATTTAAAATAAGTGCCTGAATTTTCACCAGGCTTTTATTTTTTTACACTATTTTTTTGCAGCTTGCCAATCGTTTGGTTGTAGTCAGCTACGCACGCTTCAGTGCATCTCTCAGCCCATTTTGTCAAAACCTTTTGGGTCGAGATGCGTTTGACTAACGCTAAATCAGCTTGCGTTGGCTGTACAAGTGTCATTTGCCCTCTGGGAACAGATAAGCATTCTTTGCTACCCGTATTGCACTCAATGCCGCGTTGAGTCAGTTTGTCGGAAAAGATCCATAAACTGTTGATAAGCTCTTTGAGATTGTGCTCAACAAAAACTTGTATGGCTTCGGGAAGTTTTTCCCACGCTTTGAGGTTGACAGCGTGAACCTCTTGATTCCATCCAACTGGCAAGGCATATAAATGGGTCGAGACCACATACCATTTGGCATTGAAGCCAGTGAGCGCTCCTGCAATCGCACAATGGATGGACTTCTTTTCAAGCGCTTGAAAAACTTCGCTAAAAGGAAGACTGACGCTTTTTGCACCGAGCGCCTCAACTAATTCGCCTTGCGTACGCGTGATGGTTCGAATGGTTAAACCTTTGAAGTCAGCTACGCTACGCACCTCTGTGCGACAGAAAAATATCTGGGCGCCATAGGGTGCAGTGCCTAGCAGCTTTACTTGGTTGGCAGAAGCAAAGTGATGGCTTAACACTGGGGTAAAGGCAGTGACCGACTCTCGCGCAGTCTTTGAGTCTGTGGCAAGCCCTGCAATATCGACTGCCTCAAGAACAGGTGTCGTGGGTGCGTAATAAGATAACGGGAGCACACCAAACTCGATCACACCTTGGCTCATCAAAGGAAGCAGTTCTTGCCCTTTGAGGCCCATTTCATCAAAACCCTTGATTTGTGCAGTCACAGACGCTTGCGAGCGTTCCGACAAGGTTTGAGACCAGAAAGGCCGTTCCACATCAATATAAGTGAGTCGGCTGCTGAGACCACCCACGACATTGAGTTCTTTGGTCGGAAGAGGCTGTGCAGAAACCTGAGCGGCGACACCCAGAAACAGTCCGAAAACTGTGGAGACAATGAATACGCGACAAGTTGTCAAAAAATAAAGAGAGATCATCATGGGGACTCATTTTAGCAAGGCTTTGATGCGACACAAGTTAAATTACAGGCGTATGATCGCAGCACTAGGCGGATGTTCGCGTTGCGTTACCCTTTATTTTCAGGAGTTTGGTCGATGTCCCGGGTCTCTCACCCAAGTGCCTCAGCTGCATTTCCGGCACAGCAACCTCTTTTGGGTATTGCCTCCCTCCTTCTATCCTTGCTGCTTCTGACTCTTCTGGATGGCATGGGCAAATGGATCATGGCGGCCGGTGTTCCCCTCCTTGTTTTTTGTTGGTTCAGATACGCCATCCATTTAATTTTGTTGATGGCCATTATTTTGCCGAGTCGGGGTTTGGGTATTTTTAAAAGTAAAAACCCAAAACTTCAATGCTTGCGGGCTGCTGCCATGCTGGGTTCGGCACTTTCCTTTTTTACATCTCTCAGTTATTTGCATCAAGCAGAGGCAACAGCACTGATTTTTATTGCCCCCCTTTTGATGTTGTCCATTGCCCCTTGGATCCTAAAAGAACCGATTCGGAAATCTCGATGGATTGCTGCTGGAGTTGGGCTGATCGGGGTGCTGATTGTCGTGCGACCCTCGGCAGGTTTGCCCACAATGGGCGTGGTCATGGGTTTAATTACCGCATGCCTTTTTACGGCGCAGCATCTTTTATCCAGAATGCTTGCTCAAGATAGCTCCTTTACAACAGTGTTGTGGAGCGGCGCGATTGGGACCGCAACCTTAACCCTTTGTCTGCCTTTTGTATTGCCGGCGGCACTCGACACGCTCACCACCCTCAGCCCCTTAAACTGGACATTTTTATTACTCAGTGGAGTGGCGGGAGGTCTAGGTCATCTTTTGCAAATTCAATCTTATCGCTTTGCACCCGCCTCACTTCTTGCACCATTCATTTATGTACAGATTACGTTTGCTGCGACGCTAGGATGGCTGGTGTGGGCGCATTTGCCTGACTCGATTACGTGGATCGGAATCGGTATTATTTGTGCGAGCGGGATCGTCAATAGCTTGATCGAATGGCGACGCAGTCGTGCCTAACACTATTCACTATATGAGACGGCCGCCTTGCAAGACAATTTGTCGATCGCAACGTGCTGCGAGTGAAGTGTCGTGTGTGACAAGCACAAGGGTTGTGCCTTGTTGAGCAGCCATTTCAAACATTAAATTAATAATGGTTGAGCCTGTCGCTTCATCAAGACTGCCTGTAGGTTCATCAGCAAAAATGAGAACCGGACGCTGAACAAAAGCACGGGCGATAGAAACACGCTGCTGCTCACCACCAGATAGCGTAGAGGGATAGTGATGTAGCCTCGCTCCTAAACCTACTCTCTCTAGCATTTTTGTTGCAGGTTCAGTAGCAGAAAGTCCGGCAAGCTCTAGCGGCAACATCACGTTTTCAAGAGCTGTTAAGTTTGGTAGCAACTGGAATGACTGAAATACAAAGCCTACGTGATGGGCTCTGAATGCTGCTCGACCGTCCTCATCCATACTGGAAAGAGACTCGCCAAGCAATTGAACTTCTCCTGTGCTAGGCTGGTCCAAACCAGCAAGCAACCCTAGCAATGTTGATTTGCCGGACCCCGAAGCGCCTGTGATCGCAATGGATTTTCCTGCCGCAACTGAAAAACTGACGTCATCTAGAATATTCAGAATTCCCGTTGCATCAGATACCTGTTTACATAGCTTTTTGACTTCTATCGCATTGGTTACAACATTCATGAATTTATTCTCTCGTGATCGTCGTCGGTTCAGCCTAGGACTGTTCGGGCTTGTGCTTGGTTCAATTCATCCAATTTACACTCAAGCTCAACAACAAGCTGGATCAACCCCACTTCGCATTCTAATTGTCGGCGATAGTCTCTCTGCAGAATACGGCTTAAAACGCGGGTCTGGTTGGGTGGATTTGTTGAAAAACACACTGATGCCAACGCATCATGCGGTAGAAATTATTAACGCTAGCATCAGTGGAGATACGACGAGCGGTGGACTTTCGCGGATGCGTTCTTTGTTAGAGCGAACAAAACCAAATATTGTTTTAGTTGAACTTGGCGCAAATGATGCCCTGCGAGGCTTGCCTCTGAACATGACAAAAAACAATATGTTAGAAATGGTTCGCTTAATCAAGTCAGTTGGTGCGCGTCCAATTCTTGCTGGGATGCAAATCCCTCCCAACTACGGTCGAGAATACACCACAGCATTTAAGGAAATTTTCGAAAAAGTCGCGCAAGATGAGCAAGTATCACTCATTCCGTTTTTTTTAGAAGGCATTGCAGATAATGCGGCCATGTTTCAGGCCGACACCATTCATCCTAACGAACAAGCACAGCCAATTTTGATGGAAAATGTGCTGAAGGTACTCGCTCCGATGCTTCGGTAGTCTTTAAAGTTTTGCAGCGTCCAGTTCACCACTAATCAGCTTACTGGCATCAGGCAACATTTTGACTTTAAAGTCTTGGCGCAAAACCTTCAAGGCGGCCTGCTCTTCAGCGGCGCCCCAAGCTTGAGAAAGCTGGGATTGCAACTGAGTCACCTGAGCGGCTTCCGGTGTTGGACCCGCTTCCACCTTTGAAAGTTTGATGATTGTGTACTGATCAGAACCTGCCACACCGATATAACTAGGCAAAGGCTTAGTCGCGGCGGACATCACGGCCTCGAGCTGCTCGCGTGTCAGCGATGACGGCTGTTGGCGTGTCACTTCAGTTGCAGCTTCAAAGTCTTTTGTTTCGCTATTCGGAGCAGCTTTTAAGGCCTCAAGTGCTTGAACTCCAGCGGCCTTTGCAGCAGCAAAAGAAAGCTCATCTATTAATCGTTGCTTGATTTGATCCGAGACTGCGCTCAAAGCAGGTACATGAGCAGGGTGAACGGCTCCCACACGAACCGCTACGATCACATCGGGCGAGACCTCAATCACACCAGAATTAAGTTTTTCTTTGAAAACATCGGAGGAGAAAACAGCCTGACGAACTTTGAGATTGCCTAATATGCCTTGGTCCTCTTCGGAAATCTCAGCCGAACCGCGTTGATTGGCAGGTAATAGACCCTCTTTTGTGAGGCCTGTCGCAGTTTTGATGGGGAGATTGAGAGCGGTGGCAATTGGAGCGAGACTATCTCGCTGATCGTACACAAGACTTGTTAACTTGCTTCCAAGCTGGGCAAACTGTTCAGCCGCCAATTGTTTGCGGATCTCGTTAGTAATGTCGTCTTTGACTTCAGCAAGCGCTTTGACGGAAGCCGGCTGCACGTCCACAACATTAATCACGTGAAAGCCAAAAGGACTTTCAACAACACCTGAGATTTTTCCGCGCTCAAGGTCAAAAACAGCGGTTTCCACTTGGGGGACAAGCATGTTTTTGCTGATCCATCCAAGATCGCCACCCTGATTGGCAGAGCCTGTGTCTTGAGAAAACTCTTTTGCAAGTGCAGCAAAGGACTCAGGTGCGGCAGATGCGCGCTTTGCAATATCTTCGGCTTTTGCACGAGCCTGAGCTTTGACAGCATCGTTCGCTGAAGCCGGCAATTCAATCAAAATATGGCTCACGCGCCGGCGCTCTGGTTGACCGTAGCGTGTTTGATTCTGTTTGTAAAAGCTTTGGATATTGTCGTCAGTGACCTTGATGTCTTTGGAAGCAGCTTGCTCGTTTAACACCACGTATTGCACTTCAACATTTTCTGGAATCAGAAGTTTGGCTTGATTGTTTTCGTACCACTTTTTGATGTCATCATCAGAGACTTTGACAGACTGATTAAAGTCGGAAGCGGCAAAAACGCGACGCTCAATCGTGCGTTTTTCGGTCAGCAAAGCAAGAATTTTTTCAGCCACCTCTCCAGGCACACGCGCAGTCAGTCCAATGGGCTGAAGCACTTGCGCAATCGCCAGGTCACGTCTCAGACCTAACTCGAAGGTCGTTGGGTTCATGCCCTGAGCCGCTAATACGTCACGATATCGCTGAGAGGAGAATTGACCATTTTCCTGAACAGCTGGAATCGCTGCGATCGTACGACGTAGGGTTTCATCAGACACCGAATAACGCCCCTTCGCTGCAGCGAGTGCAACCGTGCGTTCGTCAATCATACGATTTAAGAGTTGTTCACGAAACTCAGGTGTGTCAAAAGCCGCGGGATCAAACTGACTTCCGAGCGCATTACGATATTGTTCAAGCTGAGCGGTTCTGGCTTGATTGAACTGCCCTAACGTGATGGGTTGATCCCCAACAGAAACCAGCTCAGGCTCACTTGCCATAAAGCTGGAGTAGCCTTGAACGCCAAAGAAGACGAAGGAAGGAACAATAAGGAGCAACAAAATTAGTTGCATCCAACGCTGATGACTACGAATGAAATCAAACATATATGAGCCGCACACCTATAGAGTAAGCCGCGAAAGTTTACCACTCGCTTGAGTGTTGCTTAAAACCAATTGATTGAGGTGCGCGCAACAAGGGTTAGACTATGAAAACTTTGCTTGCAGTACAGTTCTTTTTCTAAGTTAAGCTTTACCCACGGAGAGTCTTTTGTTCAGTTACCGCCACGGTTTTCACGCAGGAAATCATGCCGATGTCCTTAAACACATCGTGCTGACGCACATTCTCCAATACTTCAATCAAAAGGATGCACCCTACTACTTCGTTGACTTGCATGCTGGTGCAGGTTTGTATGATCTAGAAGGTCAATGGGCTCAGAAAATTGGTGAATACATTGACGGGATCGCTCGGGTTTGGGAAGCCAAATCCCCTCCTCCAGCCGTGATGCAATATTTAGATTTAATCCGTGAGCTCAACCCTGACGGCCTTTTGCGCATCTACCCCGGCTCGCCTTGGCTCGCGCTTGAGGCATGCCGCTCTCAGGACAAGTTGCGTTTATTTGAAATGCATCCAAATGAAGCTGACATTTTGCGTCAAAATCTTGACCAACGCGCTCATCGCGTTCCTAGACAAACAGCCGTTTTTGGCGATGATGGTTTCGCAGGTCTCAAAGGACATATTCCTCCACCGACCCGGCGTGCCATTGTTTTGATTGACCCTTCGTACGAAGACAAAAATGATTACCGAAGAGTTGTTGAGACCATGAAAGATGCGATGGTGAGATTTCCAACTGGCTGTTACGCCATTTGGTATCCTCAAATTCAGCGTCGAGAGGCTCAAGAGCTTCCACGTCAGCTCGAAAAGCTCGCCGGTCAGAACTGGATTCATGCGAGCCTGACTGTCCACAAACCCGGTTCAGACGGACTCGGACTGCATGGCAGCGGTATTTTTGTCATCAACCCGCCTTGGACACTCACGGCAGCGATGAAGGAAACGCTTCCCTGGTTAGTGCGAACACTTGGCACAGATGAGCGCGCGAGCTACAAACTTGATTTCATGTCGGTTTAAAACCGCTCATTGCTACCAAGGTATCGCCACTGGCCAACTGGAAGATCTGAAAGCTTAACGCCTCCGATTCGGACTCGTTTGAGTCCGAGCACTTTGAGGCCAACCAGTTCACACATTCGGCGAATTTGGCGTTTTTTGCCTTCCTTGAGCACAAATTGCAACTGATCCTCATTTTGCCACCGGACCTGAGCGCGTTTTAAACGTTTCCCGTCCAGCATCAGCCCTTCATTGAGCAATTCAAGCCCGCCAGGGGCCAGACGTCCCTGAACGCGAACAAGGTACTCTTTTTCAATGTCGGAATCCTCGCCTATGAGTTGTCGGGCGATACGACCGTCTTGTGTCAACACCAACAAGCCAGTGGAGTCAATATCCAGCCTTCCAGCTACTGCTAAGCCACGCAATTGTGCTCGATCAAATTTGAGTGGGCTGCGATCAGTTTTAGAGCGGCTTGTCGCGTTGATCAAGGCCACTGCAGGGGTGTACCCATCCTCAGCTTGTCCTGAGACGTAGGCCATCGGTTTGTGGATCAAAATAGTCACACGTGAGACCTGTTGGGCAGCAACATTCCGGTCAAGTGTGATCGTTTGCGTGGGCAAGGCACGTTCGCCCAGCGTGGCAACCACTCCGTCGACTTTGACCCAACCCCGCTCAATATAGCTATCGGCTTCCCGACGCGAACACAATCCGCGATCGGCCATTAATTTTGATATGCGCAACTTTTCCATAAGTTGGATAATACACACCCATGCAGAAATTTGAATCCATTCAACCGTGGTTGTCCACGCCAAAACCCTCCTTTTCATCCATCCAAAAGCGATGGCTGATGAGGCAAGGTCCACTGACACAAGCGCTGCGTGAGCTTGGTACGCTAAAACTGCGCGTCATAGCTGAATATGCGGCAGGTGTCGGTCGCGATGAAGCCCATTGTTTGAAAACGGTTGCGCCGAGCCCTATTTGGGTCAGAGAAGTCGTGATGAGTATCGACGGAATCCAGGTCGTTGCTGCCAGAAGCGTGACGCCCTTAAGGGCCTCACATGGGGTCTGGCAAGGCATGCGGCGACTCCGAAGTCGACCTCTCGCGGATATTTTGTACGACGATGCTGCCATCACTCGGTCGAATTTTGAAGTGGCGCGTCTCAATAAACAAACTGCCCTTTTTCGCACGGTTCAGTCAGTTCAAACTAACGCCTCCCTAGGCAAACATCAACACATAGCTTTGTTAGCCAGGCGGTCAGTGTTTTGGCGACAAGATACTCCGCTCTTAGTGGCGGAGTGTTTTTTGCCAGCCTTTTGGTCTCTTTGTTAGAAGCCTACTGCTTGACCATCACGCCTGCTGTCACTTGCCACCACATAACCATCGGTCAAGTCCTTGGACAAACGCCAAATAAACTGACCTGAACCAAAATCCATGTAGGGGTCATCAATGGCCTTGAGCGAATGACCTAGTTTTTGTAAACCCTCGATCGTCGACGCACGCATCGTTGATTCAACATCAAGCGTAAAGTCACGATTAACTTTCCAGCGTGGTGCATCACAGGCTGCTTGCGGTTGCTGGTGATAATCCACCATACGAATCACGGTCTGAATGTGACCTTGAGGCTGAATATCGCCTCCCATGACACCAAAGCTCATCACTGGCTCGCCGTCGCGCGTCAAGAAACCAGGAATAATCGTATGGAAAGGACGCTTGTGGCCTTGGACCACATTTCCGGACTTGGGATCCATTGAAAAGCCCACGCCGCGATTTTGGAAACTGACGCCTGTGCCGGGAACCACGACACCTGAACCAAAGCCCATGTAGTTTGATTGAATAAAAGAAACCATCATGCCATTTTCATCGGCCGCAGTCAGATAAATCGTACCGCCAGAAGGTGGAATACCAGGAGCAAAATGCGTGGCACGATTCAAATCGATCAACTTTGCTCGCTCAGCTAAATACGCGTCATCAAGCATTTGTGATGCAGTGACCTCCATGCTGCGGGGATCTGCAACATAGCGATACAAATCTGCCATCGCTAATTTCATGGCTTCGATCTGAACGTGCTGGGACTCAATGGAATCCACTTTCATATTGGCGATATCAAAGTGCTCCAGCATTCCGAGCGCCTGAAGAGCGGAAATACCCTGCCCGTTTGGTGGAATCTCATGCAAGGTATAGCCACGATAGTTCTTTGAAATGGGTGTGACCCATTCGGGGCGGTACTGACGAAAATCTTCGAGCGTATGTGCACCACCATGTTCGCGAATAAAAGACACGAGCTTTTCAGCGGTCTCGCCCTCATACATATCTCTACCGAGCGATGCACCGATGCGTTTCAATGTTTGAGCAACATCTTTGAATACAAAGCGTTCACCCACTTTGGGAGCTCTGCCTTCTGGCATAAAGGTATTGGCAAAACCGGGTTGATCTTTAAGCTCAGGAACCGCAGCAGCCCATTTCTGAGCCACGACTGGAGGCACAGCGTAACCACGTTCTGCAATTTCAATTGCAGGCTCCATAAGCTCAGCAAATGGCAACTTGCCATATCGTTCATGCAACGCAGCCCACCCTGCCACAACACCTGGAACGGTAATGGCGTCCACACCACGCTTAGGCGCTTTAGCAAGCCCATTGACGTCTACGCCATATTTTTTCTTGAAGTAATCAATATCCCAAGCCTTCGGTGCATAACCTGAGGCGTTGAGTCCTTGTAGTGATTTACCATCCCACACAATTGCAAACGCATCACCACCCAAACCACAAGAGACAGGCTCAACCAGCGTAATGGCGGCTGCGGCTGCAATGACCGCGTCGACAGCAGAACCGCCTTTTAGCAGCATACGTAAACCCGCCTGCGCAGCAAGCGGATGTGACGTCGACACGACGTTGCGCGCGAAAACCGGAATACGGATGGTTGGATAAGGGTTCGCCCAGTCAAATTGTTTCATTAGGTGTGACTCAAAAAGTAAGAGAATTACAGTGCAGCGTCGCCGCTTTCGCTCGTACGAATCCGGATTGCCTGTTCAACTGCAGTGACAAAAATTTTGCCATCGCCAATTTTTCCAGTGCGCGCAGCTCTTACGATTGAATCAATCACACGATCAACCGCTTCGTCAGCTACAACCATTTCGACACGAATTTTGGGAAGAAAGTCTACGACATATTCTGCGCCACGATAGAGTTCGGTATGCCCTTTCTGACGTCCAAATCCTTTGACTTCTGTCACTGTTAAACCGTTGACACCAACCTCGGCCAACGCTTCGCGTACTTCGTCAAGTTTAAAAGGCTTGATAATGGCGGTCACTTGCTTCACGATAAGTCCTGTTATTAGAAAAATTTTGATCAGTTTCGAAAACCGTTTGAGAGAGGATAACGCCAATCTCGCCCAAATGCCCGTTCAGTGATGCGTGGACCAAAAGGTCCTTGTTTCCGCTTGTACTCATTGATTCGAATCAAACGTAGGATTTGCTCGACTGCCTCAGGGGCATAACCCGCGGCAATAATCTCTTCCGGCGAGGCATTTCGTTCGACATAATGCTCAATAATCGCATCAATCACTTCGTATTCAGGCAAGTTATCCTGATCTGTTTGATCCTCTCGTAACTCTGCTGAAGGCGGTCTTGTGATGATGCGAACAGGAATCACTTCTCCAAACGTGTTGCGCCAACGGGCGAGTCGGTAAACAAGAGTCTTGGCGACATCTTTTAAAACCGCAAAACCTCCCGCCATATCCCCGTATAGGGTGCAATATCCAGTAGAAAGCTCAGATTTATTGCCAGTTGTGAGAACGAGATGTCCGAACTTGTTGGACAACGCCATTAGAAGCATACCCCGCAAGCGCGCTTGAATATTTTCCTCGGTCGCATCAGGAGCCCGACCTGCAAAGATAGGCGCTAAAAGCATGTCAAAGCTATTAGCAAGCTCGGCAATTGCAATCTCGCGATAGGCCACCCCGAGTCTTTTGGCCATGTCCTGTGCGTCGATTTGAGAAATGTCAGCGGTGTAGCGCGACGGCATCATGACCGCATGCACACGGTCTGCGCCCAACGCATCGACTGCCACTGCCATCACCACAGCGGAATCAATACCGCCGGATAAACCTAGAATCACACTTTTAAAGCCATTTTTAGCTACATAGTCCGTTAAGCAAAGCTTGAGTGCCTCCCAGACTTGGGCCTCTTCGGACAACAGTTCCGTGCGTGGTGTGGTCTTGAGGGTAGTCGATTCAATGACAGGCACGGAGATTTCACCAGAATCCGAAACCTCAATAAAACTTAAGTCCGTGACAAAATCTGCTGCACGAAGAGCGAGTTGTCCCTCGCGTGAGAGCGCAAACGATGCTCCATCGAACACAAGTTCATCTTGGCCACCCGCTAAATTGGCATAGATCAGCGCACAATGCGCCCGTTCAACACAACGCAATGCCACACGGACGCGTTGTGCCTGCTTGCCTAAGCTAAAAGGTGAGGCATTTAGAACCAATAAGGCTTGAATATTGAGTGCGGCTGCGGCTTCAGGAGCCGAGTCTCCCCAAATGTCTTCACAAATATTTATGCCAAAACGTACGCCGTCGACATTAAAACTTAAGGGCTGCCCGCCAGAAACAAAGTATCTCTTTTCATCAAAAACTGAGTAATTGGGGAGCTCTTTTTTAAAGTAAGTGCCCAAAATCTGTCCGTTTGACAGAACTGAAGCCGCGTTGCGTAAGCCATCCTGGTCTTTGCAGGCATGCCCCACTACAACGTGTAAGCCTTTCAAGACCGAAAGTTCGGCGCAAAGCGTTTGTAGAGTACTTTCGCATTGTTCAATAAAAGCAGGTCTCAGCAAGAGATCTTCGGGCGGATAGCCCGTTAAAACTAGCTCTGGCGTCAACAGAACCCTTGCTCCCTGCTGATAAGCCTTGTGCGCAGCCTCAAGGACCATGCGCGCATTTCCCGCGAGGTCGCCGACGAGAGCGTTCAATTGTGCAATGCCTACCCTGACCGCAGCCATGTGAATTCCGGATTAAACGAGTTGTGATGAAGAAAAATTATCTCATGACCGCGGGGGTGGCGCTGCGTTCTATAATTTAGACATCATGAAAAATACTCAAAACCCCAATCAGAGCCAATTCGATAAGAAAGCCCAAGCGTGGTCCGCCCGCTTTTCGGAGCCAGTTTCGGAGCTCGTTAAACGTTATACCGCCTCAGTTGACTTTGATAAGCGTCTGGCACGCTTCGATATTCAAGGTTCACTTGCCCATGCACAGATGCTAGAGGCTGTAAAAGTGATTTCCCAACAAGACCGCAGTGATATTGAACGCGGTATGACTCAAATCCTCGAAGAAATCGATGCGGGTCGCTTTGAATGGCTGTTAGACCTCGAAGACGTCCATCTCAACATCGAAAAGCGCTTGGTTGAACTTGTCGGTGATGCTGGAAAGCGTCTTCATACTGGCCGCTCGCGCAATGACCAAGTCGCCACAGATATCCGTCTCTGGTTGCGCCACGAAATTGATGGACTGATCATATTGCTTGAACAATTACGTCAGGCACTCGCCACTGTTGCGCTTGAGCATGCCGGCACTATTTTGCCTGGTTTTACACACATGCAAGTCGCACAGCCTGTCACCTTCGGGCACCATTTGCTTGCCTATGCTGAAATGTTTGGTCGCGATGCTGCACGCCTCACGGATTGCCGTAAACGGGTCAATATTTTGCCACTCGGTGCCGCTGCGTTGGCAGGGACAAGTTTTCCAATCGATCGTCCAATGGTGGCCAAATTACTTGAATTTGATGACGTTTGCCAAAATTCACTTGATGCCGTTTCAGACCGAGATTTTGCCATTGAATTTTGTAGTGCCTGCGCATTGATCATGACGCACATCTCCAGATTTTCTGAAGAGCTTGTGATTTGGATGAGTCCGCGTATTGGTTTTATCGACCTCGCTGATCGGTTTTGCACAGGCAGTTCAATCATGCCTCAAAAGAAAAACCCGGATGTGCCTGAGCTCGCCCGCGGCAAGACGGGTCGAGTCAATGGTCACTTGGTCGCACTGCTGACGCTCATGAAAGGTCAACCTCTCGCCTACAACAAAGATAATCAAGAGGACAAAGAAGGTCTGTTTGATACTGCCGATACAGTCCGCGACACGCTGACAATTTTTGTCGACCTCGTAGCCGGCATCAAGGTCAAGGCCGATGCAATGCGCGAAGCTGCCTTACAAGGTTTTGCAACGGCAACAGATTTGGCGGACTACTTGGTCAAGCGTGGAGTTCCCTTTAGAGACGCGCACGAAGCCGTTGCGCATGCAGTGCGTGAATGCGAGAAAAAAGGGTGCGACTTGGCTGACTTGAGTGTGAGTGAATTACAAAAATTTCACGCATCAGTCGGTGATGACGTTCACACTGTCTTGACACTTGAGGGTTCAGTCGCTGCGCGCAATCACATTGGCGGTACAGCGCCTGAACGTGTTCGTCAGGCAGCACTGAAAATTATCGATTCAGCGCTCAAAAACAGCAATTGATTCGACATGTCCGGTGTGGGGGAACATATTCACCACACCGGCTGCTGTCAGTCTGTATGCGCTTTTTTGTAACAGTATTTCTGTATCGCGGGCTAAAGTTGCCGGATTGCACGAGACATACACGATACGCTCGGGCCTTAAGGAGGCTGGCAGATTAATCAATGCTTGAGAGAGCGCCATGGCCCCTTCGCGCGGTGGATCAATCAGCATGCGATCAAAACGACCAAGCTCAGCCAGCCATTCCGCCGTCACTTCGAATAAATTTAAAGTCTGAAATGTAGCGTGCTCGATGCCGGCACGCGTAGCGGCAGCCTTGGCGCGTGCAGTGAGCGTTTCACTCCCTTCGACCCCTACTACTTCACGACAACGGGTGGCGATAGGAAGGGTAAAGTTTCCAAGACCACAAAACATATCGACGATTCGATCATGAGGTTGTGGATCGAGCAAAGTCAGTCCTCTGGAGACTAACGCACGATTGATCTGATGATTGACTTGGGTAAAGTCAGTCGGTTTAAAGGGCATTTTCAGACCAAACTCAGGCAGTGTGTAGTACAGACTGTCTTCGTCTGAGGCGTTAAGAGGAACGACGGACTCGGGGCCACTTGGCTGTAACCACCATTGCACACAATGCTGTTCAGCAAAGTGACGCAATGACTGAACATCAGAATTCGTTAACGGTAGTAAATGTCTGAGTACCAACGCGATCACACCCTCCCCGATCGCGACTTCAATTTGCGGAAAACGATCAGGTGCAGACAAGCCCATGATGAGCTTTCGCAACGGCATAAAAAGTGCGGCAATTTGGGGAGGTAAAACATGACAGGTTTTAATGTCGGCCACAAAACTACTTTTGCGTTCATAAAAACCAACTAGCACAGTCTCTTTTTTCGCGACCCATTTGACAGACAAACGTGCACGATATCTATAGCCCCAGTAAGGGCCGTGCAGCGGAGTCAGCACGCGCTCAGGTCGAGTCTTACCAATATGTATTAACGCATCTTCGAGTGCACGCTGTTTAATCGCGACCTGCGCACTGGGCTCAAGGTGTTGCATGACACAGCCACCACAAACACCGAAGTGTTCACAGCGAGGCGTCACTCGAGAAGAGGACTCATGTTGGATATGCTGAACACGACCCACTTCGTACGAGGGTTTGCGACGAAAAGTATTGACAGTCACATGCTCCGAGGGCAATGCACCTTCAATAAACACCACTTTGCCATCTCGGCGAGAAACGCCTCGAGCCTCAAGATCGAGAGACTCGACGTGCAATACATCATCAGACATTCTTATTGATCCCAAGCTTCCAGGTATTGCTTCCAGTGTGGTTCGGTACTTTGCTCCAGCGTATCGCGTACCAGGGCAATTTCAGCGTCGTAGGCAGCTGCGTCGAGCTCGCCTCTCAATAGTCTAAAACGACAATAGACCAACCAAGTATTGACCACATCAGTTTCGCAATAGGCCCTCACCTCATGTGCGCGACCTTGCGACCAAGACTCCCAAACATGGCTGCCATCCATACCGAGCTTGCCAGGAAAGCCGCAAAGTTTTGAGAGATCATCGAGGGGTGCATTGCCTCGGCCGTTGTATTTAGCCAAAACATCCATGAGATCGATATGCCGATTGTGATAACGACTCAGATAGTTGTTATAGCGAAATTCACGATCATCATCACCCGTATCCCAGTACCTCGGTGCGACAACACCATGAATCAAACTGCGATAGTGCAACACAGGCAAATCAAAACCGTTGCCATTCCAACTGATCAACTTTGGCGTATAACGCTCAATCGTTTTGAAAAATCCAGATAGCAACACCTGCTCAGGATCATCCGCTGTTCCTAAACAACGCACTCGAAATCCTTGTTCATCGCGAAACACGCATCCAACTACAGCGACACGCTGTAAGTGCAATGGAAGGAAATCACTACCAGTGAGTTCTTTGCGCGCGGCAAAAGCTTTTTGAGCGACCTCTGCATCGGAAATATCAGATCCCCAGCCGTGAAGACGACGCAGGCCGTCTATGTCTGGGATTGTTTCAAGATCAAAAACAAGTGTAGGGGTCATCAGGCAATACTATCGCGCTGGTAAATATTGCATGGGGTCTACGGGAGTTCCGCGGCGACGTACTTCAAAGTGAAGACGAACAGAAGTCGTGTCGGACTGTCCCATTTCGGCAATTTTTGTCCCGCGTTTGACCTGTTGGCCTTCTTTGACCAATAACGATTTGTTATGGGCATAAGCAGTAATGAAGCCATCACTGTGCTCGACAATGACCAGGTTACCCAGGCCACGCGGCCCATCACCCGCAAAAATTACCTTGCCGTTGGCAGCGGCTTCGATAGGGTCACCCGTGCTCCCAGCGATGTCAATGCCTTTTGTTGTTGGAGTAAATCCCTGAATCACTTTGCCTTTAGCGGGCCATCCCCAGCTAATCAAACCAGCATCCGAAGCGCGAGCATTGCTGGATTCGGATGAGGGGGAAGAATTGCTTGTCTGCGGCTTTTGCGTTGATGAACTGTTATTGCGGGCAACGGGCGGTGGCGTTTGAGAGTCCGAAAGTCGCAATGTCTGTCCGACAATGAGTAAATTAGGATTCGTGATTTTATTGATGCGTGCAATCGTGCCCTCAGCAACACCTGTTGCGCGCGCAATCTTGTTCAAAGTATCGCCTGGCTTGACCACGTAGGTCGAGGCGCTTGGCACACCCGAGGACAAATTCGATACTGGCGCAAGCGAACTGGAGGTACATCCTGCCAAGACAAGCGCCACAGCAAAGCAGACTGCGGAAGTTAACGTTCTGAACTGAGTATTTGATTTCACACTTGCCTCGTTTTGATCTCTGATGTTGGTGTAGGTTTCCCCGCACACACCATTTTCCTACCTATTTATGGTTGCAATCCTGACTTGAGCGGCACAAATCTTACCTCCTCAAGCTCCTGTCTAGTCCAGCCTGTTTCGCTGGTTCTTTGTATTCGTATCAGTTTCTGGGCACTCGTGCCTTCTGGAGCTATCAAAATACCCCCGACTCTCAGTTGCAACATCAGCGCCTGTGGGATTTTAAGACCTGCAGCAGCAACAACAATCGCATCGAACGGTGCGGCACTCGAAAGACCTGCCATCCCATCGCCGTAACTCAGCCTGATCTTGGTTAAGTGCAGCGAACGCAAATGTTCCTTTGCCATATCGTACAACGAGCGAATACGCTCAATCGAGTAGACCTGCGGAAAAACATAGGACATGACGGCTGCCTGATAGCCACAACCCGTCCCCACTTCAAGCACACGCGTAGGCAATTCGATTTCGCACACTGCTGAAATCATTCGGGCAACCACCCAGGGTTGTGAAATCGTCTGGCCATGGCCGATGGGGAGTGCGGCATCATCATAGGCACGGCTTGCGAGTGCTTCGTCAACAAAAGAATGACGCGGGACCACTTGCATTGCACTCAGTACGCGCTCGTCAGTGATTCCTTGGGCGTGCAAACGCTCCACCATGGCTGCGCGCAAACGCTCTGAATGTAGGCCTAAGTTTTCCTGTACACGTCGCGCTGGAAGCGCGGCATCGCTGCCACTGGACAAACGCGAAATAGAAATTTTGGTATTGCTATTCGTTGCGGTAATGCCCTGCAAACCACGGCTACCTAAGGACTTTAAGTCCTTAGCCGAAGCGAGCACTCTTGGGGGCTTTAGCCATTGCATAAAGGCTGAACCCATGAAGCCACGTCAGTCAACTGAGCGTGTTGCGTTAAGTCAAGTCTCAAAGGCGTCACAGAGACATAACCATTGTGGATCGCATCGAAATCCGTGCCTTCAGTGGCATCATTGGCTGCACCTGCAGGACCGATCCAGTAAACGGTCTCACCATAAGGCGTGCTGGAGCGCACAACCGGCTGAGAAGGATGACGTTTGCCCAAGCGGGTCGCTATCACACCCTTGTTTTGAGTCAGGGGACAATCAGGGAAATTGATATTGAGTAAAGACGCCCCTGCAAGAGGCTGCTTTAGTTGTTGTTGGACAATTTTTTTGGCTAGTTGCGCGGCAGCGTCAAGGTTTGACCACCCCTTCGCGACGAGTGAAAAAGCAATAGAAGGAATACCGAACAGATATCCTTCGGCAGCGGCGGCTACAGTGCCAGAGTAAAGTGTGTCATCACCCATATTGGCACCATTATTGATGCCAGAGACGACCAAATCTGGACGGCGATCAAGCAGACCCGTCAGTGCCACGTGGACACAATCTGAAGGTGTACCATTCACATAAGTAAAACCGTTTGGAGCCTGACGAACAGCCAAAGGACGGCTCAATGTCAACGAATTCGATGCGCCACTATGATTGACCTCAGGGGCCACAACCGTGATGTCAGCTAAATCACGTAGTACCGCAACCAAGGCCTCAAGTCCAGGGGCGTTATATCCGTCATCATTGGAGACCAAAATATGCATAAATAAGGGCTCAGTCACTATTCAGTTTGATTAGGAATCATTGTACCTGCTGCTCGCTTGGCGGTGGCTCTGTCAGACCGAAAATGATATCAACAAGTTAGAATAGCTGACTATTTCACAGGCTCAAAAGGAACTGCTTGATGGACATCCCGCAAAATACCCTTTCCCTTCTAGGCATGTTATTGACTGCTTACTTGATCGGATCTGTATCTTTTGCGGTTGTTTTCAGCAAATTATTTGGTTTGCAAGACCCGAGAACCTACGGTTCAGGCAATCCGGGGGCCACTAATGTTCTGCGCTCAGGCAACAAAGCTGCTGCAGCATTGACACTGATCGGTGACGCTGCAAAAGGCTGGTTTGCAGTTTGGATGGCTCAGCGGTTGGAGTTATCGCCTCTTGTCATTGCCTGTGTAGCAATTGCTGTTTTTATCGGACACCTATATCCGATCTTCCTAAGGTTTAAAGGTGGTAAAGGTGTGGCAACAGCTTTTGGCGTCATGCTTGCAGTACAGCCACTTTTAGCATTAGCTGCCACGGCAACCTGGGTCATCATCGCCGTGTTTTTTAGGTTTTCGTCACTTGCTGCGTTGACATGTGCGGTGTTCGCACCATTTTATTATTTCTTTGGTGGCATGTTGGTCTGGCAAGCTCATTTGCCAATCGGCGTTGCGCTCATCACGATTGCGATCTTTCTACTGTATCGCCACAAAGCCAACATTCAGCGTCTGCTCAATGGAACGGAACCACGCATCGGTGCAGGTAAAAAAACTTGAATATAGCGTTGATCCACGCTCAGATCGTCGCGAGGTCCCATCGGGGCCGGACATCAAAGCCGTGTTGTTGATCGGTTAAATCGACCAAACCTCTCGAAATGCGTTGCGCTGCAGCAAAGGCAATCATCGCGCCATTATCTGTACACAGCTCTAAGGGTGGGAAAAAAGCCTCGGCTCTGCGTTTTTTTAAAGCAAGTGCCAATTTGCTGCGTAAGAGTTGATTGGCTCCGACACCGCCTGCCACCACCAAGCGCTTAAGCCCTGTTTGATCAAGCGCGGAAACAGACTTCGCCACCAACACATCGACAATAGCTTCTTGTGTCGCTGCTGCGAGGTCTGCTGCCAAGGTATCACTGACATGAGGCTGAGCTTGCGCAGTTTTTAGTCGCGTCAGTACTGCGGTTTTGAGTCCGCTAAAGCTAAAATCAAGATTGCCACTGTGAAGCATAGGACGCGGTAACTGAATCGCTTGAGCATTGCCCTGCTCTGCTAACCGTGCGAGAGCGGGTCCGCCTGGATAGCCGAGTCCTAGTAGCTTGGCCGTTTTATCAAAAGCCTCCCCAGCCGCGTCATCCATGGTTTCACCCAGCAGGCTGTACTGTCCAACATCATCCACACGCATGAGCTGGGTATGACCACCCGATACCAGTAATGCGACAAAAGGGAACTCTGGACAAGGATCCGCAAGACGAGGTGAAAGTAAATGTCCCTCAAGATGGTGAATCGCAATCGCAGGTAAATTTAAGGACCAGGCTAAGGACTGTGCCACGCTTGCGCCCACTAACAAGGCCCCCGCCAAGCCTGGCCCTGCGGTGTAAGCCACTGCGCCAACGTCTTGAAGACTCAAGCCAGCCTCCGCCAGTACAGCACGCGTCAAGGGAATCACACGCCGCACATGGTCGCGCGAGGCAAGTTCAGGAACGACTCCACCATACGCCGCATGCATCGCAACTTGCGTGTGTAGCGCATGAGCGAGCAAACCCTGTTCAGTGCACACAAGTGCTACACCTGTTTCATCGCATGAACTTTCAAAACCGAGCACAATCATGGGAGCATCAGTCCTCGATACCTTTTGAGGCTAGATACTCTTCGTAGGGCCCGCGATAATCAGTCACCTGGCCAGTTGGCTGAATTTCCCAGACACGGGTCGCAAGCGCGGAAACAAACTCTCGGTCGTGAGAGACGAAAAATAAGGTACCTGGGTACTTGTCCAAGGCAAGCTGCAGAGACTCAATCGATTCCATGTCGAGGTGATTGGTTGGCTCATCAAGCAACATGACGTTGTGTTTTTTAAGCATTAAGCGACCAAACGTCATACGGTTTTTCTCGCCGCCCGATAAAACTGGAGGAGCTTTAGGTAAATCGTCAGCGGAAAACAATAAACGGCCTAATACCGAACGGATAGATTGATCGTCATCAGAAGGTTGACGATAGTGTGTCATCCACTCGAACAGGTTGCTGTCTTTGTCTGTGAAAAGCTCAGAGACATCTTGAGCCATATAGCCTAAGTCAGCATTTTCAGACCATTTTACGGTTCCGCGGTCTGGTGCCAAATCAAGAGCCAACATGCGTAACAGCGTGGTTTTACCCGCACCGTTTGCGCCAATAATGGCGATTTTTTCACCCGCTTCCACCATTGAAGAAAACGGACGAATGACCGGCGCATCAAAACTCTTTTCGACAGACTCCAGCGTGACCGCCTGACGATGGAGCATTTTGAGTTGTTCAAAACGAATAAAGGGGTTTTGACGCGATGAGGGCTTGACCTCGATCTGTGCAGACTTGATACGATCGATTTGCTTGAGCCGTGACGTTGCCTGACGCGCTTTGGATTTGTTCGCAGAGAAGCGACGGACAAAATCCTGCAATTCGCTCACGCGCTCTTTTGCTTTGGCGTTGGCATTGGATACGCGCTCACGCGCTTGAGTCGAGGCCAACATATAGTCATCGTAGTTACCCGGATAGACGCGAAGTTCACCGAAATCTAAATCTGCCATGTGCGTGCAGACCTGATTTAAAAAGTGACGATCGTGACTAATGATAATCATCGTGCTCTGGTAACCGTTGAGCACATTTTCTAACCAGCGAATGGTGTTGATATCCAGGTTGTTAGTTGGCTCATCCAGTAACAACACATCAGGATTTGAAAAAAGTGCCTGAGCCAATAGCACTCTGAGCTTCCAGCCAGGCGCGATTTCGCGCATCGGCAGTTGGTGCTGCTCGACTGGAAACTCAAGACCTAGCAATAACTCACCTGCGCGCGCTTCAGCGGTGTAACCATCGTACTCGGCAAATTTTGCCTCGAGGTCGGCGGCCAGCATGTAGTCTTCGTCAGTGGCGTCCGCATTGGCATAAATGGCATCACGTTGCGACATGGCTTCCCACATCTCAGTGTGTCCCATGAGGACAACATCCAATACACGATAGTCTTCAAAAGCAAACTGGTCTTGGCGTAGTTTGCCTAAACGCAAGCCTGGCTCAAGGTGCACATTGCCCGCTGTGGACTCAAGGTCTCCGCCAATAATTTTCATCAACGTGGATTTGCCGGAACCGTTGGCGCCAATCAAACCATAGCGATTACCCTCCCCGAACTTGACGTTGACGTTTTCAAAGAGAGGCTTAGGTCCGAACTGTATGGCTAGATTTGAAGCTGTTATCACGGTAGGCTACTTTAGTAAATAATGGAGTTACATCTTGATAGATATGTTTTCAGTGTAACAACACGGGCAAAACCACCCTTTTTAAATTCTTCGTACCTATCATGCGCAGGGTCAGCTACCAAGCTGAACTCATTGACACAATACGAGGAGAAAAAGTTGGAACAACTCACTATTTTATTTCATACCCTTGGCGGAATCGTTTGGGGCCCTATTCTTTTGGTTTTACTCGTAGGAACAGGGGTATATCTGACCATTAGGCTTGGCGCTCTGCAGATCCGGCTCTTGCCAGCGGCGCTGGCGATGGCCTTTTCGAAGGGTAAAAATCCTAATCTCCCCGGGGATATCTCTCAGTTTCAGTCGCTGATGACTGCATTAGCCGCCACGATCGGAACAGGCAATATCGCTGGCGTGGCCACCGCCGTCGTACTGGGCGGTCCGGGCGCCCTGTTTTGGATGTGGGCGAGCGCATTTTTTGGAATGGCCACCAAATATGCGGAGGGACTACTCGCAGTGAAGTACAGGGTTAAAGAGGCGGACGGAACGATGTCGGGCGGTCCGATGTATTACATTTCGCTTGGCTTAAAAATGAAATGGCTTGGCATGATGTTTGCCGTTTTTGGCATGGTGGCAGCCTTGGGAACAGGTGCCTCCGTACAGTCAAACTCCTTGGCGCAGTCAATGCTGTCGACTTTTGGTGTGTCTGGTTGGTTGACGGGTGTTGTATTGACCACAATCACTGCCCTGGTCATTTTGGGTGGTATTAAAAGTATTGGTCGCGTCACCGCCGTGATTGTGCCTTTTATGGCAGCGGTCTATCTCTTGGGTGGACTAGCCGTAATTGTGACAAACATTGAAGGCCTCTGGCCAGCGTTGTGCCTGATCATGACGGATGCCTTTACAGGTGCTGCTGTCGCGGGCGGTGCGCTCGGGACGATGATTCGCTATGGTGTTGCTCGCGGGGTATTTTCAAACGAAGCGGGACTCGGGACAGCCCCTATCGCTGCCGCTGCCGCAAAAACGGATCAACCCGTCAAGCAAGCATTAGTTTCTATGACGGGTACGTTCATCGATACAATTATTGTGTGCTCCATCACAGGTATTGTTCTAGTGATGGGCGGACAATTTACCTCTGGCGTCACAGGAGCCGCGCTGACTGCGCAAACTTTTGAGACCATGCTGCCTGGACCTGGGGGGTGGATTGTGACAATCGGCTTGATATTTTTTGCTTACTCCACAATTTTAGGCTGGAGCTACTATGGCGAAAAATGCGCACAATACGCATTAGGCAAACGCATCATCTGGCCTTATCGTTGCCTCTACACAGCGTTTGTCATGATCGGAACTGTGGTGTCACTTGATCTTGTCTGGGCAGTTTCAGACGTCGTCAATGGCTTAATGGCTTTTCCCAACCTGATTGGCATTGTGCTCTTGTCTGGCGTCGTGATCAAAGAAACACAAGCCTATCTGGCTGATGAGAAAAATAAATCTGAGAAATAAATCTATAAAGATTTAAATTTCGTCTGGATGTTCATCCAGCACTAAGTGGGCAATGCCATCTTCGGTGGCTACGCCCACTTTCGCTCCAATGGGTAAGGTCACTTTCATCGGGGTGTGCCCATAAGGAAGTCCCGGAATAATGGGAATCTTAACTGTTTGCTTAATAAAATCGATGGCGGCATTCAGATCGTACCCACGATCATGTGCAGCTAATTTGTACTCTGTAAAACCACCTAGTATCAACGCCTTTTGTTTGCCTAAAATGCCTGCTTGGGCAAGTTGATTGAGCATGCGCTCAATGCGATACGGATGCTCACCCACATCTTCGACAAACAAAATGCCGCCTTTGATTTTTGGCATAAAAGGGGTCCCGATCAAGGCGGTGATCATTGCCAGGTTGCCACCCCAAAGCACGCCACGACAATCAACCGAATCTGCTTTGGGTGATTCGAAACTCAGGATTTCGAGCTCGCCACGCATGACCTCACCAAAAATCTCAGTGGTCAGTATTTCTGTTTTAGTTGCACCAAAGTCGTAACAAGCCGTAGGTCCCGCGTAACTGACTAAACCCGTTTTGGCTAATAATGCCAAATTAAAGGCCGTGAAGTCACTTTGGCCGACGAATCTTTTGCCAGAGTTTCCTAAAGCATTCCAATCCAAGTGAGGTAACAGTCGAGTCAGACCATAGCCACCGCGTGAAGCCATGACAATTGGCAGTTTCTGCTTGATCGCACGCGCAAACGCAGAGAGTCTTTGCGTATCAGTACCCGCGAAACGCTGTGAACACGCTAGCACGTTGCGATCCAGTGCCACTTTAAATCCCATCTTCTCAAGACGCTTAACACCTCTCGTGAGCACTTTTGCCTCTGCAATAGCACTTGATGGACTCATAATGTAAATACCCTGATGGCCTGCATTGGAGGCCGGCTTAACAGGAGATTGATTAATAGCAGAACTACGACTCATTGTTGCTTTCCTTGTTGCGGCGAAGTCGAAAGAAACTCCGAAGCGTCTCGCCGCATATTTGCCCAAGCACACCTCCCGTCACTTCTGTGTGATGGTTCAGGCGCGACTCTTGCGGTAAATTAATTACACTGCCACAGGCGCCTGTTTTAGGGTCTGCGGCTCCAAACACTACGCGCGCCAAACGGGCGTGCATGATAGCTCCCATGCACATGGCACAGGGTTCAAGCGTCACATACAGCGTGGCGCCAGGGATTCTGTAATTGCTTAAATGTTTTGCGGCAGCGCGGAGTGCCACAACTTCGGCGTGTCCAGTGGGGTCGTGATCCTGAATGGTTCGGTTAAAACCAGTTCCGATGATTGTTCCAGCGCTGTCAACTATCACGGCACCTACAGGTACCTCACCCAACTTTTGCGCATGAAGTGCTTGCTCTAATGCAAGCTGCATACGCGACTCATCCACGGTAAACACGAGATTTCAATGCAATCCTGCCAGCCAAGCTTGTCAGCGCTTCTTCGAGCCATTGGTAGAGTTCTGCATCATCATCATAGCGAGCCTGATTCAAATTGGAGACACGTCCATCCTCGATAAATCCCCAAGCACGACTGCGTTTATCGCGATGTTTTGGATCCCAGACGCCGAACGCAAAACCACCTGAACTTCGGATCAAGGAAAAACAAGGAATATCGGTGTAACCATCGCCGACAAACACCATTTGATCAAAGGGTACCCGCAACCGGTCTTCGGGAATCTTACGATTGACCTCAAATGGCTTACCCAGGTAAGCGGGTCCAACAATCCCTTTTTGGATATGAAACAGATAGCGTGTTTTATCCGTGAAACTCACGACTCGACGTGGAAAGGAAATTCCACCCTCTTTGTCATAGATAAACTCTGAGGCCCAGATCGCCGTAAATTCGTGGGCGATACGCGTGTGACGCACAACGTCACCGATTCCACTAGAAATCAAATAAAACTCAAGTTGAACCTGCGGGTGCACTTGTCTGACTTGCTCACGCAGGCGTCGAAAAAGTGATTCCACACCAGCGTGTAAAGGCAAGGCTTGGCCCCAGGCCTTCAGACGTTCTTGCGTAATATTGCCGTGATTTCCCTCTTGGGATAAGGCAATCATTTCATGCAAATAGGCGGGCACAGGATCCCAATCTTTTGCAAGAAGTGGATCGACACGCCCAGACCAAAACTGTTGGGTATCCACACCGATACTCTCCAGAAAGCCGGAGGTGCTATCTGGAGCAAGCGTGTCGTCAAAGTCGAAAATAAGCGCGATTACATCTGACATCGTTGTCTTTCCAGCGGTTCGATACAGTGCAATTGTAGCGATCTTGCTCCTTTCTAGCTGCCTAAAGCAAGATCAGAGGTGTTTGGACAGACCCAGCGCACAACATCACGCGACGCATCGATACACCCACCCTCCTGATAAACCCCCCTGATATCCCGATAACGCATCATTCTTTCCACGATGCGGTTTGTTTCGGCTGATGATTTTTTAGTTTCGTTGACCTTTTCCCGGACAATATCCTCGTTCATTTTGAGCTCACCTGCTGCGTCGTAAAAGACGCCATCACGCCAGTGGTAAATCTCCAGACATTTATCCGTCAACTTGAAGGGCTTTGCACGCTCCCACAGATTGCAAAACTCACCCCCACCGTGATAAACCACCCACGATCCCTCAAAACCCTCTACATCTGCAGAGTGACTATCAGGATTGCGAAACCATAAACGACAACCAGGAACATAAAATTGCATCGGCAGTGGATACTCTAACGTCCCGACTTCATAAATGAACGCATCGTTAAAGTCATCTGCCAGCAGCGCCCGAGTCTGCCACTGTTTCTGAAGGGTTGTATACAGCGCAGGATTATTCAACTTGAGCTCTTGCGCAATAGAAAGCAACATAATGTATTCGGCTGCTCGTCCACATGAAAACGTATAGAGCTGTTGTCCGGAAACCTCGGGTTGAGTCGTTTGAATTAAGGCCTCAACCATATCAACGCCAGGTTTTAATAAAAAACCTTTGCCTTCGACATACATCCAGCACTCTTTTGGACGCTCATATCCGTCAGGGTTAAAGGCCAGCTCAGTTCGCCGAGCCGCATCTACTGCAAAGTGACGGACACGAACTGCGGCCTTAAGCTCAGCAACCGAGGGAAAACAATACGCGATAGGCGAACGTGCCAGACAAAGTAAAATTTCTAGGTCTAAGTGCTCAGGTTGATGGAGAGTATCTAATCCGAGTTTTTCACATAGGTTCAGCGTGTTGTAGTCAGGAGTTAATGCATGCAACTCTGGCGAAGCCGTCACGTGCACAACGGTCTGTCCCTGGTACGAAACGAGAGCAATATTGAGGTAAGCTTGTGCTCCTAGAGCTTGCCTCCAGCTGGTGATTTCAGAAGCCGCGAGTTTTGCGAGCTGTTCTTGTTCGAACAACACACAGATACCCTCAAGTGCCTCTATCTTATGTTTTGAATAATCAGCCATTGAGATAAAGAGTTCCTAAGTTAAACCTTTATTCGACATAAACATGCCTGAACAAGCACTTTATGTCATAGACCTACTCTATGTCGACCCCAGAAATTCGCCCAGAACAATCCATTGAGCTACTAAAAGCGCTTCACATCCTGACGCGCGACGGAAAACTCAATCAAGACAGCAGGCGCAAACTTAAACAGGTTTACCACTTATTTCAATTTATTGAGCCCCTGCTTAAACAAGTTCAACTCAAGCGAAATGATTTCTGCGTGGTGGATCACGGTGCGGGTAAATCCTACCTAGGATTTATACTTGTTGACCTCTATTTGCGTCATCACGCGCCTCTCGCATCCATGATTGGGATCGAAACCCGTTCAGAGCTTGTCGAACAAACCAAAAAACTAGCTCAAGATCTTGGTTTTGAGCAGATGCGCTTTTTAAATGAATCCGTCGCACAATCCATTGTGTCACCATCTTTGCCTGCAGAAGTCGATCTTGTGACCGCTCTGCACGCATGCAATACCGCCACCGACGATGCCATACGATTTGGCCTTGCCAAACGGGCAGAGTTTATGGTGCTAGTACCTTGCTGTCAGGCCGAAGTGGCAGGTGTCTTGCGCAAACACAAAGCACAGCAGCTTAAAGACCCGCTGGCTGAAATTTGGCGTCACCCGCTGCATACACGTGAATTTGGTAGCCAAGTGACCAATACGCTGCGTTGCTTACAACTCGAAGCGCATGGATATCAAGTGACCGTCACTGAACTCGTTGGCTGGGAGCACTCTATGAAAAATGAGCTATTAATTGCGCAACGTAAAGGTCCGCCAAAGCCCCACACCATCGCTCGCCTTGAGGCATTGCTCGAACGTTTAGGGCTTGAAGAACTCAAACAACGTTTTTTTGTTCCCGATCAGTTGAGTCAATCCGGAGAGCAAGCATGACACCCGAACCTCTTCGTGTATTGATTGCCGGTTGCGGCGACCTCGGTAGTCGCGTGGCAGATAAGTTGCTACTCGAAACTGGCAATCGCGTCTGGGGGCTTCGGCGTTCTCCTAAGCAGCGTTGCGAACATGCGTCAGGCTTTGAGTGGCTCGTGGCTGATATGACCAAGCCAGAGACGCTAACCTTGTTACCGGCCGGTATTACGCATGTACTATTTTGCGCCGCGCCAAATAGTCGAACTGAGTCAGCGTATCGGGATGTTTATTTTAATGGCCTTAAAAATGTAGTTGAGCGCGCACTGAATCCTGCTTTAAAACGTATTTTGTTTGTATCGTCGAGTGCTGTTTACGGAGCGCATGGTGATGAATGGGTCGACGAAGAAACGCCCGTGAATCCACAAAACTTTAACGGTCGAATTCTGCTGGAAAGTGAACAATGGCTGAGTCGTTTTTGCCAAGAACACGCCATCAAAAGCCTCAGCTTGAGGTTGTCTGGGATCTATGGTCCAGGGCGAGTGCAATTGTTGGAAAAACTCAAACTTGGCTTGGTGGGTGCGCCCTCCTCACCCATTCATTGGGCAAATCGCATTCACGTGGAAGACGCAGCAAACGCCATCCTGCATCTGATGAAATTGCCAGACCCTATGAGTACTTACCTCGTGACGGATAGTACGCCGCTTCCCTTACATACGCTGTATGAAAACTTAGCGCGACTCGTGAATGGACCGACTCCGTCTGAAGCGGCAGCCCCTAGTTTTGTCGGTAGTAAACGACTGAGTAACGCTAGGCTTCGCGCATCGGGCTTTGATTTCTTGTGGCCAGATAGCGTTGCTGGCTACGCCTCACTCGTTCAGGCAGGATAATGGATCTCCAGGATATCGAGTTCTTCGATACCGCCTGGTGTTCTAAGCGTCACGGTGTCGCCAAGCTTGGCTTTGGTCAGTGCGCGCGCCACAGGAGAAATCCAGCTGATTCGTCCCTGCAAAGGTTCCGCCTCATCCACGCCAACAATCGTGACACGGTGCTCTTGGCCATTTTGGTTGGCGTATAAGACAGTCGCACCAAAAAAAACTTGTTCACGACTTGTCTGAAGCGCAGGATCCACGACTTCAGCGAGCTCTAGGCGCTTGGTCAAAAAACGCATACGTCGGTCAATTTCGCGTAAACGTTTTTTCCCGTACAGGTAGTCGCCATTCTCTGAGCGATCACCGTTAGAGGCTGCCCAAGAAACAATCTGCACCATGGCAGGTCTCTCTTCATTCATCAGATGCGCAAGCTCATCGCGCAAGCCAGCATACCCTCCTGGAGTCAGATAGTTTTTTGTTCCAACAGGCAGGGCGAGTGCCTCGGGCAGATCCTCCTCCTCAACACCATCTGACTCTTTAACGAAAGCTTTATTCATTGTTAATTACACCAAATCCTGCCACACGGGCTTGAGATCAACGGGAAGTGGTGGCAGACTACCGAGTTCAATACGGCTTTCCTCAGGGCTATGGAAATCAGATCCACATGAGGCCTGAAAACCATAATGTCTGGCCACTTGGGCATACTCTTTGAACTGTGGCACGCTATGACTACCCGTAATGACTTCGATCGCACAACCACCGAGGTCTTTAAACGTATCAAAGAGCGCGCCAAACTGTAATGGCGTGTATTTGTAACGTCCTGGGTGGGCAATGACAGATACGCCACCTGCCCCGTGTATCCAGCTGATAGCAGACTCAAGTGTCGCCCACTGCATAGGTTCATGCGCCGGACCATCATCTTTAAGTAAACGGTCAAAGACGGCCTGAACATTAGGAAAAAAACCCGCTTGAACTAAAAATCTCGCGAAATGAGTACGGCTGATGAGCTCGGGATTGCCTGCAAAAGTCAATGCGCCCTCAAAGGCTCCGGGCATACCAAGCTTTGCGAGACGGTCCCCAATGCGTTTTGCGCGTTGCGCACGCCCTGCTCGTGTCTGACGCAAGCCTTCAACAAGGGTGGCATCTAGTGGATTGAAACCCAGACCAACAATGTGAACAGTCTGCTTTGCCCAAGTCACCGAAATTTCAACGCCGGTCAGGTAATGAAGACTAATTTCGCGGGCGGTTTCGGATGCAATGGCCTGTCCGGAGAGTTCGTCATGATCCGTCAAAGACCAAAGCGTCACTCCTGAATCTTTGGCACGTCTCGCCAAATCATCCGGAGTAAACACCCCATCAGAGACGGTTGAATGACAGTGCAAATCAGCACAAAATGTATCCGCAAAAGTATTCATCGCATCAATGCCTAAAAGCTTGGGAGTCTTGCTCATTCTGACTCAATAAAAAATCTGTCACCACGTTAATTTGAGCGGTCTCCATCAAAGTGGGCGCGTGTCCAACACCAGCGATTTCAGTCAAACGCGCTTGAGGCTGATATTGCAGCATTTTCTGACAGGTTTGTTCTGACAGTAAATCAGATTGCTGTCCTCGAATAATTTGTATGGGTACGGAAAGGGATGCAAATGCCCCCCAAAGAAATGCTTCACCCTGAGCAGCGAGTTCAGGTGTGAGCTGCTTGAAAGGCACGGCTAACGAGAGGTCATAATGTTTAACCCATTGGCCTGCTCTCTCAACGTAAACATACCGCGTCAGGTCGGCCCACTGTTCAGGCGTGTGCGGGCCAAAACTTTCACAAGTCATGCGTACATATTGAACTGCTTGTTCAAAACTTGGAAAACTGACGTTTTCACCCACATACAGGCCAATGCGTGCCAAAGAAGCTGGCTCAAGGTGAGGCCCTACATCATTTAAAACAATTGAATCCAGGCGCAGTTGCGTAGAAGGTATGGTGGTGTGACTCTGCGCAGGTGTCAAAGTCGCATTCGAATGACGCGCTTGTGCCAAAGCACCTGCATACACTAAACCAATAAGCCCCCCCATTGACGTTCCGACCCAATGCAAGCGCTCAGGCTGCAGACGGGCAATCAGAGTGACCATATCCGAAACATACTGGGGCAACCCATAGAGTGCGGGATTGGACAACCAGTCTGAGAGACCGCGTCCGGCTACATCAGGACAAATCACTCGATATCGGCTGGACAATACTTTCGCCAAAGCATCAAAATCTCTGCCTGTCCGCGTGAGGCCGTGAACGCAGAGAAGAACCTCATGATTGTCTGGATCTCCCCATTCGTAATACGCCATGCGATGCAGCCCCGAGGGACTGGAGCAAGTCACTGCTTGCAAACGTGGCAACAACATGGTGAGTTCCCCCGGGTCGTGTTCGGCGAATGCTCGAACGAATGACTTATTGTAGTACTGACCCGGGAGTAATCGCTGCGCTGCAGCAAAAGCTTATTTCTTAAGCATTCCTGCGTTGCGAGCGTCTTCCATCACCAAGGGTTCCTTTTCCTTCATGAAAGCAGGAATCTTTTCGAGTGGGATGTCGACCAGCACAAAACCACTCTCCTCTAAGCGTTTTTTTGTAGCGGGATCCGCATTGAGCTTTGCCATGTAATCAGACATTTTCTTTTGTGTCTCGATCGGTGTGCTCTTTGGCATGGCAACACCTCTATAGGCGCCGTCGACCCAATTAAGCCCAAGCTCTTTAAAAGTGGGTACATCGGGAAGAGCGGGATGGCGGCTTTCAGTGGCGACAGCTAGGGTTCTCACGCGATTTTTCTGTTGAATCGCTAAGGGTAAATAGCCCATTGCACCGTCAACATGCATACCAATCAGTGAGGCAATCAAGTCTCCTGTCCCTTTGAACGGTACATAGTTGACTTTGACATCTGCCAACTTGTTCAGACGCTCAGTGGCCATATGATTGGCGGAGTACTGCGCAGAGCCTGCAAGTGACATCTTGCCAGGATTTTTCTTGGCAGCGGCGATGAACTCTTGGTAAGTCTTATAGGGACTATCGGCCGACACCATCAGAGCATCAGGCGTAAAGTGGTAGTAATAAACAGAGTTGATATCGTTGGTTTTGTACTGGGTGCCTTCTTGTAAAGGTTGCAACATAATGTGCGGAATATTGACGCCAATGATATTGGTACCGTCATTGGGATAGTTGTTTAACTGACTCCATACAAGGGCACCGCCCGCTCCTGCGCGGTTAATGACAACCATAGGTTGCTTGAATTGTTTGGCTGAAATATCCGCCTGCAAACGCGCCACAACATCAGACTCGCCACCGGGCGGAAATGGAATAATGTATTGGACAGGTTTTTCACTAATCACCTGTGCAGCGACCTGAGTCGCGCCCATCAATGCGAGCGACATGACACCTGCGATTTTGGCTATTTTTAAAAATTCCATCTCTCAATCTCCTAAGTCATTCATTTTTTAACATCCTCACTCACATTGTAGTCAGGATGGTTTTGGATTACTTTACTCTGAGTTCCTGTCAAAAAACTGACTAAATATAAAAAAATCTCCTTTTTGACCTGCACTCAGTTTCTATCATGCCAATACCTCTTGCGCAGCTGTGCTTGAGAAATAACCGTCAACCCTGTCTGGCTTGATTCAGCCGTCACGGCACCATCACGATCTGTTCGCCAAAAGATGGTCTGTAATGCTTTCCACCGTTGTTCGACCTCGGGCGCCGGATGTGAAAAGCGATTGAGATACCCAACTTGAGCGATCGCATGACGAGCACCTAATTGTGAAACGAAGTTTTCAGAGGAAGATGTGGCTGAGCCATGATGCGCCACCAAGGCAACATCGGCCCGCACACGGCCTAACAGCTCTTTCTCTTGCCTGTTGCCTATATCACCAGGCAACAGAGCTGAATGATGCTTACCCTGAATGTGAAGCACACAACTCTGTGCATTTGTTTTGACTTTTTTCTTAGACGTATGTTTGACCATCGGAGCGCCCTCATCGTGGGTGTTTGTCACGGGATGCAAGAAAGTAAATGTCACGCCATCCCAGTTCCAACTCAACCCTGCTTGACACATCAACACCTCATCAGGTCGCACAATCGGTGCGGGAATTTTCAATACGCTTTGGGTATGATTTAAAAGATGCTCCAAATTGAAACTTGCATACGCTAAAGAGACAGGCATTTCGCGTAATAAGCCGGGCAAACCCCCTGCATGATCAATGTCTGGATGTGAAATGATCAAAGCATTGATATGTCGCACACCCAGTGCACGCAGTACGGGTGAAACGACGCGTTGACCTGCATCACTGACACCCAGTCGCGGACCGACATCAAACACCAAAGAGTGACGCTGGGTGCGCACAATGATTGCCCCACCTTGACCAACATCGAGGGCAGTCAGTTGCCACGCACCCGCTGATAATGTTTGAGGTTGCCATGTCAAAGCAGGTAATAGCAAGGTCCATCCCACCCACCGCTCAGGAACACCAGGAGGCTGTAAGGCCCAGACAATTCCAATTAAGGCAAGCAACAAACACCAAACAGGCATTGCTGCAACGGACATTGAGGAACCAGGAACAAAGGCTAGCCAAGTGACGGGCACCATTGTCCAGTCTAGTGCCCAGTGTGCAAACCAAGCCATCCAACCGGCCAAGACATCTGCTCCTGGAATGAGTGCTGTGACTGCCATCAACAAGGCAAGTGGGGTCACAATAAAAGTAATGACTGGAATTGCAATCGCATTGGCGATCGGAGAAGTCACAGAAACTTGTTGAAATAAATAGGCGAGTGCTGGAAGCATCGCTAGAGTAATCAACCACTGTAATCGCGCAGACTCTTTAAAGATTATCCAGCCACGCACTCTTAAGGTCAGAGTCTCCTCTCCGTTCAGCTGAGTTTGAGACCCAACATAAAATAAAACTGCCACGGCACCAAACGATAACCAGAAACCCGTTGCAAGGGGTGACCATGGATCAATGATCGTCACCACCGCCGCCGCTAGACAAAGCACACTGCTAGCTGAAAGAGGTAAACGCACTAACATTGCAAGACCTGACACCAGAAGCATAAAAAACGTACGTCTAGCTGGCACTCCCCAGCCCGCCAACAGACAGTAAAGCCAAGCCACGCATAACGCGGCGATACCCGCCACGATCTTTGCAGGCATGTGTTCCGCTAAAGCCCGGCCACGCCAACGCAAACGTTTCCAAATCCACAGCATGGAAAGGCCTCCAAATGCCGCAAGCATCGTGACATGTGAGCCGCTAATTGAAACCAAATGCGTAATGCCAGTCTTATTAAATATTTCCCAGTGTCCCGCTTGAACGCTGTCTTGATCCCCGATCGCCAATGCAATCAGAACGGCTCCAAAAGTCATGTGATCAACATGTTTACGCATCCCTTGGCGTATGTATTGACGCGTCCTAGAGACCATCACTTGAAATGAAGACCGTCGAACTTCAGTGATGAGAACGGGATTTCCGCGCACACGTCCGATGGCCCGAATATTGCGACTCAATAAATGAGCTTCATAATCAAAGCCATGTGGATTTAAGGCTCCCCTGGGTTGTCGAAAAATGAGTGCGGCACGCCAAATCTGACCAGGTCGAATCACAGGTGAAGCGTGTTCACCATCGTGTTTTCGCCAAACAACTTGAATATGGCGAGGAATTCCCTTTAAACGCTCTCCTGTCTGACTATGAGTCAAGACCTCAGCCTCAAATCTAAAACTATCACCTTGATCCTGAACCATACCGGTGATTTCAAATTGGATGCGAGAGACGACATTTTCATGCTCTGGGGAGAGCTGATCCGACATCCTCAATTGCGCTCTCCATGTCGACCACGCAAGTGAAGCTATCAATACCAAAGCCAAAATAATGGCACGAGTCAAATATTGAATGCTCTGTTTAACAAACGGGTATTGCTCAGCAACAGCAAAACCAGAGCAACGGTATAGAAAAATCCATGCAGTACAAAGGATCAAACACAGGCCAAGGAAATCCTGCCATTGCGGCAAGTACGCTAAGTTTTGTACAAAAACACAAGCTGCAATGACGGAAAGTGCAATTAATCTGCCCACTTACACCTCGACGAAACACGCCATAGTGCTTCGTCTTGATCTACTTGTCACTGGTGTGTGAACGGTATTGACCTGTCGTAATACTACGTGCGCAGAGGGAGGTCGAGGTGGCACTCGAGCCCTGATTGAAAACCATTTTTCAAGGTCAACGTGCCGCCATGCTGTTCAGCAATACTGCGAGCAATCGTTAAGCCTAAGCCCGTTCCACCATGGTCACGATTTCGTGAGGACTCTAAACGATAAAAAGGATCGAACAAGCGTTCGAGTTCATGTTCAGGAACGCCAGGACCTTGGTCAGAAATGACAATATTGAGTGAGGCAGGCAATTGCATCACTTGCACCTGAGCCGAGCTTCCGTACTTGATGGCATTTTCTAATAAATTAGACAGACATCTCTTCATTGCTTGAGGCCGACACGGATATGGGGCCGAAGCATGACCAATTAATGAAATCGAATGACCAGATTCGCGGGCGTCATCTTGTAAGCTTTCAATGAGTGCGTTGATATCAAGCGGTTGAATGACCTCGGTCGTTTCAATCCCCCGCATAAAATCTAACGTGCCAGTGACCATTTTTTCAAGTTCACTCAAATCACGAATGAACTTCTCTCTAATCGGTTCATCGTCAAGCAACTCTGCCCTAAGACGCATTCGTGTAATGGGTGTTTTCAGGTCATGAGACATTGCCGCAAGAATACGGGTACGGTCGTGCAGGTATCGCGATAAGCGCGTCTGCATCCCATTGAGTGCCTTAGCTGCCTGAACAACTTCTAGAGGACCTATTTCGGGTAGAGGCGGCCGATTGATATTTTTACCTAATTCAGTCGCTGCAATAGAAAAGTTTTTAAGGGGTCTAGTCACCCACCGGACTCCGAAAACCGCAAGCAGCACAACTGTCACAATCAATACCAGCACACTCAACATTGCTCTGTAAGGCCATGTCCAAGCCTCCGGTTGTAGCTGTGAATCAAAAATTGCCCAACTCCCGTCTTGCAAGCGAACTTGTACAAAGACGGATGCATGTAAACGACCCCGATGACGTCCGACTGCATCGCCTTGTTGAGGATCTAAAACGGCCAATCGGATTTCTCGGTCGCGCCCTAAAATTCTTTGCAGAATCGATGAAAACATCACGGCCTGAGGTGAGTCGTTTTTGTCTCGTACCGAACGAAGGCTTTTTAGACTAGTGGCTTCGGGTGAAAGGACAACACGCATGACTGGGGAACTCAAGAGCTTGACGAGTCGCTCTCGCTCAGAAACGTTAGCGCTATCCAACAAGATGACTGTATCTGCAATCCGACGCACAGACTGAACGCCACTTGTTCTAGACAAAAACTCGCCCCGATCTTGGAGAACGATCGTCAAACTTATGCCCTGAGCAACGATCAACACCACTAAAAAGATCATCACTAAACGACTAAATAGGGAGCGTGGAAATAATTTCATGCGGTGTCCGACACAACATCAGAGGCCAAGACATAGCCCTCTCCGCGGGATGTCTTGATAATCGTGGGATCTTTTGGGTTGTCATTCAGACGACGCCTAAGACGGCTCACTTGTAAATCAATGCTGCGATCGAAGGGACCCGCATCCCGAGACTGGGTCATATCAATCAACTGATCGCGTGTCAGCACCCGATTGGGATGGTCAAGAAATATACGTAATAATTTGAAATCTGTACCACTTAGAGCAATCGTCACGCCTTCGGGTGATATTAAATTGCGGGTGACGACATCCAGTGTCCAACCCGAAAAGCGCATCGTTTTAATGTGATCTGGTTTGAGATTTGAGGGTAAAGCACGCGTTCGCCTGAGGATACTTTTAATACGCGCTACGAGTTCCCTGGGGCTAAAAGGCTTGGAAAGATAATCATCCGCACCCATTTCTAAGCCAACGATACGATCTACCTCTTCACCTCGAGCGGTCAACATGATGATGGGAATATCTGAATGCGCCCTCACCTCGCGACATAACGCCAGTCCGTCCTCGCCAGGTAACATCAAGTCCAGCACGATCAGTGTAGGTTCTTGACGCGCAAGCACAGTACGCATGGCGCGACCGTCTGCAGCTACGGTAGTCCGATAGCCCTGCTTTTGTAAATACTCGCTTAACAAGTCTCTAATGTCGCGATCGTCGTCAACGATGAGAATATGATCCATAGCGCTCATCATGCCCACAACCTCCCCTCGTGCAAAGAAGTATTCACGACTAAATTGTATTGCAATGTATCAAACTTGAGTTTTATCGCTTAAAGCTACAAATTCGCGGTCAATCGACATAAAAAAATGTGCTGTTACTGATTCAATATGACTCATCCGCTCCACTAACAAAGTGATAGCGGCAACTTCACCTTAATAGGGAATTGATCATGAAAAGCACACGCAACATCGCAATGACGATCTTGGCAACTTTGGGCATATCACTGGCTTTCGCCAATGCCCAAGCTCAAGCGTCTGCAACACAATCAACGGATGCCACACCCTCGGTGTCGACTGTTACGCCTTCAGCGGACTCCAATCCGAATCCAAACAGCAATATGGGTCCTGGCATGCAACATGGCAAGGGTCACGGTATGGGGCAAGGGTCGGGTCAGGGTAAGCAACATGGAAAAAATGATCAGGGCTCTGAAATGAGCAAACTGATGACACCCGAAGAACGCACCGCGATGCGCGCAAAAATGAAAGCCGCACAGAATCCAGAAGAGCGAAAGGCTATTCGCATGAGTATGCGGACTGAAATGGAAAAGCGAGCCAAAGAAAAAGGGATCACATTACCTGAACGTAAAGGTGGCTGCCAACGTCATCAGGGTCCCCAAGCCAGTTAAACACTGGACAGAGGTCTCTGGTTCAATGATTGATTGAGCCGCTTCAGTCCACGGCGAGTCCTGCCAAACCTGGCAGAACTCGCCGTGCTGTTTTCGCCGTTTCAAAGAGTATTTCAGACTCTGACAGACCTCTGAGCAAAGCAAGCGTACGAGCGATTTCTGCAACCTGGAAAGGCTCATTGCGCCGATTGTCATGACACCATGCGGGAGCAATGTCTGGTGCATCGGTTTCAAGCACCAGGGCACTGAGAGGCAGCTCAACAGCTAAACGTCGTATTTGCAGAGCACGACTGTAAGTCATCGCTCCACCGATTCCCAATGCAAAGCCTCTTTCCACAAACTGGTTGGCCTGCTGCATGCTCCCATTAAAGGCATGTGCAATACCTCCCCGAACCTGACTCCGTCGTAAATATTTGAGCACCATATCTTGTGATCGTCTGATATGTAACAGCACGGGTAAATCAAACTCACAAGCAAGAGCAAGTTGTGACTCGTAAAAAAATTCTTGTTTCTGGCGCGGTGCACCTTGAGAAATTTCAGGGACAAAATAATCTAAGCCAATTTCACCGATCGCCACTAATTTTGGATCACTGCGATGACGGGTGAGCAGCGTGTGTAAAAGGTGTAAATCTTGCTCTGAGGCATGTTGTACGCACATTGGATGAATCCCTAATGCATAAAACCCCTGAGTAAAAGAATGGGCTAACACGCGTACGCGCTCGAAATTTCCTGCGTTCACGGCGGGGATCACAATGGCCTGAATTTGTTCTTTTTGCGCACGCGCAATCACTGCATCGCGATCTAGGTCGAACTCTGATGCATCAAGATGACAATGTGTATCAAGGCGCATTGACCAGTCGCCCAGCATCCATATAGAGGCGTCGATCCGCCAGCGCAGCAAGCTCAGGATCATGCGTCACGATCAAAAATGCAGTCCGAGATTCGGCATTGACTTGCTTGAGCAGCTTGAACATTTGTTGCGCCGTATGTCGATCGAGATTGCCTGTAGGTTCATCGGCCAAGACACAAGCGGGGCGTGTCACGAGGGCCCGAGCGAGCGCGACCCGTTGGCGTTCCCCGCCAGAAAGCTGGCCAGGGTAATGTGTTGTCCGCGCAGATAGACCGACAAGCTCTAATACTTTAAGTGCCTCCGCACGTGCACTTTCTCGGCTGTTGCGACGCACAATCAAAGGCATCGCCACATTATCAAGCGCAGTGAACTCAGGCAACAAATGATGAAACTGGTAGACGAAACCCAACTCAAGATTACGCAGTCGACTGCGAGCTGACTCAGACAAACCCTCGGAGGGCTGTCCTGCCACGCGAATGGTGCCAGATGTTGGCAAATCCAACAGACCCAATGCATGTAATAACGTGCTTTTACCAGAGCCCGATGCACCGATAATCGCCACTAACTCACCACGTTTAATGTCAAGACTCACTTCACGCAGTACGTCGATACGCATATTGCCATCGTCGTAATGTTTGCAAAGGTTTTTGGCCTGCAGGGCAAAATCGAGCGCTTGATCAGTCATGGCGGAGTACCTCCGCAGGCTGCAGGCGCGACGCACGCCAACTAGGATAAAGCGTGGCCAGCAGCGACATCACAAGCGAGGTCACACCAATGGTCGTAATGTCAGCCATGCGCGGATCGGAAGGCAACGCACTAATAAAGTAAATTTCTCTGGGTAAAAACTGTGCACCGATCAGCCTTTCGATTGCTGGCACCAATACATCCACATTAAAGGCAATTGCGATGCCACCCACAACCCCTAGCAGCGTGCCCACGACACCAATCAAGGCACCTTGGACAAGGAAAATGCGCGCGATCTCTCCAGGGGTCGCTCCAAAACTACGGAGAATTGCAATGTCAGATTGCTTGTCTTTGACCGCCATGACCAAAGAAGACAACAGATTGAACGCTGCGACGGCAACAATCAAAGCCAAAATTAAAAACATCATGCGCTTTTCGGTCTGAACGGCAGCAAACCATGTTCGGTTGTTGCGTGACCAATCCCCGATCGAGACGTTGTTTGGCAGTAAAGGGATCAGTGAGCGGGCGATCTCAGGAGCCTGATGCATATCATCGACCCTTAGCCTGACGCCCGCCAACCCGCTATCACGAAACATTTTGGCCGCATCGGTGGCATCCACAAATGCCAAGGAGGAGTCGTACTCATAATGCCCAGAGCGGAAAGTGCCTACCAAAGTGAACTGGCGCATTCGGGGGGTAAAACCAGCCGGGCTAATGTTCGCGGCAGGCGCTAGCATCATGACGGTTTGGCCGATTCTGACCTGGAGCAAATCAGCTAACTCTTGACCAAGCACAATACCAAAGGCACCGGGTTTGAGATCGGTGAGTTTGCCCCTCACCATTTGGCGACCTGCTTCAGAGACTTCTTTTTCTGAAACAGGATCAATACCGCGCACTTGAACACCGCGCAAATCTTGACCACGCATGAGCATTGCCTGCGCAGCAACAAATGGAGCCGCACCCGTCACTTGAGGGGATTGTCTAGCTTGCTTGGCGAGCTCAGTCCATTGTTCAAGAATCTGAGAGGGATCCCCACCGGGAACAAAAATCTCAATGTGGGGCAAAACAGAAAGCATACGATCACGCACATCTTTCTGAAAACCGTTCATGACTGACAGCACAACAATTAAGGCTGCCACACCTAACGCGATCCCAGCCATCGAAGTCGCTGCCACGAACGACACAAAGCCGTCGCGACGACCCCCGCGGGGCCCTGAGCGACTCAAGCCCGCATAGCGAGCACCAATCCAAAGTTCATAAGGTATTTTAAACACCCTGCCATTATCGCACCAAACCCCCAAACCGGAAGCCATCCCACTACAATTCAGCTTATGCATCTGATCATTCCGGGATCACTTCCCTCTTATACCGTCGCGGCAGACCTTCTTCCTCACGTACAGGAACGCTGCCCAGAGCTGGTTCAACGCATGACGCGACTTCGCGCAGTCGTGACGACATGCCCACCTGAAGAAACGGGTTGTTCTGCGTTGGAGTTTCTTGAACTTTCTGCACTTGGTTACTCGGGAGAAATTGGTCATAGCGTTGGAGCCGGACTCGGCCCGCTTCGTGCCGGGATGACTCAACCAGGAGATCCCGTTTGGGTGGCTGATTTGTGCTCTGTCGCTATTGGTCGAGACGGCGCGTCACTCGCCATTCCCGAATCTCTTGGTCTCGACCCGGCTCACGCAGATGCATTATTTGAGGCTGTGCAGCCATTGTGGCGTGAATGTGGGATTTCAGTGCTGCCAATAGAAACTGGTCGCTGGAGAGTGTGGCTTGCCACTGACGCGCGCATTCGCTCAATATCACCTGCAGCGGTCTCCACCCTATCGGTTTCTGACTGGTGGCCACAAGACGAATCAACAAAAGTTTGGCGCAAACTACTGAATGAAGTACAGATGGTTTGGCATACGCATCCAGTGAACGCGCAACGAACTGCCAACGGTCTGGAGCCCATCAATAGTCTATGGCTTTACGGAGGCGCACAGGGTTGGAAACCGACCCCAAGAACAGCGACCACTCAATACTCCAATCTATTGGCAAAGAGTTTCTTAGAAAATGACTGGGCCACGTGGCTAGATTACTTGCCCCAATTATCAAAACAGATTTCAAATTTGCCTGAAGATGCGAGCCTGACATTAGTGGGTGAACGCAGAATCGTCAGACTCAGCCCTTCACAACAACCTTGGTGGCAGCGCCTCATGCCCCGCCGCACTCAAAATTGGACGACCTGGTGGATACGCCAAAACTAACTGTACGCGCGACAGACACTGACACCAGCACACGCCTACAAGCCGCTGGCATCCACCCCTTGCTCGCACGACTCTGGTCTGCAAGAGGTGTACGCAGCCAAGAGGATGTTCAGCTTGACTGGCCGGCTATGCTCGCGCCCAAGACGCTTACCCAAGCTGAACATGCTGCCATGTTATTAGCGGATGCAATCACTGCACGCAAGCGTATGCTCATTGTGGCGGATTACGACTGTGATGGGGCGACAGCCTGTGCGGTCGGCATGCGTGCGTTAACGGAAATGGGTGCGATCGTCGATTTTTTGGTGCCTAACCGCTTTGAGACTGGCTACGGACTCTCCCCTGCAGTCGTAGACTTAGCTTGCCAACATCCCTCTGGCCGTCCTGATTTGCTGATTACTGTGGACAATGGCATTGCAAGTGTTGACGGCGTCGCCGCGGCCAATGCGGCCGGAATCGGTGTGATCGTCACGGATCATCATCTACCTGGCGATCTGTTGCCGCAAGCGCTTGCCATCGTCAACCCTAATCAGCCTGGCTGCGATTTTCCTTCCAAAAATCTTGCGGGTGTGGGAGTGATTTTTTATCTGATGCTTGCGCTTCGTGCGGAACTCAGACGCCGAGGAAGATTTCCTGCCAATGGAGGTCCGCGTCTTGATGCTCTTGCAGATTTAGTCGCGCTCGGCACCGTAGCCGACGTCGTCAAACTGGACGCGAACAATCGATTACTGGTCACGCGTGGCCTTGAGCGCATGCGCAAAGGCCTCATGCAACCAGGCATCCGTGCTTTATTTGCTGTTGCAGCACGAGACCCTCAAGCCGCGAGTGCTTTTGACCTAGGCTTTGCCCTAGGGCCGCGTATCAATGCTGCGGGTCGCCTGGCCGATATGGGGCTCGGCATACGGTGTCTGATCACGAATGACGACATGCAAGCGCTCGAGTTGGCGCGTGAACTGGACACGATCAATCGTGAGCGCAGGCAGATTGAGAACGTGATGAAAGAGCAAGCCCTTGCCGCCACTGAGTCTGTTCAGGCTGGCAAACTCGGCGCCTCAGTCTGTGTGTTTCATCCTGAGTGGCATCAAGGCGTAGTTGGACTTGTCGCATCGCGTTTAAAAGAAAAGTTTTTCCGCCCCACCCTCGCTTTTGCTCCTGCGGGTGATGATGAATTACGCGGCTCCGGACGCTCGATTCCAGATGTGCATTTACGCGATGTATTAGATCTCGTTTCCAAACGACACCCTGGGCTCATCCGAAAATTTGGCGGTCATGCGATGGCCGCGGGTCTGACCCTCGGCAAAGATGATTTTGATCGGTTCGCGCCAGCCTTTGATCTTGCCGTGACGGAGCTCACTGGAAGAACGAGCTTTGAACCCGTGATCGAAACGGATGGATCGCTCGAAGAGGGCTATGCAAACGCTCAAGTCGCGAATATTTTGGAGCAACAGGTCTGGGGAGCTGGCTTTGCAGCACCTCTATTTCTCGATACTTTCAAGGTTCAGAGCCAAAAGCTGGTCGGTGAAAAACACCTGAAGCTCTCTGTTCAGCGCGGGCATCAAAGATTTGACGCAATCTGGTTCAATCACACAGACCGATTGCCGGAATTTGTCAAAATGGCCTACCGATTGGATCAAAACGTCTGGAATGGTGTCATTTCTGTCCAACTGATCGTGGAACATGCCGAAACTGCCTGATTTGGTGCATTTCATATTGGGCTGAAGCATTGTTGAGACTCCGTTAAACTACGGAGTTATATCTATACATAGCGGATACCAAAGCACATGGACGCAGAACGTCAAAATCAAATTTCCTCACGCCTTTTAGACTATGCCGCACGTGAGGCAGCACTTCGGGGGTATCTTTGACTACGATGTCAAAGCTGAACGACTCCATGTCGTCAATGCCGAACTAGAAGATCCCAACGTCTGGAACGATCCTAAACGTGCTCAGGAGCTTGGGCGCGAGAAAAAAAGTATCGAAGACGTAGTGGGTACGCTGACCACGTTGGCACAGTCCATTGCAGACTCCTCCGAACTGTTCGAACTGGCCGCCGCAGACAATGACGATGAAACCTTAATCGCGATTGAAACCGATGCAGAACAATTCCAGGCCACACTTGAGGGCATGGAGTTTAGAAGAATGTTTTCAAACCCTGCAGATCCCCTTAATTGCTTTTTAGATATTCAAGCAGGTGCTGGTGGCACAGAGGCGCAGGATTGGGCATCGATCCTTTTGCGACAATATTTACGCTACGCAGAGCGCAAAGGTTTTAAAGCAGAGCTTCTCGAAGAATCAGAAGGTGAAGTGGCTGGCATCAAATCCGCCACTATTAAAATCGAGGGTGAATACGCCTTCGGTTTTTTACGCA
>JAOATE010000051.1 GCA_030158305.1 Burkholderiaceae bacterium
AATTGCATCGCAACGATAAAGCGCTCAAGACGCCTGTTGTAATGATGCGGGGCAAGCCACGAAAGGTGAGGTGCGATCTCTTTGACGTCGAGTTCAGGAAATACAAAGTCTGCTGCGTGAGTGGGGCCGCTGTACTCAAGAACGTTATAAATCTTTGCACGACCAACATTACGTGAATAAATCATCTTTATTTGTCTCCGTTATTTTTTATTTTTTGTTATTTTTATTCAACTTGCCGATAGGTCAATCGCCATCTTGTATCGCGCTTTTCCCAAGAAGGCGGACCAGAAGAAAATGAGTTACCGGTTGGGTCAGCCGTTAATCTCGCTTGCATGAATGCTTGCGCGCGCGCCTCGTCCGCAATACCGTACATCGCGACATAATTAGGAACGCCTGGCGCAGGATGCATAAACTCACGCATCGATGCATAACGTGCGCCACTCACAAATCCATATCCGGCCAACACCTCAGGGACATGAGTCTGGTTATAAAATTCGTTGAACTGGGCAATCTCTGAGGCAGTTGAACCCGACGCTTCACTCATTCCGACAAGATACATGTAGGGCGACGCAGACACTTGCAATGTCTCGGGGTTATTCAACAAATGACGCCACATGAGACGCCATTTTGTCTGGCGCTGCTGCCAAGCACTCGGTCCCTCGCTGTACACAGGCCGTCCACTTGCAGGGCCATCATTGCGAGAAATGTAAAGCCTTGCGGCCTTCTCACTTTCAATGTCGTAAGCCGCCAGAAACCTTGGTCCTCTTGGCCCGCGAGGATCATCTTGCGCAAGTTCGTAACGACGTCCGCGTAAAAAACCTGGATTACTGGCTAAAACTTCGGGTCGATGTATATCGCTATAAAAACGATTGAACGCTGCCACATCTGCAGCGCTTGTGTCAGCGGGAATATCCATTCCCACCCAATAGGTAAATAATGCATCACTCATGACATGATCCTTGTGTTTAGGCCAACTTGAACATTGGTATACCAGTGCCATTCTCACTGTTCTTGAACGTCACTTGTACTTTTTGACCACAACGGATCGTATCCAAATCACAATCCACAATATTAGTGAGCATCGTGGGTCCCTCCTCCAAGGTGACGTAAGCAATCACATAAGGAACGGGCCCAGACACACGTGTCACGCTGTAACTGTAAATCGTACCGGCACCTGTTGATTCTCTCCATTCCGTTTTATCGCTGAAACAAAATGGACAGAGTGCGCGCGGATAGTGGTGATACTGGCCACAGTCATTGCAAAACTTTACTAACAACTTGCCCTTTGTGGCCGCTTCAAAAAATGGCTCATCGCCATAGTTGAATTTTGGGTCGGAAATTTTTCTATCTTGATATGGGGTAGCCATCGAATTATTCTCTTTCCATGATGAGTGTGGCACTGCCGTGGCGCGTACTGAGCGAGCCACCGGTTCCATGTGCAAGTGCGAGGTCGCAGTTTTTGACCTGAACCAACGGATGCGCTTCACCACGCAATTGTCGAACCGCCTCGATGATTTTAGTAATCCCACCACGATTGACAGGGTGGTTATTACACAAACCACCACCGTCTGTATTGAAAGGTAATGTACCCACACCAGAAATGAGATTGCCATCCATGACGAACTTGCCACCTTCGCCTTTTTTGCAAAAGCCCAGGTCCTCGAGAGTCATGATGACCGTAATCGTAAAACTATCGTAAATAGAGGCATACTTAATGTCTTGAGGCGTCACACCCGCTTCGGCAAAAGCGATTGGACCTGAGCGCACCGCACCCGTGTAGGTAATATCAACCTTGCCACCCATTTGTCCTTTCGGTGACTCGCCAGCGCCAATGAGCTTGACCATCGGACGCTTGAGTCGCTTGGCGACTTCGGGACTCACCACGATGACCGCGCCGCCACCATCTGTGACCACACAGCAATCCAAGCGATGAAGAGGATCAGAAATCATGGGCGATTTCAGCACATCCTCAACAGTCACCACCTTTTTAAGGTAAGCATTGGGGTTATGCTGGGCGTGATGTGAAGCGGCAACTTTGACCCAAGCAAGTTGCTCACTTGTCGTGCCGAATTCATGCATATGACGCATAGCGGCAAGGGCATATAAGTTAACGGTTACGGGTCCGTAGGGCATTTCAAAAGGCGTATCAGGAATGTTCGAGTCCAACTCGCGCACGATCGTTCCTGGCCGACCAAATCCAGCACAGGTGATCAGCGCCACACTACACTTGCCAGCAGCGATTGCCTCTGCGGCATGCGCCACAAGATACAAGTATGACGAACCACCAGTATTCGTTGAGTCTGAATGCCTGACTGTTAAACCCATGTAGTCGATCATATTGATGCCACCGAGCCCGCCCGGGGCGTCAGTTGAGCAAAAATAACCGTCGACGTCGTGGATAGTCAGTCCCGCATCTTCCAAAGCGCCTTTTGCACATTCCGCATGCAACTGGGCGAGTGATTTATTTTCAATTTTTCGTGCGGGGTGCTCGTAAATGCCCCC
>JAOATE010000052.1 GCA_030158305.1 Burkholderiaceae bacterium
ATCACAAGGAATCACCAAGAGATTATTTTTTTTGCAGCGCATGAGTCCCGCTTCGATGCCGGCCAGTGGTCCTTGAAAGTTTGTACGTTCGTCCGTGACGACAACATGCCCAGTCTGTTGATAGGCATCGACATTACGATTGGCACTGATAAGGATGCGCGCAGGGGGCGGGATTTGTTTGGCGAGTGCAGCGAGCGCATGTTCAACGAGCGGCAAACCGCTCCACATGACCCAGCCTTTGTCTTTGCCACCCAGTCGCGCGCCACGGCCACCGGCCAAAATCAATGCGTCATACGCGTTATTCATTTCCATCTCGCAGCTGCCTGATCGTCGCTCGCCCGCGCTTCAATCCAGCGTGGGCCTTCGGGGGTCCATTCTTTTTTCCAAAAAGGTGCTTCGGTTTTCAAATAGTCCATAATGAAGTTGTTCGCCTCGTAGGCATCGCCGCGATGTGCGCTGGCAGTGAGCACCAGCACGATTTGATCGCCTGGGTACATTTTTCCAAAGCGGTGCACGATACGAGCGCCTTGCAACGACCAACGCTCGACAGCCGCATCCAAAATTTTACGCAGGGACTTTTCTGTCATGCCTGGGTAGTGCTCGAGCTCGAGCGCGACGACATCCGCTGCAAGATTGAGATCGCGTACTGTACCGACAAACGCCACGATGGCGCCGATGCCGCGGTCATCTGCCAATAGTGCGGTGTACTCTCGACCAAGGTCAAAGTCCTCGGACTGAACGGCGACGGATAAACGCGGGGTCAACTCTGCGCGCATTTAGCCTCCCGTCACAGGTCTGAAAATGGCGAGTTCTACCCCATCGATTAAGGGGGTGTCTAACGCGATCATTTCCTGATTCATCGCAACGCGAAACGCTTGGGCGCCATCAAAGGTATCTGCCCACAGACCGCCACGCGCAGAGAGGTGCTCTAGCAAGTCTTTGACTGTTCGCACAGAAGCAGGTGCCTGCACATGTTCCTCTGACAGGCCGAATCTTTCTCTTAGTTGCGCGAAATACAGAACCTTGATGTTCATAGTGTTGAGTTGCTCAATGTGCGTCAGTATTGCAGTTCTGACAAAGACAGATAGCGCAGCGTATCGCCGCGTGCGATTTTCGTCTCGGAGGGCAGATCGACCAAGCCATCCGCCCAGGCAAGACTACTCATCACGCCAGAGCCTTGATTGGGCCATAAATCCAGCACAGGCGTGCCCGAGGCATCCTGGGTGATTTTGACACGCAAAAACTCGCGGCGTCGATCAGGTTTTGGCCAATCAAAATTCGCGGTTGCCGTGAGATATTTCAACGCTGTGTCGGTCGCACCCATGCGCTTGAGTAAAAACGGACGTGCCATTAATAAAAAGGTCACAAAAGCACTGACGGGGTTGCCGGGCAGACCTATAAAATCCGCTTGACCGACGCGACCATAGGCCAGCGGTTTGCCGGGCTTCATTGAGATCTGCCACAAATCAAGACTGCCCAGCGCGATCACGGCAGCTTTGACATGATCCTCTTCGCCCACCGACACACCACCGCAGGTGATGATGACATCGTTTTCGCGGGCGGCTTTGCTGAGCGCCTCACGGGTGGCTTCTGCTGAGTCACGCACAATGCCGTAATCGTTGACGGTGCAACCTAATTGCGCCAACAAGGCATTGATCGCATAACGATTACTGTTGTAAATCGCACCCGGCGCCAACGCTTGACCAGGCTCTGTGAGTTCATCGCCTGTAAAAAATACGCCAACGTTCAGCGGTTTGAAGACCGTCGCAGTGGCCACTCCGATGGAGGCTAGCATCGCGAGATGTGGTGCACCCAAACGTTGTCCCGCCGCCAACACCAAGCCGCCTGCTGCGATGTCTTCACCCTTGCAGCGTATGTGTTGCATCTGCTCGATTGGGTGCGTCAGCGCGATCGAACCCTCGCGATCCTGCGTGTGTTCTTGAGGAACGACAACGTTGGCGCCCTCGGGCACGGGCGCGCCTGTAAAAATGCGTGCCGCTGTGTTTGGGGCGAGTGGAGTGCCAGTTTGACCGGCTGCGATGCGTTGAGTCACAGGAAAATGGGCGGGCAGTTCCTCAATGTTCTGTACGTTGAGCGCGTAGCCGTCCATCGCAGAGTTATCAAAACCCGGGACGCTGATGGGCGACATGATGGCTTGTGCCAGCGTTCGCCCCAATGCCGCTAAAAGTGGCAGTGTTTCAGTGGCATTCAGGGGGACTGCGCTCGCCAATAATGTCTGGCGGGCATCTTCAAAATTAAGGAGGTTTGCTCTGGGTTTCATGCTGTTTCGCTCTGGTGAGACTCAGTCCAGACTTTAACCTACCTGCGGGGAAGCTTAACCCCCGGTTTGAGACATAAAGCGGATGATTTTTGTCGGCGCTTCACGAAACTCATGACGTTCTGGTTTGAGTTCAATGCCTTCGCGAATCGTTTGCTCGAGCTCGGCATCAGAAATGCCTGCACGCAACAAAGGTCTCAGTTCCACTTTTTCTTCTTGGCCGAGGCACAAATAGAGTGTGCCATCCACGGATAGACGAACTCGGTTACACGTCTCACAGAAGTGTTGACTGATCGGGGTAATCAGACCGATTTGTCCGCGACCATCGGCGGTGCGCCAATAGCGTGCGGGTCCTCCACCCATCGTCTTGATTTCTGGAATCAGGTCAAACCGTTCGCGCAGGCGTTCAAGGATGGGGCCGAGCGGCGTATAGCCAGAGGCCAGCCCAGTACTACCCATCGGCATGGTCTCGATCAAACGCAAAATAAACCCGCGTTTGATGCAAAACTCTGTCATCGCCTCGATTTCATGTTCATTGACGCCAGGCATCACCACCATATTGAGCTTGATCGGTGAAAAACCGTGCTCTTCAGCGGCATCGAGACCCGCCATCACGTCATCAATCGAGTCGCGACCGGTAATTTGCGTGACACACTCGCGATTTAAGCTGTCTAGACTGATGTTGAGGCGCGTGACACCCGCGGCGCGCAAAGCCGCAGCGTGCTTGGGTAGTTGCGTGCCATTGGTCGAGAGGGACAAATCTCGAATGCCAGGGAGTGCGCTGATGCGAGCCGCTAAATCAGGCAGGTTGCGACGCAGGAGAGGCTCACCACCTGTCAAACGAATACGTGAAGTCCCAAGTCGGCCAAAAACACCCACCACGCGCTCGATTTCATCAAAAGTCAGCCAGTTTTTTGGCTCTTGGTAGCCTTTGAAGCTTTTCGGCAGACAATACGTGCACTTCATATCGCAACGATCCGTCACAGATAGGCGCAAATACTCAATGCTTCTGCCAAAGCGGTCGATTAGGTTGGAAGGTGTCTGCGTCATCACAAGTGCGTCGGTCAAGCCTAGTTTCTTATACTTATTTTAAATGTACTCTTATTTTGAGAATAAATTGCAAACTGCCATGTCAGCGAGTGGGGTATCAGCGTGAATATTTACTGGATGGCATTGTTGATGGCCGGTTTGTGTGAGGTTGGCTGGCCTTTAGGGCTGAAGCTCGCCGATGCTCCCGGGATGAAAGTCTGGGGTCTTGTGCTGGCCGTGATCAGCATGACCATCAGCGGGGCATTATTGTGGTTTTCTTTAAAAGAGATCCCGATTGGCACGGCCTATGCCGTCTGGACTTCGATCGGTGCGGTCGGCACGTTTGCCTTGGGAGTGTTCTTTTTTGGGGATCCGAGCCTACCCATTCGCTGGGTGGGCGTGGCTTTTATCATTCTGGGCGTGGTGTTGCTGAAGTTGGGGTGAGGCAAGCCATCTCCCCAACGGTCGCTTCAGCCGTCCGTTTGAGCTTGAATCTTGCCTTGACGGATTGCTTCAATAAAGGCGCGGTAGTCCAAACGGTTTTGTGCGGCGTACTCGACGGCAAACTCTCCAATGGCATCGTCGAAACTCTTGCTGGTACCAATGTAGCCAGAAATCATGGCGGGATCGCCCGAGCGTGCATGCGCGCGAGCCAAAGCATGCCCGCACATTTTTGCGTAATGTCGCATGGTTTCCGCATCCCATTCTTCAATAATGGCAGAAAGCTTGAGGTCACGAAGCTGACGGACATAAAAGTCGCGCCCATTGACGCCTCGTGTCCAGCCTAAAAAAATATCTGAGGCTGTTTGGATCAGGCGTTGCCCATGCACCACGCGTTGGCCTTGGTTGGGGTAGGCACTTTTGCCTGCAAAGGGCTCCAACACAGACTGGCGTGCTTCCTTGACCTGAAGAAACAAAGGGTCATTTTCCCCAGCCATAAACAATGCCACGCCGCACATCGTACCAACGCTGCCGACTCCGACCACCTTGATGGCTAGGTCCCGGTAATGAAAGCGGTTGAACAGCGTGCGAATATGCTCTGGCAGCGTTTGGCGATAGGTTTCGATCACGGAGGCGTAAGCCGACTGGACGCCAGGAGTGAGCATTTCTGTTGTATGAAAAATGAGAGGCGGCTCGTCTTTGATTTTGGGCTCTGCACCGTCATGAGCGACCAGTTTTGGATACATGATGTCAGGGTGCGATTTGCGCTGCTCTTGTTCAATGCGTTGGGCGAGTCGCTTGCGGGTGCGCCTCAGCACTTCTGGGTCAGTCGTGCGGTGGGTGTAATTTTGTAGGTCAATTTTGTCGTACCAAATGTCTAGAACGCGCATGCCGGCGTAATCAGACATCTTTTCACGGTATTCCCGTACAAGATCGTTTGCAATGCGCGCCGCATCACTCATGGGGAGTTCAATGTGCTTGGCTGCGATGACGACGCTTGCGGCCAGTCGTTTGAGATCCCACTCAAAGGGGGCAGGCAAGGTTTCGTCTAAATCATTAATGTCGAAAATGATGTTTCTTTCTGGTGTCGCAAAACCACCAAAATTCATCAGATGCGCATCTCCGCAAGCTTGGACATAGATTCCGCTCGTAGGTGTGTGCGCCAAATCCGATGCCATGATGGCCGCTGCCCCTCTGTAAAACGCAAAGGGGGATTGCGACATACGTCCAAAGCGAATGGGCACGAGATGGTCAATGCGACCTTCATTTGATGCACACAAAATATCAATGGGATCGCGTCTGTTCTTTGGTGCCTGCCAAGCTGCATGGGCGCTGCGAGGCGCATGGTTGCGAAGGCTTTTGCCTTGAGTGGCGCGCTCTTCGGGAGTTAAATTCAGTGAATTGCCGGAGGCGGTTGTCGTCGTAGACTTGGCCGCAGATTTTCGATGAGAAGCTTTGGCCATGTTCTAACTCCACTGCGTGACAAGGGGCAAGTACTTACAAGGGGGGGAAGGGGGGCGAAGCGGGGGACGTTGGCGGAAGCGGTGAGATTCGAACTCACGGAGGGCGTGAACCCTCGCCGGTTTTCAAGACCGGTGCCTTAAACCACTCGGCCACGCTTCCATCAAGAAGGCATGAATCATAAACGATTTAGCAGGATATTTCCTGAGACTCGCTGACGCATCCCCTTAATTGAGGCCAACAGGATACAATTCTGGGTTTGCTGCTATCTCTTAAATGCTCAAAAATGACCGCAACGCGTACTAGACTCGTACTGGGTAACTGGAAAATGCATGGCAATCTGGCTGATAACGCCAAGTTGCTCTCAGCGCTTTTGGCAGCCCCACAATCCGCTTCATCCACCCAGATGGGGGTGTGCGTGCCGTTTCCCTACCTCGCACAGGTTGCGCAGGCATTGAAAGGCTCGTCTTTTGCCTGGGGCGCACAAGACCTTAGCGTTCAAGCACAAGGTGCTTTTACAGGCGAAGTGTCGGGTGCGATGTTGGCTGATTTTTCATGCCGTTTTGTGCTGGTGGGCCATTCAGAGCGCCGAGCTATGCATGCTGAGTCCGATCAGCTTGTGGCCGACAAGGCGCATGCAGCTTTGACGGCTGGTATGACCCCTGTCGTATGTGTTGGCGAATCGCTAGCTGAGCGGGATGCTGGCCAAGCTGTTGCGGTGATTGCACGCCAGCTTGCTCCAGTGCTGGCTCTCGGTGCAGAGGCTGTCAAAAAAATGGTCGTCGCCTATGAGCCTGTTTGGGCGATTGGCACCGGTCGCACCGCATCTCCCGAGCAAGCGCAGGAAGTGCATGCAGCGATTCGCGCAGCCCTCAAGGGAATCGGCGCGGAGCACGTTCAGATTTTGTATGGTGGTAGCGTTAAAGCGGCTAATGCCGCCAGTTTGTTTGCCATGCCTGACATCGACGGTGCGTTGGTCGGTGGGGCTTCTTTAGTTGCCGAGGATTTTCTAGCGATTGCCGCCTAAAGTTGTTTGTACCGAGGCGGTTTTGGTCTGAGGTTTCCTTTGGTTGTTTAGTTTTCGGAGCGTTTCAATGTCTTGGATGTTTAATCTTCTGCTCGTTGTGCAGATCCTTTCTTCGCTAGCCATCATTTCACTCGTCTTGCTGCAGCAGGGCAAGGGTGCTGATATGGGCTCAGCTTTTGGTAGCGGTTCAGCAGGTAGTTTGTTTGGCGCAACAGGCGCCGCGAACTTTATGTCGCGCGCCACTAAATGGGCTGCAGTGGTCTTTTTTATCACCACAATTGGTTTGGCCTACGTAGCGAACCGTGGCAACACGGGTCAAGACACTGGCATTATGCAAAACTTTACCCAGACTGCACCCGTTGCACCGCCTGCTGGCTCTGCAGTGCCTGGCGTGACACCCGCTGCACCTGGCTTACCTACAGCTGCTCCACAAAATGCTGTTCCTGGTGTTCCCGCGGTACCAAACGCTCCAGCGATTCCAGTTGCACCAGCTGCACCTGTCACTCCAGCTGCGCCAGTCAGCAAATAAAGACTTCATACTGAATCAAAGATTGTGGCTACGTGCTACAATCTTTGGCTAATCAAGACCACTTAAAAAGCCGACGTGGTGAAATTGGTAGACACGCTATCTTGAGGGGGTAGTGGCGAAAGCTGTGCGAGTTCGAGTCTCGCCGTCGGCACCATCAAAATTCTGCATTACCTTAGCGCTTCGCGTTCTGGCGCAACATCTCCAGCGCTTTTCAACAAGTTTTTTCCATCTGGCATTTCCCATCTAGTGCTGCTCCTCCTGCGCTTTTCATGCATTGCGCCATCTTCACTCAACCTAAGTTTCAGTCGGCGCATTCTCTGCTGCAATCCCCCAATCTAACAATCTCCCCTAAAACACTAAACTTTTAGGTATATTGTGCTTAGGTACACGCTATAGGTAAATTGTGTAGTTGAACGTACGTATTTGCACACAACTATGCGGATGAACTTACAGCAAGATTCATTGATGACAAACCAAGAAGGACTGAATAATGAAAATTCTCGTCGCCACCGATGGCTCGAAAAATGCGTTGCGCGCTGTGAAATACGCAGCTGACTTGTTAGGGAGTAGCACCGACAAGACCAAGAGCATTACGCTGATCAGCGTGCATGACGATGCTGGTTTGCGTCACGCCAAGGCTTTTGTGGGCAAGGAAGCTGTTGCTGACTATTTACGTGAGCTCAGCGAAAAAGAACTTAAGCCAGCGATGAAAGTACTGGATGCCCAAGGCATCAAGCACGATATGGTCATGTTGGTGGGCAATGCCTCGCAAGAAATCGTCGCACAGGCACAGAAAGGTAAGTATGACATGATCGTTCTGGGCTCCAAGGGTCGCAGTGCGATTGCCGATATGTTGTTGGGTTCGGTCGCGCAGCGTGTGTTGACCCAAGCTAAGCAGCCGGTCGTATTGGTAAAGTAATACTTATATGTGCTAAGTTTCTTGTGTGGCAGAAAAAGAAGCGAGTCGGAAATATTTGTTTCCGGCTCGTTTTTATTGAAAAGGCAGAAATGACGTGGTTCTAGGGTGTGGTGTGATTACGACACCAATATGCGGGTAAACCCTTTATATTTAAGCCGTTTTTTTGATTTTGTTGCGGTAACCCAACAAAAAATACGCACTTAGTCGCTTTTCTGTCGGGATTCATAGCCATAGCCTCAGATTTTTGATGCAATAGCGTCAACTTCCCTTAGCGGAGTTAGGGGGGCGGCAGACAAATAGTTGTTTGTTGCTCTTGTCACTCAAATCTACGGAGATTTCTTAAATGAAAAAGACTCTGCTCGCCGCCGCCCTGTTAGCCGGCTTTGCTGGTGCCGCTTCGGCCCAATCCTCAGTAACTTTGTACGGTATCGTTGACGCTGGTCTTCGTTACACAAACGTCAGCCTGTCAAACGGCAGCGGCGCAACTAACTTCGGCCTCGGCTACGGCATGCAATCGGGCAACCGTTTCGGCCTGAAAGGCGTCGAAGACATCGGTGGCGGAAACAAAGTAACATTCCAACTCGAAAGCGGTTTTGAGCCAGGTAACGGCACATTGCAGCAATCAGGTCGTATTTTCGGTCGTGCTTCATGGCTCGGTCTGGAAAACAACTCATGGGGCTATGTCCGCGTTGGTCGTCAGCTCAACTTCGGTACAGAGTACATCAACAACGCAGTTGATCCGTTCGGCGCAGGCTTCGGTCAGTTGAACATGGGTGCTGCTTTCGGTGTGTTGAACACAGACCGTATCAGCAACGCGATCAAATACCAAACACCTAACATGTCTGGCTTCCAGGCTGGTATTGGCTATTCGTTTGCTAACGGCTCAACAGGCCTGTACACAGCTGCCGCTGGTGGCGGCACAAGCGGCACTGGTTACAACTTTGCAACAAACAACAACACACGCCAGTTGACGTTGGGTGCTAAGTACGCAAACGGTCCTTTCTACGCAGCTGTGTCTTATGACAAAATCTACGGCGACGAGATCAAAGGTCAGAACGCTTCAATCAGCTCATGGAACCTCGCTGGTTCGTATGACTTTAAAGTCGTGAAGTTGATGGCCGGTTACGGTCAGACACGTGATGGCGTGATCTTGGGTCAGGGCGGTGGCGGAACGGGTGCAACATTGGCTGGTAGCTCAATTGGTACAGGCGAGAACATTTTCGCTCCTTCAGTTGGCACAAACAGCTACATCGTTGGTTTGACAGTTCCCGTGAACCCAGTTTCACGTGTATTGTTGTCCTGGACAATGTTGACACCTAACACCAACATGAAAGATGCGTACAACGCGCAGAACCAGACAGCTTACAACTTGGCCTACACATACGACTTCACAAAGCGCACAAACATGTACGCTTTCGTGGGTATGATGCAAAACGTCGGTACAGTTGACACAGCTAAGAGCACACAAGTTGGTCTCGGTATGCGTCACGCATTCTAAGCAACCGCTTAGAATTGCAGCCTAGCTTTGGTTAGGTTGTTGTAAGACAGTAAAAGCGAGCCACTCTTTTGAGTGGCTCGCTTATTTTTTAGTGGGTCATTAGAGGTAAAACCCTGATGCGGGGTGATACAATCTTGAAGTTTTGTGCAACAGCCGGAAACGTTCAATGAATCTGGAACAATACTTCCCCGTTTTATTATTTATTGTGGTGGGTACTGCGATTGGCTTTGCGCTGATTGCTGCTGGCTCGCTGATTGGGCCCAATCGGCCCGATGCCCAAAAGCTCTCTCCTTATGAGTGCGGATTTGAGGCCTTCGGTGATGCCCGGATGAAATTCGATGTGCGCTATTACCTCGTCGCGATTCTATTTATCCTGTTCGATCTCGAAATTGCATTTTTGTTCCCCTGGGCGATCGCAAATGGCTCGGTTGGAATGGTTGGTTTTGTAACAGTCATGATCTTTTTGGCTGTGCTGACCGTTGGTTTCATCTACGAATGGAAAAAAGGCGCGCTCGACTGGGAGTAATCCCATCGTGGCTGTGAGACACCTATGGCTATTGACGGTATTTTGAAACAAGGTTTTGTCACCACAAGCGCTGACAAATTTATCAACTGGGCCAAGACAGGTTCAATGTGGCCAATGACGTTTGGTCTGGCCTGCTGTGCAGTCGAAATGATGCATGCAGGTGCCGCACGTTACGACCTTGATCAGTTCGGTATTATTTTCCGACCCAGCCCACGTCAGTCCGATCTGATGATTGTGGCGGGCACGCTTTGCAACAAGATGGCGCCTGCCTTGCGCAAGGTCTATGACCAGATGCCAGAGCCTCGCTGGGTGGTGTCAATGGGTTCGTGCGCCAATGGTGGTGGCTACTATCACTATTCCTACTCGGTTGTGCGCGGCTGCGATCGCATCGTGCCAGTCGATGTGTACGTGCCGGGTTGTCCACCCACTGCAGAGGCCCTGGTATATGGCTTATTGCAGATGCAAAACAAAATTCGTCAAACCAATACGATTGCTCGTTAAATCCAAAGCATTGGTGCATTCCAAAATGAATGCCCAATGGTTTATTCAGGCTTAAGACATGTCCAGGCTAGAAAACCTGCAACAACAATTGATCGCTTTGTTCGGTGAACAAGCCAAGATCACTCTCTCAACGGATGAGATCACACTCGAGATCACGCCTGAACAGTGGCAATCTTCCTGTCAGCGCTTACGTGACGAGCCGAGCTTAAATTTCGAAACTTGTATCGATCTGTGTGGCTTGGATTTTTTGACTTATGGAGCAGGTCGTGTGGGTGAGACCCCAGCGGCTTCTGTGACGCCGCAAGCGAGATTCGCTGTGGTCGCTCACTTGTTGTCCCTTAAACACAACTGGCGCTTACGTGTGCGCACCTATGCAGTCAATGCTGAATTTCCAGTGTTGGACTCGCTCGTGGATGTTTGGCCTTCAGTCAACTGGTTTGAGCGCGAAGCCTTTGATCTATTCGGTATCGTGTTCGAAGGTCACCCAGACTTGCGTCGTATTTTGACTGACTATGGTTTTATTGGTCATCCTTTCCGCAAAGACTTCCCAGTCTATGGCAACGTCGAAATGCGCTACGACCCTGAGCAAGGACGTGTGGTGTACCAGCCTGTCACCATCGAGCCGCGTGAAGTGATTCCGCGCGTGATCCGCGAAGACGGCTATGGAGTGGGACGCTAATCATGGCAGAAATTAAAAATTACACCCTCAATTTTGGGCCACAGCATCCTGCCGCGCACGGCGTGTTGCGTTTGGTGCTAGAGCTTGACGGCGAAGTCATTCAGCGTGCGGATCCGCACATTGGTTTGTTGCACCGTGGTACGGAAAAGCTTGCGGAACACCGTACATTTCTTCAGGCCTTGCCTTACATGGA
>JAOATE010000053.1 GCA_030158305.1 Burkholderiaceae bacterium
TATAAGACTGTCGCTAATGGGTTACACCTATTCCAACCAAAGTTTCAGGCGAACACGCACTATGCTGAATCCGAAAAACCTAGAGCTCCAGCCCGGAAAGCTCCAAAAAGCACCCGAAAATTTTTTATCGCGGGACTTTGCCTCAGAGCTCACCGAGCAAGGCATGGACGATACACGTCGTGGATTTTTGCGCAATAGTTTTTTTGGTGCAATGGCTGCAGGCGTTGCCGCAACCAGCCTTGCGCCACAGGCTCGTGCCTCCCAAGGCGACCCAGCTATTTTGCAAAAACAACCCTGGCAAACCACGCTGGGACAACCCGTTGCTGCCAAGCCTTATGGCATGCCTTCAAAATATGAAGCCAACCTACAGCGCCGTGAGTCACCAGGACTGACACGCGTGTCTGCCGCATCAGTTGCCTTCACCCCGCTGCAAGGACTGTTTGGCATGATTACGCCTAGCGGTTTGCACTTTGAACGGCATCACCAGGGTTGGTATGACATCGACCCCGCGCAACACCGCTTGATGATCAATGGTCTTGTGAAAAAAGACATGGTCTTCACCATGGAAGATCTCATGCGCTTACCCTCTGTTTCGCGCATTCACTTTATTGAGTGCGGTGCCAACACAGGGATGGAATGGGGCAACGTTGCCGTCCCGACGGTGCAATACACCCATGGCATGATTTCTTGTTGTGAGTTCACAGGCATTCCTCTTTCGTTACTGCTCGATATGGTTGGCGCGGACTTCACCAAAGGTAAATACGTTCTAGCCGAAGGCGGTGATGGCTCAGGCATGACGCGTACCATTCCCATGGAAATCGCACGCGACGATGTCATTGTTGCCTGGGCGATGAATGGTGAAATGTTGCGACCAGAAAACGGTTATCCGCTCCGTCTGGTGGTCCCTGGGGTGCAGGGCGTCAGCTCAGTCAAATGGTTGCGTCGGATTGAAGTCGGTGACATGCCGTATGCGGCTAAAGATGAAGCGGTTCACTACATTGACCTCATGGCCGATGGCATGCACAGACAGTACACCTCCATTCAAGAGTGCAAGTCTGTCATCACCACCCCCTCGGGTGGCCAACAGCTTCTCACCACAGGCTTCTACAACATCAGCGGCATTGCGTGGTCCGGTCGCGGAAAAATCAAACGCGTCGACGTGTCTGTCGATGGCGGCCGCAACTGGCGAGAAGCACGGATGGAAGCACCCATCCTGAGTAAAGCACTGACGCGCTTCAACATTAACTGGGTGTGGGATGGCAAGCCTGCAATCCTGCAATCCCGCGCAATCGATGAAACAGGGTACGTCCAGCCACCCATTCGAATGTTGCGAGAAGTGCGCGGCACACGCTCTATCTATCACAACAATGCCATTCAATCTTGGAAAGTCGACACAAACGGAGAGGTTAGCAATGTACAAGTTGGTTAAAAACATTACCAGCCTTGCTGCCTTAGCGTTAGCAAGTGGACTGGTACACGCACAGGATCTTTCTCAATACACAGGTATTGGCCGCGTCGCGACTCCAGCAGAAGTTGCAGCATGGGATATCGACGTCAGACCTGACTTCAAAGGCTTACCCAAAGGCTCAGGCACCGCAGACCAAGGCCAAGAGATCTGGGAAGCAAAATGCGCTAGCTGTCACGGCGCCTTTGGCGAATCTAACGAAGTCTTCACGCCTATCGTGGGAGGCACAACGGCCAAAGATATAGAAACAGGTCGCGTGGCTTCATTGACGTCCCAAAATCAGCCACAACGCACGACACTCATGAAAGTCCCAACAGTCTCGACACTGTATGACTACATCTATCGTGCGATGCCTTGGAACGCTCCACGCACACTATCTGCCGATGATACGTACGCACTTGTTGCCTACATTTTGGCGCTCGGCGAAATTGTGCCCGAAGACTTTACGCTCAGTGATAAAAATATTGCTGAAGTGCAGGGTCGCATGCCAAATCGAAATGGCATGACGACCAAGCATGGCATGTGGACAGTTTCTGGAACGCCAGATGTCAAGGCCACAGCTTGCATGACCAACTGCGCAACAGACGTCAAAATCACCTCGACCTTGCCTGATTTTGCGCGCAATGCGCACGACAATATTGCTGAGCAGAATCGTACTTTTGGTCCCTACCGTGGTGCGGATTCCACACAACCACCGCTCAAAGCACTCCCCGGCGCCAACTATGTGACCAAAGTGGCAAGCGCTCAAACGGTAGCTGCGCCAGCTGCGGCTGCAAAGCCTGCGGCAGCAAGCGACTCAGCAGCGCTTCAACAAGCATTCACAAAAAATAATTGTGCAGCCTGCCACGCACCCGCCGCAAAAGGTGTCGGACCATCGATTGCCGATATAGCCAAAAAGTATAAAGACCAAGATGT
>JAOATE010000054.1 GCA_030158305.1 Burkholderiaceae bacterium
ACCTCGCCATGACCGGATAGGGTTGCGATCGCACTTGGAATAAAAGCCGCCACCATACTCGTTGCCACGGGAATATCCATCGTGACGCGGCGCTCGGTGAAAGAGCGAGCCACGCCTTGCCAAACTGGCCAAGCCGCGTATATGACCACTGGCACAGTGAGTGCCAGGCTGGCCCAATTCATCAGAAAAATGGCCCAATCAAGGACCTCGAGGCTGTCATTCGGACCTGCTTCAATCCTCAGATACCCAGGCAACGCAAACATCATCACCTGCATCATGGCAAGCCAGGCCAAGCCCAATCGAACAAGGCTGCGCCTGCGATCACTCATCTCGCTGGGGGTCAAAGGTCGATTAAGTGCGAAAATTGATTTGGCCATAGTGGGTGAATTCTAGGCGGTGTAGGTGTATCAACGCCTTGATTTAGATCAACTAGGTAAAATCGAGTTTATTTTTAGATGCTATCTGATGAAACTTCCTCTGCGCGATCTACCTCTTGGTCAGGATGTTGCCTATCCAACCGCCTATGACCCGACTCTTATTTTTCCGATTGCGAGAGCAGAGGCACGCCTACAGATCGGCATTCAATCAGGAGCCTTGCCTTTTATGGGCTGGGATCTGTGGAACGCCTACGAAATGTCCTGGCTCACCCCTCTGGGGATGCCTCAGGTTGGTATTTTGCGACTAAAAGTCGACTGTCAAAGCCCCAACATTATTGAGTCCAAATCACTGAAACTGTACTTAAACAGTTTCAACCAAGCTGCCTTTGCTTCAACTGAACGCGTGCTAGACACCCTGCGCATTGATTTATCGCATGCCGCGGGGGCTCAGGTCGAGGTGGAGTTGATTCTGCCTAAGGATTTTGCAGCTTTACACATCAAAGAATTTGACGGATTTGATTTAGACACGCAATCACTCACGATCGATTGCTACGAGCCGAATGCAGAGCTGCTTTGTCTGGCTCCCAAGCAATCAGGGACAACCAGCATTGTCCACGAATCCCTTTTTTCTAGACTGCTCAAGTCTAACTGTCCGGTAACGTCCCAGCCTGACTGGGCCTGTGTCAAAATTGACTATTCCGGCCATCAGATTGATCATGCAGGTTTGTTGAAATATATCGTTTCATTCCGGATGCATAATGGGTTTCACGAGCAATGTGTTGAAACGATTTTTCAGGACATCATGGCAAAGTGCAAGCCGCAAAAACTATCGGTTTATGCGCGCTACACCCGTCGTGGGGGCTTAGATATCAACCCTTGGCGTGCGACACTAGGCATGCCCGCCCCCGCCCTTCAGAGAAGCGCGCAGCAATAGGTCATTCAAGGGGGAACGGCCTGGGAAAGAACAACCCAGGCTTTAATCTTTTGCGGTCTTTTCGCGGATCACAGGCCATGCTCGCCTGAGGTAGTACAACATCGACCAGACGGTCAAAATCGCTGCGATGACAATCAACACACGACCGATCGCAGCGAAAGGTATACCAAGAAGCGTGTCGTAATAAAGCAAACAAGGAATCGCGATCATCTGAGCGGCTGTCTTGAACTTTCCAAGCCAATGCACGGCAACACTTGCGCTCGCGCCAATCTGCGCCATCCATTCCCGCAAAGCCGAGATGGTGATTTCGCGACCGATAATGACCAGCGCAATCATGACATCGACGCGATCAAGATTCAGCAAGACCAACAACGCTGCAGACACCATCAGTTTGTCCGCGACGGGATCCAGAAAAGCCCCAAATGACGAGGTCTGGTTCCAACGTCGCGCAAGCCAGCCATCGAACCAGTCGGTTAATGCGGCAAAAATAAAAGCCAGACTTGCCGTGGTGTCACGGACAGGCACACTCATCCACGCTTCGGGCAAGTAGTAAAGCCCGACGAGGAGCGGAATCATGGCGATGCGCAGCCATGTCAGGATGATGGGTATATTTAAAGGCATACGCTATGCTAACCCAGTTAGCGTAGAGAAAAGTAGATACGCTCGGCCAACTCCGGGGAGATTCCCTCGACCGAGGCCAAGTCTTCGATGCTGGCATTGGCCACACCACTAAACCCGCCAAATCTTGCCAACAGGCGCTGACGACGTTTGGCACCAATCCCGTCAATATCCTCAAGGCGTGACACATTACGAGTCTTCGCGCGTTTGGCGCGCATTCCCGTGATAGCAAAACGATGCGCTTCGTCCCGAATTTGTGCAATGAGCATCAGTGCGGCAGAGGCCTCACCCAACACCATTGGGGCTCTATCGTCTGGGAAAATCAAGGTTTCCAATCCGACCTTGCGGCGATCACCTTTAGCGACCCCGACCAACACCTCGGTATCTAACCCCAACTCGGCAAAAACCTGACGAGCGATTTCAACCTGCCCTTTGCCACCATCGATCAGTACTAGACCTGGCATTTGTGCCTCACCATCCGCCACTTTGCCAAACCGTCGGGTGAGCACCTGACGCATCGCCGCATAATCATCTCCCGGAGTAATGCCAGCAATGTTGTAGCGACGATACAGCGATGGCTGCATGGCGTGATTTGCATACACGACACAGGAGGCTTGAGTGGCCTCGCCAGCGGTATGACTGATATCAAAACATTCAATATGCAAGCCTTCGAGCGCAACCGGGTCGGTATCAAGATCAAGCGCCTCAGCAAGTGCTAGGGTTCGAGCGCTTCGCGCACCAGACTCCAGCAATGCACTCCCGAGTGCCATTTCCGCATTGCGCGTCGCTTGTTCAAGCCATGCTCTACGCACACCCTGCGGACGACTAATAAAGCGAGACTTCGTTGACTTGGACTCTGCAATCAAATCGATCAGCTCTGCATCGGGCAAAGCATGTGAACCCACAATCACAGCAGGCAAAGGATGATCCACATAATGTTGTGCAATAAAAATTTCCAACACCTCTGCACTAGAGTCGCCATCGGTATGGGTGGGGAAAAACGCGCGATCTCCCAAATGCCGTCCACCACGCACCATGGCGAGGTTGACACATACTTTGCCACCGGACGAGGCCACCACAATGATGTCTGTATCGCTCTGGTCCGAGTCCTCCATCGTTTGTTGATGCAAAACTTTCGCAAGCGCCCCCATCTGATCACGCAGCATCGCGGCCTGTTCAAACTCAAGTGCCTCAGCGGCGCTTTGCATGCGTCGCTCTATATCGCCCATGATTTCTTGCGTTTCACCGTTTAAAAAACGGGCGGCACGCGTCGCATCCTCGGCATAATCCGCCTCGGAAATCTCATCGACACACGGTGCAGAGCAGCGTCCAATCTGATGAAGTAGACAAGGCCTGGAACGGTTGGCGTAAACCGTGTCCTCACAGGTGCGCAGGCGAAATACCTTTTGCAAAATCTGGATCGTCTCGCGAACAGCCCAGGCACTTGGGTACGGACCAAAAAACTGCCCTTTCTTTTGCGTAGATCCGCGGTAATACGCGATGCGTGGCGCCACATGGCCTGACAGCATCAAATAGGGATAGGACTTGTCATCGCGAAACAGAATGTTATAGCGAGGACGAAGATTTTTAATCAGATTGTTTTCGAGAATCAGCGCCTCAGCCTCAGAGCGCGTGACTGTGACCTCAATCCTTACGACACGCGCCACCATGTGCCCGATACGAGGGCTTGAGGGGGTCTTTTGGAAATAAGAAGAGACCCTCTTTTTTAGGTCGCGCGCTTTACCGACGTACAGAACCTCTTCTGCCGCATCAATATGCCGATAAACGCCAGGCAGATGCGGCAGTTGAGCGAGAAACGCCTTGATATCAAAAGCGATTGGCTCAGGCTCGCTCATGCAGCGCTTGTACCGATTTCAAGGCCTCAAGATAAGCCAATTGCTTTTGCAAGGATTTCCAGTCTGGGGCATCAGTTTTTGGCATCAGTCGTTCAATGCGTGCAAGAGAGTGGCGTGTCGACTTCCAATTCAGACGCGAAAGCAAATCATCTGCCAGATCAGGGCGATTGCAGACCAAGGCCATGTCACAGCCTGCATTCAGCGCAGCACGCGCACGCGCCAAAATATCACCCGCGACTGCTGCGCCTTCCATGGTGAGGTCATCTGAAAACACCACGCCGTCATAGCTGAGCTTTTTACGCAAAATTTCCTTGATCCATTTTGCTGAAAACCCAGCAGGCATGGGATCTACTTTGGTGTAAATCACGTGTGCGGGCATGACGGAAGGAATCACTTGGTCGCCTAGCCATTGATATGGCGCAGCATCGTGTTCCAGAATTTTTTTCAGCGACCGTGAATCGCGTGGAACCGCATGGTGCGAATCTGCTGCAACCGCGCCATGACCCGGAAAGTGTTTGCCACACGCCCCCATACCGGCCTGGGCCAGTCCTTGGGACAAGGCACGCGCAAGCATCGCAACCACACGAGGATCGCCATCAAAAGCACGATCTCCAATCACGCTACTCACACCAAAATCTAAATCCAGAACCGGTGTAAAGCTCAAGTCGACGCCACAGGCGCGCAACTCGGCACCCAATACATAGCCCACATCTGTTGCCATGCGCATGGCGTCCATAGGATCCTTGAGCCAGGCAGCGCCCAGGCTGCGCATTGAAGGAAGTGTTGTAAAGCCGTCTGTACGAAACCTCTGTACACGACCGCCTTCGTGATCGACCGCAATCAATAAGCTTGGCGTTCTTAATGCATGAATGCGCTTAGTCAAGGCAACAAGCTGTTTACGCGAGCTGAAGTTACGTGCAAAAAGAATGACGCCGCCTACTAGCGGATGAAGCAACCGTGCCTCCTCCGCGGCCGTCATGACAGTGCCTGCGACATCGACCACCAAAGGGCCTCGAGGAATAGAGGGTCTGCTTGCTTCAGTCATGTTCATTACTCTCCGGAAAAATTTGTGCTCATTGACGCTTCTGGGCGCGTTTCCACCACGACATAAGCTGCGCCATACTCTGACTCGTCGGTCAGAGAAACATGGGCAGGCCCAAAGCGGGACTCATACCACTGGGCTAATGGCCCAGATAAAACAATGGCAGGTCGCCCACCTTTCATGTTCAAGGTTTGCATGCGTGTCCACCACATAGGCATCCGCATGCCCAAACCCACTGCCTTTGAAAAAGCCTCCTTGGCGGCGAAGCGTGTCGCCAAATAGCGAACACCACGACTGCGATCGCGCGCGGCTCGAGCTTTAAACACCCGCAACTCATCCTCTCCCAGAATTTTTTCTGGGAATCGCTCAGGATGACGCTGCCAAGCCCGATCGATACGGTCCATCTTGACTAGATCCGTGCCAATACCTGCAATTGCACCCAAGTCGGCCTACCTTTAATTTTTAAGCGTTGGCAACGAGATACCTCGTTGTGCGTTTAATCTTGCCTCAATCATGCATGCCTTCATATTGCGGATGGTATTTTCCCAACCGTCAAATATCGCGTGCGCCACGATGGCATGACCAATATTGAGTTCAGCAATACCTGGGAGCGCAGCGATCGGTGCGACATTACCAAAATGCAAACCATGGCCTGCATTTGTTCGCAAGCCTTGAGAAACCGCCACAGCAATCGCCTTTTGTAAACGGCTTAATTCGGCTGCGGCCTGTTCAGCGGTTTTAGCTTCAGCATAGGCGCCGGTATGGAGTTCGATCACGGTCGCGCCGGTGTCGACTGCCGCCCCGATCTGGCGCGCATCTGGATCAATAAACAAAGACACGCGAATACCGCTCGCCTGAAGCTGTTCGACAGCCGCTTTTACTGTGGCAAAACCGCCCAATACATCCAGACCACCTTCGGTCGTCAGTTCAGTTCGCTTCTCGGGAACAAGGCACACATCTTGAGGGACAACCTTGCACGCAATCGCTAACATTTCAGGCGTAATCGCACACTCTAGATTCATGCGTGTACGCAACTGCGGCCGCATAGCGAACACATCCGCATCCTGAATATGGCGCCGGTCCTCGCGCAAATGCAGGGTAATCAGATCTGCACCGGCATCCTCGGCCAGCATGGCCGCTTTGATTGGATCGGGATACGTCGTGTGACGCTGCTGTCTCAGTGTTGCGACGTGATCAATATTGACGCCAAGATCAATCATGGTGGAGTTCTCTAAAGTGTTATACGGTTGACTGCGCAGTATGTCTGAGGCGATAACCTGCTCAATGTGAGATTATCATGCGCATTGTGATCAATCGTCATTCCGCGCATCAGGTCATTTTAAAGTGTGGGATTCCGTTGAAGAATTCTATTGAACCAACGGTCGGGCCACTTTTGAAAATGCTGGTGTAAAAGTGACCGCCTGTTTGAGCGCAGCCTGCAAATTCGTATAGATTGGCGGATTTGCAATGATCTCTGGCGCGATGGCGCCTGGCTTAGCACCTCGCAAGATCCGCAATGTCAAGCGTCCGGCCGCAGACCCAATATCTTGATCGGTGAGATCAACCGCCGCGACGGCGCCCGCACGGACATCGCTGACGTCCCACCCAACAAGCGGAATCCGAGCATCGTTCGCGACCTGGACGAGTGATGCATAACCTTGGTTCACTGTTCGGTCTGTTAAGGTTTGGAAAACATCAACCTTTTCGATCAAACTGCGAGCGGCTGAGCCAACATCCAGCGGACGCAATACGGTTAATTCAATCGCGATCAAACCCGACCCGCTCAAATTTTCCTGAAATTCACGCACCTGCGCCACCGAGCTTGGATCGGAGGGGTTGTACAGCACACCTACGCGCCGTGCTTTAGGAAAAAGCTGCTTCAGCAAAGCCACCCTCTTTTGTAATGTCAACGCATCCGACACGCCAGTGATGTTGTTGCCTGAGGGTCCCATGCTTGTGACGACCTCACCGGCCACCGGATCGGTGATACCCGCAAACACAACAGGAATTTGTTTTGTATGTAAAACAACCGCTTGCGTGGCAGGCAATGACAGACTGACAATGACATCTGGTCGCCCCTTGATCATCTCTAAAGCCAGTTGCTGCACTTGTTCAGGTTCACCTTTTGCATCCACCACTCTGAGCTTGAGATTGCGCCCCTCGCGGAAACCCGCGCTTTTTAGCACCTCTCGAATGCCGTCCACCATCTCCACAGAGGACTCATCCGTCTGGTAGGACAAAATCGATACAGATTTTGTTTGTGCTGAGGACTCGACATTGACGAGTAGCAGCCCTAGCCCTAACGCTAGCCAACATACACCCGGTATACGTATTTTCATCAAAATTAATGTCAGTTAAACGATCAATATGCCGTCTTTGGTGCGGCCCTGCATGGAACGTACCCATTTTTTTGCGGGCAGACCATATTGTGACTCGACCACCTCTGCGCGGGCGAGTAACTGCTCAATTGCAATCTCAATCGGCGGGCCCTTAAAAGCCAGCACCACCTGATTGCCAGCATCAATCTGGGGCAAACTCAGCAACCGTCCCCCGAAGGCCTCGCTTAAGCGTCGTATGTTTTTTTCAAAACTCGCATGCGCACCAAAAAGATTAATGGTCACCACCCCCACCTCTCCGAGGACGCTGTGGCATTGCTGATAAAACTCCAGCGAATCGCGAACGGGGCCTGCCGCCTCGCCATCATACAGATCAACCATCAGAACTTCGCAGGACTCACGGTTGTGGGCATCAGCCACCCACGCACCTGCATCAAGATGCTCAATCAACATTCTATTGGGTCTGGGAAGTTTGAAATACAACTCACATGCCGAGGTCACGAGCGGATTCCACTCGACAACCCGGAGTGTGCTGGTTGTATGTTTTAAGCAAAAGCGTGCCAAAGATCCCGCTCCCAAACCCAACATGCCAATCGCTTGCTGGCGTGGGGGAGCCAAAAACAGGAGCCAAGCCATCATTTGGGCCGTGTATTCGAGGACGAGTTCAGCGGGTTTTGACACCCACATTGCACCTTGCACCCACTCAGTGCCGAAATGCAAGTATCGAATGCCACCGCCTTCTGAAATTGTTGGCACTTCATGCAGCGGAGCTGTATTTTTTTTCCAAGCCATTGTTAAAAAACACCTTTTTTTGCCAAGTTCTGCTGTCAGAATAGCACTCTCACATTGCGAAATCTCATCTTTGCCTGTAGAATAGCGGACTTAGATTAGGATACGTGGCTGTATTTGAAGAAGCGCTTACAAGTAGCGCATCAGTTGCAGCTGGCGACCCGTCCAACCCAGAGGATTTAAAATGAAAGACGAGATTCACCCAAATTACCGCGACGTAGTGTTCGTTGACCTGCAAACAGGCAACAAATTCATTACCCGCTCGACACTCAATAGCCGCGAAACGATTGAAATGGATGGCAAAACCTATCCTCTGTTCAAATGTGACGTGACTTCAGAATCTCACCCTTTCTACACCGGCGCTCAAACACGTATCGTCGAAACTGGCCGCGTTGAAAAGTTCCGTGCCCGTTTTGCTCGTACCACTGGCACCAAAAAGGCGTCTGCCTGATCTGCTTGTTAGGTCAGTTTTCGCAAAAAGAGGCGGCCTCCAGGCTGCCTTTTTTTTGGTAACTTAGTCTTATCCCCACCAATTTAAAGGTTTGAGTCCGCGCGTGTCGCCCTCCTCTACCCAATCCACACCGGCAAGACTCACTGCCAACGCCTCCGCCAAGCTACCAAGGCTCGTGCTGCTCATACTGGCAGTTGCCTACGTGTTGGCAGGCTTGTACGGCCGCGACCCATGGAAAACAGATGATGTACTAAGTTTGGCCACCATGCTGTCTGCGCTTCAGTCTCAAGGGGCAGACTGGCTTGTTCCGCACCTTGGAGATCTCAAGCTTACGCAAGACGGTCCACTCGCAATGTGGGTAGGCGCGATTCTGATTCATTTGTTCAGTCCCTTGCTTGGGGAGATAGGTGCTTCGCGCCTCATCAACCTGTTGTGGTTTGGGATCACGCTGAGCTGTGTCTGGTATGGCACCTACCTGCTTGGACGCCGAAACGAGGCACAACCGCTCGCGTTGCCTTTTGGCGGAGAACCTACAGTCAAGGACTACGGTCGACTGATTGCGGACGTCGCGGCACTTTTATTTCTTGCCACAGGTGGAGTACTACTACGCTTTCATGAAGTCTCTAATGTCCCGGCGAATCTCGCATTTCAAGCGATAGGTTTCTACGCGCTCGCTCGCATGATGGACAAGCCAAAAATGGGTATGTTGATGCTGGCACTCGCGCTCTCAGGTGCATTCTTGACCCGCGCCTGGCCCGGTCTCGTGCCACTTTTGCTCGCACTACCCATCGCTTTTCAAAAACGCTCAGTTCTTTGGCCCTCGCGATATTACGCGTTGGTCGCGATTGCGCTGGCAGCACTGCTGATTGCGAGTTGGTGGATACCGACAATGCGCCTTCATCCCGCGTGGATGAAGGAATGGCTGTACTGGAACCAACTCAGCTTTGGTTTGCCAGAGTATGAAAATGCGGTGCGTCCACTACGTGATTTGCCATGGTTTCTTTGGCCGACATGGCCTCTGGCACTCTTAGCGCTCTGGCAATGGCGTCGCTGGACAACTGCGCCTCACATATGGATCCCGCTCTCGCTAGTCCTCGCCGCGTTGCTAACAATGATGATCTCTACTCAGTCTGATGAGGCTGAGTATGTTTTATTTGTGTGCCCTCTGGCCGTTCTCGCAGCCTTTGCTATTCCCACGATGCGTCGGGGCGTCATCAACACCTTGGACTGGTTTGCCTTAATGAGCTTTTCAGTCGCGGTAGCGTGCGTCTGGATCGGCTGGTTTGCACTCCACTTTGGCATCCCCAAACAAATCTCTCTCAACATCGCCCGTCAGACGACCGGCTACGAACCACAAATTGTTTGGTGGGCTGTGAGCCTTGCGATAGTCTGCACGCTTGCTTGGGGTGCAATGATCCTGTGGAGAGTCAAAGCAAACCCGAACGCTTTGTGGCGTGGTTCTCTTTTGGCTGCAGGTGGACTGACCATTACGTGGATCATGCTGGTGTTGCTTTGGCTTCCTGCCGTGGATTACGTTCGCAGCTATCGACCCATGTCAGCTGAGATTCGACAAACACTCGAGGGTTTGTCAGAAACATCCGGGGAGCTTGCCTGCCTAAGAGAACAAGGCCTCGCGCTCGGCCCGCGTGCTTCGCTTTACGTGTTTGATCATATCGAATTAGTCTATGACACAAAATGTCCTTTTGTGTTGCAGCAAACGACGCGGAAAAAACTTGAAAGTGGCGAGGCCGGTTTTAGTGATAGCGCCGAAGTCCTTTGGCAAGGCTCACGGGGAGCCGACCGTTTTGATCGCTACCGCATTCTGCGTCTTTCCAAATAATGAGTGTCGTCGACACCTCAGCACGCTCTTTTGGTGCCACGCTTCGCGCCATCTTTAAGCAAGCCTGGCCCATCTTAATCAGTCAATGGGCGAGCATGGCCTTTGGCGTGCTGGACACTGCGATGACGGGCCATGCGGGCCCGATCGATCTCGCCACGATGGCATTGTCCATTTCCATTTATATCACTGTCTTTATTGGACTCACGGGCGTGATGCATGCGCTGATTCCCATTCAGGCGCAATATGTTGGCGCAGGCAAACTCGAGCGTGTCGGGCAAACATGGGGGCAAGGCATCTGGGTTTCGCTGCTCTTATCCGTGCTGGGTGGTGCGGTTCTTTTATTTCCTGATGTTTGGTTGAGCTTTTCTGGCGACATCGATCCACTCGTGCGCGCCAACATTAAAAGTTACCTGCTTGCCTTAACGTGCGCACTGCCCGCCGCGCTGATGTTTCGCACGGTGTATTCCCTCGCGAATGCTGTCTCGCGCCCTAAGCTCATCATGACGATCAACCTAGTCGGGATTGCACTCAAAATATTTTTTAACTGGCTACTCATTTTTGGCAATTGGGGCTTACCGGCCTTGGGTGCGACTGGAGCAGGCATTTCCTCCGCGATTGTGTTTTGGATCAATCTTGCAATCGGGATGTGGATCGTGACACGCACGTCTTTTTACAAACAGTTTCACTTAAAGCTAGGTCTGCCGCAATGGTCAGAACTATGGGCCATTTTGCGCCTCGGTATTCCGATGGGAGGCTCCTACTTGGTGGAAGTGAGCGCCTTTACCTTCATGGCTCTGCTTGTGGCCCAAGAGGGCACAGCAGTCATTGGCGGCCATCAGATTACCTCTAACCTTGCCGCGCTCGCCTATATGATGCCGATGGCGATTGGTGTGGCGACGGCAGCTCTGGCCGCGCAAGCCATTGGAGCGGGACAAATGCACCAAGCGCATCGCACAAGCATGATGGGCTTGGTGATCGGTCTGGGCGGCGCACTGATTACCGCATGTGGTCTTTATTTCGGACGCGAGTCGATTGTGGCGCTGTATACCAACGATCCTGCTGTGGCCACGATCGCACTATCGCTGCTGGCACTCCTACCGTTCTTTCACGTCGTCGATGCGATGCAATGCATCAATAGCTATCTATTGCGAGCACACAAGGTTGCCGTCGTCCCACTTTGCCTGCAAATCTTTGCATTGATGGTCGTGGGACTACTCGGCGGATGGTGGCTAGGCTTTGGGCCAGGCAAAGGCCTTATCGAGCCTCTGCGCAATCAACTGTTGGCCGGCTCTCCCGTCGGAGCAGGCAGTATGTGGCTCATGGCCACGATTGGACTCGCGATCTCTGCCATCTTGTTACAGGGCTGGTACCGTCACATCATCAAAGGCTTCAAGCCAGCTTGATGAAGGTCTCACGGTAATACTTGAGTTCATCGATCGACTCGTAAATATCAGCAAGCGCTTCGTGCTTGCTACGTTTTTCAAAGCCCTTTAGTAACTCGGGTCTCCAACGACGTGCGAGCTCTTTGATCGTGCTGACGTCAACAGTTCTGTAGTGAAAAAACTGCTCAAGTTTTGGCATGTAATTAAACATAAATCGCCGATCTTGGCTGACCGTATTGCCACACAGTGGAGACTTGCCTGCAGGCACGTGCTGGGAGAGAAACGCAATGAGTTGGGTCTCGGCTTGCTCTTCGGTCAAGGTAGACGCTTTCACTTTATCTGTCAGGCCGCTTTTACCGTGCGTGGAGCGATTCCAGCTATCCATAGCATCAAGCAAACTGTCCGGCTGATGAATCACCAGCACTGGTCCCTCCGCCACAATCGTCAAATCAGGCTCGGTCACCACAACAGCGACTTCGATGATGCGCTCTTTCTCAGGATCTAGCCCTGTCATTTCCATGTCGAGCCACACAAGGCGAAACTCATTTAGGACTGTTTTTGCAGTTTGGGGAGATGCTTTCTGAGAGGGGGGGTTCGCCATATAATCAATCCAGTTAAAACGTGATTTTCTCACATGCTGCCATAAGGCTATCTTGACCCATGCTTACGATACTTTTTATTGCTTTCCTACTTGCGACGATCGGCACCCGGTTGTGGCTAGCCAGCCGCCAACTCCGGCATGTTGTGAGCCATCGCGAAGTCGTTCCCGCCGAGTTTGCCTCCCGCATCGGACTGCCGAGCCACCAACGGGCAGCAGACTACACCGCCGCTAAGGTTCGCTTGGGTATGGTTGAGTTGGTATTTGATGCCGCGATCTTGGTGGGATTGACCTTGCTTGGCGGACTCCAGCACATCGATCTATGGGTCAGCACACTCACAACACATGACTTATTGCGTCAGGTGCTCTTGATTGTGGCGGTCATGTCCTTGCTTGGCGCGCTCGGCCTACCCTTTTCCATTTACCGTCAATTCAAGCTTGAGGCTCAGTTTGGTTTTAACCGCATGACACCCAAGCTCTTTGTCGCGGATTCCATCAAAGGCATTTTGATCGGCGCCTTACTCGGCTTACCTCTGATCGCTGCAGTGCTATGGCTGATGGCTGAGGCAGGTGATTTCTGGTGGGCATGGGCGTGGGGGCTCTGGTCAGTGTTTAACCTCTTGGTTCTGTTCATCTTCCCGACTTGGATCGCACCACTTTTCAACAAATTTACCCCCCTCGAAGACCAAGCGCTTGCACAACAAATTCAGGCACTGGCACAGCGTTGTGGATTTTCTTTGAACGGTCTGTTTGTGATGGATGGTTCCAAGCGTTCGGCCCATGGCAATGCCTATTTCACGGGCTTTGGTCGCGCCCGTCGGATTGTATTTTTCGACACACTGCTCGCTCGCTTGAGCGCGGATGAAATCATTGCGGTGCTCGCGCATGAGTTAGGTCATTTCAAACACAATCACATCTTTAAACGCCTCGCCCTCAGCTTTGCAGGATCCTTGATATTTTTCGCTATTTTGGGCTGGCTCGCGCAGCAGGTCTGGTTCTACACAGACCTCGGCGTTGTTCCACAACTGGGCGGACACAATGACGCCATGGCGCTCATTCTGTTCTTTATGGTGGTGCCCGTTTTTACCTTCGGTCTCACCCCCTTGTTTAGCTGGTTTTCTCGCAAGGATGAGTTTGAAGCGGATCGCTTTGCCAGCGATCAAAGCTCCGCAGATCAGCTGGTATCCGCGCTCATCAAACTCGTGGATGACAACGCGTCAACGCTGACCCCAGATCCGCTTCACTCAGCCTTTTACGACAGCCACCCTCCTGTTGCGACGCGTATTCGTCAACTGTTGGCGTCATGACAGAACGACTGCACGGTCGCGTCATTGCCGCCCATGGGCGACATTACACCGTTGAAGTCGAGGGAGGCGCCTTAATCAAGTGCTTTCCCAGAGGCAAAAAGAATGATGCGGCTGTGGGTGACTATGTCGCCATTTCCCGTCAAGGTCAGGACGAAGGTGCGCTTGAGTCGATTCTGGAGCGCAAAAATCTCTTATTTCGCTCCGACGAATCGCGTAGCAAACAGTTTGCCGCTAATGTCGATCAACTATTGATTGTCATTGCGGTGGAGCCTGCCTTTTCGGATGACCTCCTCGGTCGCTCCTTGGCAGGCGCGTGGTCCGCAGATATCTCGCCCATCATCTTATTGAACAAAGTTGATCTGGTGGCTGGCATGCCTGCGGCGCAAGCAAGGCTTGCTCCCTTTCGTTCACTCGGTGTACCGATCATTGAAATTTGTGCGCGCGACCCCGCCAGTGTCCAGACGCAAGTCTTGCCACTCCTCAAGGACAAAACCTCTCTGCTACTAGGCCAAAGCGCCATGGGCAAGTCGACCTTGCTCAATACGCTCGCACCTTTAGCCCAAGCGGCCACTCAGGAGCATTCTGTGGCGTTAGGGGCAGGCCGACACACCACGACAAGCACACGCCTGTATCACCTGCCTGAAGGTGGTGGAGATCTCATTGACTCACCTGGCTTTCAAGGTTTTGGCTTGTTGCATTTGAGTCGCGAAGAAATTGAACGTGGTTTTCCAGAGTTCAGCGCTCACAGAGAGCACTGTCGGTTTTACAACTGCACGCATCAGCACGAGCCAAATTGCGGGGTACTAGCTGCCCTCGCACGCAAGGAGATTAACCCCGCTCGTCATGCGCTTTACCTGCGCTTGATTCAGGCAAAAGACGACCACGAAAGTTATTAGATTATTCGCCAGCTTCTGACAAAATCTGACACATACCTAACAGCATCGCTGCGGTAGCTCCCCATATAAAAAACTGTTTCCACGGTATGGAGTAATACTGTCGAACGCGACCGTCTGCAAGTTCTGCCCGATGGAAGCGGTAGTTTGCAGGATCTGTTAAAAAGGACAGCGGTACTTCAAAAATCTCTGCCACTTCAAACGTATCAGGATTGAGCTCAAAACCAGGGCGCACGAGAGCCGTGATTGGACTGACGGCAAAGCCCGTCCCAGTGACATAGCGAGGCAGTCCACCCAGGCACTCGATAAACGCTCTGGATAGTCCTGTTTCCTCTTCTGTCTCGCGCAGAGCGGTCGCCTGTACATCGATATCACTTGATTCAACGCGTCCGCCCGGAAAACTCACTTGCCCGGCATGATCATTTAAGTGAGCGGTTCGTTGCGTCAATAAAACCGTTAATCCCTCAGGTCGCATCACGATGGGCACCAATACCGCGGCCTCCACCGGCGTACCATCGCGACCAGGCATTCTGATGAGTGACTCGTTGGGAATATCCAGCGGACGTTGAATGGAGCCTGTCAGCACGCTGCGCAAAGAAGATGGCGTTAATCGATGAGCAGGCACCGCCGCGAAAGGCAACGCAGAAGGAGTCCATGGCTGTGTCATCGGATCAAAAGAAGGTCTGACAGGAGGTCTGCGAGGACGCAGGCTTTCGGAAGAATCAGAGGACATAGTGGAGAGGGCCGATTAGTTTGCGAGTGGATATGACTATGTGATGTGACTATATAACGAAAAAAAAGCACCCAACAGGGTGCTTTTTTCTACTTTCGCATTGAGTCGACAAACATTTATGCTGCGACTGTCTTGCGAACGAGCTTTTCCTTGATACGTGCGGACTTGCCGGAGCGGTCACGCAGGTAATAAAGCTTGGCACGACGCACATCACCGCGACGCTTGACTTCGATGCCAGCGATCTGTGGTGAGTACAACTGGAACGTACGCTCAACGGCTTCGCCGGAGGAGATTTTGCGAACGATGAAGGCTGAGTTCAGGCCACGATTGCGACGTGCAATCACAACACCCTCAAAAGCCTGGGTACGCTTACGTGTACCTTCGACAACGTTGACGCTCACGACGACTGTGTCGCCTGGCGCGAAATCTGTAACGGGCTTTCCGCCTGTCAAACGAGCAATTTCTTCTTGCTCAATAATTGCGATCAAATTCATAAAAACTCCAAGTCATCATGCTCTCGGTCAATATTATTTGGCTGGATATCCGACCTATTCGGAAATCCGCTACCGGGCAGAGGATGTGATAAAAAGCTCTCTATTCTACAACACTTTAGCCCTTTTTAGCTGACTGATGATCCTCACATGACTCTCTCTGCCCTGCTGCTCGTCATCGTCGCGGCGATTTGTCATGCCTCATGGAATTTGCTGGCCAAGCGCGCCGCGCAAGTCGGTCCTGCCTTTGTATTTGCCTATGGACTGTGCTCCACGATCCTTTTTACACCCTGGGTCATCTGGATTCTTGTGTTTGAGGAAAACGCCTGGAGTTGGTCGATATTAGGCTGTATTTTGCTGTCAGGCACGTTACATCTGGTCTATAGCCTAAGCCTGCAGCGTGGCTACCAGGTCGCAGATTTATCCGTGGTCTACCCAGTTGCGAGGGGAACAGGGCCGTTTTTATCGACCATTGGTGCGATTCTTTTTATTCGGGAGCCCGCGACTGTGCTTGGCATTAGCGGCATGCTTGCCGTGGTCGCTGGGGTATTGATGATTGCCACCCAAGGCCAAATCAGACGTCTATTACTACCGGAGGCCATGATTGGCGTGAGATGGGGGCTCTGGATTGGCTTGCTGATTGCTGCGTATACGCTGGTAGATGCTTATGGCGTCATTGCGCTTGGCATTGCACCCGTTTTATTTGACTGGGCGACTTCAGCTTCGAAAAGTATGTTGATGTTGCCACATATGGCCCGTCAACCGAAACGCGCGTGGGATGCGATGAGGGGGTATTGGCCGCTCGCGTGGGCGATCGGCCTACTCTCACCGCTTGGTTATATTTTGGTGCTGTACGCCCTGCGTAATGGCGCGCCAGTCAGCCTGGTGGCGCCTGCGCGTGAGATGTCTATGCTACTGGTCACACTAGCGGGACTGTATCTTTTGCGCGAACCCGTAGGATGGGGCAGAATCTTGGGTTGCTGTTTTATTGCCGCGGGTGTGGTGATGCTGGCAAGTAGCTGAGCTCATAGTTAAGCAAATAGCTGAGCAAATGCAATCAAGCTTAGAACTCGGCAGCTTAGAACCTAGCAGTTTAGAAGCCAGCAGCTTAGAAGCCAGCAGCGCTGCCAATCCACATGGAGACAGGAACCATCGCAGCCCAAAAGGCCAGTAAAAATACATCAGACACCATGTTTTTGGCAGTGGCCGAGTGGCTATCGCCAGCATACGCAGCAAATGTTGGGGGGTAATTGTGGCGGACTTCACGTGTCATTTTTCGCTCCTTTGCGGAAAACCAGATGAAACAAGACAAAATCTTGCGTCTCTCGCAATCGACACAAACTGATTGCATAAACAGTACTGTATATTAAATCAGTACTGTTTGCAATAACAGTCTTTTGATTTGTTCACTTTTTTACAACACCTCGCTTTATGCTAATTTCTTGATCCATGATGATTGATACATTTCCCAATCAAAAACCGCAATTCTGAAACCTGTACCGCTGAAACCTAGACATCTTCTGACGCACAACTCATGAATCCATTCACCTCCAGTCACGCACTCTTTCAAGTTTTTGCCGATCACGGCATGGACCGCATTTTTCTCGTCCCTGGCGAAAGCTATCTGGGCCTACTGGATGCTGTGGTCGACTTTCCTCAGATCGACGTCGTGACCTGCCGTCATGAAGGTGGCGCGGGCTATATGGCCGTTGCAGATGGCCGCCTGACGCGTCGCCCAGGCGTCGCGCTCGTCAGCCGCGGACCCGGTGCCACCCACGCAGCCATCGCCGTGCATACCGCCCAACAAGACGCCGTTCCAATGATCTTGATTGTCGGACAAATTGCAGCACGTGATTTGCGCCGCGAGGCATTTCAGGAAATCGACTATCAAAAGATGTATGGCTCCATCGCTAAATGGGTCTTTGAATGCCAAACACCCGAACAACTCGGTGAAACAGCATTCAAAGCCATTCGTATGGCGACGTCTGGTGTTCCAGGTCCTGTTGTGATCGTCATTCCAGAAGATATTCAACAACAAACAGTTGCTAAACCAAACTTTAAAAATCACGCCCAAGTTTTTGGCTTGCCAGACCAAGCGATGATGGACGAAATTGGCAAGCGTCTGGCAGATGCACAAAGACCTGTCGTGATAGCGGGCGGAATGTTTGACTGCCCTGGTGGACGCGAGGCGCTGCGTGCGTTTGTTCATCACTGGCAACTTCCCACCATGGTGTCCTTTCGCCGCCATGACATTTTTGCCAATGATGATCCACTCTTTGTCGGCGATTTGGGACTGTCCAACCAAGCCGCTCAAATGGCGACCTTGCAAGAAAGCGATTTTGTCTTGGCTCTCGGTACACGCCTGGGCGACATCACGACCCAAAACTTCCAGTTCCCTCGCTACGCCCAAGCCCCACAAACACTCCTCCACTGCTATCCAGATTCACGCATCGTAAACTGGGACACGGTGGCGGATTATCCACTGGTGTGCGACCCCATTGCCCTCGTACGCGCGTTAACTCAGGCCAACGCCACGCAACCCAACACCGTCCGCCAAGACTGGCTCAAGACCTTGCGTCAACACTCTCAACCCTACGCGGCCTGGCCCAATCGTCAAGCCAAACAGGGCGTCAACTTTACAGAAGTCGTGCGCGCCGTCGCTGAAAATGCCACACTCGACACCACAATCTGTCTGGATGCGGGCACCTTTGCAGCACCTGTATATCGTCACTTCAGCTTTAAGTCGGGTCAGCGCTTGATGGCCCCTCTCGCTGGAGCGATGGGCTATGGCACACCTGCCGCGCTCGCCTGCGCAATGCGAGAGCCTGAGCGCACGACCATTTGTATGGTGGGCGATGGTGGTTTTCTCATGACTGGAAACGAGATGATCCTGGCGGTGGAGCGCAAGCTTCCAATCATCTTTATTGTGTCCAACAACAGCAGCTACGGCTCCATCCGTCTGCATCAGGAGCGTGGGTATCCCGGTCGCGTCAGCGGCACGTCATTATTCAATCCAGACTTTTACACCTTGGCGACAAGCTTTGGAATGAAAGCAGCACGCATCCAAGACAAGTCTGAAATTGATGCGGTGATCAAACAGGCGCTCGCGACACGCGAGCCGTTGCTCATCGAGGTCAATACGAGCCTGGATGCCATTTTGCCCTGATCACATCAAAGTAGAGCGCTCAACTGCCTGGTTGAGCGCGACACCTTGATGAATGGTGCGGCCAAGTGCCTCTGTGCGAGGCAGCATCACTCCCGCGTAAAACACAGCCGTTGCAAACTTATTGGACATGAACTCTGGTGAAACGCCAGCGCTCAAGCAGGCAGGCTGATCGCCAATACAGGCGAGTGCCGCACGTGCCATCTGCCAACCACCCAACACATAACCCGTCAGCATCAAATAAGGCACGCTCCCTGCATAGGCTGCACGGATGTTTTCTTGTGTGTGCTCAAGCATATAAGAAACAACAGACTCGAACTGCGTGATCGCCCGCGCAAGATTGTCCGCAATCAACAACAAACCTTCACGTGCCTCAGCAGATGAGCGCATCGCAACATCACGCAGCTCGATCACGGTCAGCTGCATGGACGAGACCAAGCGATGCGCTGTTGCGCCCCCATCACGAATGGTTTTTCGCCCGATCAAGTCGTTCGCTTGTATCGCAGTCGTCCCTTCATAAATGGTCAGAATTCGGGCGTCACGATAAAACTGAGCAGCACCGGTTTCCTCGATAAAGCCCATGCCTCCATGAACCTGTACGCCTAGTGATGTCACCTCAAGCGAACACTCTGTGGAAAATCCTTTTACAACGGGTACTAAATAATCGTAGAGTGCCTGATGAGTGCGCCGTACCTCTGGATCAGGATGTTCAAGACTTAAATCATCTGCTGCCGCTGCCACACAAGCAATCGCTCTCGCGCTCTCCGTGAGCGCACGCATCGTCATCAGCATACGCTGAACATCCGGATGTTTAATAATGGCAACAGGTCCTGCTGACCCTTCAATGGCACGACTCTGAATTCGATCGCGCGCATACGCTGTCGCACGTTGTGTCGCAGCTTCGCTGACCCCGATTCCCTGCACACCCACAGCAAACCTTGCAGCGTTCATCATGACGAACATGTACTCTAAGCCACGGTTTTCTTGACCGACCAGCGAACCGATCGCACCTGCCCCGACTTCACCTTTGTCATCACCAAATAACAGCACAGCGGTGGGGCTGCCATGAATACCGAGCTTATGCTCGATCGACGCACACCACACATCATTGCGTGCGCCGAGCGTTTCATCCGCATTGACTAAAAATTTAGGCACGACAAACAAAGAGAGCCCTTTGACGCCAGGAGGTGCATCTGCCGTTCGCGCCAAGACGAGATGCACAATATTTTCAGCCAGATCATGCTCACCGAAAGTGATGTAAATCTTTTGTCCAAACAAGCGGTAATGACCATCGGCCTGAGGGACTGCACGCGTCGTCACCAAGGACAAATCAGAGCCTGACTGCGGTTCAGTCAAGTTCATCGTGCCCGTCCACTTGCCACTCACGAGAGGCTTGATATAGGTCTGTTTTTGAGTATCAGAACCTGTCAGAAGGAGCGCTTCGATCACGCCATCTGTCAACATTGGACACAAAGAAAAGGCAACGTTTGCCGCATATAGATTTTCGGTCGTCGCCGTCGCAAGCAACTTCGGCAAACCCTGCCCTCCCCACTGCTCGGGATGACGAAGACCTTGCCAGCCGCCTTGGACGAATTGCCGAAACGCCTCATGAATCTCAGCGGGCATGCTGACACGCCCAGCTTGGCACACAGGTGGCTGACGATCGCTCGTTCGGTTAGTGGGCGCAACCACCTCGGCTGTGAATTTTGCGTTTTCTTCTAAAACAGCAGCGAGTAAATCAAGCTCCACCCCAGCAAAAGCTGGTAGCTTCAGCAAACCCGGCATATCCGCGAGAGCGTTGAATACAAAGTTAAAGTCTTCAACAGGAGCACGATAAGTCATAGGGCACCGATAGGATATGTACGCTTGAATTTAAAAAAGCTAAACCCCCAGACGCTGGATGCAAGATCCAATGAGTGGGGGTCAAGTTTGCTGAGTCCTAAAGGACGACGTGCTGGATTACAACGTGTTGACGAGCTCAGGTACAGCAGTGAACAAGTCTGCCACCAAACCGTAATCCGCTACGCCAAAAATAGGCGCTTCTGCATCTTTGTTGACGGCCACAATGACTTTAGAGTCTTTCATGCCCGCCAAGTGCTGGATCGCACCGGAAATCCCAATCGCGACATACAACTGAGGCGCGACGATTTTTCCTGTTTGACCCACTTGCCAATCGTTGGGCGCATAGCCTGCATCCACGGCAGCGCGTGAGGCACCCAATGCAGCACCCAGCTTGTCTGCCAGCGGATCAAGGATTTTGAAGTTTTCAGCGCTACCCATACCACGACCGCCAGACACCACAACCTTGGCGCCAGCAAGTTCAGGACGATCGCTCTTGGCGACTTCGCGACCCACAAAGGTGGACAGACCTGCTGAGGCAGCAGGTGTCACTGACTCTACAGCAGCACTTCCGCCCTCAGGCGCTGCGTCAAAACCAGTAGTGCGCACCGTGATCACTTTGACAGGGTCCGTGGACTGAACGGTCGCAACAGCATTACCTGCGTAAATCGCACGCTCGAACGTATCGGCCGACAACACAGACTGAATCTCGGAAATCTGTGCAACGTCTAAACGAGCCGCCACGCGTGGCGAGACATTTTTACCTGATGCGGTCGCTGCGAACAAAATGTGACTGTAGGCAGGTGCGAGCGCCAAGACCTGTTCGGCAACGTTTTCAGCCAAGCCGTCCGCCAAAGCGGGAGACTCTGCCAACAGCACTTTAGAGACGCCGGAAATTTTTGCAGCATGCTGCGCAACCGCAGCAGCGTTAGCGCCTGCAACCAGCACATGCACATCTCCGCCAATTTTGGAGGCAGCCGCCACGACGTTCAAGGTTGCAGCTTTTAATTGAACATTATCGTGTTCAGCGATGACAAGTATTGACATGATCAAACCACCTTGGCTTCGTTCTTGAGTTTATCGACAAGCGCGGCAACATCCGCGACTTTTACGCCAGCAGAGCGCGCTGAGGGCTCGGCTACTTTTAGTGTTTTCAGGCGAGGCGCGACATCGACACCAAGATCCTGAGGCGTCACTGTGTCGAGCTGCTTTTTCTTCGCCTTCATGATGTTAGGCAATGTCACATAGCGCGGTTCGTTCAGGCGCAGGTCTGTTGTCACGATCGCGGGCAGTTTGAGCTCCAGCGTCTCGAGTCCACCGTCGACTTCACGGGTCACACGTGCCACGCCTTCGCCGAGTTCGACTTTACTGGCAAAGGTTGCCTGAGACCATCCAAGTAACGCAGCCAACATCTGACCCGTCTGATTGGCGTCATCATCAATGGCTTGTTTGCCGAGAATTACCAACTGTGGCTGCTCTTTTTCAACAAGGACCTTGAGCAACTTCGCCACGGCTAAAGGCTGGAGTTCAACATCTGTCTGAACAAGAATGCCACGGTCTGCACCAATCGCCATCGCTGTGCGCAACGTTTCCTGGCATTGTGCGACGCCGCAGGAGACGGCGATAATCTCCGTAGCTGCGCCTTTTTCTTTGAGACGCGTGGCTTCTTCGACAGCGATTTCATCAAAAGGATTCATCGACATCTTGACGTTTGCGATATCAACACCCGATTGATCCGATTTGACGCGTACTTTGACGTTGTAATCAACGACACGCTTTACAGGCACAAGCACCTTCATCCAACGATCTCCAGAGATAAATCAAGTATTTAAATGATGTTTCAGGGGCTGATTTTACCGGATATAGAGGATACGACTCTGCTCAACCCCTATGCCATTGTGAAACGACGTCTCTGTCATTTTGAAAGAAACGCCAAGACTAGGGGGATGGCCGGTGACGAGGGATCTATGACTAGGTATCATAGCGACAATTGTTAATAAGGAAAATTTATGTCTTTGCCCCGCCGTGTTCTGCAAATCAGCTGCCTGACTGCGCTTTTGAGCGCCTGTGCAGGCACTGCGGTCTCGCCCAACTCTGGATCGGCGGGCCAATCAGGCCAGCCTAACAGCAGTCAGACAGCCAAGCAGACGGGCACACAGTTACCTGAAGCCGGAAATACCACTCCCGCAGGCGGTCATACGCAGGCAACGCGGCGTGCGGCTTTGCGTCAATTTGGCATAGAGCTCGCCTCCTCTCGCCAGCTCTCAGAGACAGGTGTCCTGAGCCTGGTCGAGGATGCGCGCTACAACCCAACGGTCGTCCGGATCGTGACCCCGCCCGCCGTCGGTCAACCCAAGGTGCCGCGGAGCTGGGCAACGTACCGTGGGCGTTTTGTCGAGCCGATCCGCATCAATCAAGGTCGTGCCTTTATGCAACAGTACGCAACAGAACTTGATCGTGCCGCAAAACGCTATGGTGTTCCTCAATCCATCATTGCTGCCATCATCGGAGTGGAAACACTTTATGGCAAAAGCCAAGGCAATTTCCGCGTTCTGGACGCACTGGCATCGCTAGGCTTTGACTACCCTGATCCAAAACGTCCAGATCGCGCAGCGATGTTTCGGGGACAACTCGCCGATCTGATTGAGCTCGATCTCACTGGCCGCCTGGATGCACGAAGCATCAAGGGTTCCTACGCAGGCGCGATTGGTATTCCCCAGTTTATGCCGGGTAGCATCAAGCGGTTTGCTGTCAGCGCTTCTGGTGCCAAAAGCATTGATCTCTCCAACAGCATGCCGGATGCCATTGACTCTGTCGCAAACTTTTTAGTGGAACACGGCTGGCAGCGAGGGCTTCCAGTGTTTGCCCCGGTCACACTCCCGGCCTCGGCAGACAAATTAGTCGACGGCGGACTCAAGCCTAATCTTGATTGGCCACAGTTGCGAGCAGCTGGAGCTAAGCTCGCCCCCGGTGCCAAGGAAACCGCTTGGTCACGCGGCCCACTCGGTGTCATCGATTTACCCGAAGAAGCTGCAGGTCGGGTTGAACTGCGCACCGCGACGCAAAATTTCTTTACGATTACCCAATACAATCGCAGCTATTTTTATGCGGCTTCTGTGGCGGACTTAGCGCAAGCGTTGGAAAATCGCTAGGACTGCTCGTCGAATAGTCCTGTCGACAAGTAGCGATCTCCGCGATCACACACAATAAAAGCAATCGTCGCGTTGCGCGCAGTCTGCGCAACGCGCAGCGCTGCAACGAGCGCTCCAGCTGCGGACACTCCAGCACAAATCCCTTCTTCGGCGGCTAAGCGACGCGCCATATTTTCAGCGTCTTTTTGTTCAATCTGCTCAAACTGATCGACGAGGGAGGGATCATAGATCGACGGCAAATAGGCCTCAGGCCATTTACGAATGCCTGCGATTTGAGAGCCCTCAGCAGGCTGAGCCCCAACAATAGTGATCGCAGGATTACGACTTTTAAGATAACGCGACACACCCATAATGGTTCCGGTCGTACCCATCGCACTCACAAAGTGGGTAATCCGACCTTGCGTCTGCTCCCACAACTCTGGTCCCGTGGTGTTGAAATGCGCAAGCGGATTGTCAGGATTTGAAAACTGATCTAATACCTTGCCCTGCCCCTCTGACTGCATACGCGCAGCCAGATCCCGCGCATGCTCCATACCGCCCTGATTGGCTGGCGTCAAAATAAGCTTGGCCCCGTAGGCCGCCATCGACGCGCGTCGTTCGACCGAAAGGTTATCAGGCATGATCAAAATCATTTTGTAGCCACGCATGGCTGCGGTCATCGCGAGTGCGATGCCCGTATTACCACTCGTTGCTTCGATGAGCGTATCGCCAGGCTTGATTTCACCGCGTGCCTCGGCACCCAAGATCATCGATAACGCGGGGCGATCCTTGACAGAGCCAGCAGGATTGTTGCCCTCTAGCTTGCCAAGGACGATATTGCCGCGCTCGTTTGCAATGGGACCCGGCAATCGCTTGAGCTGCACGAGAGGTGTATTGCCAACAGTATTTTCGACGGAAGGATATGTTTTCATATGAACTGATCATACCCAAAAGTTTGTCAAAATGTCTGCAAACACCTCGCTGACAACTTAGAAAGACTGAGGGGCAATAATTTCAGGTTTCGCAACGATAGGCTGAGACTTTCGTTTTGTATGACGGGTGCCCTCGGGCAATTCCATGACTAGAGCCTCTTGGTCCGAAGTCATTGATACGCCTGACGAAGTGGCTTTGACCTCAAGGCCCGCTTGACTGAGCGCTCGGACGCGGCGCTCTCCAAGCCCCTTTACACGGTCAGACAAATCCTCCATGGAGGCAAATGCACCTGCACGACTGCGCTCATGAACAATCATTTTTGCGGTACGTGGGCCAATACCGCGCAAGCTCTCAAGTTGCGTCACGGATGCCGCATTCACATCGAGCGCTTGCGCAGGCACTCCAACCGTCAATCCTGCAGCCATCATGGCTAAACTGGCGTGGCGAGAGAGGCCGGAAACGCGTTGGCGTTTAACAGGTTTACGCCAATGCGCGGCAGTCTGCTTACCCAGAGGTTGTGCAACGGGATCTTTAAGAAAGGGGTTCATAAAAGTATTTGCTCCAAGAGATGAACACACTTGAACAGACTCGGAATGAGTCTGTTGCTCGAGTGCTATCTTGAAGTGCAAACTGAACTTAAGGGTGCAAAAAAACACCATTCATCCATGCGGAGTTTACGCAAGGATCGAGGAGGGATCGAGAAAGTTTAGCTTTGCGGCGCAAACAGTTGATGCACGTACTCGGACACACCAGTCTCCACATCACGCATCGGTGCTGTAAAGCCAGCCTGACGCAATGCTGTTACATCTGCTTGCGTATAGCTCTGGTATCGCCCTTTTAGATCGTCAGGGAAACTGTCGTAGCGCAACAATCCTTGTTTGACGAGATCATCCAATGGGAGGGCCGTTTTGCCTTGTGTGGCGCGCATCGCATTCACGACTGCGGCGGCCACATCATTGAACGGCTGCGCACGTCCAGTTCCACAATTGAAGATACCGGAGGTTTCAGGATGATCAAGGAAGTGCAAGTTCACATCGACCACATCGTGAACTGAAATGAAGTCACGCATTTGACCGCCATCTGCATAGCCATCCCAGCCACCAAACAAGCGAACGTAACCTTCCGCGAGGAATTGATTCATATTGTGAAATGCCACAGAGGCCATGCGTCCTTTGTGCTGCTCCTGGGGACCATACACATTGAAATATCGCAACCCAACCACTTGGGCTGTTAACGACGCACTGCGCGCACGAACCACCTGATCAAATAGAAACTTAGAGTAACCGTACACATTGAGTGGACGCTCGTTTTCAAGACTTTCCACATAAACAGGTCCCGCGCCGTATACAGCTGCAGACGAGGCATACATAAATGGGACTTTGTGCGCTTGGCAATACTCAAACAACTCAAGCGTGACGCGGTAGTTGTTATCCATCATGAAGCGACCATCGCGCTCAGTGGTGTCAGAGCACGCGCCTTGATGAAAGACAGCACGAACAGCAGGTAATGATCCGTCTAACACTCGACGACGAAAATCGTCCTTGTGCATGTAATCAGCAATCTGAGCGCCAACCAGATTGACGAACTTGTCGCCATCTGTCAGGTCGTCCACTGCCAAAATACTCGTGATGCCTCTACGGTTGAGCCCGCGCACGATGTTGCTACCGATAAAACCTGCTGCGCCTGTAACGATGATCATGAAAGCTCTCCCGCTGTAACAATGGACGTACCTAATTTACCGACAACGATACCACCCGCCCGATTGGCCCAACGCATTGCAGTCGGCCAATCTACGCCCGCCGCCCGCATCACTGCCAGCGTGGCCAGTACCGTGTCGCCCGCTCCTGAAACATCGAACACCTCATGCGCTTGGGCTTCGACATGCTCGCGACCCTGCCCAGTGAAAAGTGTCATGCCCTGCTCTGAGCGTGTCACGAGTAAGGCATCCAGGCTGAGCTGCTCTCGTAAGACCTGAGCGCGATCGGTGAGCTCTTGCTCAGAACTCCAGGCACCAACCGCTTGCTGCATCTCGCTTCGGTTTGGGGTCACTAAGCTCGCGCCACGATAACGTCGATAGTCCGTACCCTTAGGATCTACCAAAATCGGCAATCCCTTTTTTCGAGCAAGCTCAATCAATAAATCGACTTGAGCTAAAGCCCCTTTCGCGTAATCAGAGAGGACAAGTACATCATGTCCAGCCAACAATCTTTCTACCTGATCGCGTAAGGCCTCAAGCAAAGTTGCCGTTGGCTTTTCCTCAAAATCAATGCGCAACAATTGCTGCTGCCGACCCAGCACACGCATTTTGAGTGTTGTGGGATGCGCCACATCCGTAATCATGTGGGCCTGAATCCCTGCTTCGGACAGCAATTGACGCACGCTAGTGGCCGCCTCGTCTTCTCCGACAAAGCCAGCCAATGTTGCGTGGGCACCCAGAGCGACAATGTTGCGCGCCACGTTTGCTGCACCACCCAACCGGTCTTCACGCTTGACCACACGGACCACTGGCACGGGTGCTTCAGGAGAAATACGTTCCACCTCGCCGAACCAGTATCGGTCAAGCATGATGTCACCGACCACAAGGACCCGTGCACGTGAGATAGCTTCTATGGGAAATTGACTCATTCCAACTCTTCCAATCTGCGCGGTTTGTATGTCTCCCACGCGTTACAACCAGGGCACTGCCAATAATAGCGGCGTGCCTGAAATCCGCATGTGCCGCACACATAACGATCAAGGCGTTGGGTGTGCCGATTAATGAGTCGACGTAAAAGAGTCAGATCCGCCCCTGGAATCGGACTCTCCAAGGGGGTCTGATCATTCGCAGGCTTTTGTGCCAACTCTGCCTCGAGCAAACGATCCAGACCAAGCAATGAAGGATGCGACTGAAGAGCTTGACGCGCAAACGCCCAAGCCTGGTCAACACCCTGCTGAGCTCGCAAACCTCTAAAGACCACATTAAACAAGTCTAGAGAAGGATAACGCTGATAGTGATCCTGAAGACGTATGAGCCCCTCAGTAGCCTGACCTTGGGTCATGTAGTTATTAAACAGCTCCGCGGCGACCAACCCCGAAAATTCGGGAGCTTGCTTTAGAACAGACTCTAAGAAGGACTGTTGTTGAATCAAATCCTGTTGAGATGCCGCAATAGTGGCATTGAGCATGGATACCCGAACAAAAGCAGGTGTAGGACCACTCATCTGCGTTTGATCGACCGCTTGCTCAGCCAGCGCGAGAGCCGCACGAGCCTGCTCAATATTTGATGGCTTTTCCGCCAAGAATGCTTGTGCCTGTTCGCAGTGATAGTGCACGAGTTGGGGCACCGGCTCATTGACAAGCTTTCTGAGGGTTTTGACAGCTGTAATGGCACGTGCCCAATCATGCTCCGATTCGTAAATGCGAATCAGCGCACGCAGTGCAGGCAGTGCAAAACTAGTGTCTTTGAGAATAGCAAACGCTTCTTCGGCCCGATCCAGCATGCCGGCTTTTAAATAGTCCTGGGCTAACTCGTGTTGCGCATGATCACGCTGCGCAATTGGCAAGTCTTCCCTAAACAACAAGCTTTGGTGCACACGAATTGCACGCTCCATTTCCCCACGTCTGCGAAACAAGCTGCCCAGTGCAAAATGCAACTCAGTTGTCTCAGGATCCAGCTTGGCGACCTCGACGAATGCATCGATTGCGCGATCGGGCTCTTCATTTAAAAGAAAATTCAAACCACGAAAATAAGAGTCTGGCAGGTTGCGTGTCTCGGACAGCATCTGCTTAATATCAAAACGAGCCGCCATCCACCCCAAGGCAAACAATAACGGCAAGAAAATCAGCCACCAGGCTTCAAAATCCACGGCTATATTCCAGAAAGTTAACGAGAGCGCTGCGCTGAACAAGCGCAATGCACATTAAATAGGCGACAAAGGTACCAAGGCATCAGGCGATAGTCCGGCTTGTGCCTGCGGGTTCGCCGCGGCTTGAAGTTTTTCAATTTCTTTACGAAGCCTCGCAAGCTCTCGGCGGCGTCTAAAGGCCGGAGGCACGGTCAGTAGCAAGCCAAATATCGTGCCCAAGACAAACGTCGATAGCATGACAACGATCAACGGAACATTTGGAATCACCAAGCCGTCAAAAAATATCACTGACACCGGATTGGTATTTTTGAGTGCGAACAACAGCACCGCGAGAAAAACGATCAGGCGCAAGGCCCAGACGAAGTAGCGCATGGCTGATCCTCCAAAAGTACAAAAGGAGATTGTAAGCGCGCAGAGTGGCTCGCGCATAAAAAAACCGCCATTTAGGCGGTTTCGAACTAACCGGCGATTGCTGCAACCGGCGCTTCACTTAAGTCTACACGCTCGCGCAACTCCTTACCCGCCTTAAAGTGAGGAACCTGTTTTCCAGGTACCAGCACTTGTTCGCCGGATTTGGGGTTGCGCCCAACTCGTGGTGCACGTTCGGACAAAGAAAAACTGCCAAAACCGCGAATCTCGATGCGCTGGCCTTCAGCCAAGGCTTGGGTCATTGCATCAAGAACGGTTTTAACCGCATAGTCTGTGTCACGAGCGGCCAGCTGAGAGTAGCGGGCCGCCAGTGCAGCGATGAGTTCTGACTTAGTCACTGGGTTTATTCAGTGTCGCGTGCTTGGTCGAGCTTGGCCTTGAGCAACGCGCCCAAGTTCGTGGTGCCCGAAGAAGCGCTTGCTTCAGTCATACGCTGCATCGTGTCAGCCGTTTCAGCCGTATCACGCGCTTTGATCGACAACTGGATCTGACGTGTTTTACGGTCGACGTTGATGATCATAGCTTCGATGTTGTCGCCAACATTCAAGGCTGTCGTTGCGTCTTCGACACGGCCAGTAGCGATCTCTGAGGCGCGGAGGAAACCCTCAACCTCATGAGACAACGTCACTGTCGCGCCCTTAGGCTCAACAGCTTTGACTGTACCTGGGACAACTGCGCCCTTGTCGTAGGTGCCTACGAAGTTGTTAAATGGATCGCCTTCGAGTTGCTTAACACCCAAGGAGATACGCTCTTTGTCTGTGTCGATGCCCAGAACCACTGCGTCGAGCTCATCGCCCTTTTTGAAGTTGCGAACCGCTTCTTCGCCTGTTTCTGTCCAGGACAAGTCAGACAAGTGAACCAGACCATCAATGCCACCTGGCAAGCCAACGAACACACCAAAGTCAGTAATTGACTTGATCGCGCCGCGAACCTTGTCGCCACGCTTGAAGTTAGAGGCAAACTCTTCCCATGGGTTCTGACGGCACTGCTTCATGCCCAAGGAAATACGGCGACGGTCTTCGTCGATCTCGAGGACCATGACTTCGACTTCTTCGCCGAGTGTCACAACCTTGCGTGGATCAACGTTCTTGTTTGTCCAGTCCATTTCGGAGACGTGAACCAAACCTTCGATACCAGCTTCGACTTCAACAAATGAACCGTAGTCGGTGAGGTTTGTGACCTTACCGAACAGACGCGTACCCTGTGGGTAACGACGTGCCAGACCCACCCATGGATCTTCGCCAAGCTGCTTGACGCCCAGTGAAACGCGGCTCTTTTCCTGATCGAACTTGAGGACTTTGGCTTCGACTTCTTGACCAACAGTCAAGACTTCGGATGGGTGACGCACACGACGCCATGCCATATCTGTAATGTGCAACAAGCCATCGATACCACCGAGGTCCACGAACGCGCCGTAATCGGTGATGTTTTTGACAACGCCCTTGACGATCGAACCTTCCTGGAGGTTTTCGAGGAGCTTCTGACGCTCTTCGCCCATGCTGGCTTCAAGCACGGCACGACGTGACAACACAACGTTGTTACGCTTGCGATCAAGCTTGATGACCTTGAATTCCATGGTCTTGCCTTCGAAGGGCGTTGTGTCCTTAACAGGACGCAAATCAACCAACGAACCTGGCAAGAAGGCACGGATGCCTGCAGTCATGACGGTCAGACCGCCCTTGACCTTGCCTGTGATGGTACCAGTGACCAATTCGTTCTTGTCGAGCGACTGCTCGAGCGACAACCAGGCCGAGAGGCGCTTGGCGCGATCACGGGACAGCACGGTATCACCGTAGCCGTTTTCGAGCGAATCAATCGCGACCGACACAAAGTCGCCCGGTTTGACTTCGAGCTCGCCCTGATCGTTCAGGAATTCTTCGAGGGGAATCAGAGCTTCTGATTTCAGACCTGCGTTGACCACAACAAAGTTGTGATCGATACGGACAACTTCGGCGGAAATAACTTCGCCGGATTTCATGTCCTGTTTTTCGATACTTTCTGCAAACAGCGCGGCAAAACTTTCGCCGGCTTGGGTTGAGGTTTGTTGAGTTGACATGTACGGAAGATCCAGATGGCCTTTGGAGCCGGTAACACACCCTATTCGGGTGGAGTGGTTAAACCCTTGACCACAGGTCAAGGATGGTTTGCACAGTTTGTTCAATCGTCAAATGAGACGAATCAACAACGTGCGCATCTTGTGCAGGTAATAGTGGAGCGACAGCACGCTCAATGTCACGTGCATCTCGCTCGCGCATATCAGCAAGCAGGTCTTCTAGATTAGCAGAAATTCCCTTGTCGATCAATTGCTTACATCGTCTCTGCGCGCGCGCCAGCACGTCAGCGACTAAAAATATCTTTAAGTTGGCGTCCTGAAAAACAATCGTGCCCATATCGCGACCATCCGCGACTAAGCCTGCACCCTGCCTGAATGCTCTCTGACGACCCAATAAAGCCTGTCGAAGCATCGGGTTGGGGGCCAAACGGGACGCTAAATTACCGACTTGCTCCTGCCGAATCAGTTCTGAAACCTCTTGATTGGCAAGCAGCACGCCATTTGGATGAAACTCAACCTGCAAGGATTGCGCGACTTGGGCTACCGCTTGCGCGTCTGTTGGGTCGACTGCTTGTTGCAGCACAGCCAAAGCAGTTAGGCGGTATAGGGCACCACTATCCAACACACCCCATCCGAGTGCAGCAGCCACGCGATGGGCCACGGTTCCTTTACCAGACGCCGTTGGTCCGTCAATCGTAATCACAGGTACTAAAGCGTTCATGTCAGCAAACCACTTAAGACATCAAAATAGGTGGGGAATGTTTTGCTCACACAGTCCGGATCCATGATTCGCACTTTTGACTGACCAAAGGCCGCCAGAGAAAAACACATGGCAATTCGATGATCATCGTAAGTATCAATCGCAGCATCTTGCCATTGGCCTGATTCCACGGGATAGACCCGCAGCCAGTCTGGCCCACTTTCTACGCGAGCACCCAATTTGCGCAGCTCGGTTTCCATGGCATGGATTCGATCCGTTTCTTTGACGCGCCAACTTGCGATATTTCGCAAAGTACAAGGACCATCCGCAAACAGGGCGAGCGCAGCCGCTGTCATGGCCGCATCCGGAATCAAGTTGAAATCCGTATCAAACGCCTTGAGACGCTGACCAGATGCAACATGAAAACCTGTCAACTCTATCGAAGAAGCTTCGCGACGCACTTGCGCACCCATGGCTTCTATCACGTCAGCAAAGGCAACGTCTCCTTGGATACTTTGGGCGCCGACACCCTCGACCCTGACTGGACCACCGCCAATTGCACCCAGCGCAAGAAAATACGAAGCTGAGGAGGCATCACCCTCAACAAAGATACTGTTGGGTGAGCGATAGACGGCGTCTGCGTGAATCACAAACTGCTGCCAGCCTTGTCGCTCAACCACCACACCAAAGCGCGCCATCAGATTTAAAGTGATGTCAATGTAGGGTTTGGATATCAACTCTCCGATCACCTCAACCGTGAGCGCACGACCAGAGCGCGCCACCGCGAGCGGGGCGGCCATCAACACAGCAGTGAGAAACTGGCTAGAGACAGACCCCTGCACGCGCACACGATCTTCAAGCTGCTCAGGCGCCAAGATTTCAATAGGGGGATAGCCTGGCTGTTCCAGATAATTGATGCGGGCGCCCATTTCTCGTAGCCCTTCGACCAAGTCACCGATGGGACGCTCATGCATTCTTGGTACACCTGACAAGGTGTAATGTCCGCCCATCACCGCAAGCGCGGCCGTCAGCGGTCGGATGGCCGTACCAGCGTTGCCCATAAAAAGCTGTGCATCATCGACAGGAAAACGTGAAACACCCGTCACGCTGACAGAATCAGACGAGTGGGTGTCCACCTGCACTCCGAGCTGTTTCAGCGCAGCAAGCATCACCGCGGTATCGTCAGATGCCAGCAAGCCCTCGATACGTGTCGTCCCTTGCGCAAGCGCAGACAACAGCAGCACACGATTAGAAATACTTTTTGAACCCGGCAATGCCACGGTACCCTGAGCACGCTGAACGGAAGGAAGATCCAAAAAAGCTAAACGACTCATGATCCCTGATCCTGCCAGTCCCGCCGCGCTTTAGAGGCATGATCCAGCATGTCTTCTAGCCAATCCGCATCGTTTTCACGCAAGGCATGTTCAGCCCGCTCGAACACAGCTTTCATCGACTGCAGCTCTGCCAACATAGCAGGACGATTTGCGATAAAAATGTCGCGCCACATTTCAGCGGATCCTTGAGCGACGCGTGTAAAGTCCCTGAAACCAGAGCCCGCAGTCTGCAATTTAAGCGCAGCGTCATCACTTTGCGTGACATATTCCATAAAAAGTGCAGCGACCCAATGCGGCAAGTGACTAATCGCCGCCACCACACCATCATGCTGAGTAGGTTCGATCGACACCACATTGGCGCCGCACGCTTGCCAAGCCGCTCGAACAGTCTCGACATCTTGAGGATGGTTTTCAACCAGCGGCGTCAGCATGACCCGCCGTCCGACATACAGCTTAGGGTCGGCCGCTTGCGGCCCCTTTTCATGCGACCCAGCCATCGGATGACCCGGGACAAATTGTCCGATACGGGCCTGCAAGCCCGACCGTGCAGCTTCGATGACATTTTGCTTGGTGCTACCGCCATCAGTGATGATGGTCTTGGGACCCAGCCAAGGGGCGAGTGCCTGGAAAATCGCCTCAAAGGCGCCAACGGGGGCTGCAACAAAGATCAAGTCCGCGCGTTGCGCCGCCTCTTTAAAACTCACCACCTCATCAATCAGACCGAGGCGTGCGGCCTCTTGTAAGGTCTCAGGGCGACGACCCGCCCCCAGCACCTTGCCCACGACTCCCGCGTGTTTGAGGGCAGCCGCAAACGAGCCTCCGATCAGACCCACGCCAATCACTGCAACGGTCTCAATTTTGAATGCACTCATGCAGCCAACTGCTCCATAATTGCTGTCAACGCCTCGATAAACTTTTGATTTTCCTGAGGCAACCCAATCGACACACGCAGCCACTCGGGCAAACCATCACCCTTGACAGGACGCACGATCACGCCGCGCTTGAGTAACTCGAGATTGACCTGTGCCGCATCTCCCACCTTGACCAATACAAAGTTGGAGAAGCTCGGCAAATAGGTCAGCCCGAGTTTTTCAAACGCGCTTTGTAATTGGACCTTTCCAGCGCGATTGACTTCAAAGCTTTCTTTTAAAAACGCCGTATCACCAAGCGCTGCGATCGCAGCGGCCTGAGCGAGCGAATTCACATTAAAGGGCTGGCGAACCCGATTCAGCAAATCAGTCAAGACAGGCTGCGCCACACCGAAGCCAACACGCAAACCGGCCAAACCATACGCTTTAGAGAAACTACGCGACACGAGCAAGTTGGGATAGCGCTTAACCAAACCTACGCTATCGACGCGCAATTCAGGCTCGAGAAACTCGTTGTAGGCCTCGTCCAGCACGACCGTCACGCGCGATCCGTGACGCTCAGCCACTGAGGCAAGAAAAGACTCAATCGAGTCATTGGATAAATAAGTCCCCGTGGGATTGTTCGGGTTTGCAATAAACACCAAGCGTGTGTTGTCCTGTATCGCCGCGAGCATGGCCGGTAAGTCGTGTCCATGATCCTTGGCTGGCACCACAAGATGCTCGGCACCACGCGCCTGCGTTGCAAGGCGATACACCACAAAAGCGAACTGTGAGTAAACCACCGAACTGCCCGGCTCAAGTAAAGCAGACGCGACTAATTCGAGAATGTCGTTTGAACCATTGCCTAAGGTGAGCCAATTTTGCGGAACGCCATAACGCTCTGACAAGGCTTTTTTAAGATCAAACCCAGCGGGGTCTGGGTAGCGTCCTAAGCCTGCGATGGCCTCAGAAATGGCACGTCGGGCAGACTCTGGCATCCCCAGAGGATTTTCGTTAGACGCGAGTTTGACGATACCGGAAGGATCGAGCCCAAACTCACGCGCAAGCTCTTCGATGGGCTTGCCAGCCTGATATGGAGCGATCGCGGCGATATGTGGCGGCGGAATCAATACAGAGTCTTGAGCGGACATGAGAGGGACACCAACAAAACTGAATTGAGAAAATGACTGCATCGCGACTCCGAAAAGCGCGACACACTGATCATGCGACTACTGCGCGGGATAGGACCCGAGCAATTTATAAAAAGCACATTGAGACTCAAGTGACGCGAGCGCTTGTTTCACGCGAGCATCCTCGCAATGACCTTCGAGATCGACATAAAAGTAATACTCCCACTGCCCCGTGCGAGCTGGACGCGACTCGAATCTTGTCATGGAGACGCCATTATCAGACAGTGGCGACAACATTTGATACACCGCACCCGCGCGATTAGGGACAGCAAGAATGACGCTCGTTTTATCTCGTCCGCTTGGCAGAATATCGAGCTTTCCGATTGCCAGGAAACGCGTCCTGTTTTGAGAATCATCCTGAATACCCAAGGCCACGACCTCAAGACCCCAAGTTTGGGCAGCCACATCGCTGGCAATGGCAGCAATCGACGGATCAAGCGAAGCTAAACGAGCTGCTTCGGAGTTGCTGGAGACCGGTTCGCGGGGAATGCCTGGATATTCGCGATTGAGCCAGTTTTGACATTGGGCCAGCGCCTGAGGGTGTGCGAGAATTTTGGTGATGCCCTTCATGTTGCCAGATTTGCTGAGCAAACAATGACGAATGAGCAGGGAGCGCTCTCCCAAAATGCGAAGCGACGAGCCCAACAACAAATCTAGCGTGCGATTGACGGCCCCTTCGGTCGAGTTTTCGACTGGCACCATGCCTACTTGTGCGGCACCCGCCTCTACCGCCCTAAAGACTTCATCAAACGATGGGCAAGGCAAACCCGTGACTGAGCGACCAAAATGTTCAAATGCTGCCTGCTCGGAAAAAGAACCTGCCGGTCCTAAAAAAGCAACCGTCAGTGACTGTTCGAGGCCGCGACAGGCCGAAATAATCTCTGTCCATACTGAAGCAACTGCCTCAGTGGGAAAGGGGCCGCGATTGAGCTGCTGCAACTGTCGAATCACTTGCGCCTCACGCTCGGGCCGTAAAACGGGGCCTTCAGCATGATGGGCATGCTTAACCTCACCAACCTCTTGGGCCGTGAGGGCTCGCTTGTTCAGCAAGTCTAAAATTTCAGCATCGATCTGGTCGATTCGCTGGCGTAAGGGTAACAATTGGGCTTGCAATGACTCATCCATGAGCGCGCTCGAAGTCCTTGAGATAGTCTATGAGTGCCGACACGCCTTCGATTGGCATGGCGTTGTAGATTGAAGCGCGCATTCCGCCCACGCTCTTGTGCCCTTTTAATTGCATCAAACCACGCGCCTCAGCGCCAGCTAAAAAGGCGGACTCAAGCGAGGTGTCAGGCAAGAAAAATGGCGCGTTCATCCGCGAGCGCACCGAGGGATGCACTGGAACTGTGTAGAAATGGCTCTGATCAAAATAACCGTAGAGCTTGGAGGATTTTGCGATGTTGAGTTGCTCCATCGCCGCTAAACCGCCCTGCTCCTTGAGCCATTTAAATACTAGACCCGCGATATAAATCGCATAAGTAGGGGGCGTATTGAACATGGATTGTTCGCGCGCAACATTGGCGTAATCAAATGCTGAGGGGCAGATCGGCAATGCATGGCCAATCAAATCACGACGCACAATCACAATCGTTAAGCCTGCAGGGCCTGCATTTTTCTGGGCGCCCGCAAAAATCATTCCCGTTTTGTTCACCGGCATAGGGCGAGACAGAAAGTGCGAGGAAGCATCCACCACTAACGGAACATCAGGGGCACCCAAGTCGGCCATCTCAGGCCAATCCATGGTTTCAACGCCACCAATCGTCTCGTTGCTACACAAGTGAAGGTACGCTGCATCTGGTCGAACACGCCAAGCATTGGTTTCAGGCAACCAAGTACCCGGCCCTTGTTGGGTACCACTCACAAGTGCTGCTAAAGCATTGGTTGCAGCGACTTGCGCATCGCCGTAGCGCTGACATTCTTGGAGAGATTTTTTAGCCCAAATGCCACTGATCACAAAGTCAGCTTTGGGCTGGGGTGTCCTTGCAAGCAAATTGAGGGGAACGATCGCATTTTCAGCCGTCGCCCCTCCCTGCATGAACAAAACCGCATAATCGTCAGAAATGGCGAGCAACTCGCGTAAATCTGACTCAGCTTGAGAACAGATTTCCACGAATTGTTTGCCGCGATGACTCATTTCCATCACGGACATGCCCGAACCGTGCCAGTCCAACATTTCCGCCGCGGCTTGCTTGAGTACGGACTCAGGCATGGCGGACGGCCCTGCAGAAAAATTCCAGGGACGCGCCATCTTAGGACTCCGATCCAGCCTCATCTGTTTTACCTGCAGAAGCATCCGGCTGAGCGGCATCGCCAGCAGCACCTGCAGTTGAATCAGTTGCCGCAGTTTGATCTGCATCCACATCATCATCCACATCGCTTTCAACGACACGACGCACACCAGACAACTCGCTGCCATCATCGACGCTAATCAATGTGACACCCTGGGTTGCACGACCCATTTCACGAATCTCTGCCACACGGGTACGCACCAACACGCCGCCCGTTGTAATCAGCATGATTTCGTCTGTCGCGTTGGCCAGCACCGCGCCCACAACTTTACCGTTGCGCGCCGAAGTCTGAATCGCAATCATGCCCTTAGTGCCGCGGCCATGACGCGTGTACTCAGCGATCGGCGTACGTTTACCAAAGCCATTTTGCGTTGCAGTCAAGACCGTTTGTGACTCGTCACCGGATACCAGCATGGCGATGACCTGCTGCCCTTCTTCGAGCATCATGCCGCGCACACCGCGAGCGTTACGGCCCATTGGACGCACGTCATTTTCGTCAAAGCGGACTGCCTTGCCCGAATCGGAGAACAACATCACATCATGCTTGCCGTCTGTCAGTTCGGCACCGATCAAGAAGTCACCCTCGTCCAAATCGACGGCGATAATGCCTGCCTTGCGAGGATTGGAGAAGTCTGACAACAAGGTCTTTTTCACCGTTCCGCGTGAGGTCGCCATAAAGACGGTCTGATCATCGCTAAAGGCCTTGATCGGCAGAACTACCGTAATTTTTTCGCCGTCAATCAAGGGGAACATATTGACGATTGGCTTGCCACGAGAAATACGCGTGCCTTGAGGGACCTCCCAGACTTTGAGCCAATACACACGGCCTCGATCCGAGAAACACAAGAGGAAGTCGTGCGTGTTGGCGATAAAGAGCTGATCAATCCAATCATTCTCTTTAGTGGCCGTCGCTTGTTTACCGCGACCACCACGATTATGAGCACGGTATTCAGACAGAGGCTGACTCTTGATGTAGCCACCATGCGACAAGGTCACCACCATATCGGCGGGTGTAATCAAGTCTTCGGTGTCAAGTTCTGTGGCATTTAACTCAATATCTGAGCGACGCGCGTCCTTGGCATTAATCGAGAACTCAGTCTTGATCGCCTGGAGCTCGTCACTAATGATGACTGTGATGCGCTCAGGTTTTGCCAAGATATCCAACAAGTCAAGAATCGTGTCCATGACGGACTTGTACTCACTGACGATCTTGTCCTGCTCAAGCCCTGTCAAGCGCTGCAAGCGCATGTTCAGAATTTCCTGAGCCTGCGTTTCGCTCAGTCGATACAAGCCATCGGCCTGCACACCAAACATATCAGGCAAGTTGTCAGGACGGTACGCAGCACGACCACCCACAGCCTCAGTGTCCGCACGCGATAGCATTTCGCGCACCAGCGAAGAGTCCCATGTTTTGTCCATCAAGTCTTGGCGCGCCACAGGAGGCGTCGGTGCAGCCTTGATGATGGCAATGAACTCGTCAATATTGGCGAGCGCAACAGCCAAGCCCTCCAGCACATGACCGCGCTCGCGGGCTTTGCGCAACTGGAACACCGTGCGACGTGTCACCACCTCACGACGATGGGAGAGGAAATACTCCACCATTTGCTTGAGATTCAGCAAGCGCGGCTGACCATCCACCAAGGCCACCAGGTTCATACCAAAGGTATCCTGGAGCTGGGTATGTTTGTATAGGTTGTTGAGAATGACCTCAGGCATTTCGCCACGCTTGAGCTCAATGACCAATCGCATACCGTCTTTGTCAGACTCGTCACGAATATCGGAGATCCCTTCGACTTTCTTTTCGTTGACTAGCTCAGCGATACGCTCTTGCAAGGTCTTTTTATTGACCTGGTAAGGTAAAGCATCCACCACAATCGACTGACGGTTGTTACCGATTTCTTCGAAGTGCGTCTTGGCGCGCATAATCACACGACCGCGCCCCGTACGATAGCCTTCGCGTACGCCAACGATGCCGTAAATAATGCCGCCGGTTGGAAAGTCCGGTGCAGGGATGAGCTCAATCAGCTCATCAATGGTGCACTCAGGATTGCGCAAACAATATAAGCAGCCGTCAATGACCTCCGCCAAATTATGCGGCGGGATATTGGTCGCCATGCCGACTGCAATGCCAGAGCTGCCGTTGACCAGCAGGTTGGGCAGTCGCGAAGGCAACAATAATGGCTCATGTTCGCTACCGTCGTAGTTTGGTCCGAAGTCGACTGTTTCCTGATCGATATCCGCCAACAGTTCGTGCGCGATCTTGGAGAGACGAATCTCGGTGTATCGCATCGCTGCAGCACTGTCGCCGTCGACGGAGCCAAAGTTACCTTGGCCATCCACCAACATATAGCGTAGAGAAAAGTCCTGCGCCATGCGAACGATGGTGTCGTAGACGGCTTGGTCACCATGCGGGTGATATTTACCAATTACGTCACCGACAATACGCGCGGATTTTTTATAGGCGCGATTCCAGTCGTTATTGAGCTCGTGCATCGCGAATAGTACGCGTCGGTGCACAGGCTTGAGACCATCCCGGACATCCGGGAGGGCGCGCCCAACAATTACGCTCATTGCATAATCGAGATAACTACGGCGCATTTCTTCTTCGAGTGAAATCGGAAGAGTTTCCTTGGCAAAGGAATCCATAAAGTTCGCAACAAATGACAACGGTTGAAAACCCGAGACGGGGTCGAAATAGTCAAAACAACTGCTAAATGACAACCTTGAATTCTACACCGGCGCTAGGCATCAAATCGCACTCTGTATATATACTTAGTGATAGGACCCAATCTAGGCTCACACCCCTACCAATAATTTCTATTTCAACAATAATTTGGGTCTGTGAACAAATTTTTAAAAAATTGTGAACTTTTCCATAAATGCTCGGTCTGAAAACCATATTCCTTTGGGTGAGGCGTTGCTCGCACACCTACGCTCGCAGGTTTTCAGTTAGAAAATCTGGCCAAATTGCGTCCAAACGTAAATTTTTGTTGCCAAAAACCAACAAGAAACCCCTCCTAAACGTATAAATACGCATATCCATGCTTCTTAAGTGCGAGAAGAGTGACTAAACCTCATCAAATGCCTTAAGATTCGCTCAGCACACAGGAAACCCAGAGAGTATTTATAAACAGTGCTCACTGTGTTGCTATAATGGACCCGTTTCCTGATGTATTTTTTATTTGCGGCGGGGGTTCGCTGCGAGTCACTTATCCAGCTTCAAGCTCAACGAGGAGAAACATGAACAAACCCTCCAAATTCGCTCTGGCACTCGCCTTTGCTGCATTCACAGCAACTGGCGTCGCTTCCGCGCAAACGGTAGACAATTGGAAGAACGGCTCAGGTGAGCTCATTTGGAAGAACGGTTCCAATGAACTCTGCTGGCAGGACAACTTCTGGACTCCAGCTACAGCTGCAGCCGAATGTGTCAAAAAATCTGGCCAGCCAATGGCTGACAAGATTTCGATCAAAGCAGAAGCTTTGTTCGACTTTGACAAGGCTATCGTCAAGCCAGAAGGTCGTAAGTTGCTCGACCAGGTTGCCGCTCGCCAAGCTCAAATCAACCTCGAAACCATCATCGCCGTCGGTCACACTGACTGGATCGGTACAGATGCCTACAACATGGGTCTCTCGATTCGTCGTGCTGACGCTGTCAAAGCATACTTGGTCTCGAAAGGCGTTCCAGCCAATCGTATCACTGCATCCGGTAAAGGCAAGGCTGATCCAGTCGCTGACAACCGTACAGCAGCTGGTCGTGCTAAGAACCGTCGTGTAGACGTTGAAATCATCGGCAGCAAGAAGTAATTCTTGACGCTGACTGGCTAGGCCGCCTCGGTGGTCTACGCTAGATTAAAAGACCTCGTTCGCGAGGTCTTTTTTCTTTTGGGGATTCCATCCGGTTATCGGCCAAAGTTTGGTACTGTAACTAGGTGTTTCAACTGTAGTTTTCTACTCGCATCGCAGCATCCACGCCAGACTTTTTAAAAGAATCGCCATGAACGCAGATTTGCCCAAAGGCTCTAGTAACGTTGATCAAGCCGAACTCGACAAGTTCAGCGCCCTTGCCTCGCGCTGGTGGGATCCGAATAGTGAATTCAAACCCTTGCATGCCATCAATCCACTGCGTCTGGACTGGATTAAAGGCCTGACTGGTGGACTACAGGGTAAAAAAGTCCTCGATGTTGGGTGCGGAGGCGGTATTTTGGCTGAAAGCATGGCGATCAGCGGCGGTGAAGTCACTGGCATTGACTTGGCGGACAAGTCACTCAAAGTCGCCCGCCTACATGGACTCGAGTCTGGTGTCCCTGTCACCTACCGTAGCATCAGTGCCGAAGAGATGGCGCTCGAGCAGCCTGGTCAGTTTGATATCGTGACCTGCATGGAAATGCTTGAGCATGTGCCTGACCCTGGTTCAATCGTGCGTGCGTGCTCTACACTCGTCAAGCCAGGTGGCTGGGTATTTTTCTCAACGATTAACCGTAATCCCAAGTCGTTTTTGTTTGCGATTGTGGGTGCTGAATATATTTTGCGACTACTGCCTCGTGGCACACATAGCTGGCGCAGCTTTGTGCGTCCAAGCGAGCTCGCACAAGCTGCACGCGCTGCCAATCTGACCACACACCAATTAATCGGTATGGGCTACAACCCACTGACTGAACACTATTCGCTCAATCAAGACACGAGCGTCAACTATCTCATGGCTACTCGCAAAGGCGACCTGTAAATGACTGCACTTGTTTTGTTTGATTTCGATGGCACACTTGCCGACACTGCACCTGATTTGGCTGCTGCGGCCAACAAACAACGTCTGCGTGCAGGGCTCGAGCCTTTACCCATCGATGTTTTGAGACCCTATTCCTCGGCAGGTGCGCGTGGCCTCTTGCGCTGTGCGCTAGACATCACTCCCGAACACCCAGATTACGAGCAGCATCGCGTGCAGTTTTTAAAAGATTACGAAGCCGCGATGCATGTCGACACCTGTTTGTTTGATGGCGTACCGGAGCTACTCGAGGATATCTCGCGCAAAGGTTTGACCTGGGGCATTGTGACCAACAAAGCTACTTATCTTGCACAGCCTTTGGTCGTCGCGTTGGGCCTGGATAAAGACTGCGCCGTACTGGTCTGCGGTGATACAACGGCACACTCAAAACCTCATCCCCTGCCCTTGCTACACGCTGCACAACAGGCGGGCTTTGGAACAGATCGCTGTATTTATGTGGGTGATGACATTCGAGATATACAAGCTGCACGTGCGGCAGGTATGGCATCCATTGCTGCGGGCTATGGGTACTGTGGTCCTGATCACCCAATCGAAACCTGGCAAGCAGACCATTGCGTGAACTCTGCAAGAGAAATGTGGCCTGCAATCAAGACACTTTTGAATACTTGACCAATAGTTGACCGATAGTTGAACTCTTTTACAACTTAAAGGTCTGATACTGTAGATTGTTCGTCTACAATCTAACAACTGGGGCCGATCCGGATTCGACGTGGGTCGCGAAACAGTGCAGGGCATGCCGAGCACCAGTTCGCTCGTAAATCCACTGGAAACACTATAAACGCCAACGACGAGCGTTTCGCTCTGGCCGCTTAAGCGGTGAGCCGCTGCACTGATTTGTCTTTGGGTCAGGTGGAGAAATCCACAGCAGCGTCATTTACAAAGAATCGGGGTTTGCCGGGTCACTCGTCAAATTCTTAAATCCAAGTGAATCGCCAAGGTCCGGCCTGTCGGTTGGCTAAGTCCGAGGTTAAACAAAAAGTAAATCGACTACGCATGTAGAACTGCCTGCAGAGGGCTCGCGGACGGGGGTTCAATTCCCCCCGGCTCCACCAAACCGCACAAGACCATCCTTTCGAGGGTGGTCTTTTTTTTGGGGAGCTTTAAACGGTAAATAGTTGAACCCAATCACTCAAATAAAAAATAATGCAAAACATTCTAATATTCCATCCACGTTTAAATCCTCTTGCATAAATTTCAAATTAAATATCACCCTTCACAGGAAACCTCATGATCCGTCTACGTTTATTTTTCGCCGTCATCGCTTTGTCCTCCATGACCTTGAGTTCAGCCTGGGCTGACAACAAAGCGGCTGCGATTGACGAAATGGAAGGTTATCTCGAGTTCGTGGATTACGGCGGTGGTGTGATTTTTGCCCAGCAGATCCCAAAGGAAGACTGGGCAAAAATGATGGTGATCGATGCCCGGGATCCTGAGCAGTTTGCTAAAGGACATATTCCCGGAGCAGTCAACATGGACTGGAGACAGGTATTGGCCAAGCGCAACTCCATTCCAAAGGATCAGTCTGTGCTGATCTACTGCAATACCGGAACACTCTCGGCACAAGCGGGCTTCGCCCTGCGTGTGGCAGGCTGGGATAATGTACGTATCTTGCAAGGTGGCATGGAAGAGTGGAAAGCGAAAGGAGGCTTTGATGCCTCGACTCAATCCACCGAGCGTGCAAAGTACTAACTGAACAAAGTACTTTTACTCCCCTAGGCGCAATCCTAACGTTCAAGGCTCTCGTAATGTCCAAACACCCGCACAAAACCATCACTCTGTTCTGGTCCTTCAGAAGCCCCTACTCCTACCTTGCGCTGCCTAGGCTCCAGACCTTAAGTGCGTCAACGGGGGTTCCGATTGATATGCGTGTGGTGCACCCAAATATTCTGCGTAATCCAAACTACTTTAAAACCATGAATGCGCTGGCACGTCCGTATTTCATGAGAGATACGCAACGCACAGCAGAGTTTCTAGGCATGCCTTTTCGCCGCCCTATTCCAGATCCCATCCAGCAAAATCCTACTACCTTGGAAGTTTCTGCGGACCAACCACTGGCCCGTTGGCTAGGTCACTTAGGTATTGCGGCCACCGAGGCAGGACGAGGTTTCAATTTTTGCCTCGAAGTTTCTCGATTGCTTTGGGACGGCGCTGTCGATCAATGGCACGAGGACGATCATCTAAAAAATGCCTGTCACCGAGCAGGCCTAGACTGGACTGAGCTGAGCGCTCAGGTCGGTGCGAGACCCGACTATTATGAACAACAGCTGCAGGCCAATGCAGACGCACTGACCGCAGCGGGTCACTGGGGTGTACCGACGATGGCCTACGGTTCAGAAACCTTTTTTGGGCAAGATCGCATCGATGTGCTCGCGTGGTGCATTCAGAAAGACACTACCACTTGAGTTTGCGCTTTAGAACAAATGCCTTAATCCCTTAGCACGTCAGAAACAACAACATCGGCAGACCTGCCATTCTCAAATGAGAACAGCAGGCTGACTTAAAGTTAAAGAGACTTTTGCGAAAAATACCAGTCAGTCATTTCATAACCCTCGGTCAGTCTCTTTTCAAGATCCTGACTTGTTTTGGGCGGTGAAACAATGACCTTGCATCCTGGTGTCCAGTTTTCTGGTGTAGCCACTCCGTGTTCGTCCGTTGTTTGCAATGCCTCTAACAGCCTGATGAACTCATTAATGGA
>JAOATE010000055.1 GCA_030158305.1 Burkholderiaceae bacterium
TGGTGGCGATCATCATTGCCACGGTAGGTGTGACAATCATGGCACGCAAGCCGGGCGCAACAGCGCCAGGAGAGTCTTCATGGAAACCTGCTGCCTTGGGCTTGCTGGCGGGCGCTTTTTTTGCGATTGCCGCGGTGACGTTTAGGGGCGGCATTCTTGCACTGGGTGAAGCACACTTCTTTGTACGCGCCTCTTGGACATTAACTTGCGGCTTGGGCCTGCAGACTATTTTGCTTGCTGCTTGGATGATGAGCTTTCATCGTGAGGCCTGGATCAAATGCCTCAAGGCTTGGCGCATTTCGATTTGGGGTGGTTTGCTAGGTGCTTCCGCCTCGCAGGGCTGGTTCTTGGGTTTTGCGCTTACCGCTGCGGCGAATGTTCGTACCTTGGGCTTGGTCGAGGTTTTATTCGCTCAGTTATTGTCGTGGCGCGTCTTTCTCAGCAAGAGCTCCAAGCAAGAAAGCTTTGGCATTTTGTTGATTGTGGTGGGCGTAGCCTGCTTGCTGCTTTCGACTAGTTAAAAAGGATGGCTCCGAATGTACGTCAACTAGACGCTCGGAGCCATCCTTTTATAGAGGCCACAGAGCTGAGTCTCTGTGGCCTCTTTCTCTCAGACAACTTTACTGCAACAAAGGCAAGCGCTTGGCTGCAGTATCAGCAGCGGGCGTGCCTTTGTATTCCTTGACGATGCGTTGCAAGGTAGTTTTGGCGCCGGGTCGATTATTCAGTTCGATTTGGCAGCTCGCCACCATCAACAGTGCATCTGCTGCACGTGGCTCGGTTGGGAACTTTTGCACCATGGCTTGCAAGGTCGTAATCGCACCTTTAAAGTCCTTCATCGCATAACGACTGCTGCCCAGATAAAACTGTGCAGTAGGTGCCAAGGCGCTATCAGGATAAAGCGTGAGAAAGGCAGTCAAGTTTTGGATCGTTTCTTTGTATTGAGCTTTGCGGAAGCTTTCAATCGACTGATCAAACGCAGCCTGTTCGCGCGGATCTTGGGACCGAGGGTCTGCACCTCTTGCACCACTGCCGCCTGAACTAGCCGGACGGCCGAGCTGTTCGATGTCACCGCGTAAACGGACAATTTCTTGTCCAAGCATTTCGATTTGATCGGAAAGCTGAATGCGCGCACGCTGATTGGCTTCGTTCATCGTTTTGACTTGCTGACGCAGCTCGAGAATGGCTTTGCGCGCTTCGTCGTCCGTAAATGCCAAGGACGACTGGCTGAGCAATGCTCCACCGATCAAGACGAGGTATGAGCTGGCGGCACGCCAGGAAAGGGTCTTGTTACGCATAAAAATTTCCTCTCTTTTAAATAACAAAGCGGCCAGAGGCCGCCTTGTCACAGACCAATCTAGCGGGTCAGTTTAGCGCTTGTAGTTGAAATCCGCACGGCGGTTTTCTGCGTAGTCAGCATCAGTGTTGCCGAGTGCCTTGGGCTTTTCTTTACCGAAGCTGATGGTTTCAACTTGCGTGTCGGGAACGCCAATCAAGGTCAGTTGGCGACGGACAGCTTCGGCACGACGCTGGCCCAGGGCCAAGTTGTACTCGGAACCGCCACGTGCGTCCGTATTGCCTTCGATGACAACGCGCTGCTGTGGTGCGCTGACAAGATATTTGCCATGTGTGTCAACCAGTGTGCGGTATTGCTCGCCCACTGCGTAGCTGTTGAAGTCAAAATAGACCGAACGCTGTTTAGCCAAAATGCTTTGTGGGTTGAATGGATCCAGAATGCCAGAGCCGTCTGCGCCACCTTTGCCAGCTTGGTCATCCAGTGAAACGGAGCTACAAGCAGCCAGTCCGGCGGCAAGTGCTGCAATGGTCACAACTTTAGCAATACGCGATCTCATGATGTCTACCTTAATAAGAATTTCAAATAACAACTTGTCTAAATTAAAAACCAAAACTCATTTTAAAAACATCTATCTGTAGATAGAAACTACTTGTTCGTAAACGGACCCCAGGTGGGCTCGCGAATTTCACCGTTCAGGACAGACAAAGTCTGACGAACGCGACCATCGCTAGACACACCCGCTAGCACGCTTTTGCCACCTTGGACTGCGGCATAAAGCACCTGCATGCCGTTCGGTGCAAAACTAGGTGACTGGTCATCTCTGCCTTGAGTCAACAAGGACTCTGCACCGTTGGTTAAGTTCAGTGACGCGACTCGGTAGGATCCATCCCTGCGGGTGACGGTCAACAGAGTCTTTCCATCCGGAGAAACCCTTGGTGAGATATTGTAACTGCCATTGAAAGTTACGCGGCGTGGTTCGCCACCATCCAGGCCAACTTGGTAAATCTGGGGGCTGCCACTACGGTCACTGGTAAAGAAAATGGAGCGGCCATCCGGGCTAAACGTAGGCTCCGTATCAATCAAGGGCGAGCGGGTGACGCGACGCAGGTTACCACCATCATTGGCATTCACTAAGTAAATCTGAGACAATCCATCTCGCGTGAGTACAACGGCCAATGTATTGCCGTCAGGCGACCAGGCGGGCGCTGAGTTGTTGCCTTTGTAGTTGGCAACAGGAAAGCGTTTGCTGGTTGAAAGCTGATGCACATAGACCACCGGCTTGCCTGACTCAAAGCTCACATAAGCCAGGCGCGAACCATCTGGGGACCAAGCGGGCGAGATAATGGGTTCGCCAGAGCGCAAGGCCACCTGAGGATTTTGTCCGTCAGCGTCCGCAATTTGGAGCTCATAAGTCTTGCCGCGTTTCAACACGTAGGCGATACGTGTTGAAAAAACACCTCTGATGCCTGTAATTTTTTCATAAATACGATCAGCGATTTGGTGAGACATGCGACGCAATTCTTTGTCGCTACCGACAATCGTGATCTCGTCCAAGGAGCCGCGTTTCACGGTATCGCCTAGACGATACTTAATCTCGTAGCGTCCATCTCCCGCGCGTGTCACTGTGCCATATGCGATGAAGTCAGCGCCGCGTGTGCGCCACTCATCATAAGCAATCGGCGTGGCATAGGTCAGGTTGGTACCCGAAGTGCTAATCAGGCGGAATTGACCAGAGCGGGTCAGGTCGGCACGAATGATCTCTGCGACTTGCGCACCTGCGCTGTCACCGCTGAAGTCGGCGATGGCAACGGGATATTGCTGAGCGCCTGTTCCAGAAATATCGACGCGTAATTGGGCGTTCGCAACAAAACCGAGGCCAAGTAGCGTGGACAGCACCAGCATCTTGAGCCAAGATCTCAGCGAATAAAAAATCGAAAAAGAATGTGGGCGGATCATATGCTGTGGATCACTTTTCATGGTTACAGAACTCCTGTCAATCATACATATTGTAGTTGACGTCAATGTATCCGGGGTACTTGCCTGACGGTGGGGTCGGGAAAGGTGAGCAACGCCGGATTCCTGTCTCAACCGCGCGATCAAAGTTAGGATTTCCAGAGCTGCGGGTTAACTTGACTGACGCAATGGTGCCATCTGGCCGGAGGTCAACACGATATTGAGCAGCAGGATTGGCATTGCCTCTTGGCGGAGATGGGAAGGCAACGCCGGGTTGCACACAAGCACGAACCTTGGCGCCATAACCGTCATTACTGCCGCCTCCGGCTTGATTCCGGTCTGCCGTACCGCCTGGAATGCCAGCGGCACCCATCGCATCGTTGCGGAATGCGTCTTTGAGTGCTTTGTCCGCGGCAGCTTTTTTGGCTGCGTCGGCTTTAGCCTTTTTGTCTGCCTCTTCCTTGGCTTTCTTATCCGCCGCTTCTTTAGCTTTCTTGGCCTCTTCTTCTTTCTTTTTCTTTTCTGCAGCCGCTTTTTTCTCAGCTTCCTGCTTTTCTTGTTTCTCGCGCTCGACACGCTCAGCTTTTTTGCGCTCTTGCTCGAGGCGGTCGCGCTCTTTCTTTTCGGCTTGCTCGCGCTCGTGTTTGATCCGTTGCTGCTCTTTCGAAGCATCTTCCTTGGCTTTTTTCTCGGCAGCTTCTTTTTCAAGCTGGGCGCGTTCAAGCTCGGCGCGCTTTTTGCGCTCTTCTTCCAACGCGATCTCTGGATCGATCACAGGCTTTGGCTCAGGCGCAGCTTTAGCTTCCGGCGGCGGAGGAGGAGGTGGTGGAGGGGGCGGTGGCTCTGGAGTGGGCTCTGGTTTGGGCTCAGGCTTTGGCTCGGGTTTGGGTTCGCTGCGGCTCGGTGGGGGATTGATCGGTGTCGTTCCATCCATCCAGAGCTCAACCTGCAGAGGACCTTCAGCTTCTGTTTTCCAATTGAGCCCCACCACTAAAAACAACACCAATATGCCATGTGCGAGCATCGCCAAGCCAAAGGCGCGCCAATCGGTCGCTTGTTTGGGAGGCAGGCTCGGGCCGCGTGGAGTTGAGTCGTAGTGTGGCGTCATAGCGGGTGCAGCATGCGTTGCGCGCGTGTGCGTGTGACCTCTTTATTTTTTAGGGGTGTTTGTTTTATTTGCAGCGCCTTTTGGCGAAGCATTTGGTGTCGCAGCGTCACCTTTTTGATCGACCAGCAGGCCGAGCTTGGTGACACCGTTTTTGCGCAAGTCATCCATCACTTTCATGACGGTTTCGTAGGGCACCTTACCGTCTGCAGCAATGACGACAGGTTGGTCGGGCTTGAGCTCAGCGAGTATGGTCTGTGCCAACGCGCTGCGCTCAACGGCGATGTTGGTGGCGCCCGCCTCGCGTTTGCGCCACGAGATCTTACCGTCCTCGGTAATCTGTACTTCGATCGGCGTGGCGGGAATGTTCGAAGCCTGTCCGACAGAGGGCAGTTCGACTACGCCTGGAGTAATCAACGGTGCCGTCACCATAAAAATGATCAGCAACACGAGCATCACGTCGATGTAGGGTACGACGTTGATCTCATTTTTCAGGCGTCGACCCGAGCGCCCGGAGCTTGAGCGGACCGAAGACATTAGCGCACCTGCCGCTGCAGAATATTCAAGAATTCGTCGACAAAAGTTTCAAAGCGAATCGACAGGCGATCAATATCGTGCGTATAACGGTTGTAAGCCACCACAGCAGGGATCGCGGCAAACAAACCAATGGCTGTTGCGATCAGTGCTTCGGCAATGCCTGGCGCGACTGAAGCCAGCGTGGCTTGCTGGACATTGGCCAGACCCACAAAAGCATGCATGATGCCCCAAACAGTGCCTAGCAAGCCGATGTAGGGGCTCACCGAGCCGGCGGACGCCAGAAAGTTTAAATGCGACTCCAGCTCATCGAGTTCGCGCTGAAACGCAGCACGCATGGCTCGGCGAGCGCCGTCCATTGTGGCATTGACATCCGCGGTGTTGCCGCTGCGCCGTGCTTTGAGAAACTCAGTCATTCCCGAGTCAAAAATACGCGCTAGCGCACCTTGTTCGGCCCGACGTGTTGAGATGGATTGATGAAGAAGCGCGAGATCACCGCCCGACCAGAAGTCGTCTTCGAAGCGTCTAGTTTGTATCAGGGACTTTTTGATAGTTGCGCGTTTGGCAAAAATGAAAGTCCAAGAGACAACGGAAATGCCAACGAGTAACAGCATGATGAACTGTACTGGCAAGCTGGCATCCAGCACCAGCGAGAGCATCGACATATCTTGGGTGGTTTGCATCACTTATTCCTGAGTAATTGCGGCTAATTTAATGCGTACGGATTCTGGAATTGCAGCGACCCGCATATTAACGGTTTCTACACAACAGACTTGGATATTACTTTGAGCAATCAGTTCCCCGTTTCGACTGACAGACTGTGTAAAGTGTAACGAAGCTCGCCCCATTCGGGTGACTTCGCTTTCAATCTGCAACAAATCATCGAGACGAGCGGGTGAAATGTAGCGCACATCGACACGCACCACCATAAAGCCGCGCTGTTCTGATGCGGCCAGGGCGGATTGATTGACGCCTAACGTGCGCAACCACTCTGTTCTGCCGCGCTCCATATATTTGAGGTAGTTGGCATAAAAAACCACACCACCCATGTCCGTGTCTTCGTAATAGACACGGACATTCATATGGTGTTTAAACGGCGGGTGTTCGATTGGCATGCGTATCTTGGGGGCGATCAAGCGGATTCGAGCAAGGAAAGGGCTTGCGTCACGCAATCCGCGAGCGGCACACGTGCGGCCTCGGTTTGTTTGCGTCCGAGCAGCTCGACGACACCATCATTGAGTCCACGCTCGCCAACCGTAATGCGTACCGGTGGACCAATGAGCTCCCATTCTGCAAACATGATGCCAGGACGCTGATCGCGGTCATCTAAAATGACGTCAATGCCGCGGCTCTTGAGTTCAAGGTAGAGTTTTTCGCTTGCCTGGCGGACGGCTTCGCTCTTGCCCCAGCCGACTGCGCAGATAGCGACCTCAAAAGGCGCAATGGCCCTTGGCCACACGATCCCTTTCGCATCGTGATTTTGTTCGATGGCAGCGCCCACAATACGCGTGACCCCGATGCCGTAACAACCCATTTCCATCAGGGCAGGTTTACCGTTTTCATCCAGAAAAGTGGCTTTGAGGGCTTCGGAATATTTTGTGCCCAGGTAAAAGACGTGACCGACTTCGATGCCACGTTGAATGGCCAGTGTGCCCTTGCCGTCTGGTGCGCGGTCACCCTCCACCACATTGCGCAAATCTGTCACCAGGCTGGGCTCAGGCAGGTCTCGCACCCAGTTCACGCCAGTCAGGTGCGCGCCTTCTTGATTGGCGCCGCAGATAAAGTCGTGCATCTTTGCGACGGTTAAGTCAGCGACGACATGAACAGGTAATCGCGTCGCGACGGGGCCCAGGTAACCAGGTTTGCAACCAAAATGCTCAATAATTTCAGCTTCTGTGGCGAAGCGATATCCTTTATCCAGCCCAGGCACTTTACCGACTTTGATTTCATTGAGCTCATGGTCACCACGAATGAGGAGTAACCAGACGGTTGCCGGTTTGCCTTCTTGCTCAGTCGCCAATACGATTGATTTGACGGTTTGGCTCAGCGGCAACTTGAGCATCTCGGCGACGAGCTCACATTTTGTCGCCTCAGGTGTCGCAACCGTTTGCATGGGAGCGCCTGCTGCAGCACGTTCAGTCAGCAGGCAAGGTGCGGGCGCCAGCTCAATGTTGGCGGCATAGTCAGATTGAGGGTCATAGACAATCAAGTCTTCGCCAATGTCTGCGATCACCTGAAACTCATGGCTCTGTGAACCACCAATCGAGCCAGTGTCTGCCGCAACCGCACGGAAAGTCAGTCCTAGGCGGGCAAAAATTCGCATGTAGGCATCAAACATGACCTGATAGCTTTTTTGTGCGCCGGCCACATCACGATCAAAGGAATACGCATCTTTCATGGTGAACTCGCGTCCACGCATCACACCAAAGCGTGGGCGACGCTCATCGCGAAATTTTGTCTGGATATGATAAAAGTTGACGGGTAAGTGGCGCCAGCTTTGAATTTCGTTGCGCGCAATGTCAGTAATCACTTCTTCGGATGTTGGCTGCAAAACAAAATCACGACCGTGACGGTCTTTCATCCGCAGGAGTTCAGGACCGTATTGTTCCCAACGGCCCGATTCCATCCAGAGCTCAGCCGGCTGCACGACGGGCATTAAGAGCTCGAGCGCGCCGGCCGCGTCCATCTCTTCACGGATGATGTGTTCGACTTTACGAATCACACGCAAACCGAGTGGCATGTAGTTGTAAATCCCACCCGCGAGTTTACGGATCATGCCGGAGCGCATCATCAGTTGATGGCTGGCGATCTCGGCGTCGTTAGGGGCTTCTTTGAGAGTGCTGATGTGATAGGCAGATGCGCGCATGGTTGGCTAAAAAATTTATTAGGGCAAATTGCCCAACAGGTACGTATAATTAAATGCAATTGTATTGAATTCGCTGGGAGTGGCCATGCTTGATCGCGAAGGCTACCGTCCTAATGTCGGAATCATCCTCGTTAATCAAAAAAATGAGGTCTTTTGGGGTAAGCGTATCAGGGAACATGCTTGGCAGTTCCCCCAAGGTGGTATTAAACACGGCGAAAGCCCGGTTCAAGCCATGTTTCGCGAACTTCACGAAGAGGTCGGTCTCAAACCTGATCATGTCCGCATTTTAGGACGCACAAGAGAGTGGTTGCGTTACGACGTACCGGATACCTTTATCCGTCGGGAGTCGCGCGGGCATTACAGAGGGCAAAAACAGATTTGGTTTTTGCTGCGTATGCTTGGGCGCGACATAGACGTCAAACTCAGAGCCACACAGCACCCTGAGTTTGATGCGTGGCGCTGGAGTCATTATTGGGTGTCGCTCGAAGCTGTGATTGACTTTAAGCGCGACGTCTACACTCAGGCACTCAACGAACTGTCGCCCTTAATTTTTAAGCGTGGCCAAGACTCTCGCTATGAATCAGTATCTGGGGTTGAGTCTGCGCCTCTTGAGGCTGAAACACTCGCCTCCAATCCCCAAGAGATCACGTTTAAAAGCTCCGCTTTATGAGCGTATAGGCTCGATATGCGTTGGCCTCAGTTAAACGAGGATTCAGGTTGCAAAAAAAATGACGCTTAAATTTAAGCGTCATTTAAATCACAAAACTAAGCGATGCTTATTTCAATCGCTTATTTCAATCGCTTGATCAAGCTGGAGGTATCCCAGCGAGAACCGCCCATTTGTTGGACATCTGCATAAAACTGATCGACCAAGGCCGTCACAGGGACTCGGGCACCGTTACGGCGGGCCTCGTCCAGTACCAGACTTAAATCCTTGCGCATCCAGTCTACGGCAAAGCCAAACTCGAACTGATCGTCCACCATGGTGTTGCCACGATTTTCCATCTGCCAGCTTTGAGCTGCGCCTTTATTGATGACATCAAGGACTTGTTTCATGTCCAGGCCTGCAGCCTGACCAAAGGCAATGCCCTCGGACAAGCCTTGAACGACTCCAGCGATACAGATCTGATTGACCATCTTGGCCAGTTGGCCTGCACCAACAGGGCCTACCAGAGTCACCGCACGTGCCATCGCAGCGATGACATCGCGCACGTGTGCAAAGTCAGCTGCATCACCGCCGCACATGACGGTCAGCATACCGTTCACCGCGCCGGCTTGGCCGCCGGACACAGGCGCGTCGATGAACTTAATCGATTTGCTCTGCGCAATGGCATGCATCTCGCGAGCAACAGAGGCGGATGCTGTCGTATGGTCGACATACGTTGCACCCGCTTGCATCCCCGCAAATGCGCCTTGATCACCCAGCACCACACTACGTAAGTCGTCGTCATTTCCAACGCAGGAAAAAACGATCTCCGCACCGCTCGCAGCTTCACGAGGCGTTGCACAAGCACGGCCGCCAAACTCTTTGACCCAGGCTTGCGCCTTTTGAGCATTGCGGTTGTAGACCGTGACCTGATGACCTGCCTTTGCCAGATGACCTGCCATTGGCAGACCCATCACCCCCAAGCCGAGAAAGGCGACTTTACGGGGGGCAGAGGTTTCGTAGGTTTTGCTGTTGATCGATGCCACGGATTAGGTTTCCTCGAAGATTTCGCGCTTCTTTTTGAGGGAAGGCAGGGAAATAATCAATACGAGCAGTGCAGCGACACCCAGCAGTGATGCAGACAGTGGACGCTCAAGGAAGGTCATGAAATTGCCGCGGGACAGGAGTAGGGCGCGACGGAAGTTTTCTTCCATCAGAGGACCCAAGACCAAGCCCAGCAACAGAGGCGCGCCTTCGCACTTGAGTTTAGACCACACATATCCAATGATGCCAAACAACGCTGTGATTAAGATATCAAAGATGTTGTAGTTCAGTGAATACACGCCGATCGTGCAGAACAACAAGATGGCTGGGTACAGGACGCGATAAGGCACGGTCAGGAGTTTGATCCAGATACCGATCAGTGGCAGGTTCAATACCACCAGCATCAGGTTACCAATCCACATGGAGGCAATCAGACCCCAGAACAGTTCTGGGTGGCTCGTCATCACCTGAGGACCAGGCTGGATGTTGTGAATGGTCATCGCACCAACCATCAGCGCCATCACAGCGTTACCTGGGATACCCAGTGTCAACAGAGGAATAAACGAGGTCTGTGCGCCAGCGTTGTTAGCCGATTCAGGACCTGCCAAACCAGCAGGGTGGCCTTTACCAAAGCGTTCTGGGTTTTTGGAAAGTTTCTTTTCGATGGTGTAAGAAGCAAACGATGACAGCACTGCGCCGCCACCAGGCAAAATACCCAACACTGAACCCACCGCCGTGCCACGAATGACGGCAGGCCATGACTCCTGAAACTCTTTCTTGTTTGGGTACAGCGATCCGATTTTGGAGTCCACCTCGACGCGGTTTTCTTTCTGCTCGAGGTTGGTCATGATTTCGGTAAAACCGAACACGCCCATTGCCACGATCGCAAAGCCCACGCCGTCTTGGAGTTCGGGGATACCGAAGTCAAAGCGGGCGACACCAGAGTTCACGTCTGTACCGACCATGCCTAGCAACAAGCCAAGCAGAATCATTGCAATCGCTTTGATCAAGGAGCCAGAGGCCAACACCACGGCGCCAACCAGACCCAAAACCATCAGCGAGAAATACTCTGCGGGGCCGAATTTGAACGCCAACTCAGCGAGCGGAGGTGCAAATGCAGCGATCAGCAGGGTGGCCACGCTACCGGCGAAGAACGATCCCAGCGCAGCAATTGCCAGCGCCGCACCCGCTCGACCATTTTTGGCCATGGCGTGTCCATCGAGCACCGTCACCACCGCAGAGGTTTCACCTGGCAGGTTCACCAAAATCGCGGTGGTTGAGCCACCGTATTGTGTGCCGTAATAGATACCAGCCAACATAATCAAGCCAGCAATCGGAGGCAAGACGTAGGTAATTGGCAGCAACATGGCGATGGTTGGCACAGGACCGAGGCCAGGCAAAACGCCCACCAAGGTGCCCAGCAAACAGCCCAAGAATGCATACGCGAGGTTTTCGGGAGTAAACGCCACCCCAAAACCAATCATCAAATTATTGAGTAAGTCCATGAATCAGTGCTCCTTAGTTCATGCCGAGAAATGCGGGCCAAATCGGGAACACCAACTTGAGACCAACAACGAAAGCCAAATA
>JAOATE010000056.1 GCA_030158305.1 Burkholderiaceae bacterium
ATCATGCAGATTGATTCGAAGCTACCAAACGTAGGGCCTACAATTTTTACAACCATGAGCAAAATGGCTGTCGACTATCAAGCCATCAACCTTGGTCAAGGTTTCCCTGATTTCAACACCCAACCTGACTTGCTAGCTCTTGTTTCAAAAGCAATGCTGGATGGAAAAAATCAATATCCAGTCATGAGCGGTATTCTTGAACTCAGGCAAGTCATCAGTCAAAAGGTTGAAAATCTCTACGGCAAGTATTACGACCCTGAGACAGAAATTACAGTCACTAGCGGAGCCACTGAAGCCATCATGTCTGCAGTTTTAGCAACCGTGAGAACTGGTGATGAAGTCATCGTCATTGAGCCTAGTTACGACTGCTATGTGCCCGCCATTGTGCTTGCTGGAGGTATACCTAAATTTGTACAGATGTCACCACCAAGCGCACAAAATCAAAATTTTTCTATTGACTGGAATAAAGTTAAAGAAGCGATCACAAATAAAACACGACTGTTGATACTGAATTCTCCTCATAATCCCACAGGTGCAATTTTTGATGCTGCTGATTTGGATGCGCTGGAATCAATTGTCTTAAATACAAATATTATTGTTTTGTCTGATGAGGTCTATGAACATATTGTTTTTGATCATTTAAATCACCAGAGCCTTGCCTCAAGAAAAACATTAGCAGAACGTACTTTTGTGATTTCATCCTTTGGTAAAACAACTCACACAACAGGTTGGAAAGTTGGCTACTGCTGCGCACCAGCATCATTAACTAAAGAATTGAGAAAAGTTCACCAGTTTGTCGTATTTACTGTTCCTTCACCCTTTCAACATGCATTGGCTACCTATACAAATAATCAGAATACATATCTATCATTGCCAAACTTTTATCAAGAAAAAAGAGATTACTTAACTGCGGGTCTCAAGCAAACAAAATTTACACCTCTGACAAGTCCTGGAACATTTTTCTTGCTTGCTGATTACAGCAATATTTCAGATCAAAAAGAATCAGATTTTTCAATTTGGCTAGCAAAGACACATGGAGTCGTTGTCATACCAGTCTCAGCTTTTTACTCAAATCCTGACCATATTGACTCAAATCATAAACTTGTACGTTTTTGCTTTGCTAAACAAGACACCACTCTTGATGAAGCAATTCAACGATTACAAAGAATTTGAAAGAGCAAATTGTTTTTCGAAGAATGGATTTAAACACGAAGAAGTTGAGCGCAGTGTGATGTTTTTTTTTGATCACTGGTTCGATATTTGCCTTTAGTACTTTGCTTTATATCTTTTGTTTTATATATAAAGACTGATGGATAATACACCTTGTGGACAATAGGGATAACTAAGAAAATTCTATATAAAACAATATGTTATATAGATTTTAAGTTGTGGAAACACTCTGTTTAATATTGTGGAGCAACTTGAATAAGTTTTAAGAAACGAAAAAGTGATGTGATTGTTCGCTTTCCATACACAATCTATCCACACTTACATTGCCCTTGTTATCCACAGTAAAAAAAAATTGTAACAATGCGTATTCAACGTTTAAAAACAACAGTTGAAAAGAAAAAATATAAATTTTTTTAGTGTGGGTCAGACATTACTTGCCAATACAGAACCGAGAAAAAATTTCCCCCAACAAGTCATCGGGAGTCATGTGACCAGTAATAGATCCCAAAAGATCATGTGCAAGCCTGAGTTCTTCAGCAAACAAATCTAAAACACGATCATCTTGATCGGCATGAAAACTAGCGTTGGTTAAATGATTACTTGCAGCTTCAAGGGCATCAACATGTCGCTGTCTGGCGAGCCATGGGCTTTCTTGACCTGGTTTCCAGCCAGCGAGATCAAGCAACTTTGCGGTCAACTCCTCAAGGCCATATCCTGTTTTGGCTGAAATATAAAGATGATGATCAGTTGATTCAGGTACTGGATTAAGTAAATCTGCCTTATTAAATACGGTCAATAAGGTACTTTTTGGTGAACGATGCTGAGCAATTTTTTCATCTAAAAACTGATCTCCCAAGGCAGCATCTTTTAGGTTAATCACGACATCGGCCTTAGAAATTTCAGACCAGCTCCGCTCAATACCCATCGATTCAATTTTATCGGTCGTGTCTCTCAGACCAGCAGTATCGACAATCGTTAAAGGGACACCTTGCAAGTGAATAATTTGTGAGACCTTATCGCGTGTAGTCCCTGCAATATCCGTCACAATCGCAAGATCTTCACCGGCTAGAGCATTTAACAGGCTAGATTTACCTACGTTTGGTTCTCCTGCCAACACAACATGTAAGCCCTCTCTAAGAACCATTCCTTGACGAGACTGTGTTAATACATGTTTAAGCTGATTTTGTATGGCTCTTAACTTTTCACGTGCTTGATATTTTTCTAAAAACTCAATTTCTTCTTCTGGAAAATCAAGTGTGGATTCGACCATGATTCGTAATTGAACGATGGAATCAGAGATCGCATTCACTTCTTTCGAAAATGCTCCGCTAAAGGAAGACATTGCAGCGCGAGCTGCAGCCTCTGAAGAGGCATCAATTAAATCGGCAACTGCTTCTGCTTGAGCAAGATCGATTTTGTCATTTAAAAAAGCACGCAGCGTAAACTCACCAGGTGAAGCCATACGCAAGCCGAAAGCAGAACCAATAGCCAGACATTGCTTGAGTAAGGTTTGCATGACTGCGGGCCCACCATGGCCTTGCAACTCAAGAACATCTTCACCCGTATATGAATGGGGTGCAGAAAAATACAATGCAATACCTTGATCAATAGCAATACCGTCTGAATCACGAAAAACACAATAGTGAGCATGCCGTGCTGTCAGGTGTTGGCCAAGTAACGCAAATGCTAAGGGCCCCAGAAGGGGCCCCGAGATTCGAATGATGCCAATGCCGCCCCGACCTGGGGCGGTAGCAATGGCAACAATCGGATATTTATGTTGCATGATCTATCCGAACAAACAAATTAACGATGTGGGATAGCCGCAGTCGCTGCGATTTGACGCATCACATACCACTGCTGAGCAATTGAAAGAATATTGTTTACGCACCAATACAACACAAGACCTGATGGGAAAAAGAACATCATTGCACCAAAGACCAAAGGCATAAACATCATCACTTTGGCTTGCATTGGATCAGGTGGAGTTGGATTTAACTTCATTTGAATAAACATTGTTCCCATCATCACAACAGGAAGAATGAAATATGGATCTTGAACAGCTAAGTCCTTGATCCACCAAATCCAAGGTGCTCCGCGTAATTCGACACTTGAGCCGAGAACGTAATAGAGGGAAATAAATACAGGGATCTGAACCAGAATGGGTAAGCATCCACCTAGAGGATTGATTTTTTCAGTACGGTACATTTCCATCATTGCCGTATTGAGCTTTTGACGGTCATCACCAAATTTTTCTTTTAATGCTTGAAGTCTAGGCGCAACCAATTTCATCTTGGCCATCGAGCGATAGCTTGCAGCCGAAAGCGGATAAAAAGCAGCTTTGATAAGAATGGTTAGGACAACAATCGTCCAGCCCCAGTTACCCAAAATGGTGTAGAGCCACGTCATCAATGCAAACAAGGGTTTTGCAATAATCGTTAACAGGCCATAATCAACAACCAAATCTAGACCAGGAGCAACCTTTTCAAGACCATCTTGATCCTGTGGTCCAACCCAAAGTTTGGCAGGAATATTAAGTTGGCTATTCGGTGCGATGGAGCCTACAGGTTCGATACTGCGAACAGCAAAGAGGTTCTTTTGCAGCTCTGTCATTTCATAGCTACGGTTTTTACCTTGTGGTGGAACCCAAGCAGTCACAAAATAGTGTTGCACCATGGCAAACCAACCGTTATCAGCTTCTTTGACGTAGGTTGCTTTGCGTTTTTCAATATCTGAAAAAGAAACTTTCTGGAATTTGTCTTGTTCAGAATAAATAGCAGGACCGGTAAAACTAACAGGTCCAGACATAAAGCTTGGCGTTGAGTTTTCGCTCGCAGCATCTTTGCCGTCGCGCGTAATCTGAAGGTAAACAGAAGGACTGATTGGCTGAGCCGTTAAGTTTTCGATCTGGTGATCAACCAAAATTTCATAGCTGGATTTTTGTAGCGTGAAGGTTTTCGTCAGTTTGACGCCGCTAGCTTCAGAAACAAATTTGATGACTAACTTGTCGCCATTTAATTCGCGGTCAGTCGTAATGAGTGTGTATTGTGCAAGGTGAGTTGGATAAAGACTTCCGGCAGGCGCTCCCGTAAGACCTGACTGCACAACATATGTCTGACCACCACGGTTGTTTAACAAAACAAATGGTTGATCTTTTTCTTCGCGACTTGGAAATGACAGAAGATCTGCGCGGACCAATTGAGCGCCCTGAAGGTCGAAGCTCAGTGACAACACATCAGTTTTGAAGTTGACAAGCTGAGCTTGACTGACAGCGGTAGGCGCAACACCAGGGACGTTAGCCGAAGGAGTGTCCGCTGAAGCCGAAGGCGATACTGGTGCGGTTGGAACGCCGGCAGGTGTGGCAGTGCTTGCAGTGGTTGCAGGGTCTGCTGAGGGCTTTGCCGTAGACTCAGCTGATGGCGTTTGCCCACCTAACAAAGAGGGGTTGCCTTGGTGGACTTGCCAGTTATTCCAAAGCATCAGCAAGGAAAACGAGAAAATCATCAATAGGATGGTGCGTCGGATATCCATTCTTGCCTAAATAAAAAAAAGCTCACCAGCGAAGGATCGCAGTTTAGCGTTAATCAGAGTGGTTGCGTTGGGGAACAGGGTCATGACCGCCTTGGCACCATGGGTGGCATCGCGAAAGGCGACGAATCGCTAACATCAAGCCAACGAAAGGCCCCCGGACTTGTATGGCCTCAATGGCGTAATTAGAACAGGTGGGGGTAAAACGACACCAGTGACCCAACCAAGGACTAAGTAAATATTGATAAGCGCGGATAGGCGCAATCAAAAGTGCTTTTAGCCACTTCATGATCGAAGTGCCCGTAAAAAATGTGCGTCTGCCTCTAAGCGAGCCGTTTTTTTAAGTTCGGTGAGTGACATAGCAGTGATACGTTTATTTAAGCGGACAACAAAATCATGAGCAGGTAACTCTAGGCGTTTCGAGCGAAAAGCTTCTCGCACCACGCGTTTTAGAGCATTTCGAGTGCTGGCATGATGTGCAAAGCGCTTCGCGATAATAAGACCTAGCCTAGCACAAGGCTCAGCTGTCGGCTCAGAATCGATGGCTTGACGTAAGTGAGCGGTCACTACGAAAAACGCCCCACGGGCAATACGGCGACCAGCTAGGGCCGCAGCAAATTCGGTGGGGCGGTGCAAGCGCGCCGCCGCGGGAAACGTGGCGCGAGACATAACAAAGCAAAGGAACGAGAAAAGGAATAAATCGATTTCTCGTTACCAGCCGTATTAGACGGCTAAACGCTTGCGGCCTTTGGCGCGGCGAGCGTTGATGACGGCACGGCCACCACGAGTTTTCATCCGAACACGAAAACCATGCGTGCGCTTACGGCGGGTGACGGAGGGTTGGTAGGTACGTTTCATAATTAAGGGCCCAACAAAGAGCGAAAGAGTTTAAGAAAATCTGGAAAAGCCCTCCATTTCATCAAAAAACACGAGACAAGTCAAATGTTTACATCTGTCTACACGTATAAATACGACGTCAGCCTGTGGATAACCTTGGCCGACACAGGGTAGAATCGAGGTTTAATCAGTGAGTCACATGAACGAGTTTTGGCAATCCTGCGTCGCGCATTTGGAGCAGGACTTTCCCCCACAGCAAATCAGCGCATGGATACGTCCGCTGATACCCCTCGCCTTTGATGAAACAAAGGCGCAGTTGCGTGTGTCTGCTCCAAATCGATTTAAGTTGGATTGGGTCAGGAAAAATTTCGCTCAACAAATTGAAGCATTTGCAACCAAATGGTTTGAACAGCCTGTACAAGTCATGTTTGAGTTGCCTGCTTCAACAACAGAACGGTCAAAGCCAGCAAGTCATATTGGTTCTTCTGCACAAAACACAGAATTAAAAACCAATAGAAACCAAAGTGAAAATCAAAGCGGAGCATCTGCAGAAGTTGCAGAAAACGCATTTGCCAAAACAGAATTAACAGGAGTGGCACACGTTGCCGCTGGGAATACAGAAACACATAGAAATCAAACGACGACCGATGCGGCGCGTATAAATGCAGCGATGACGCCTGTCGATGATAAGTCACGACTCAATGTCGATCTTACGTTTGATAACTTTGTAACGGGGAAAGCGAATCAACTCGCACGGGCTGCGGCCCTTCAGGTAGCAGAAAACCCAGGAACATCCTATAACCCTTTGTTCTTGTACGGCGGGGTAGGACTCGGTAAGACGCATCTCATCCATGCAATCGGTAATGCAATGGTGGCAGCAGGCCATGGCGTCCGTGTACGTTACGTTCACGCGGATCAATATGTCTCTGATGTGGTGAAAGCCTATCAGCGAAAAGCTTTTGACGACTTTAAGCGGTATTACCACTCACTTGATTTGTTGCTGATCGATGACATTCAGTTTTTCTCTGGGAAAAGTCGCACCCAAGAGGAGTTCTTTTATGCATTCGAAGCAATGGTGGCGCAACGCAAGCAAATCATCATTACGAGTGACACATATCCAAAAGAATTGGCAGGGATCGATAGTCGCTTGATTTCGCGCTTTGATTCAGGATTGACGGTGGCAATCGAGCCTCCCGAGCTTGAAATGCGTGTCGCAATTTTGCTAAGAAAGGCGGAGCAAGAAGGCTTAATAATGCCTGAAGAGGTCGCTTTTTTTATTGCAAAGCATTTGCGTAGTAACGTGAGAGAGCTTGAAGGTGCGCTGAAAAAAGTGGTGGCATATGCGCGCTTTCACGGGCGAGATGTCGCGAACGTCGATATTTGCAAAGATGCATTAAAAGATTTGCTGTCTGTATCAAGCGGACAAGTGACTGTTGAAAATATCCAGAAAACAGTGGCTGATTTTTACAAAATTAAGGTAGCCGACATGTATTCAAAGCGTCGGCCCGCCAACATTGCAATGCCGCGTCAGGTTGCAATGTACCTAGCAAAAGAACTGACGCAAAAGAGTTTGCCAGATATAGGAGACATGTTTGGTGGACGAGATCACACAACCGTTTTACACGCAGTTAGAAAAATAACCGACTTGCGCGCAAAACAAGCAGACCTTAACCATACGCTGCATGTGCTCGAACAAACTTTAAAGGGATAATTCATGCAACTTGTACAAACCCCACGTGACGCGCTTTTGAAGCCGTTATCGACCGTAGCCGGAATCGTTGAACGTAGACATACCTTGCCAATCTTGGCAAACATATTGTTGCGTAAAGAGGCTGATCGGGTTTCATTTATTGCGACAGATCTCGAAGTTCAGATTACGACACATGCTGATTTTGGTGTCGGTCCTGAGACAGAATCTCTGACCGTCGCTGCGCGCAAGTTTGTAGACATTTTGCGTGCGCTACCTGACACAGGCGACGTCAAGCTCTCAACAGCAAGCGGCAAATTGGCCATCCAATCAGGAAAGAGCCGATTTTCTTTGCAGACACTTGCGGCGACCGAGTTTCCAACAATGACTCAGCCAGATCGCTGGGATGTGTCACTCACAATGACGCGTAAAACATTGAAGCACCTGTTTAATATGGTGCATTTTGCGATGGCACAACAGGACATTCGTTATTATTTGAATGGAATGCTGATGGTGTTTGAACCCGGACTGTTGCGTGCCGTTGCGACCGACGGGCACCGCTTAGCGCATAGCTCGACACCTGTCGAAGGTGTGTCAGTCAAACACGAAGTGATTGTTCCGCGCAAAACGGTTCTTGAAATGCAGCGCCTCTTAGACGATAGCGAAGAGCCCGTCACAATTGATGTTGCGGCAGGACAAATTCGTTTTTCCTTCGGTCATGTTGAGCTGGTTTCAAAGCTGGTTGAGGGTAAATTTCCTGACTTTAATCGTGTGATCCCGACAAATTACACGAGGCACTTTGATGTGTCTCGCGAAGTATTGCAGGGCAGTCTTCAGCGCGCAGCAATTTTGACAACGGACAAGTTCCGTAGCGTCCGATTGCAATTAGGACAGCACTTATTGAAGATTTCTTCGACAAACGCAGAGCAAGAAGAAGCGCAAGAAGAAATCGATATTGATTATGGTCACGAAGCTCTGGATGTTGGTTTTAACGTGAGCTATTTGCTGGATTTTCTGGCTAACGTCAAAGCAGAAACGATTCGCTGGTCAATTATGCCCGATGCGAACGCTTCAGCCCTTATTACTTTGCTCGATGACGAATCGTTTAAATACGTCGTCATGCCAATGCGGATTTAAAACATGTCAGATAACAATCAAGTAGCAGATCAAGTCCCTGAAGATCGCGATGCGTATGGCGCCGACTCAATCAAGATGCTTAAGGGTCTTGAGGCCGTGCGCAAGCGTCCAGGCATGTATATCGGCGATACCTCCGACGGGACTGGCTTGCACCACATGGTGTTTGAAGTCGTCGATAACGCGATCGACGAGGCCTTGGCAGGACATTGTGACGACATTGTGGTCACAATTCATGGCGACAACTCTATTTCAGTCACGGACAACGGCCGCGGTATTCCAACAGACATTCATAAGGATGACGAGTTTGGACGTAGTGCTGCCGAAATTGTTCTGACTGAGTTGCATGCGGGCGGCAAGTTTGACCAAAACTCATACAAAGTGTCGGGTGGTTTGCACGGCGTAGGCGTTTCTTGTGTGAACGCATTGTCATCTTGGTTGCGTTTGACGATTCGTAGAAATGGTCAGGTTCATGAGATGGAGTTCCGTCAAGGTGAACGTGTACAGCCGTTGACCGTCACAGGCAAAACAGAAAAGCGCGGAACAGAAGTTCATTTTCTGGCCGACACGACTATTTTTAACAACGTCGAGTATCACTACGAGATTCTGTCCAAGCGTCTGCGAGAGTTATCGTTTTTGAATAATGGCGTCAAGATCAGACTGATTGATCAGCGTCAAGGCAAAGAAGAGAATTTTGCATTTTCAGGCGGTGTCAAAGGCTTCGTTGAATACATTAACCGCACAAAAACAGTCTTGCATCCAAATGTGTTTTCAGTCAGCACAGAGTCCAATGCGGGCGGCACACTCGTGGGTGTGGATGTCGCGATGCAATGGAATGATGGCTATAACGAACAGGTATTGTGTTTTACCAACAACATTCCTCAAAGGGATGGTGGTGCGCATTTGACGGGTTTGCGCGCAGCAATGACGCGTATCCTCAATAAGTACATCGCGGATAATGAGCTCGCAAAGCGCGCCAAGGTTGAGACCACGGGCGATGATATGCGCGAGGGTTTGACATGCGTGTTGTCTGTCAAAGTTCCTGAGCCAAAATTCAGTAGTCAAACGAAAGACAAGCTTGTTTCGAGTGAAGTCAGACCTGCCGTAGAAGAGGCCGTTGCGCGCACACTCGAGACCTGGTTGCTTGAAAACCCGATTGATGCGAAAGCCTTGTGTGCGAAAGTTGTAGAGGCAGCGCGTGCGCGTGAAGCGGCGCGAAAAGCTCGCGAAATGACACGCCGTAAAAGCGTCCTCGAAGGTGCTGGTCTCCCTGGCAAACTCGCGGATTGTCAGGAAAAAGATCCGGCGCTTTGTGAGTTGTATATCGTCGAGGGAGACTCTGCGGGAGGCTCAGCAAAGCAAGGCCGTGATAGAAAGTTTCAGGCAATTTTGCCCCTGCGTGGCAAGGTGTTGAACGTTGAGAAAGCGCGCTTTGATAAGTTGATTGCAAGCGAGCAAATTACGACACTCATTACTGCTTTGGGAACGAGTATCGGCCCAGACTTTAACGTGGACAAGTTGCGTTATCACCGCATCATTATCATGACCGACGCGGACGTAGACGGCGCTCACATTCGTACGCTGTTGCTGACACTTTTGTATCGTCAGATGCCAGAGCTTGTCGAGCGAGGCTATATCTACATTGCCCAGCCACCTCTTTACAAAGTGAAGTCTGGTAAAGACGAGCGATATCTTAAAGATGAAGTAGAAGAGTCCAGCTACATGCTGCAAGTGTCACTCAAAGACGCGTCGCTCGTTCCTCAAGCAGGCGCTGCCGCAATTTCGGGTGATGCTTTAGCTGAATTGGCTAAACAGTATGTGATGGCGGATAGTGTCATTGCCAGACTCAGCCGATTTATGGATGAGTCGACGCTGTCGGCGATTGTGGGTGGCGCAACCGTCGAACTCGACTCAACGGAAAATGCAGCTGCTTCCGCTAAACGTTTGCAGGCAGCTCTCGAAGATCCTTTGTTGCCGAATCAAGTCGATGTGGTTTCCGAATACCACCAAGGTTCAGAAAGATTCCGTTTGATTGTCCGACGTAAACATCACGGCAACGTTCGTGTCACTGTGTTGGACCCAGACTTTGTAAACGGCGCAGACTATGGCATTTTGGCGCGTGCGGCTGCAACCTTCCAGGGCCTGGTTGGAAAAGGTGCAATGGTTGCGCGCGGTGAAGGCGAGAAGCGCAAAGAGTCGATGGTGGCAGATTTCCGTGAAGCCATGCAATGGTTGCGTAGCGAAGCGGATCGTAACGTCAGCAAGCAACGCTATAAGGGTCTGGGCGAGATGAACCCGGAGCAATTGTGGGAAACCACGATGGATCCTAAAGTGCGACGCTTGTTGCGTGTGCAAATCGAAGACGCGTTGGCTGCAGATGAAATCTTCACTACACTGATGGGTGACAATGTCGAGCCTCGCCGTGCGTTCATCGAGACACATGCGTTGCAAGCCGCGAATTTAGATGTGTAACTAGAGGTTAGGCTTTTATGACGATTTCAAGTTTTTTATGCCCCACGACTATTTTTATGGGCGAGGGGTCGTTTAAAAAAATCTCTGAAATCGTCAGCAAACTTCAATGCAAGCGTGTGTTCGTCGCGTTGGATGGTGCATTGGTCGCCAGTGATTTCTTCGCTCAAATCAAAAAGTTGCTTGCGGCTGAGGGCGTAGAGATCGCGACGTATACAGAGATCGAGCCTGATCCGAGCGCGCATACCGTAGAAAAAGCGTTTGCTGTATGTCAGGCGCACAATGCGACCGTGCTGTTGGCGATCGGTGGTGGCAGCACGATAGATGTGGCGAAGGCAGTCGGTATTTTGGCGACAAACGGTGGTCGGATACACGACTATGAAGGCATTGAAAAGTTTGCTGTGGCTCCTTTGCCTTTGATCGCAATACCGACGACCGCGGGTACGGGTTCTGAAGTATCTGGATCCTGCGTGATTTCAGATACGGAAAAAAATCTCAAAATGTCGATACGGCACGCGGCGCTCAATCCGGCCGCATTCGCCATTTTGGATCCGCTCGCATTGCGTACTGTGCCTGGTCATGTCGCCGCACATTCCGGTATTGATGCGTTTGTGCATGCCTTTGAGTCCTATGTTTCACGCCAGTCGAATCTCATGACAGATGCGATCAATTTGCAGGCGATGGAGTTGCTAGCTGGCAATATCAGACAGTTTGTCGCCAATCGTGAAAATCTCGATGCGGGACTCAATATGTTGGTCGGCTCCGCTTTGGCTGGAATTACTTTTGGTCAGACAGGTTTAGGAAACGTCCACTGCATGGCTCGGTTTGTGGGTGCACGTTTTCACTTATCCCATGGTTTGTCCAATGCGGTGTGTCTGCCCCATGTGGCGCGTTTTAATCTTGCGGCCTGTCCTGAAAAGTTTGCGCGTGTGGCGATTGCGATGGGCCGTCCTGTTCAACATATGCCAGTGATTGATGCCGCAGAGGCAGCAGTCGAGGCGATACGCAAGATGTGTGAGGACCTCGGGATTCCAGCCAGATTGCGCGATGTGGGCGCGACACAAGATACATTTGCCGAAATGTCAGAGCAATGTCTGGCTGCGAACTACAACCGATGGAATCCTCGGCACACGACTGTTGCAGACTTTCGTGCGTTATTTGAACGCGCGTACTGAGTGGTCCAACACCAAAGGTCGTTTGTTTTACCAGCCAGAACCTGCTTCCCACATGACGGGGACGTTAAGTCCTTTTGCGCGCTTCAGTAAATCAAGAAGAGGGAAGGCGCGCTGGCGCAATCCGACGGGTAAGGTGAGTGCATCCTTTGGATGATCAGAGTCTTGATCCTCATCTAGTCCTTGTTTGGGCTCTGCAGCGATGGCCTGTTCAAGGCGTGAAATCGCTTCTTGAAGCTGTTCGGGCATCACGACACCTCGCGTGAGCAAGTCTTTATCGTCTACCTTGCAAATAAGGGTGAGTAGCGGTTTGGCGTGCTGTGCAAGCATCAGAATGTCTGCACCGGCTTTGCTGCTAAAAGTCACAAGCATGAAAGTCTCCTTGATAGACCCTTGATTGGATCGCCTTTAGTCATAGTACCCCCTTCAGGACAGAATTTTGTGCAGCGACTTTGGAGGTGAGAGTGCTCGGTCAGTGGCCAAATCAGGCTATGATTTGTTCTTCTCATCGCTACAGTCAACGCCCATGCTCCTCGAGCAACAAAACACACTTATTTCCCGCATTCACGCTGCCGTGTCAGCCGTTCTGCCCGACGCGATCCCAACGGTTCTTTTAGAGCGCCCAAAGGTCGCCGCACACGGTGATCTGGCAACGAACGTTGCGATGCAGTTGGCCAAACCCGCCAAGCGTAATCCGCGCGAACTTGCACAGTCTATTTTGGACGTGCTCATGGCAGATCCCGAGGCGCGGCATTTGATTGCTGAGGCTGAGCTTGCTGGCCCAGGATTTATCAATTTTAGATTGACCCATGCTGCACGGACTGCTGTGATGGCGTCGATTGCGCAGCAGGGGGAGGCGTTTGGTCGCGCGCCACGTCAGGCACAAAAGGTATTGGTGGAGTTTGTTTCTGCGAACCCAACGGGACCTTTGCATGTGGGGCATGCGCGTCAGGCCGCGCTGGGTGACGCGTTGTGTCGCTTGTTTGATGCGAGTGGTTTTGAGGTGAGTCGAGAGTTTTATTACAACGATGCTGGCAATCAGATTCACAACTTAGCGATTAGTGTTCAGGCGCGGGGGCATGGGATTGAGCCAGGTACGGATGACTACCCTGCAGACGGCTATCGTGGCGATTACATTGCGGATATCGCACGAGACTTTTTGGCCAAAGCGACAGTCAGTGCAAGTGATGGTGAGCCGGTTTTGGCTAACGGTGATCTGAATGACTTAGATAATATTCGTCGCTTTGCGGTGACATATTTGCGCCGCGAGCAAGACTTGGATTTACAGGCCTTTAGCCTTGCGTTTGATCATTACTATTTAGAGAGTTCGCTTTACACCTCAGGACGCGTAGAAGACACGGTCAATCAACTGATCGCAAGCGGCCATACGTATGAAAGCGAAGGTGCGTTATGGTTGCGCACGACTGAGCTGGGAACAGGCGACGATAAAGATCGTGTCATGCGTAAATCCGAAGGCGGTTATACCTATTTTGTGCCGGATGTTGCGTACCACGTGACGAAATGGCAGCGCGGCTATTCGCGTGCCATCAACATTCAAGGGAGTGATCACCACGGAACGGTCGCACGGGTGCGTGCGGGTTTACAAGCCTTGTCAATGGGAATTCCTGCAGACTACCCGTCTTATATCTTGCACAAAATGGTGAAAGTTGTAAGAGGCGGTGAAGAGGTCAAAATTTCCAAGCGTGCTGGAAGTTATGTGACCTTGCGTGATTTGATCGAATGGGTTGGGCGTGATGCAGTACGTTTCTTTTTGATCCAGCGTCGTGCCGATACTGAGTTTGTGTTTGATGTAGATTTGGCGCGTTCGCAGAGTGAAGAAAATCCTGTGTATTACATACAGTATGCACACGCACGAATTTGCTCCATGCTGGCAACAGCGGGTTTAAGTGCGACTGCGTTGCATGCAGCCTCTGCGGAGCTGTTGACTGCGCCTTCAGAGTTAGCGTTGATGCAAAGGTTGGCGGAGTTTCCTACGTTGGTGAAAGAGGCTGCGACGGAGCTGTCACCCCACTTAGTGGCGTTTTGGCTGCGCGATTGTGCCTCTGACTTTCATGCTTGGTATAACGCGGAACGCGTATTGGTGGATGATGTTGCGCTTAAGCATGCGCGTCTACGCTTGGCAGATGCCACGCGGCAGGTGATTGCCAATGGCCTTGAGTTACTGGGTGTGTCGGCTCCGGAACGGATGTAAGATCATCAATATGGCTAAAAGTAAATCATCGGGTGGTAGCACGGTTTATGGTGTGCTTGCGGGGCTGCTGCTAGGCTTGGGTTTGGCGGCAGGCGTGGCGTATTACGTCATCAAAGCGCCTATGCCTTTTATGGATAAAGCGAGTCGCTCGCCCGACTCACAGGGTGTGCCTGATCCCCGGAATGCACCTGATCCCAATGCGGCCTTAGGAAATAGAGATGTTGGACCTGTCACCGCCCCAAGCTCGCCAGATCAACCAACTGGTCAAGCAGACCTCTCTGGCTTAGGGCAGGGTTCTCAGCAGCCTGCAACGGGGGCAGCGAAACAGCAGGGAGGTGATGCGTTGGGTTCATTGATCGCGACCTTGACGCCTGCGCCAAATGCCTCGTCACGTAATTCGCAATCCGCTGCAGTCAATACACCATCGACCTCGACCCCCCAAGAGTCATCTTCTCCTCCTAAAGCTGGGGGGCCTTATTATTTACAAGTGGGTTCATTTAGAGTGCTTGAGGATGCGGAAGCGTTGCGGGCAAAAATTCTCTTGATGGGGTTGCCCGTCGAAATTCAGCGTGCTGAAGTCAATGGCTTACAAGTCAATCGCGTGCGTGTTGGACCTTTTGCAAAAATTGACGATATGAATCAAACGCGTATTCGTCTGGGTCAGGAAAAAATCCCAACCGCAGTTGTGCGTCAATAATTGAGTTTAGTTACCTAGGACGAATTGCCATGACACAAAATATCTTTTCACGTTTCTTCGTGATGCTGTTTGCCACAGCAGCGTTGTTGTTTTCGATGACAAGTTTTGCACAAGGCGGGCCTGCTGCGAAAGGAAAGTTTATTGAACTCTCTCCTGCTCAAGCAACAGAGCCTGGAAAAATTGAAGTGTTGGAGTTTTTCTCTTATGGATGCGGTCATTGCGCAGCGATTGAGCCCTTGTTAGAAAAGTGGACTAAAGCTCAGCCTGCTGATGTGGTCGTGCGCGGAGTGCCTGTTGCATTCAACGCCAGCATGAAGCCTTTGCAACGCTTGTATTACACCCTTGAGGCTTTAAACCGTTTGGACATCCATCCAAAAGTTTTCATAGCCATCCATCAGGAAAAAAAGCGCCTGTTTACAAAAGCTGAAATAAAAAGTTGGATTGGGTCGCAAGGTGTAGATGCGGAGAAATTTGATATGGCCTATGAGTCCTTTGGTGTGTCATCTAAGGCAAATCGTGCAGATCAACTTGTGACGGCCTATAGAATTCAAGGTACACCGACCGTAGCGGTTGGCGGACGCTTTGTCACGTCACCCTCAGAGGCTGGTGGTTATCAGCAGACTCTGGATGTGGCGAGCGATTTGATCCGTCAGGTCAGAGGAAAGTAAGGCGTCTATTCGTCTGACTTGTCTCTGACAGGACCCAAACCGCTACTTGAAAGAAGTAGCGGTTTTTTTATGTGCCACGCATGATGTAAAACGCGTGGACATGTGCATATCGATCGCGATGAAGTTTTGCCTCTTGGTACAGTGGCGAGTCGTAAAACGCGAGTGCATCTTCGTAACGATCAAACTCTAACAGGACGCGTCGACGCGCATCTTCAGGTCCTGATTTGACAGTGACTTCACCGCCGCGCATCACAAAACGACCATTGAAAGCCGCTACGGCTGCGGTCGATCTAGGTTGGTAATGTGCTTTGAAGTTGTCCATGTCATGTACCTCAAGCTCTACAAAGACATAACCTTTGTCTTTAGACATATCAATTTTCCTCTTATTTTTTTATTTTCGTCAGAGCTTGCTTGAGATCGGCAATCAAGTCGTCTACGGACTCAAGACCGATGTGCAAGCGAATCAATGCATGTTGGTGGTGCTTCCAGTATTGGTGTGAAGCCAGGGTCCCGGGCTCGACCCACTGCACCAGGCTTTCATAGCCGCCCCAAGAAAAGCCGATGCCAAAAAGCTCGAGTGCATCGACGAAGGGTTTGGCCGCCTCAGGCGTGCAATTGAGCTCAATGGACAGCATGCCATTGGAGCCTGTGCAGTCACGTTGCCAAAGTGCATGGCCTGCGTCTTTGTGCCAAGCCGGATGGTAGATCTGAAGAACTTCTGGTTGCGCGTCAAGAAACGTGCAGACCTCGAGGGCGTTGCGTGCATGTTGAGGCATGCGGACGGCCATGGTTTTTACGCCGCGTAAGGCAAGCCAAGCGTCGTCGGCGCTCACTGAATTACCCATTGCGTATTGTGCGGAGTGAATGCGCGAGGCCAGTTTTTGATCTTTGACTACGACAGCACCAAGCATGACATCGGAATGTCCGGCGACATATTTGGTGCCCGCTACGATTGACACGTCTGCACCGAGCATCAAGGGGCGATAAATGTAGCCTGAGCCCCAGGTGTTATCGGTGGCGAGGATCAGGCCATGCTCTTTTGCTTTGGTCGCAAGGGCGGGCATATCCAGCATTTCGTATAGCAACGAACCGGGTGATTCGACATAAATCATTTTGGTATTGGGTTGAACAAGTTGAGCGATGTCGTCGCGCTCAGCGGAAAAGTAGGTCACGGAGATTCCAAAACCTTGGAGCAAAGCACGATCAAGATTGCGCACCGGACCGTATACACAATCTGCGACGAGAACATGGTCTCCTGTTTTGAGCAGACCAAGAAAGGCGATGTTGATGGCGGCCATGCCGGAAGGTGCGAGCACGCAATACGTGCCGCCTTCGAGCTGCATAAAGACATCTTCGAGCGCTCTATGGGTATCCATCCCTGAGCGACCATACGTAATCGCTCTTTCCCCAGCAAGGCGACGCGTCATTGCCCGATCAAGCGCCGCTAAGTTTTCAAAGCGAACGGTGCTGGTACGCATGGATGGCAGGCTAACAGGGGCGGTGCCTGTTTCTGGATCGAAGGGTGCGCTTCCGATATGGAGTAATCGGGTATCAAGGTGATGTGTGGTCAAAGCGATTCCTTTATTTTCTGACAAAACGAATGATGCCATCCGCGCAGATTTCACGTGATAGTTTGCCTTCAAAATATAAAGCATGAAGGTGCGCGATGGCTTCGCCCATTGCAAACGTTGTTTGGTGTAAGTCTAGCTTACGTTTAAAAAGCACAGGCAGGATATCGGTGGTCGATTGCGGCGTCGCGCAAGCCTCGAGTACCTCGGCGAGTCGCTCTGCGTGATGCGTGTGTTGTTGTGCAATGCGTTCGTGTAAGCCTTTAAAAGGTTTTCCGTGAGACGGCAAAATGAGTGTGTCAGCTGGGAGGTGCTCAAAATTGTTCAGGGAATTTAAGTAGAGCGGGAGTGGGTTACCCATTGGCTCGTAGTCAAAGACGCTGACATTGGTTGAGATACGTGGCAGCACCATATCTCCGGAGATCAGGACATTTTTATCTGGACAGAACAAAGAAATATGTTCGGGTGCATGGCCATACCCCACAATCGCTTGCCATGCATGTCCACCGATGTTTAGGGATTGGCCATCCAGTATGCGTGCATAAGATGCGGGCATATCTGGTACGAGATTAGGATAGTAGGAGGCACGTGCCCGAATTTGCTCAAGCGAATCGGGGTCGGTCATGCCGTGGCGACCTAAGTGTCGAGCCGCGCTTTCACCGCCCGTCGCACCGGTGCCTTGGCCGATGGACCAGAGTTTAGCGGTCATATAGTCCGTCATACTCATGTAGAGCGGGACATCCCATTTTTTACATAACCAACTCGCTAAACCGACATGGTCTGGATGCATATGTGTCACTAGGACGCGAAGTACGGGGAGTCCTTCGAGCTGAGTCGCGAAAATATCCTCCCAAAGTGCTTTCACCTCGTCTCGACTGATGCCACAGTCGACAATGGTCCAGCCTTCTACTCCGTCGATTTTGTCACGCAGAAGCCAGAGGTTGATGTGATCGAGCGCAAAAGGCAGCGGCATGCGAATCCAGCGCACGCCGGGTGCGAGCTCCATGGATTGGCCGGGTCCGGGCATTGTGTCTGCAAAGGGGTATTGCAGTTGATGCTCGAGGGGATTCATTTTTTTGTCTCCAAACTTGACGGTTGTTGCGGTCCATCATAATTTACGTTTACGTAAACTGCCATGATGAATATGATGACTAAAGCGACCTGGACGATTTCGGATTTATCCAAAGAGTTTGACATCACCCCTCGCACGATTCGATTTTATGAGGATCATGGGATCTTGAATCCAGCCCGTGACGGCAATAAGCGTATCTATGTGGCGCGAGATCGCACGCGCTTAAGATTGGCCTTACGCGGGAAGCGGTTGGGTTTTACGCTCTCGGCGATACGCGAGTTAGTCGACATGTATGAGGGGCCGCGTGACACCGTGCCTCAACTTAAGCATTATTTATCTATTTTGGAAAGTCAGCGCGCCAGTCTGGCGCAGCAGCGCGTGGATCTTGAGGAAACGCTGGCTGAAATTGCGCAGCAGCAGCGCCAATGTGAAATCTTACTTAAGTCAAAAAAGTGACTATTTGAGCGCTGTGCACTATATTTATATTAACGTTTACGTAAACGTAAACTAATTGAGAGCATAGTGATGCCGATTATTGAGACAAAAACGAACCCTCGCACAGCTGAATTTGCGGCCAACGAAAGCGCGATGCAGGAAAAAATCGTAGCGCTGACGGCCGCATTAGAAAAAATCGGAATGGGTGGTCCAGAAGCAGCCAGACAAAAACATATCGCGCGAGGAAAACTCCTGCCTCGCGAGAGAGTGGAGAAACTGCTAGATCCAGGGACGCCATTTTTAGAGTTGTCACCTCTCGCGGCCTACGAGATGTATGACGGTGATGCGCCTGCTGCTGGGATTATTACTGGGATAGGACGTATATCGGGCATTGAGTGCGTCATTGTTTGTAATGATGCGACAGTGAAGGGGGGCACCTATTACCCTATGACTGTCAAGAAGCACTTAAGAGCACAAGAAATTGCGGCTCAAAATCATTTGCCATGTATTTATTTGGTTGATTCTGGTGGTGCAAACTTGCCTCAACAAGAGGACGTTTTTGCGGATCGTGAGCATTTTGGCCGCATATTTTTTAATCAGGCAAACATGTCCGCGCAGGGAATTGCGCAAATCGCTGTGGTGATGGGGTCATGCACGGCGGGTGGCGCCTATGTGCCCGCGATGAGCGATGAGTCGATTATTGTGCGTGAACAGGGCACGATCTTTTTAGGGGGGCCACCCTTAGTCAAGGCTGCGACAGGCGAGCAAGTCTCCGCAGAGGACCTGGGAGGAGGTGACGTACATACGAGGCTTTCAGGCGTGGCCGATCATTTGGCTAACGATGATCACCATGCGTTGCATCTTGCGCGCAAAATAGTCAGTCATCTCAATCGACAAAAACCACAGCAATTCACTCAGCGCGACTCACGAGAGCCACTATATAAGACCGAAGAATTAAACGGAATTATTCCTGCAGACACACGCAAGTCCTATGATGTGCGCGAAATTATTGCGCGGCTTGTGGATGGCTCCGAGTTTGATGAATTTAAAGCGCGTTTTGGCACAACCTTGATTACAGGGTTTGCACATCTTTATGGAATGCCGATTGGGATTGTTGCAAACAATGGGATCTTGTTTTCTGAGTCCGCACAAAAAGGAGCGCACTTTATTGAGCTCTGTGCACAGCGAAAAATACCCTTAATTTTTTTGCAGAACATCACGGGTTTTATGGTGGGACGCAAATATGAAAATGAAGGAATCGCCAGACATGGAGCAAAGCTTGTGACTGCGGTCGCCACGGCGGCTGTGCCAAAAATCACAATCATTATTGGTGGCTCGTTTGGCGCGGGGAATTATGGAATGTGCGGACGCGCCTTTTCGCCGCGCTTTCTCTTTATGTGGCCCAATGCGCGCATCTCTGTCATGGGTGGTGAGCAAGCGGCCAGTGTGCTTGCGACGATCAGGCGGGAGGGCGTTGAAGCAAAAGGTGCCACATGGAGTGCGGAACAAGAGCAAGCATTTAAACAGCCTATTCTTGAACAATTTGAACGAGAGGGTCATCCGTTTTATGCAAGCGCTCGGCTTTGGGATGATGGAGTGATCAAGCCCGCGGACACGCGTCGAATATTAGGCTTGAGTTTGTCAGCGGCATTGAATGCCGAAATTCCGGAGACACGCTTTGGCGTGTTCCGTATGTAACGGCAGGCGGAGACAAACAATGTTTAAAACTATATTGATCGCTAATCGCGGTGAAATCGCATGTCGGGTTGCAGCAACCGCGCGTAGGCTGGGTATTAAAACTATTGCAGTGTATTCGGATGCAGATGCGCAGTCCAAGCATGTTGTGAGTTGTGATGTCGCGGTGCGAATTGGACCTGCAGCGGCGAGTGACAGTTATTTAAAAGGTGAGGTGATACTAGACGTTGCAAAGCGTTATGGTGCGCAAGCCATCCATCCTGGGTATGGTTTTCTGTCAGAAAACGAGGGGTTTGCACTTGAGTGTGAAAAAGCAGGAATGACATTTGTTGGCCCACCTGCCGCCGCAATTGCTGCGATGGGTAGTAAGGCTGCAGCAAAAAGTCTGATGGAAAAAGCGGGTGTCCCGCTTGTGCCTGGTTATCACGGAGAAAAGCAGGAGCCTGAGTTTTTGCGAAAGCAGGCTGACGCAATGGGCTATCCCGTGTTGATTAAAGCGAGTGCAGGCGGTGGAGGAAAAGGCATGCGCGTGGTGGAGGCGAGTCGAGATTTTGAAGCGGCGCTCGCATCGTGTCAAAGAGAGTCTCGCGCAAGCTTTGGTGATGATCGTGTATTGATCGAGCGCTATTTACACAAGCCACGTCATATCGAGATTCAGGTGTTTGCTGATATGCATGGGCATTGTATATATTTGTTTGAGCGCGACTGCTCCATACAAAGACGCCACCAAAAAGTTATTGAAGAAGCGCCAGCACCTGGGTTGAGCGTTGACATGCGGCGGGCGATGGGGGAGGCTGCAGTCGCTGCTGCCCAAGCTGTGAACTATGTGGGCGCGGGAACCGTTGAGTTTATCGTCGAGCCCAATGGGCGTTTCTATTTTATGGAGATGAATACGCGACTGCAGGTTGAGCATCCTGTGACTGAAATGATCACGGGGTTGGATTTGGTGGAGTGGCAATTACGTGTCGCCGCCGGAGAGCCATTACCGCTGACACAGGAACAATTGCAGCTGACAGGCCATGCCATCGAAGCGCGTATTTATGCTGAAAATACAGAAAAAGGTTTTTTGCCATCGATTGGTCGACTGACGCATGTCGAGTGGCCCAAGCATGTCGACTTTACGCATGGCGAGGTGCGTCTGGATGCAGGTGTGCGGGACGGCGATGAGATCTCGACTTATTACGATCCAATGATTGCAAAGTTGATCGTGTGGGGTGCAACCCGCGAGCAAGCACGCATTAGAATGCAGCAGGCCCTCTCGCAGACACAAATTGTGGGGGTGCATACCAATGTGGATTTTTTGTCGAGAGTGATGGACGATGAAGCTTTTGCATCCGCAGACCTTGATACTGGATTGATTGAGCGCAGGCGCTCTACGTTGTTGCCTGAGCGCATGTCTACGTCAGATTTTGAATTAGCGTGTGCGATTGTGGCGGTTGTGTCTGAGGAGTATGCTGAGCGTGAATCAGGCGTATCTCAGGCTGGACATGCAAACGACCCGTGGGGCATATTGGATGGCTGGAGATTGAATGGTGACTACTGCCGACTTTTTCTATGGTTAGACGCAGAGACGCAGAGAAAGGCGAGCTTGTTGATGGTAGGTCAGTCAACACTTCTAGAGATAGAGGGTCGACGACATGAACTTTCATGGCAAAGTCAGCGCACGGCAACGGGAGTGCATCAACTTGTCTTGAGGTGGATGGGTGGTCAGCAAGCGGCAACAGTCATTAAGCAAGATGACCGAGTGGATATCTTTGCTCAAGGTCAGCATGTCGTGTTGAGTATGCAAGATCCCCTCAAGCAATTTGGGAGCAGCGAGACCAATGCCGCTGGCGGACTCAACGCACCGATGCCTGGCAAGATTATTGCTTTACATGTCAAGCCAGGACAGCGGGTTAAAAAAGGCGATGCGCTGATTGTGATGGAAGCAATGAAGATGGAGCACGTTGTGTTTGCTCCGTCCGAAGGTGTGGTGAAAGAGGTGTTTTTCGACCTAGGTGAGCAGGTGAGTGAAGGCTTGCCATTACTTGAGTTGGCATGAAGTTACGAATGTTGCAGACGTTTACAATCATTTCGCAAAACTACCAGTTAAAATGACAAGGTTGTCGTCCGATTATTTAATCAGGAGTCCATTCATGTTTTTAAAATCTTTAGTGAAAGTGTTAGGTGCTACCGCGCTTGTCGCAGCCGTAGCCGCTCCCGCGCAAGCGCAGCAATTTTTCCGTATTGGTACGGGCGGAACCGCGGGTACTTATTACCCAGTGGGCGGCATGATCGCCAACTTGGTGACCCAGCCAGGCAAGCTGATTGCCTCCGCCGTGGCGAGCAATGGTTCGGTGGCGAACGTCAACGGCATCATGGGCGGATCTCTTGAGTCGGGTTTTAGTCAGTCGGATGTGGCGTTTTGGGCATACACCGGCACGGGGACGTTTGCAGGCAAGCCCAAGGCAGCGGACTTAAGACTGATTGCCACGCTCTATCCAGAAAGCATTCACTTAGTCGCACGCAAAGGTTCTGGTATCAAATCAGTTGCTGACTTGCGCGGCAAGCGTGTTTCGATGGATGAGCCAGGCTCTGGCACACTGGTCGATGTGCGATTGATTATGGGTGCATATGGTATGACGGATAAAGACGTCAAGGCCGAGTACATGAAGCCCAATCAGGCGGGTGAAAAAATGAAGGATGGCGGATTGGATGCCTTCTTTATCGTGGCAGGCGCGCCAGTTGCGGCTGTTGCTGAGCTTGTTTCTAGTGGAGCAGGCGTGGAGCTTGTGTCGATCGCCGGGCCCGAGATTGATAAGTTACGCGCGTCACAACGCTTTTTTACGCCTGACGTCATTCCCGCAGGTACGTATCAAGGTGTCGGCGAGGTCAAGACCATCGCGGTGAATGCGCAGTGGGTCACCTCTGCCAAGCAGCCCGAAGCCGTCGTGTATGAGATCGTGAAAGCAGTGTATTCAGACGCTGCACAAAAAGCCTTGGCCGCTGGTCATTCAAAGGGCAAATTAATCACTCTCTCCAACGCAGTGGTGGGTGCAGGTATCCCCTTTCACCCAGGCGCAGAGAAGTTTTACAAAGAAAAAGGTTTGTTGAAGTAATGGCTCAAGGCGTCGAGCGTCTATTGCTCTTGGCGCCTAAAGTGATGATATGAGTAGCAAGGCGGTGAACGCGTAAGCGCAGCACCGCCTTTATTTTTGATCGAAATGGTCAACTGTTTATTAAGAGTCCGCCATGCAAATTGACGAAGTCAAAGCCCAAGCACTCACTGAAAAATTTGATCCTGAAATTCGGTTTCGTCCCCTCGCGGCGGGAGCAACCTGGATTGTTTCGATCTTATTGGTTTCTTTGTCGATCTTTCACTATTACACGGCGGGCTTTGGTTTATTACGTGAGTCCACGCATCGTGGCGTGCATCTTGCCTTTGTTTTAAGCCTGATTTTTTTGGTGTTTGGTTTTAATAAACGGGCGTACAAGCGCGACCCCAAATCAACATGGTTCTCGCCAGGGGGCGTACCGCTCTTTGACTGGGCGATCGCCTTAGCGCTTGCGCTGACAGTGTTGTATATCCCTTACATTTTTGAAGAATTAGCCTTTAAGGTTGGCAACCCCGACACCATTGATGTCGTGATGGGCACCATCTTGTTGTTAGGACTGCTTGAGGGAACGCGTCGAGCAATGGGTTGGCCGCTGCCTATCATCGCGATTGTCTTTATTGTGTATGCGATGTTCGGTCAGGATTTTCCAGGGCTACTAAAGCATGCTGGCAACACGTGGCCGCAAGTGGTCAATCACCTTTATTTGACGAGCCAAGGTGTCTATGGTGTTGCGATTGGTGTTGTGGCGACATATGTTTTTCACTTCGTATTGTTTGGGGTGTTGGCCACGCGGATTGGATTAGGGCAATTGTTTCTTGACGTGGCCTCTGCTGTCGCGGGGCGTTATGCAGGGGGACCGGCCAAGGTTTCGGTTTTTGGTTCGGCGATGTTTGGCATGTTGTCAGGGTCCTCGATCGCGAATGCCGTAACGGTGGGTTCGTTGACGATCCCTGCAATGATCCGAGTAGGTTATCCACGACATTTTGCCGCCGGCGTCGAGGCGGCATCCAGCACAGGTGGTCAAATTACACCTCCAATCATGGGGGCGGCTGCCTTTTTAATGATTGAGTTTTTAAATATTCCTTATCGGGATATTGCGCTGGCAGCAACGTTTCCTGCCTTTTTATATTTCTTTGGCATGTTCATGCAGGTGCACTTTGAGGCCAAGCGCCAAAATTTGCGTGGCTTGACTGAAGAAGAAATGCCGAAGTTAAAAGAGTCCTTTCGCAAGCGTTGGCCAACGTTGATTCCGCTGGTGATTTTGATCGGCGTGTTGGTGAGTGGCCGTACTCCCTATCTCGCAGCATTCGCAGGCATTACCGCATGTATCGTGGTGGGCCTACTCAATCCTGTTCAGCGGTTGCGCTGGAAGGATCTGTACGATGCCTTTGAAACCGGTGCTAAATATGCGTTGGCAGTGGGGGCCGCAGCGGGCACGGTGGGTATTGTGATTGGGGTGGTCACACTCACAGGTGTCGGCTTTAAGGTGTCGTTCATTGTGATCGCGGCTTCGCAAGCGATTGCGGGTGCAGCGGCCGCCGTGCTGCCTGAGTTTTTAGTCAATATGCAGACCTTGACTTTAATTGCTGCGTTGGCGATCACGGGTCTTGTTTGTATTTTGATGGGATGTGGAATTCCAACAACGGCAAACTACATCATCATGGTGGCCGTTGCGGCACCAACCTTGGTGCAGCTCGGTGTTCAGCCGCTTGCTGCGCATATGTTTGTTTTTTACTTTGGGATTTTGGCTGATCTGACTCCGCCCGTTGCCTTGGCGGCCTATGCGGCGGCCGGGATGGCAGGAAGCGATCCTTTCAAAACAGGCAATACAGCTTTTATGCTTGGAATCAGCAAGTTGCTGGTGCCTTTTGTGTTTATCTTTTCACCCTCCTTGCTCTTGGTATTGAAAGGATTTACGTGGTCGGAGTTTTTTGTGACCCTCAGTGGCGCGATGGTTGGCCTGGTATTGTTGTCCGCTTCATTTTCCGCATACTTTCTCACGCACATGAAAGCTTGGGAGCGTTGGACGTTTGCAGTTGCAGCCTTGTTGTTTATTGCGCCAGGCTGGGAAAGTGGTTTGGCAGGATTGCTGCTGGCACTCCCTGCGACACTGACACAGTTTGCTCGACGCGCGACACCACCGGCGACGGCTTCCGCGTAATGGGCGAGGGGTCATCTGCGGGGCGATCTGAGGGGTATTGCAGATAGCGTTTGTTGTTTTCTATGTTTAAGGGTAAAGTTATTTCACATGAGGGGTCTGACAGACCCCGGTTAAAACAGGAGCCGTAGCTGCCATGTTCGATATCCTGGTTTACCTGTTTGAGAATTACTACACCCCCGAGGCCTGTCCGTCGGCCGAGGTCCTTGCCAAGCGGCTTGCCGCCGCAGGCTTCGAGCACACGGACATTGATGAGGCGCTTGGCTGGCTTGTTGGTTTAGCTGAAACCACTGAACAGTGTGTGGATCTTGCGCACACGCCTGGCGATGGTTTTCGTGTGTACGCCGAGAATGAGCAGCAACACCTCGGTGCCCAAGCGATTGGTTTTATTACGTTCCTTGAGGCAACGGAGGCTTTGTCGCCAGTATTGCGCGAAATCGTCATTGACCGCGCCATGGCAGCGACTGACGGCCCAGTCTCTCTGGAAAAGATCAAAATCATTGCCTTGATGGTCCTTTGGAGTCAGGAGTCTGAGGTGGATCATTTGATTCTTGAAGAGTTGTTGCGCGACGATGGTGACCGTCTGTTGCACTGAACAGCCCTCGGCTCAATTCCCATACGTTGGTCGCTTTGCGCCGAGTCCGAGCGGTCCCCTGCACGCAGGTTCAGTGGTAGCCGCTCTCGCGAGCTATTTGGATGCGCGTACGCATGGTGGATCTTGGTTGGTGAGGATGGAGGATCTGGATGCGCCTCGCAATGTCCACGGTGCTGACCAGGTTATTTTGCAACAATTGCAGACTTTGGGAATGCAGTGGGATGGTGAGGTTTTATATCAATCTCGCCGATTAAGCGCCTATCAGCAGTCCTATGATGCTCTTTTGTCGTTAAATCTCACTTATCCTTGCGGCTGCACTCGCCGAGAGATCGCCGACTCCGTGTTGCGCATGCAAGGACACTTTCCGGAGGGTGAGCGCCCCTATCCTGGCACCTGTCGCTCAGGGCAGCCAGAAGGGCGTCAGGCGCTCTCTTGGCGTCTGCGTGTACCAGAGGGTCGGACAAGCTTTGAAGATCGCTGGGTGGGCGCTATGGAACAGGAGGTGAGTCAAGTCGTGGGCGATTTTGTTTTGCGTCGTGCTGACGGCATTTGGGCGTATCAACTAGCTGTGGTGGTAGATGATGCGCATCAAGGTGTGACGCATGTGGTGCGCGGTGAGGATTTGCTCAGCAGCACTGCACGTCAGTTAGTGCTGTTTAATTTACTGGGCTTGTCCCCACCGACATATCTGCATGTCCCTGTTGTGACAGATGAGGCGGGCCAAAAATTATCGAAACAAAATGGCGCAGCTGCGATAGATTTGAGTGATCCATTGGGTGTTTTGCAGCGGGCGTGGTTGGCGTTAGGCTTTGATCCTTTGCCTGTTGCGCAGGTCAGCCAGTTTTGGGCCGCTGCAATCCCCGTTTGGGTGCAAGGGCTGAGTCGTGCTAACTTGCACGGCATTCATCGCCGCATTTATGATCCGCGCTAGACTGAAGTCAGAAAAGCGCTAGGGTTGAGCGTGTTCAGTACTAGAGCCGTATTTGGAAAAGAATGACTAAGACACTAATTATTGCTGAAAAACCTTCTGTTGCCCTCGACATTTCGCGGGCCCTAGGAGGCTTTACGCGTGAGGGCGACTATTTTGAAAGTGACAATTTCGTTTTGTCCTCCAGCGTTGGTCACCTGTTAAGCCTCGTGGCACCGAATGATCCGGTCAAAGGAAAGTGGAGTTTTACTCACCTGCCCGTCATTCCGCCTCAGTTCGAGTTGAATCCCAGCGATAAAAAATCTGCTGAACGCTTGAAAATGTTGGTGCGTTTGATCAAGCGCAAGGATGTCACGGCGCTTATTAATGCATGTGACGCGGGCCGCGAGGGAGAGCTGATTTTTCGCTACATCGAGCAATATGCGGGTCAAAAAAAGCCTGTTCAGCGGCTTTGGCTGCAGTCGATGACGCAAGACGCGATTAAAGAGGCGTTCGCCAATTTACGTGCCGATACGACGATGAAGCCTCTGGAGGCTGCAGCACGCTCCCGTGCGGAGGCCGACTGGCTGGTGGGTATCAACGGTACGCGGGCCATGACGGCCTTTAACAGCAAAGATGGTGGTTTTTTCAAAACACCCGTTGGACGCGTACAAACACCGACGCTCGCCATTGTGTTTGAGCGTGAAGAAAAAATCCGGCGCTTTGAGCCGCGCAATTATTGGGAAGTCCGCGCGACCTTTGTCGCCGCCGCGGGTCTGTATGAAGGCCGCTGGTTTGATCCCCAGTTTAAGAAAGATGCAGAAGATCCAAGCAAGCATGAGTCTCGCCTTTGGGTAGAGGCCGCGGCAAAAAGTGTGGTCGCTGCTTGTCGCGAACAACCAGGTGTTGTGACCGAAGTTGCAAAGCCTAAAACAGAAGCTGCACCTGCTTTGTTTGATTTAACCTCTTTACAGCGCGAGGCGAACGGACGGTTTGGGTTTTCAGCCAAAGCGACCTTGTCCTTGGCGCAGAGTTTGTACGAGCGGCACAAAGCATTGACCTATCCGCGAACGGACTCCAAGCATTTGCCTGAAGACTACATCAACACGGTACGCGCCACGATTGAGGGTATTGCCGAGGGGGGTGGCGTCACAAGAAACCTAGCACCTCATGCCAAAACGATTAGCAAGAGTGGTTGGGTCAAACCAAATAAGAGAATTTTTGATAACAAGAAAGTGTCGGATCACTTTGCGATTATCCCGACATTGCAAATTCCTAAAGAACTCAGCGAAGCCGAAGCAAAGCTTTATGACTTGGTGGTCAAGCGCTTTTTGGCCATATTTTTCCCGTCGGCCGAATACCGCATGACGACGCGCACGACGACCGTTCAGGCCCATCAGTTTAAAACTGAAGGCAAGGTATTGGTCTCGCCAGGATGGTTGGCGGTATATGGTCGCGAAGCGCAGGAAGACGACGAGACCTTGGTGGCCGTGGTGGAGGGCGAGTCTGTTCGCACAGAAGAGGTGAATGCGATCGCGCTGGTCACTAAGCCACCCGCGCGCTACAACGAGGGCACTTTGTTGTCGGCGATGGAGCATGCCGGCAAGTTGGTGGATGATGACGATTTCGCGCAGGCGATGGCGGCACGCGGCCTTGGTACGCCAGCGACGCGGGCCTCTATTATCGAAGGCTTGCTCAACGAGACTTACCTGCGACGTGAGGGCCGTGATCTGGTTCCGACAGCCAAGACGCGCCAGTTAATGACCTTGCTAAACGGTTTGGATGTTAAGGAATTGACGTCGCCAGAGTTAACGGGTGAGTGGGAGCATAAGCTTCAGCAGATTGAGCATGGCGAACTGGAGCGTGATGCGTTCATGCGCGAAATTGCGCAAATGACGCAAGTCATTGTCAAGCGCGCCAAAGAATACGATCGCGATACTGTGCCAGGCGACTATGTCACGTTGACAACCCCATGTCCAAAATGCGGGTCTGTTGTAAAAGAAAACTACCGTCGCTATGCATGTACGAGCTGCGACTTTTCAATCGGTAAACACCCCGGTGGAAGAACCTTTGAGCCTGAAGAAGTTGAAACGCTGATCACGGATAAGCGCATTGGACCGATGCAGGGATTCATCAGCAAAATGGGCCGTCCATTTGCCGCGATCTTAAAGCTGGATCCTGATTCAAAGTTGGAATTTGATTTTGGTCAGCGCGATGAAGAGTCAAATGAACCGGTAGATTTTTCAGGGCATGCGCCATTGGGTCATTGTCCTAAATGCTCGGCGCGTGTGTTTGAGCACGGCATGAGCTATATCTGCGAGAAATCGGTTGGACCCGAACGTAACTGTGATTTCCGCTCGGGCAAAGTGATTTTGCAGCAAGAAATTGGTGCGGATCAAATGGTCAAGCTGTTAGAAAGTGGTAAGACTGATTTGCTAGAAGGCTTTGTTTCGAGTCGGACCAATCGAAAATTCAAGGCGTATCTTGCGCGCGGTGAGGGCGGAAAAGTTAGCTTTGAATTTGAAGCGCGTCCAGAGAAGCCAGGGCGCAAAACACCGACGAAAACACCCGGGAAAACCGCGACAAAAACGGCTGGAAAGACAGCCGCTAAAAAGACAACAAAAACGGCCACTAAGTCTGCAGCAAAAAAGGCGCCGACAAAAACCGCTGCAAAAAAAGCGGTGAAAAAAGCGGTTAAAAAAGTGGCGAAAAAAGCAGTAAAAAAATCTACGGATAACGTGGTTTTAGATGAATGATCGGGAAACTAAAATGAGTGCGCACGCAGAAGTTAAGCGGATGACAGTACCGCAATTGTTGGCTTGTAAAGGTCAGCGCAAGATTGTCGCGTTAACGGCGTACAGTGTGCCCACCGCAAGAGTGATTGATGATTATGTTGATTTCATTTTGATCGGTGATTCGACCGCGATGGTGGCTTACGGCTTGCCTAACACCTTGTCCATTTCACTTGAGCAAATTGGTCATCACACTGCAGCGGTTGTGCGCGGAACAAAACGTGCGTGTATTGTTGCCGACCTACCGTTCGGCAGCTATCAAGAGTCTTTGGGTCAAGCTTTTCGTAGCGCGGGTTATTTGTTGAGTCAGGGTGCGGATGCCGTCAAGCTTGAGGGCGGTGAGGTGATGGCCGAGACTGTCGAGTATCTCGTCAGCCGGGGCATTCCAGTCCTGGCACACGTTGGTTTGATGCCTCAGTTTGTCAATACGATGGGCGGCTATTTGGCGCAGGGAAAAACACCTGACTCGGCAGCGCGTATTTTGGCGGATGCACAAGCGCTTGAAAAAGCCGGTGCTTTTGGTGTTGTCCTTGAGGGGATCACCGAAGCTCTGGGCGCTGATATTACGGAGAAACTCTCTATCCCAACGATTGGTATCGGAGCTTCTCCCTCGTGCGATGGTCAGATTCTTGTGACAGATGACATGCTTGGACTCAGCGGTAATCGTGTGCCTAAGTTCGTCAAACGTTATGCGGATCTGGATTCGATCATGCGGAATGCTGTCCAACAGTATGCCGATGAAGTGCGAGGCGGAAAGTTTCCCGAGGCACAGCACTGTTTTGGTGTGAAACGCACCTGATTTTTTCAAGTTTGATTGATGACAACCACAACTGAAAAGCCCTGGCACATTGTTAGGCGATCCAAAGTTCACGGCAACGGCGTGTTTGCGGCGCGCAATATTCCTGAGGGCACCCGTATCATTGAATACGGGGGCAAGACGATTAGTGCCAAAGAGGCTGACCGTCGTCATCCCACAAATCCTGAGGATCCGTTCCACACGTTTTTCTTTTCACTCAGCACAGGTAAAGTCATTGATGGCAATGACGAAGGTAATGACGCGCGCTGGATTAATCACGCCTGCGAACCAAACTGTGAGAGTAGTGAAGGAAAAGGCGGAAAGCGGGTACACATCGTTGCTAAGCGCGATATCAAGCGTGGCGAAGAGTTAAATTACGACTACGGACTCGTGATTGATGATGAAAAGCTGACCAAAAAGCTTAAGGCGCAGTACGAGTGTCGCTGTGGCGCACCAAGTTGCCGTTTGACGATGTTGGCAGTGCCAAAGAAAAAGACGTCTAAAAAGAAATCTGAGGCATGATGTCAAGCAGGCCTTCGGGTTTGCTTGACATTAAACCAACTGCCACCATGCGAAGCCTAGCGCACTAGTCGCGCCTAACGTGAGGATGGTCCTCAATCTGAAGACCCACCGTGGAATCAGGCCGGGAGTCTTGCGCATCAGTAGCCCGTCGAATACCCACTGAAGCGCCAAGCCCGCGATCAACATGCGTAAGCCGATGGCAGGCTCTGTCATGATGGATGCCCAACCGATCAATGCAGGCACCACACTCCAGAGAAACATTGCCACACGTGGTGCGGGCGCTTTGGCATGGACGGCTAAGCCCCACCAGAGTGCACCAACAAAGCTGAGGATAATCGCGCCATACATAATCAGCGCCATCAGCGCGAGCAATGGATCAAGCCCGCTTGAGAGCTGTGTCGAGAGGGCAAGCCCCCAAAATGGCAAGAGTCCTAGCAAGCCGGGAATGAGTGCTGCGGCAGGAATGCGGGCAGGCAGGGCAGGATGTGTGGCGTTCAAAAGATCAGACATAATTGCAATATTACCAATTGAACTTAAAACTGTTGAGTAAAAACGTGGCTGAACTTCGAGAACTGGCACTCTGTGCCCTGAGTCAAACCACTTGGCAAGAAAAAGCGGATCTTTTAGCCAAGGTTTGCGTGGACACACCGATTGACTCCGTTCGCGCTCTACAGGCAACCGCTCCGATTCCTGGGCGTCCTTTGGTTGAGTTGGTTCCTCCGGCTGGACTGCGTTTGCGAAGCGTACATACGCTTGAGGGGCGTGCGGTGTTGATCCACGCTTTGGCACACATTGAATTTAACGCGATTAATTTAGCGCTTGATGTGGTGTGGCGTTTTGGCCAGATGCCCGAAGCATTTTATCGGCAGTGGATTGGGGTCGCGATCGAGGAGGCAGCACATTTTCAAATGCTGGACGCACACCTGAACACGCTTGGTTTCAAATATGGTGATTTTCCGGCACATGACGGTCTTTGGGAAATGGCTGAGCGCACAAAGGATGATGTATTGGCACGTTTGGCATTGGTGCCCCGTACCTTGGAGGCGCGAGGTTTGGATGCATCGCCTGCTGTGCGTCACAAACTTGCGAGTGGGGGCGATCCTCGGGCTGCGGCGATTGTGGATATTATTTTGCGCGAGGAGATCGGCCACGTGGCAATCGGTAACTTCTGGTACCGCTGGCTGTGCGCCGAGCGTGGCCTTGAGCCAGTCCAAACGTATGCCGACCTTGCAATGCAGCATCGAGCGCCAACGCTCAAGGGGCCTTTTAATATTGAGGCGCGCTTGGCAGCTGGTTTTGAACCGGCGGAAATTGCCGCACTACAAAATGCAAACGGGCGTCTACAAGAAACGCCCGTTTAAACCAACATCAAGAGCGCTCCTTTGGGAGCACTTGAGGTCCTAATTAAGCGGCATTGATATGTCGATTCAGTGCGCTCAGGACGGCTTTAAAGGATGCTGTCACGATGTCTCGGTCAACGCCCACGCCAAATCCTGTGACGCCTTCTTCGATGCGCGCCTCGACGTAGCACGCTGCACGTGTGTCTGTGCCTATTCCGATCGCATGCTCGTGATAGTCCATGATACGCACAGGAATGCCCAAGCAGTCGACAAACGCTGAAATTGCACCATCGCCGGAACCCGTCAATTTGCGTCGCGATCCTCCGACATCAAATTCGGCTTCGATTGTGAACAGCTTGCCTTCGGCTGCGCTTGGGTCGCCGGTAATGCTGTGTTTAATCAGCTTCCATGGTTCGGTCTGAGTCAGATATTCTTTGTTGAAAATACTGTAAACATCTGTGGCGGTGACTTCGCGACCTGTTTCATCTGTCACGCGTTGAATCGCGCGGCTAAATTCAATTTGTAAGCGACGTGGCAAGGCAAGGCCGTGTTCTTGCTCAAGCAGATATGAGACGCCACCTTTACCTGACTGACTGTTGACACGGATCACGGCATCGTAGCTGCGACCGAGGTCGGCGGGGTCAATTGGCAAATAAGGAACCTCCCAAATTGCATCCGCTTTTTGTACTGCAAAGCCCTTTTTAATGGCATCTTGGTGCGAGCCCGAGAAGGCGGTAAAGACCAAGTCTCCCGCGTAGGGATGGCGGGGATGCACAGGTAACTGATTACAAAACTCGACACAGCGTCGGACTTCGTCGATGTCTGAGAAATCTAAACCGGGGTGGATGCCTTGTGTGTAGAGGTTTAAGGCCAAGGTCACGAGGTCAACGTTGCCGGTACGTTCGCCGTTACCAAACAAACAGCCTTCTACGCGATCGGCACCTGCCATCAAACCAAGTTCAGCTGCGGCGACGGCAGTGCCGCGATCGTTGTGTGGGTGCAAGCTGATGATGACGCTGTCGCGCTTGTTGAGGTTGTTGTGCATGTATTCGATTTGGTCGGCATACATGTTGGGCGTAGTGGCCTCAATGGTCGCGGGTAAGTTGTAAATGATTTTGCGCTGAGGTGTGGGTTTCCAAGTATCGGTCACGGCATTACACACTTCGAGCGCGAAGTCTGGCTCAGTGGTGCTAAAAACTTCTGGCGAGTATTCGTACAACCAATCAGTCTGAGGATATTTGGCCATGCAGGCCATCACACACTTGGTGCCTTCGACGGCAACTTGCTTGACCTCTTCGCGATTCATATTGAACACGATGCGGCGAAAACCTGGCGCGCATGCGTTGTACAAGTGAATCATGGCGCGTTTGGCACCGGCAGCAGCCTCGACCGTGCGTTCGATGAGTTCGGGGCGTGCCTGCGTCAAGGCGATGATCGTGACATCATCGGGGATGAGCTTGTCGTCGACGAGCTTGCGTACAAAGTCGAAGTCAGTTTGTGATGCGGAGGGGAATCCCACTTCGATTTCTTTGAAACCGATTTTGATGAGCATGTCGAAAAAACGCAGCTTGCGTTCGACGCTCATCGGCTCGATCAAGGACTGGTTGCCATCGCGCAGATCCGTGCTCATCCAGATAGGCGGATGGGTAATCCGCTTGGTTGGCCAGGTGCGTTCAGAAAAATCTCGTTCGAAGGGTTTGAACGGAATGTATTTTGTGGCGGGATTCGAAAGCATGTTTAACCTCAAGTCTATTTGTTCGATGTTGCGTTTCACTGACATCGCAATCATCTGTTGCTGGTTTCTGACCAGCGTCCGGTAGAACCGGGCTTAATACAAGGAATCTGGTGGGGTAATGCGGAGTGGCCAAGGGCTGCCGGACTGCCACGGGACGCTAGGTCCGGCAACCGATCGCTAGTAGCAGCGGTAGGAGGCTGGGTGTGGCAGTAGGCTTGGCTAAGGGGGACACGCGTCCGATACGCAACATCGCACCATCGCCCTGTGAGGCGATGAGGTTTAAACGAGGGCAGGCTGTGCCTGAGATGTGCGCGTACATAACTATAAGTCAAACATAAAAGCAGTCCAAAAGCAAGCGGAGCTTCACTTTGCAGGCCTAGTCGGACACTTTTAAGCAACGGTCTGCTTTAGGCGAGAAGGGTTGGTTCACGCTGACCGTCGGGCGAGCGTGGAGCGTCTGACGGGGCGGTTTCTGGATTGCCTGTTTTAGGCGTGAGGGCCATCTCTAGTTCAAGCTTCTGCGCGCGAGCTAAATCTAACTTGCGCTGACGACCTGAGCGCAGCTGTGCGAGCGTGGACTGAATGTTGCCGATCGTGACAGGATTTGACTTGTCACGCCAGACCCAATCCAGCACATCGAGTGCTTCTTGGCTCAGGCCAGTACACAGTTTGCGCATCTCGCCAAGCGGAACAAGCGCAGCACGTCCGCGTTTAACGCTACTTTTGAGCCAGCTCATGAGGCCACTCAGTACAAAAAGTACCAGAAGCGCGGCAATCAGCCACCAAAAGAATTTTTGGTATTGCATGACGAAATCGATCACCGTCTTGCCAAGGATCTCGTTGAGACCTGAGATATGCAGACTAAACTCCAGCCAGCCTTTGCCGCGTGCCAAAATGCCTTGCACGCAATAAAGCAGCAAGGCCAGCACACTTAAGGTCACGACTAAGCGAATAATGAGTCGCGGCAGCCCTAGACGCAACAAGGTATTGCCCAGAAGATAGACATCTTTTCGGATATTTGCGGTGTTTGGTGTGATCATCATGCAAAATATTGTACCTATGACTCGCAATTTTCTCGAACTTCGTCTTGGTCAGAGCCTGACACTGACCCCAGCACTGCAACAGTCCATCCGACTTTTGCAGTTGTCGACTCTCGATTTAGAGGCGGAAGTTGCGAAGGCGCTCGCTGAAAACCCCCTGTTAGAACAAGAAGGAGAAGGCCTGCAAGACCCTGGGGCCTTAGGCTCTACTGTGAGGGTGGACCAGACGTTCGAAGGCCCTGCAGACCCTGCTGAGGGCCCTCAGACGGACGTGGAGGGGCCGACAACCTCCTCTCCGGAGAGTGACTCGCCCTTTGAGCGCGAGCGTTCGGAGTTTTCAGCTGAGTCACGTCATTCGAGAGATGATGAGCTCACTGAGCGTCCCGAGGCGGCCCGTGAGAGTAATTTGCGTGAATATCTACTGGGTCAGCTTGGCACGACGCGACTCAGTCAGCGGGATGCTGCCATCGTAAGTTTGTTAATTGAGGAACTCAACGAAGACGGGCTGTTGGCTTCCCCGTTAGAGGAAATTGTCGACTGGATGAGCCCAGAGTTGGGACTAGAGCTCGATGATTTTCGTTTGGGACTCACTTTTTTACAGTCCATGGATCCGCCAGGAGTGGGCGCTCGTAACTTAGGTGAGTGTTTAGACCTGCAATTACAGCACGCAGATTCAGACCGGTTACCTGAGGTGAAAGAGACTGAGGTGCTAGCCTTAGCGCGACGAGTGTGTCAACAGCATCTCCATATTTTGGCAACAGGCAATATGAGTAAGTTGCGAGAGGCCTTAGGGTGTGAGGCTGAGTTATTGCGCCGTGCGCACGCGCTGATCGTCCGCTTGAACCCCCGCCCTGGAAGTCGTTGGAATAAGCCCGCGGCAGACTTTGCTGTCCCGGATGTGATTGTGCGCAAAACACGTAAGGGTTGGGAGGCCCATCTGAACGAGGCTGTGATGCCAAAGCTGCGTGTCAACGCGATGTATGCCGAGGCGCTTGGAAGTCCACGAGGTGGTGCGAATAGTGCGCTTCATGGGCAGTTGCAAGAGGCACGCTGGATGATACGCAATGTCGCACAGCGGTTTGAAACGATTTTGCGCGTATCCCAAGTGATCGTGGCGCATCAACAAAGTTTCTTTTCAAAAGGTTGGGAGGCGGTACGCCCTCTCACACTTAAAGACATTGCGCTGGAGCTTGGGATGCACGAGTCCACGATTTCGCGCGCAACCACACAAAAATATATGGTGACGCCATTTGGTACGCTTGAGCTCAAGCGATTTTTCAGCACTGGCTTAACGACCGAGGGCGGCGAGGCGACCTCTTCGACGGCTGTCCAGACACGGATTCAAGCGTTGATTCGGCAAGAAGATCGGTCCCGTCCCTTGTCAGACAGTCAGCTCGTCACGTTGCTGGACAAGGATGGCATTACGATCGCGCGCAGAACGGTTGCCAAGTACCGAGAGCAAATGAGAATCCCCACCGCACCACTACGCAAATCGCAAGCAGGTGCGGCTTAGCCGCCTGGATTGAAGGTATTGTTTCTATCGGGACACTCTGCAATTTTGCCCCAAGCTCTGTTCGGTCCGCAGTATTTAGATTGCGCCGTATCGATACAACCCGGGCGTCTAAAGAAACCAACGCTGTTGCATTGAGCGAGTTCTTTCTTTAAAGAATCTTGCCAGCTCAGCGCGGGAGGAGGTGGGGGTGTATTGGGTCGCGTCGTTGCAGAGTCTGTGCCGGGGGTGCGTACATCGACCGTACGCACGGAGTCAGAGGATGTTTCTTTATCCTCCTCATTTTCGCCCTCATCGTCTTCTTCGCCATCTTTTTTGTAGGAGTTCGCATCTGCACGTGAGGCAATCACGGGTTCGATGGTCCACTCAACCGGAGCCATTTCTTTTGGAACACCAAGTGTGCCGTCAATACGAGGTTGAGGAGGCTGTGGCGCGAGAGGTTTGCCGTCCGCATCAAGGACCTCACCACTTTCATTTTTGGGGGTGAAGGCCGAGGCAATAGACTCGGGCGCTTGCTCAACAAGCCAGAGCCCAAGTTGTCGGCCGCCTTGCCAGGAGGCGACGATGGCTAGCAACAAAAAGAGTGTGAGGGCGCGCCAAGACATAGGGATCTCTGAGTTGCGGGGTGTCAGACTTTGTCAGAAAACACTTGACCACCGTGTTCACGCATTGCATGAAACCGAATCGCCGGATGACGCTCTTCGGCGACCCGAAGTTGCGCGGTTGACGAGACTAGGAAGGCTGGTGCTTCGACCACATCATAGGCGATATGAGAGGCGTTCGCATCAATGAATTTGCGCAGCTCTTTTGGGTCTTCGGCAGTAATCCAGCGTGCCATGTTGTAGCGTGAAGGCATCAGTCGGGCTTCGGCACCATATTCAGCCTGTAGGCGGTGCGCCACGACTTCAAACTGAAGTTGGCCGACCGCGCCAAGCAGCATCGCGCCACCTGCAGCAATAGGTTTAAAAACCTGGATAGCACCTTCTTCGCCAAGCTGCAGCAGGCCAGTGCGCAGTTGTTTGATGCGCAGCGGGTCTTTGGTTTCAACGGCTTGGAAAAGCTCAGGGGCAAAAAACGGGAGGCCTGTGAAATGCAGAGCCTCGCCTTCGGTTAAGACATCTCCCAAATGCAAAATCCCATGGTTTGGGATGCCAATCACATCGCCCGCATAGGCCTCGTCGACGAGTTCACGGCGTTGTGACAGAAAAGACACAACGTTGTTTGGGCGAATTTCTTTCCCATTGCGAGAGACTTTAAGGCGCATACCGCGCTCAAATTTGCCTGAGCTCACTCGGACGAACGCGACGCGATCGCGGTGCGCAGGATCCATGTTTGCTTGGACTTTAAACACGACTCCGGTAAATTTGGGCTCTTCGGGGTGGACAACTCGCTCCAGCGCTTGGCGTGAGCCAGGTGGTGGCGCTTGGTCCACTAAGGCATCCAATACCTCTTGAACGCCAAAGTTATTGATGGCAGAACCGAAAAAGATCGGGGTTTGTTTGCCGGCTAAAAAAGCATCATGATCAAAGGTTGGTGCGGCAGCTTGAATGAGCTCGATCTCGCTTTTGGCTTGTTCAAAGGCCGAACCAAAGCGCTTGGCAATTTCAGGGTTGTCTAGACCGTCAATAAAGTCATCCGTGCTGTCGTTACGGCGCTCTTGTCCTGGACGGAAGAGTCGCATACGGTCACGCTGAATATCGAAGACACCACCGAAGGCTTTGCCCATACCAACAGGCCAGGAGAAGGGAACGGCATCCATGCCAATGTGCTGTTCGATCTCGGACAGAAGTTCAAGCGGATCGCGAACCTCTCGGTCCATCTTGTTGATAAAGGTGATGATGGGTGTATTGCGCGCTCGGCAGACTTGAAGCAAGCGAATCGTTTGTGGTTCGACACCGTTTGCGGCATCAATTACCATGAGTGCGGCATCAACGGCGGTCAGAACCCGGTAGGTGTCTTCGGAGAAGTCCTGGTGGCCCGGGGTATCGAGCAAATTGATCACGCAATCGCGATATTCCATCTGCATCACTGAGGACGCAACAGAAATGCCGCGTTGTTTTTCAATCTCCATCCAGTCCGAGGACGCATGGCGGGAGGCCTTGCGTGCCTTGACACTGCCGGCGATCTGGATCGCACCCGCGAAAAGCAACAGCTTTTCGGTGAGTGTCGTTTTACCGGCGTCAGGGTGAGAAATAATGGCGAACGTTCTGCGTCGCGCAACTTCAGCTTGAATACTCATGGTGGGGCATTTTACAGGCTGGACGGACCAGCCTGTTTTCGGGCTAATTACTTGTTAAAAAGGGCTGGGCGACGGGGGCGATTGGCTTGGCTGGGGCCATTTGGGCCTGAGCCAGTGCGAACCGGACCACCGGTGCCTGTGCGAGCGGGGGCGTGACCTGAGGGGGCACGACCGCTGCCTTGACCTTCACGGCGAGGCGCTTGACCCGTACCTTGGCCGGCACGTGCTGGACGAGGCGCGCCCGAACCGGCGGGACCGGCAGGGCGGGATGAGCGTTGTTGGGGCCGGCGTGGACCGTCGCGACGGCCTTCGGCACGTGCGTCGTCGTCCGCATCGTGCGTGGATACTGGCGAAGCGGTCCAGCCAGTCGGTGCCGGAAGCTGAGGAATCTGCTTTTTAATAATGCGTTCGATCGCTTTGAGGTACTTGATTTCGCTCGAATCGACTAAGGAAACCGCGGAGCCAGCGGCACCCGCACGGCCTGTACGACCAATGCGGTGAACGTAGTCTTCGGGTACGTTGGGCAACTCGAAATTCACAACCTGTGGAAGTTGGTCGATATCGAGACCGCGGGCGGCGATGTCAGTGGCGACTAAAACGGCAACTTTGCCCTTTTTGAAATCATCCAGTGCACGGGTGCGAGCGGCTTGGCTCTTGTTACCGTGAATCGCTGAGGCAGACAAGCCGTCTTTGACGAGTTTTTCGGCTAAGCGGTTCGCACCGTGTTTGGTGCGGGTGAAAACCAACACTTGGTGCCAGCCACTTTCGCGGATGATGTGGCTCAGGATGTCACGTTTGTGCGCCTGGGGCACCATATGAACTGTTTGGTCGACACGCTCCGCTGTGGTGTTGCGCGCGGCAACGGAAACTTCAGAAGCGTTGTTCAGAACGCCCTTGGAAAGTTCACGGATTTCGTCCGAGAATGTCGCTGAAAAGAGCAGGTTTTGACGCTGACGTGGCAGCAAGGCAAGGATCTTGCGGATGTCACGGATAAAGCCCATGTCCAGCATGCGGTCGGCTTCGTCCAGGACGAGGATTTCCACACCTGATAAGTCGACGTTGCGCTGCTGGCAATGATCCAGCAAGCGCCCAGGTGTTGCTACCAGGATGTCGATGGGTTTGCGCAAGGCATTAGTCTGGGGGTTGATGTTGACGCCACCAAAAATCACCATAGAGGAAATTTTGGTGTGAACACCGTAGGTTTTGACGGACTCTTCGACCTGCGCGGTTAATTCGCGGGTAGGCGTGAGAATCAGTACGCGGGGGCGGCCAGGTTTGCGCAGCTCAAGTGGTTTGGCGAGCAACATGTGCAAAATAGGAAGCGTAAAGCCCGCAGTTTTGCCGGTGCCGGTTTGGGCTGCGGCGAGCAAGTCACCGCCCGCAAGGACGCGAGGAATGGCTTGAGCTTGAATAGGAGTGGGTGCGGTGTAGCCAGCATCAGCAATCGCGCGCAAAAGAGGATCAGCCAACCCGAGGTCAGCAAAAGTAACAGAAGTAGACAAGAGAACAGCTCCATCGTCGTGCCGGTCCGCAACTAAATGTGGACTCCAATCGGGGCAGACGAACAGGGAGTAAAAACGCCTTGGAGGCGAGCGCCCACAGAGTTTGGGCTTAGCGAGGTACGAGGACTGGAACGTTGTACCGTTGTCGTATTGTACGCTAAGCCAGCGTTATTGGGGCGCTTGACAGTGGAATTAGCTTAGGCGTGCAACGTTAATGAAGCTTTCCCCGCGAGCGTAATGTCCGAGATTTTCAATAAACTTATCTGCCATGCGCTGCAGGATAGCGTCTGAAAAGCCTGCAGTATGAGGCGTTGCAATGACGTTGGGCATATCCCAAAGTGGTGAGTCTGTTGGCAGGGGCTCTTGCGCAAAGACATCCAGATAGGCACCGGCCAAACGTCCGCCTTGTAGCGCGCTAATCATTGCGAGTTCGTCGATCACTGCGCCGCGTGAAATATTGACGATATGCGCAGAGGACTTCATGAGATTCAGTGCATCAGCGCTGACTAAGTTAGTCGTTTGCGCGGTGAGTGGGCAGGCAAGTACTAGCCAATCTGTTTCTGGAAGAATATTGTTGAACTCGTTAAAGGACACTACGCGTGTGTCTGGGATCGTCGAGCTCGCTGACTGACGCACAACAATAATGTTTAGACCCAGCGCTTTTAACCATGCGGCTAGTTTTTGACCAATTGGACCCCAGCCAACAATCGTGGCGGTCTGTCCTTCGAGATCTGGAGGGAGTCCAACCTTGAAAAAGGGTGCCCAAACGTGGGCGCGTTGCGCAGCCGCGAGTTGAGGAAAGCGACGCGACAGCGAGAGCAATCCGGTTAGGGCCGTTTGCGCTACGAGACTCGCACTCGCGCCGGATGAGCTCGTGACGGTCACTCCTTTTGCCATTAAGTCGAGAAAAATTTGTCGATCTACACCAGCCGAGTGAATGTGTACCCATTGCAGCGCTTTTGAGTTTTTAAGCGCATCGTAGACATATTGTGTTTCTGGAATGATGTTTTGCTTGGTAGAGGTCGCGGTGATGTCACGCGAAACAAAACAGAAATCGGCATCTGCGGTGCCTTCATGTATTTGTTGAGCCGTCACGCGCACGTAGCCATCCGCGCCTAAGATATTGGCCATTTTAGGTGCGAGCTCCTCAGCCGTTTTGTCTGACAGCAGGATGCGTGGTGGATGACTGAGTTTTGGAATAGACACGTTGATGACCTTGGCAAAGGCTGAGGGGATGTTTAAAAACGCAGACTGACGCACGAAGAGGTGCGTCAGTCATGTGTATGGCTTTAGTTCCGGTAGGAAGTGTCGGTGCGATCAAGCTTACGCAGCAGCGCGGGCCACTCCATCACACCATAAGGACGGCGTGTGCCTGGTTGATAGTTGTTCCAGGTCTCATCCAATACTTTTTGCGAGACTTTAGACATTGGGGAGTTGCAGGACATCGCACCGATTTGAGCGCGGCAGGACAACTCGAGCCGGTGCATCCAGTTAAAGGCTTCACCGATCGTGCGTCCAACAGTCAGGGCACCATGGTTGCGCAGAATCATGGCCTCACTGTTACCCAAATCTTTGCAAAGAGACTCTTGCTCTGCTTCATCTAACACGACGCCTTGATAGTCGTGGTAGCTGATTTTAAGAAAGCGCATCGCTGTCTGCGTTAAGGGTAGCAGTCCGCACTCAAGCGAAGAAACCGCCATGGAGGCCCAGCTATGTGTGTGAATCACACAGCCTACGTCTGGTCGTGCATGGTGAACAGCACTGTGAATGACCGCACCGGCCTTATTAATCCCATAATTGAGATCGCCAAAATCAGGCTTGGTAAGAATGTTGCCGTGGTGGTCAACTTTCAGGAGGCTGGAGGCGGTGATCTCCTCATACATTAAGCCGTAGGCATTGATGAGGTATGTACCTTCTTCGCCCGGAACGCGTGCGGAAATGTGGTTGGCGATCATGTCGGCCATGCCATATATTTCAACGAGACGGTAACAGGCCGCGAGATCGACCCGCGCTTGCCACTCCGCATCCGAAACTTTGCCCTTGAGTGAAGGAATCTGAAGTACGCCTTCTTTTGACATGAGAATGTGCCCCTAGTGTTTTTGTAAGAATAAATTTTATAAACGTAAAGATACCAAGCCGCGTACGATTTCGCGAGAGGTTCCGTTCGGAATACTTAAAAAATAGCGTTATGCTTAGGCTTGAATGCGCTTGTTTGTATCGTTATCAGAGAATATAGATGAAAATATTGCCCGTTGTCGCTCTTGTGGCCGTTGCCAGCGTTCTCGTTGGCTGCCAGGGCAGTGCTGTCTATTACCATCGCGATCCTGCTCGTCAGATCATCGTGCTCGATCAGCGAGAAATTAGCATCATCCCACTTGGCAATAACAAGTGGGAGGCTTACGGTGGAAAACAAGGCGGATGGTTTAGTACAGATTATGACAAGCAGAAAGCGAGACAGATCGAGGCCATCGAAAAAGCCACGGGCTGCAAGGTCGTTTCGACAGAGTTTCCTGCGACCAACAACGACAATAAGTTGCTCATCCACGC
>JAOATE010000057.1 GCA_030158305.1 Burkholderiaceae bacterium
CTGTGACAAGTCATTCAAAACTGTGAAATAAGTTGATTCAGACCCCACACCGGCTGTCATTGAAAAGGCCGTCGAAAACGTTCCTTTGACTGGCTCATCGACCGAGATATCCAGAGGTCTGTCAAAATTATTCATCACGTGCCCCAGTGTGAATATCGCCTGCTCAGGTGTTTTCGCTTTACGTGCAAAGTTTGAATAAAACGCGGCCTTAACAAATCGACCAGACGACAACTGGTTTGATGGCAGCCCTCTCAAGGCAATGCCGCCAGATCCTGCCTTTGCCTCAAAACCGTTATAGCTCTGTTTATTTTTATCGACGTTGGTCAAATCAGCATAATCATTTAAGTTTTGCAGATGCCATGGCAGCGGCGGGTCATTTGTCATCACATAGGAAGGGTTATCGTAAACGTGAATGCCATCATTAAACTCGATCACGATACTTCCACCCTTTTTGTCATACAGCGCAAAATGCAAGGGCGTCACCAGATCACCCATTGACGCGATTTTGGGTAACCACAAATCCACTTCCTTGTTTTTCATCGCTTGTTTGACTTGCTCTACGTCTTGAAAGCTGCCGAGTGCCCATGTTCCAAAATCCACAACAGACAAAATCTTTTCTGGTGGCGCAGTCGGAGTCGGGCTTGTATTGCCCATGAAAGCATTGGTGGTTAGGGACATGCCCTGATCGTTGACGGCCTCATGAATTGTTTCTTGCTTTGCATTGGGCGTCATCCCCTTCAGGGTCGCACCAAAAATTGCATATTTTGTATTGAATGTTTTGCCTTGTTTGCCATCCGGTGTGACGGACTCGATTCTGGTGCCAGGCGGGTAATATGAAAGTGCGTCGGGCTGCTGACCGACAAATTCATTGCTGCGGGCCTGGTATACATTTCCATTGGCGTCTCTGATGGCCAATACGGTACAGGCAACACTGTTTCCCACCGAGGAGGCGAGCAGTGCAAGCGATAGTAATGCGCCACTGACTGTTTTCATTTTCATCATAATTCCAAATATCAGGTGAGTTTTTTGGCAAACACAATCAGATACTATGAAATTATTAAAAATGATCCTTTCAATAACTTTCTTCGAACACTCAAAATAGTGTTCCCTAGCCTATCACTCCACGGTCACCGAATAGTCGAACAGAAGTGAGCCCTGTCAGAGAGTCGCCCGAAGAGGCTCCAAAGTCGATCTAGGCCGAATAGCTCTACTTCTTAGTCTCTGTAAAAAGAGGAAGATTACCCTTGGGGCTTGCGAATGAGCACAACGACAAGTGTCACCACGGTAATCGGCACAACGAAGCTCATCATGACCGTGGAAAAAACAGGGATGGCATCGTGCTCTTTAGAAGCCAAAATCAAATAAGTAACATAAGCGACGTAGTAGCCAACAAATATACCGCCTTCCCAGCGGGCAATTTCTCGACCCGTCATAAAAACAGGGATACAAGCAAAAGACACCGCTAGCATGACCCACAAATCGAAGTTCAGTACGGATGTAGGAACGATAAGCCCGTCTGGAGCGAAAAGCCCGGTCACGCCAAGACATCCCAGAATGTTGAAGGTATTGCTTCCAACGACATTACCGACAGCAATGTCGCGTTCTCCCTTTACTGCCGCCATGACTGAAGTCGCGACCTCAGGCATAGACGTCCCCGCTGCAACTATTGTCAGACCGATGACAATATCGCTGACTCCCATGAGGCGAGCGAAAGTGACGGCTGAGTCCACAAACCACTCCGAACCTTGTACTAACAAAACAAGGCCTACAAGAATCAAAAGTACTTGGACATAAATAGATGTATCCCATTTAGAGGTCTTATTATTTTCTTGTGCATATTCTTCTTTAATTTCACGTGTTTCTTTACGAGATTGAACAATTAAAAAAACAGTGTAGGCAACAAGTATTGCCAACAGTAGTAGCGATTCCATGAACGCAATGCGTGCATCTGATGCCAATACGAAAAGTAATAGACACGAACCGATCAGAATAGGAATTTCTTGGCGAATAATCTGCGAGTGCACAACGAGGGGCGTGATCAGCGCTGATATCCCTAAAATAAAAAGAATATTAAAAATATTACTGCCTACAACATTACCGATTGCTATATCAGTAGTACCTGATAGGGCGGCGTTTACAGATACTGCCATTTCTGGCGCACTTGTCCCAAATGCAACAACAGTTAAGCCGACAACAAGCGGAGACACGCCAAGAGTTGTCGCAAGTCGACTAGCACCTCGGACAAGTAACTCAGCACCGATAACCAGTGCTATGAGTCCAATGAAGAACATCAATACAGTCATGGTAAATGACGTCCTTAATAGATAAGTGGTGGATTCGACTGCTTTAGTAATCAGTTAGATCAACTCAAGTCGCACATGTTTTTTTACCACTTTCAAATAAAATATGCCACTGCGAGAGAGGTCCTTTCTCAATCACTCCACCGTCACGCTCTTGGCCAGATTTCGCGGCTTATCTACATCCGTCCCCCGCGCGCAGGCAGTGTGATACGCCAGCAACTGCAGCGGCACGGTATGCAAAATAGGGGACAACAAACCATAATTTTCAGGCATACGAATGACATGCAAGCCCTCGCTACTCACGAGCTTAGTACCCGCATCGGCAAACACATACAACTCGCCACCACGCGCCTTCACCTCTTGAATGTTTGACTTGAGCTTTTCTAACAACGCATCATTTGGTGCAATAGTGACCACTGGCATCTGATCGGTGACAAGCGCCAAAGGTCCATGCTTGAGCTCTCCCGCAGGATAGGCCTCAGCGTGAATGTAGCTAATTTCTTTCAGCTTAAGCGCGCCTTCGAGCGCGATCGGATAGTGCATCCCACGACCGAGAAACAAAGCATTTTCTTTCGTCGCAAAACGATCGGCCCAGGCCATAATTTGTGGCTCGAGTGCGAGCACAGCACCGATCGCCACTGGCAAGTGTCTCAATGCTTTGACGTGCTGGGCCTCTTGCTCTTCAGTGAGTTGGCCATGCACTTGCGCAAGCGCCAAGGTCAACATAAACAGTGCAGTAAGCTGCGTGGTAAATGCTTTGGTAGACGCCACACCAATTTCAACACCGGCACGTGTAATGTAAGCAAGCTTGCACTCACGCACCATCGCACTGGTCGACACGTTACAGATCGTTAAAGTCTGCTCCATTCCTAGACCGCGAGCATGCTTCAAGGCTGCGAGCGTGTCGGCTGTTTCACCTGACTGCGAAATCGTCACCACCAGTGTCTTTGGATTCGGCACACTATCTCGATAGCGATACTCGCTCGCAATCTCGACAGAGACGGGAATTTTTGCAACCGACTCGATCCAATATTTTGCAGTCGAACCCGCGTAGTAGCTCGTGCCACACGCCAAGATCAGTACGCGATCAATCTCTTTAAATACTTTGTAGGCTTGATCACCAAACAACTCTGGCGTGATGGACTCTACATCCTCAAGCGTATCCGCGACGGCGCGAGGCTGCTCGAAGATTTCTTTTTGCATATAGTGACGGTAGGGTCCGAGCTCAGCCGCACCCGTATGCACATGAACGGTGTTGATCTTGCGATCAACAGCCTTTCCGGCCTGATCCATGATCCAGACGTTACCCAATTGCAGATCCGCCACATCACCGTCTTCGAGATAAATAATTTGGTCGGTCGTCCCTGCAAGCGCGAGGGCATCGGAGGCTAAAAAGTTTTCACCTTTGCCGCGCCCGATCACGAGTGGCGAGCCTTGTCGTGCCGCCACGATACGATGGGGCTCATCCCGACAAAACACGGCGATCGCGTAGGCGCCATGCAAACGACGAACCGTCTGCTGCACTGCCTCTAACAAATCACCTGCGTAAAGGTGACGCACCAGATGCGCGATGACTTCTGTATCTGTCTGGCTTTCAAAGACGTAACCCACCGCCTGCAATTCTGCGCGCAATTCTTCGTGATTTTCGATAATGCCATTGTGTACAAGCGCGATGCTGGCTTCTTCTTTGCCCACTGCTGAAAAGTGCGGGTGTGCATTACGCGTGACTGGCGCGCCATGCGTCGCCCAACGGGTGTGTGCAATTCCAGTAAAACCGGCGATGTGCTGTGTCTTGATGTCTGTTTCCAACTCAGCCACACGCTCGGTGCTGCGTGCACGGCGCAGTCCACCGTTGTCATATACCGCCACACCACAAGAGTCGTAGCCACGGTATTCGAGACGCTTGAGGCCTTCGACCAAAATAGGGGTGATGTCGCGCGAAGCGACGGCGCCAACGATGCCGCACATAGACTTTCTCCTGAGAATCACCTATTGTGCCCAATTTGGCTAGAAATATTATTTCACTTATCTATAATTAATGAAATAAATATACCACTAGCATTATTAATGAAATATAATTTCATTAATTCACCTCCTACTTGTGACTAATCTACCAAATCATGACGCTCGACGCCTTGGACGACCTTGATCGACGCATCCTCAATCAATTGCAACACGACGCTAACCTGACCAATCAAGCATTGGCAGAGAGGGTCCATGCGTCCCCTCCTACGTGTTTGCGACGTGTCCGTCGACTCACAGAGCTGGGGATTATTACCAAGCAAGTCGCGATCCTCGATCCCTCCAAGCTCGGCAGCACACTGACTGCAATCATCGAAGTCACACTCGATCATCAATCGGCTGAAAATCTACAAGCATTCGAGGAAATTGTGTTGCACGAAGTGGCGATCCTGCAGTGCTATCGCGTATCAACCGGTCCGGACTTTGTTTTAATCGCCCAAGTGGTCGATATGCCGGCCTATCATGCACTGGTGCATCGCGCGCTAACTGCCGCGGCAAACGTGCGAAATGTACGCACGTTCTTTTCAGTACACCGCAGCAAGTTCGATACCCGACTCGCGCTTAATTAACCCAGCTTACTGTTGGGCACCGAGTAATGACGAACGATATTCACTGTCACAGCGATCAGCGAAAAGAAAATTGCGACCAAGAGCCCAAGCATCGGTCCCCAGAGCAATCCCAAGCTAAAGACTAACGACACCACCGCCGCACCAAAGCTCTGACTAAAGACCCTTGTTGTCGCTTGCAAACCGCCAAGTGCGCCCGCTCTGTGCCGAGGTGCCGCACCAATCAGCACACGATTATTGGGTGTCTGAAAAAAACCAAATCCCACGCCTGAAACTAACATCGCCGCAAACAACCATCCATCGGCAATCGAGGCTGGCATCAGCACCACACAGAGCAAACCAAAGGCCATCGTTCCGGCACCCAAACCACTGAGCAAGGCGACCGAATAACGATCGGACAAACGTCCTGCAATCAAGGCGATCACTCCCGCGCCTGCAGGCCAACCTGCCATTAAAAAGCCTACGGATAGCTGTGATCGTTCGAGCGTGATTTGCAAATAAAAGGGGAGCGATACCAAGGTCGCCATTTGACCCGCAAAGGTACTTGCTGATGCTGCGAGCGCATAGCGCATCGCGGGTATCCGAAAAAGATCGACCGGCACCAACGGCGCAGCTTGCTTACTCGAGCGACGGACCAGCGCCGATCCAATCAAAATAGCAATCGCAATGAGGGCAATGCCGTGCCAAGTCGCACCAATCAAATAATCGATCCCAAGAATAAACAAACCGATCGTGGTCATGCTCAGCATGGCTGCCTGCCAATCAAAGCGCGACTTTAGAGGGGCGACATCGGGTAAATAGCGTACGCCCAATAATGTCAACAGCCCCATCGGCACGCTAAAGAAAAAGATCCAGTGCCACGTGGCTAATGACAAAATAAATGAACCGATGGTCGGTCCCAGCACGGAAGACACCGCAACAGTCAAGGCGTTGAGTCCAATTCCGCGACCAATTAAATGAGGTGGATAAATATGACGCACTAGCGCGCCAAATAAACACATGATCGCGGAGCCACCGAGTCCTTGAAAAATTCGGCTAATGAGCAAGGCAGGCAAATTCGGGGCCAGCGCACTCGCAAGCGCCGCCAAAATAAAAGTCAGCAGCCCGTAGTAAAACAAACGTTTAAAACCGATCCGCTCACCAATCGCCGCCATTGGCAACAAGGTCATCGCAACAGTCAGGCTATAAGCGTTGACCACCCACACGACGCTCGAGGCCGACTCATTGAGACTCTCAGCGATCGAGGGCAAACCTACGTTAATCATGGTCGCATCTAGTACGGCCAGCATTAACCCAAGCGCAAGCGCAAGCGCCGCCATGCCTCGTCGTCCAGGCGGCAATCCTTCAATTGCTTCGGCGGACTTCTCTACTTTTGCCTCACTCATACTTTTGCTTTTTTGACGGGGCGCTTCCAACCATCGATCGATGTCTGCTTAGTGCGTGTCACCGTCAACTGATGTGCGGGTGCATCGCGTGTGAGCGTCGTGCCCGCCCCTAAGGTCGCACCACGCCCCACTCGAACGGGCGCCACCAGTTGCGTGTCCGAACCAATAAAAGCATCATCTTCGATAATGGTGCGATGCTTGTTGGCTCCATCGTAATTGCATGTAATAGTCCCCGCACCAATATTGACGCGCTCGCCCACATCCGCATCGCCGACATACGCGAGATGATTCGCTTTGCTTGCTTTGCCGATCACGGAATTTTTAATTTCTACGAAATTACCGACGTGCGTTTGGTCTGACAAAACCGCGCCTGGACGCAGACGTGCGTAAGGACCAATTTGTGCATCGGCACCTACCTGCGTCTGATCCAAATGGCTAAACGCCTCAATGCGCGTACGTGCACCAAGTGTCACATTTTTAAGAACGCAATGCGGGCCAATCTGAACGCCATCTCCCAGCGTGACGGTACCTTCAAATACACAACCTACATCGATGAACACATCTTGGCCACACTTCAAGGTGCCACGCACATCAAAGCGTGCGGGATCTGCAAGTGTCACACCCGCCTCAAGCTGACGCCTAGCCAGCTCTGTTTGCCAGAGTCGCTCAAGCTGCGCTTGCTGGGCACGACTATTCACACCCAAGGTTTCAAATGCAGCCGCAGGGTGCGCGACGCTGACAGGCAAGCCATCTGCAACCGCCATGCCAATAATATCGGTCAGGTAGTACTCGCCTTGCGCATTGTTATTCGTCAAACGTGAAAGCCATTCTTTCAATAAACGTGTAGGTGCCGCAACGATTCCCGTATTGACCTCTGTGATTGCTCTCTGTTCCGCACTCGCATCTTTGTGCTCAACAATGGCACAAACTTGCCCCTGCGCATCACGCACGATACGCCCATAGCCTGTGGGATCCGTGAGGATTTCCGTCAAAACAGCCAAGCCTTCACCGCGAGCCGCTAGTAGTGCACGCAAGGTTTCAGGCTGAACCAGTGGGACATCACCATAAAGAACAATGGTCACATCGTGATTACCATCTTCTTTCAGCAAAGGAGCCGCTTGCAACACCGCGTGTCCTGTCCCAAGCTGTGGCTGCTGCAAGGCAAACTGCAAACCAGCATGCTCTGCGTATGCTTTTTGCACTTGCTCTGCGCCATGCCCGACAACAACAGCGATACCTTGGGCGCCAAGCGACTCGGCCGCATCCAGCACGTGCGACAACATCGCACGACCAGCAATCGGGTGAAGCACTTTAGGAAGGTTGGACTGCATGCGCTTGCCTTGACCGGCCGCGAGAATCACGATGTTGAGCATATTTTTATATTTGGTGCGAAAACGGTATCAATGAATCGAAATAGTAAAACGAGTTCTTTATTTCTTGGGAGTAGAACGAGTGACGGTTTTTTTTGTATTGCTGCGTGAGCGGGCTGTCGTTTTCGCGCCTACTGACTTTTCCTTTTTGACAGCATGTGCGGCTTTTGCCACCTCTGATGTTTTCCCTCCAGGCGCTGCAGCCATACTTGCTGTCGTGGCCGCCGCCAGCTGACCAAACTGTTGCGTCAGCATATTCCACCAGGCCTGCGCGGCATCGGTATTTGGCGCATCAGGACTCGGCACTTTTGCGATAGGTGGAACCAGAGTCTCCGATACCGGAGCCTGCGCAGGCGTTGAAGGCGCAGAGGGCACTGAAGACGCAGAAGGAGAATGTGGCCAGCTCTGCGTAGCGTTGTCGCGATTGGCAGACATAAACTGTTGCAAGGTTGTGATGGTGGCTAGCTGCACTTCCATCCCCTGAATCGTGCTGCTCAACATGGACAGATTGAGCTTTAACCAACTTTCTACTGACTTAAGCTCATGAATTTTCTTTTCGAGCTCAGCAGGATCGAGAGTCGGCTGCATCGCAAACCCCTTGGCCAAACCATTTGCACCCGACAACGTGCTAAACGTCTGGCGCATCATTTCTAAGCTGGCGAATAACGGATTAGACGCCATTTCGCCCGTCTGACCGAGACCTGGCAAGATAAATGGATTGTTTGCATTCGCAGTCATCACAAGCCCTTGATGGGGGAGAACCCTTACATATTACTCGCATCCTGATTCCTCGGTCGAGGCGGGCGAATACCGAATAAAAATCGGGCTTTTACAGGATGTCCAACCGATATTCTGGGACAATAGACAGATGCAAAGCTTTATTACTCTCCCTGAAATTGAATCCGCCATCAACTTTTGGCGTCAGCGCAGTCCTTCCGTTGGGGAGGAGTTACGCTTGTGCCAAGAAGCTTCTAGCCTTGCGACCCCTTATGCGCTCATGATTATTGAAAGAAAATCTCAACTTGAGATTTCTTTGATGTCCGAAAAAGCGCAGATTGCACTGCAGACTTGGCGAGATGCAGCTGCCACGCAGCAAAAATAGCGCCTAGCGCAACAGCGCTTCGATATCATGCGCCACCGCAGGCGCACCCATCGTACTGTTTAACATCACGCGAGCGTCCCCTTTTTTGTCCAATAGATAAAAAGAGGAGCTGTGATCCATCGAATACGTGCCTTTGGGTCCAGGGACTTTAGCGTAATACGCTTTAAAAGAACCTGCAGCCGCCTTGATTTGCTCGGCAGAACCGGTCAATCCTAAAAAGCGGGGGTCAAACCCAGAAATGTACGCGCGCAGGACTTCCGGTGTGTCGCGCTCTGGGTCCACCGATATCATCAGCACCTGAACCTGGGCTGCACGCTCGCCGAGCAGCTTCATCACCTGCGCAAGCTCTGCTAAAGCGGTCGGACACACATCAGGGCACTGAGTGAAACCAAAGAAAACAAGGGTCACCTTGCCTTGAAAACTGGCTTGTGTGACAGTTTTGCCCTCCATACTGACCAAAGTCCAATTTTGACCAAGCTTAGTACCCGTGATGTCACTGCCTTTAAATTTGATATCACCTGCATCGCCACAGGCCGTCAACATCCATACGCATAAGGCAAACAGTAGCGCTCTCATTTAACGCGCCACCACGATCAACCAATGATCAGCAAGCAAGGCGGCAAAAAGCAGCGAGAGGTACAAAATCGAAAATCTGAACAACTTTCGCGACAGCTCATCGCTGTAGTGGCGATAAAGTTTCCACGCATACCAGACGAACATCGCACCCAGCACCATCGCGCAGAGCAAATACAACCAACCACTCATGCCAATCACGAAGGGTAAGGCGGTCGTTGCCATGAGGGCAATGCTGTAGAGAAAAATATGCAACCGCGTAAATTGCTGGCCATGCGTCACAGGCAGCATCGGCAAACCCGAGTTTTCGTAGTCACGGGTCCGGTACAAGGCGAGCGCCCAAAAATGTGGTGGTGTCCAAATAAAAATAATCAACACCAGTAACCATGCCTCAGCAGGCACTGCATCCGCGACCGCTGCCCAACCAAGCGCTGGTGGCATTGCGCCTGACAAACCACCAATCACAATATTTTGTGGTGTCCGTGGCTTGAGAATCACCGTATAAATCACGGCATAGCCCACAAAGGTTGCAAAGGTTAGCCACATCGTCAGAGGATTGACCCAACGATATAACACCAACATCCCCAGCCCACCCAGTACGCCTGAAAACAACATCACTTGCGCAGAAGAGATGGTGCCTGTCGCCGTGGCCCGCCGCGCTGTGCGCAACATGCGCGCATCAATACGCTGCTCAATCAAGCAATTCACCGCAAAGGCGGCGGCCGCCAGCAACCAAATACCGATGGTGCCCGCGATCACCTTTTGCATATCAGGCAAGGTTGGGGTCGCCAAAAACATACCAATCACCGCGCAAAAGACCGCAAGCTGGGTCACGCGTGGCTTGGTCAGCACGAGGTACTGACGCAGTAGGTTTGGAGGTGTGGCGCTTAGACTAGACATAGTCACTATTTAAATGAAACGTACGCCATTGTAATGGCAAGCTCACCTAAGCGGCGGCCAACACATGATCGGCTGCCGCTTCGTGCTGATAACCTATCTTTGGGGATTGGTCGCTAATCGGGCGGTATGCCCAAGGCGGAATAGCAATGTCACGGTTGCCAGGACTAAACCTGCAGCTCCGCCATTATGTAAAACAGCAATCAATAGCGGCCATTGAAAAAAGATGGTGGTCAAGCCTGTAAAAAGCTGCGCGATCAGCAGGGCAAACACCAGCTGTGCTGGGCCTTTTAATCCGGGGTCTTTCATCAACCGCCAGCTCAGTACACCCATAAAAGCAAAGATCACAAATGCAAAATTACGATGTACCCAATGAATGCCCGTCAACGCTGTTTGAGAAATCATCTCGCCACCTGGCATTTCACCCAAGCCACGAATCAGTGAAAAGCCATTCGCTAAATCCATCGGTGGAATCCAGCTGCCATTACATGTTGGAAAGTCCATGCAGGCAAGCGCCGCATAATTGGTGCTCACCCAACCACCCAAGGCAATCTGCATAAACAGCAACACAAGACCCAATGCGATCCAAGGCTTATAGCGCAGCGAGGCCTGTAACACTGCAGGATAAGCACGCTCACGAGCAGCCAACCAAGTCATCAAGGCCAAGAGCGACATCCCCCCAAGTAAGTGAGCGGTCACAATCAAGGGCATGAGCTTCATCGTGACGGTCCAAGCGCCAAAGGCGCCTTGCAGGCATACCGCAGCCAAGGTCACAAAGGCTAATTTGGGCGAATACTCAAATTTATTGCGATGACGCCAGGCCATCCAAGAAATCATAATAATCAGAAAGCCCAGTAAGGCGCCGACGTAGCGGTGGATCATTTCGATCCATGCTTTAGGCAAGGTCACTGGACCATCAGGCATCACTTGTACAGCTTGTTTAATTGAGTCCAAAGCACCAATCGGCGTGACGCTGCCATAACAGCCTGGCCAGTCAGGGCAGCCAAGGCCAGAGTCTGTCAGCCGCACAAAGGCACCAAACATAATGAGATCAAGCGTCAAAAACCAGGTCAAAAAAACGATCTTTCGATAGCGTTTGCTAGTGAGCGTTTCCAACATGACTTATCCAATCCTTGAGTTCTGGATCAGTTTGCGAATGTCCTTGCGAAAAAGCTCTGGATCAGCAATAGGAGGGTATTGCAAAATGAGGTTGCCCAGCGGATCAATGACCCAGATCAACGGTGCAAGGGCGTTGCGGGCTTGCTCAGGGGTCATTGAGCCTGGCGCACCACCCAGCAAAAACTGCTGAAGCACGACTGGATTGACACGGACCATGACCGTACCCTTGTACGCCTCCAACACTTTCTCTGGAACGGGTGCATCATCGGTAATAAACCAAACTCGGCTCAAGCGTTCAACGTGCTTGCCTTGACTGGCATGGGTATTACGCACGATAAAGAGTTTGCGTGCGCAAGCTTCTGGACATTCGGCAGCATCGGCTGCAAGCATGATCCATTTACCCTTGAGTGAGCTCAGGTCAAAAGGCTTGCCATCTAAGGTTGTCAGCGGCAGACTTTGTGTTGAAGGCATCGGTCGCTGGGGCTCAATGAGCTGACCGTATGCCGCACTGCCCTCAGGCCGCCACTCAGGATTGAAATACACAAGAAGCGCCGCGATCACGGGTGCCAAACTCATCAACATGATGATAATGAGAGGCGTTTTAGACCGTAATTTTGTGTTTCCTGCAGTCGTTTGTGCAGCTGCTTTTGTTTTTGAGGCGGATTCAGTCACAACAATTCCATCTTCCAGTCGTCTACGAGTTTCTAAGCAGTACTTTACAGCGATTTCATGAATATGCAGGAATAGCAGCACGCATTTACGGTGATTGACGTGAGCGCAAGCGACGCCATCCCACCACTAAAAAAGCCACCATGACAATGCCTGCAAAACCAAACCATTGCATGGCGTAGCCTACATTTTTATCTGAATCAACCGAGGGCTCCGGCCATACACGCTTGAGCCCCTCATTATTTTCTCCAGATTGCTGCATCAATACAGTCGGCAAAAACTTTAAACCCGTTCTTTTTGCATAGAGATCAAGGTCAAGGTTTTGCAATCTAGTTAAAAGTACAGGATCAATGACGCCCTCGGTCGGCTGCCTGACACCTTTCCAACCCTCAGGCAGACTTGCCGCGGCATTTGCTTGACTGGTCCAGAGCTCAAATAGTCTTGGTACTCTGAGTGCCAACTCGCCTTGCAAATGAACCTTAGCGTCAGGAGTTGGTATTTTTGCCACTGGACGGTTGGCGATGGGTCTTTCGATCCAGCCCCTCAAGACCAACACCGCTGTATCCTGGTCCAGCATCAAAGGAGTGGCCAGCCACAAGCCAGGTCGACCCTCTAGGTTCCGATTGTCGAGCAAAACACTCCATTCGCTGCGCCATAAACCATCTACCGTCGCGGGTCGCCAGGCCTTTAGCTCCTCTTCCGGGATATTCGGCGTCAACGTCAAAGGCGCCGCACGCCGCCCAGCATCTAGGGTCGCCGCGATTTGGCGCCGCTCTTCGGCACGGTCTAGCTGCCAGCGACCCAGCATGAGGCACACAACTGCTACTACACCCAACAGTATTAGGGCAATTAAGGTCAGTTTATTGGATGAAGCTTTTGTCATGTCTGCGATAATCTCTACTTTCAGTGAGGACTGTCATGCGTATTCTGGTCATATTCGCGTTCATCGGCATTTTAGGCAGTCTTGGTTCTGCACTGTTTTATCTTATGCGCGACAAAGGGACATCAAATAAAACCGTGAATGCGCTGACCGTACGGATTGGCTTGTCAGTGGCTCTCTTTTTATTCCTATTGTTTTCCCACTGGATGGGCTGGATAGAAACAACGGGTTTTAAGCGCTAATCTTCGATTAAAAACCTTTGTTGAATAAAAAAGGCCAGCTTCGCGCTGGCCCTTTTAACTTTAACAACAAATTTTGCTGCTGTTCTGAGTACTCAATGCTTAGAACCAGTACACGAACAAGTACAGGCCGAGCCACACCACGTCAACGAAGTGCCAGTACCACGCAGCACCTTCAAAACCAAAGTGATGATCGGCAGTGAAATGGCCTTTGAGCATGCGGATCAGGATCACAGTCAGCATTGTTGCGCCGAGCAACACGTGAAAGCCGTGAAAGCCGGTCAACATGTAAAACAGTGAGCCGTATGCACCCGAGTCAAAGCGAAGATTCAATGACGAGTAGGCATAGATATACTCATAGGCCTGACAGCCCACGAAAATGAAGCCAAGCACAATCGTCGCAAACAACCAAAACATCGATTTGCCGCGATGATTTTCACGCAAGGCATGATGGGAAATCGTCAGCGTCACACCCGAGGCCAACAACAAGGCTGTGTTGATTGTGGGCAACCAGAAGGGGCCCATTGTTTCGAATGCTTCGACCACACCTGCGGGTCCAAGATTTGGCCAAACAGCATTGAAATCAGGCCAGAGCAACTGTTTGTGATCTAAGTCACCGAGCCAAGGCATGGTCACAACGCGCGTGTACCAAAGTGCGCCAAAGAACGCGGCAAAGAACATGACTTCGGAGAAGATAAACCAGCTCATGCTCCAGCGATAGGAGGCATCGATGCGCTTGCTGTTTAGGCCCGACTCAGATTCTCTGATCGCATCGCCAAACCATTTGTACAACACCACAAACAGACCTAGCAAGCCAGCAAAAACAGCCCATTTTCCGGCTTCAATGCTGTTTACCCACGCCGAAGCTCCAAGCATGACAACCAGCAAAGAAATGCTGGCGGTCACTGGATGGGATGAATCCGCTGGCACATAATAATATGGTGCCTCTTTGACGTGTGACGAGTGGGATGCACTCATATTGTTCTCCAGACTACAAGTAATCAAATATTATTTTAGCTGAGACTTGAGACGGCCCAGCGGACAATCAACACAAGACTCACTACAAATATCACTCCAAACATCAAACCGGCGATCGCAAGATAAACCGGATTGACTTTTGCAATGTCTTCTTCAGACCCTTTACCTTTTCTGACTCCGAACATCGCCCATGCGATGGCCTTAATCGTTTGTAAAAAGTTTAATTTTCGCTGTGATAATTCTTTTAAATCCTGACTCATACGTTGAAAGCCTCGCCTAAATCAGGAAAATCACGATTCTAAAAGTTTTCTACCAATCGTCCATCCAAACATCGCAAGGACAAGCACTAGAAAAATCCATCCTGCCCGCTTGTTCTTACGACGTTGTTCTGGAGTCATTTCAAAATCCTATTTGACCTGTGGTGGGGTCTCAAATGTATGGAATGGTGCTGGAGATGGAACAGTCCACTCCAAGCCCTCTGCGCCTTCCCAAGGCTTAGCCGGGGCGCGTTCACCCTTGCCTGCATAAGCTTTCAAGACGATGTAGAGGAACAGTAACTGTGACAAACCGAACCAAAATGCGCCAAGTGTCGCAATCTGGTGGAAGTCGGTGAACTGCGCAGCATAATCAGCATAGCGGCGTGGCATACCTGCCAGACCCATAAAGTGCATGGGGAAGAAGGTGATGTTGAACGAGATCATGCTCATCCAGAAGTGCCACTTGCCCAGGCGTTCATCGTACATATAGCCCGACCACTTTGGCAGCCAGTAGTATGTGCCTGCAAACAGCGCAAACAATGAGCCTGCCACCAAGACATAGTGGAAGTGCGCCACCACGTAATACGTGTCATGCACTTGAATATCAATCGGCGCCATGGACAAGATCAATCCAGTAAAGCCACCAATCGTGAACACGAAGATAAAGCCGACTGCAAACAGCATCGGTGTTTCAAAGGTCATTGAGCCGCGCCACATGGTGGCCACCCAGTTAAAGACCTTGACGCCGGTTGGGATCGAAATCAACATCGTTGCGTACATAAAGTACAGCTGAGCCGTCACAGGCATACCTGTGGCAAACATGTGGTGGGCCCAAACGATGAAGGAAAGAATTGCAATCGAGGCAGTGGCATACACCATTGAGGCATAACCAAACAGCTGCTTGCGGGCAAATGCGGGCACGATGGCAGAAACGATACCAAAGGCCGGCAAAATCATGATGTACACCTCAGGATGCCCGAAGAACCAGAAAATATGCTGGTACAACACGGGATCACCACCGACTGCGGCGTTGAAAAAGCCTGTGCCAAAGTGACGGTCAGTCAACACCATCGTGATAGCTGCGGCCAACACAGGCATCACAGCGATCAAGAGATAAGCTGTAATCAACCATGTCCAGCAGAACAAAGGCATTTTCATCAAGGTCATGCCTGGCGCGCGCATGTTCAAGATCGTGACCACGATGTTGATCGCGCCCATGATGGATGAAGCACCCATGATGTGAATGGCAAAAATCGCCAAGTCCATCCCTGGGCCCATTTGAGCAGTCAGCGGTGCGTACAACGTCCAACCCGCGGCTGTTGCGCCACCGGGAACGAAGAACGAAGCCGTCAAAAGGATGGCTGCGACTGGCAACAACCAGAAGCTGAAGTTGTTCATACGGGCAAATGCCATATCAGAGGCGCCGATTTGCAGCGGCACCATCCAGTTAGCAAAGCCTACGAACGCCGGCATAATCGCGCCGAACACCATGATCAAACCATGCATGGTTGTGAACTGGTTGAACAACTCGGGGCGGAAAAACTGAAGACCTGGCTCAAACAACTCTGTGCGCAACAACAGCGCAAGAGCGCCGCCTTCGAGCAACATCGTGAAAGAGAAAATCAGATACATCGTGCCGATGTCTTTGTGGTTGGTTGCAAACAACCAACGGCGCCACCCATGCAACGACGGACCGTGATGGTCGTGATCGTGTGCATGATCGTGGTCATGGCCGTGGCCGTGGCCACCAACGTGATCTGCTGGAATGCTACTCATGGCGAACTCCTATCCTGCTTAGGTCTCCCTCACTTTTTAGGAGAGGGAAACGATCTATATGAATTGATCCGAATAACTTAACCAATAACACTCTCAAAGCACTGACTTAGCGCGCTGCTTTGACGTCTGCGGGCGAAATCACAGGGTCTTTGCCCTTGCCTGCATTGGTCCATGAAGCGCGTGTATACGTAATCACTGCAGCAATCTCTACGTCATTTAACTGCGAAGCAAATGACGCCATCGCAGTACCTGGCTTGCCCTTCAACAAAATATCAATGTTTGCCGCTTTGGGACCCATCACAAGGGCACTTGCATCCAGCGCAGGGAAAGCACCCATGACACCTTTGCCGCTACCTTGGTGACACGCAACGCAATTAGCCGCATACACCTTTTCACCACGCGAAACCAACTCAGCCGCTGTCCATTGTTTGCTTGGATCGTCCGCCGCAGCCATCAAGAGTTTTTTCTGCTCTGCAGACCATTTCGCGTAATCTGCCTCAGACACAACCTTGACAACGATTGGCATGAAAGCGTGGTCTTTACCGCACAACTCTGTACATTGACCGCGGTACTCACCGATCTTGTCGGCGCGGAACCATGTATTGCGCACAAAGCCGGGAATAGCGTCTTGCTTGACGGCCAGCTCTGGCACCATCCACGAGTGGATGACATCAGCTGCGGTCACTGCCAGGCGGACTTTTTTACCAACAGGAACAATCAGAGGATTATCCACTTCCATTAGATAGAACTGACCTTTTGGCTCTTTGTTCTCGATCTGAGCACGGGGAGTAGACAGGTTGGAGAGGAACTTGACGCCCGTTGCTGGCCCGTCGATATACTCATAGCCCCATTTCCACTGGTATCCAGTGACTTTGATCGTCAAGTCTGCGCCGCTCGTATCTTTCATAGCCACGACGGTACGGGTTGCCGGCAAGGCCATGGCAATCACAATCAGGAACGGCACCACTGTCCAAGCCACTTCGACGCCCATGTGCTCATGGAAAGTCGCCGGCTTGAAACCGCGTGATTTGCGGTGCGCCCAGATTGAATAAAACATCACACCAAAGACGGCAACGAAGATCACCATGCAGATGATCAACATAAACCAGTGCAGCCAAGCGATGTCGCGTGCGATCTGGTTCACTCCCTCAGGGAGATTGAGCTGATTGACGCTTGGCCCACCGGGCATGTCTTGTACTTGTGCACTCGCAATGCCCATGAATAGCATGGCACAGGCGCCCAGTAACCCTCTCAACTTCTTCATGCTGACCTCTAAACACATCGCACGTTGGGCGAATCAAACGCAATACAGCTGTAAAACACTGCTTGCGAGACCACCCTGCGCAAAATTATTGTATGGCTAACCACAAGAGAAAACCCTTTAGGATTAGCACGTATCGCAAAGAAACGATGGTGATTGTAGCGCAGCCTTGCCATCCCTGCTGCACTACAATCCCTTTACCCTATCAGGCGTATGCCCAACATGACAAAGTCAGCGTTTTTTCTTTCTCGCCAAAGCCTTTTTCCCCTTTTAAAAGGCTTTCTTGCGCGCGCCACACAAACACCCATCCAAGGCTCTTTAGTTTTGTTTATCGGGGTTGAACGTTGCGGCTGGCTTTTTCCAGGCGCAGCGCAGGCACTATCCGGGCTGCCAGGCGTGCGGCTCACTTCAAACTCAGCACATTTTGGCGAAAATCTACCGGCTGGCGAACCGCTCGACGCTTTTTTAGCCGACATTGCGTTAAAGCTTAGGGCGGCCGGGTGTGCGCCCGGGTGGAGAAACGAGTTATTAGATGTCTGGGCCCAAGACGAAAATCACCCACAGAAACGCGTTGCCGCAATTGAACGCGGCGTGATGCGACCCTTGGGGCTGATGACAAAAGCTGTACATCTCAGCGGGTGGTCTGAGGACGGTCGCTTGTGGGTCGCGAGACGCGCCCTCACCAAGGCGACCGATCCCGGTATGTGGGATACGCTCGTCGGAGGACTGGTTGGCAATTTCGAGGATCCGGACTACGCACTTGTGCGAGAGTCAGACGAAGAAGCGGGACTTGATGCGCCAGATATCATTGCGCGCACCCCTCTGCGCACCATTGCGCATATGAAGCGCCAGATTCCAGAAGGCTTTCAACTTGAGGCCGTCCTCACCTGCGAGTGTGTGCTGGCATCCCATGTCACACCACGCAACCGCGATGGCGAAGTGATGGATATACAGCTTCTCGACACAGAGACTCTTTGCAAACTACTCAAAGAGGATGCGTTTACTCTTGAAGCGTCCATCGTCATCACTGAGGACTTGCTGAATCGGGCGGCGGACTAGACTGATGCGCGCGCCAAACCTCAAGCGCGCGTAAACGTTGTTTGGCAACGAGTTCGATCGCATCCTTTATCGCGGGATCCTGCAACAGAAGCTGATCAAAGTCCTTGGCGGGCAAGCACAATACTTTGCTGTAACCGAGGGACCGGACCTCAAAGTTTTCCGGCACATCGTGGTTGAGCAAATACATTTCGCCAAAAAACTCGCCGGAGCCAAGCTCCACATGCGTACCATCCGGCAGCAAAATAGTGACCGCCCCGGAGGCCACAACATACAAGCCGAAAGGTGGTGCTTTTTGGCCCCAAATCAGCTGATCTGGCAAAAATAAACGCGGCGTCAACATCTTGGTCACCGCACGCTGCGCATCGACAGGCAAGCCACTCAAAAGCGGCACGCGCGCGACGAGCTCGGAGGCCCCCATTTCGATATCGAGTGGCGCATCATGATCCAAAAATGCCCATCTTCTGGTGACCTGGTCGGACAGGCTTTCGTAGACCTCACCGCTAATGAGCGATTGATCAAACATTTCGCCGTAACGCTCACGCTCCAACCGTCTGGCGATTCGCCCTAGATAATGCTCCTGCATCCAGAGTGAATACTTTGGATACTGTAGGGCCAGTGCTTGCAAGGCCTCGCGAATCTGCGAGAGACGCTCGGCATGCAGCTCCGTTATTCGCGCAGAGGCCTCCTCTCCTAAAATTTCAGGAAGCTTCTTGCCAACAAAATCCAGCAGCTGCTGCGAGATTGATCGCATACACATGAGTGCGACAAAACGTTGACTCAATTCATAGGCAAGCCAGCGTTGCACACCAAAAACCTCATACACGCGCATTGCCTGCCTGAAGCGGCGTGGATACCGCATTGCGCGCGCAGTGCTTAACTCAAATCCTCTCACGCCTCTCAGACGCACAGACTCTTCGAGTCGCTCGGCACGACCCAACAAACGCTCGGCCATGTTGCGATCGATAATTTGATGTTTCAACACATCAAAGTAGCGCTCATACTCTCTGCGGGCCAAGATCGTGAGCCCGAGATCAATACGCTCTTTAAGAGAAAAGTGTTCGATGTGTAAATCGCTACCATCCTCGATACTTTTATCAAACGCGGAATAGACTCTCTCTCGTGCAGCGCTTGAGACTTGTTCAGCGCGAGCGATCTCGTCGGTCTCCTGCTGAATCATTGCCGTTGCCACAATGACGGCCTGATTGCGTAGCGCACGCTCTTTTTTCGTCAGTAAATTTAGCCCTAACATTTTAATAACGGGCTGAAGCGAGAGACCATTGATAAAAAGTGTCGCCAGCACAAAGCCTGTGACCGTGATGGCAATAAATTCTCTCGCCTCAATAGGCAAACTTGTTCGCTCAGTAACCGCCAATGCGAGTGCAAGCGATAAAGCGCCTCGCAAGCCTCCCCACCACAACACCACTCTAAAGCGGGTACCGATTCTTGCGCCTAGGCCTGAAAAAGAAAGCAGAGGGACCAAACCAAACACAACAATCGCCCGCGCCAACAGCGTTGAGATAAAGACTAAAAGCACATAAAAAAGATGAATCCAAGTCGCCTCTTCCATGACTTTTGGAATCAACATCGCCGCGAACAAAAAAATCAGTGAGTTTGCCCAAAAGCCAAACTGATGCCAAGACTGAGACAGCGTCACAAAGGTCGTGGGCGCCATGCGGGTGCGACCCGTCGAGCCCACCACTAAACCTGCCACGACAGTTGCCACCACACCCGAAACATGAAGGTAATGTTCAGACACAAAATAAGACAGGTAAGCCACAGAGATCGTTAATGAAATTTCTGCTGCAGGCCAACCACGTAACAATGGAAAAGACAGGCAAGCCAACCGGGCAAGTACAAAACCCGTCAACCCTCCGCCTAAAAATAAATATAGGAAATTTTGCGACAACGAACCAAAGCTCAATTCGGTCGAGTGGGACAAGACACCCATTAATGCTGCATACAGCGCAATCGCTGCCGCATCGTTCAATAAACTTTCGCCTTCTACCAGTGTGTTGAGCCTTGCAGGCGCGCCCACTTCTTTAAATATACCGATCACCGCTGCGGGGTCTGTTGTTGCAACGATTGAGCCGAGCAACAGGCAAACCACCAAACTGAAGCCAGAAACCTGGGAAAGTACCGCCCCCACAAATACGGTACTGATAATGACCGCAACGACCGCCATCATCAAAATAGGGCCTAAGTCATCCAGTAATTTGCGCACGTTCATCGCAAGCGCAGCCTCAAACAACAGAATCGGCAGGAATACGACCAAAAAGGTCTCCGAAGACACCTCAAACGTGCTCAAGATAGAGAGAAATTCACCTAGGACTGGTGGGGCCCATTGATGAACGTGCGAGACGTAACCCAGCACGCAACCAGCAATTGCAAGAAATACTGAATAAGGGAGCTTGACCCGCCCCGCTAGGGGCGGCATGAAGCACACGAGGGCAAGTAGCCCCGTGAGCCCAAATACAAATGAATTGATATCCATACCGTCAGATTCCGTCAGAACCTTATGGTAAGTGATGTTGGCGAATTTTTGACTTTAGTTTGCTAAGGCCAAGCGCATTTTCTTCATGGCGGCGACTTCGATTTGACGAATACGCTCTGCGGAAACGCCAAACTCAGCGGCCAACTCATGCAGTGTGGCGCCACCATCGGCCTGGAGCCAGCGTGCTTGAACGATACGACGCGAACGAGGATCTAAGGCATCCAGCGCACGATCTAAACCCGCACCGCGCATCAAGTCTTCGGCGCGGCGCTCAAGAACCTGTGTCGGATCTGCATGTCCCTCATCAGACAAGTAGGCGATTGGCGCATAGGAATCTTCATCATCATCCTGATTTTCGAGAGACATTTCTCGACCAGAAAGACGCACTTCCATTTCCCGAACGTCCTCAGAACGCACGTTCAGATGTGCCGCGATCTCATCGACTTGTTTAGAGTCGAGCGTCTGACCATCTGGGCGCATACTGCGCAAATTAAAAAACAACTTACGCTGCGCTTTGGTCGTGGCGACCTTCACCATGCGCCAGTTACGCACGATGTACTCATGGATTTCAGCTTTAATCCAATGAACCGCAAATGAAACCAGCCTGACTCCACGTTCTGGGTCAAAGCGTTTGACGGCCTTCATCAAACCAACGTTACCTTCCTGAATCAGGTCTGCGTGAGGCAAACCGTACCCTAGGTATTGGCGGGCAACGGACACCACAAGTCTCAGGTGCGACAGCACAAGTTCACGCGCCGCAGAGATATCTTGCTCGTCTCTCAAACGACGGGCGAGCGCACTTTCATGCTCCGGCGTCAGCACGGGCAAGCGATTGACTGTCGAAATATAGGCCTCAATCGTTCCCAGCGAACCGGGATTGGAAATGGCCATTGCGATTTGACTGGGTTGCAAGGTTAAAGCTGCCGTATTTGTCATGAACATAGACTCCTGTATTCGAGGCGCCATCTGAAGCTTGATATTAGCACTCGAGCGCTGCGAGTGCCAATATGACGGTTTTACATGCCAAAAGTTCCGTATTGTTCGCTAGAGTGTTAATCTGAGGGGTAGTTTTTGCGTGGCCATTATTCGTTTCTCGCCACATGGTTTGTCCCTGGATTTGGGTATGTCCGACTTAGTCAAGTTTCTCTCCAAAATTTTGCTTGCCTGCCTACTGGTCATTGCCGTGGGCTGGTCGACCTACATCGGCGTGCGCTACTACCATGCCGAACAGGTGGCGTATCGCTGGATTTCAGGTCTTGCAGCCAAGCAGGCAGAGTGGGAAAAGAAGATTACGGCTGAGGGTGGCAACACGCTGACAGGCTTTGCAACCCCCGATCAACCTCGTCCTGTTCAAGGGCTTGAGGGCAAGTTTGCGGGACTCACTTATGACCCGCTTCAAAAGCGACTTTTAGGCGTTGTGAACAAGCCAACGGCCATCGTTGCGCTTTCTATTGATGGTCAATTACTCGCAACCTATCCTCTCAAAGGCATGTCTGATGTGAATGGCATTGCCTGGATGGGGGGCAATCGCATTGCGCTTGTCAATGGCAAGCGTAACCGTGTTGTATTGACAGAGATTCCCACAACGGTCCAGCCGCTCGATGTCACTCGTGCATTTGCCTTACTTTTACGCTTTGGTGAAGGTGAAGACGCCAACCAAGGTTTTAACGGCCTTGGTTATGATCTCAAGCGCGACCGACTCTATATCTCCAAAGAACACAGTCCGAGAACGCTTTATCGAGTCAGTGGACTGAATTATCTTCAGGCACCTGACTCCCGCGGCCTTAGAATTGAGAACATCAGCTATTGGTTGGATGACGTTCCTTTTGCTACCGACCTGTCTTCTGTAGAGGCGGATCCCTCTAACGGGCGCGTGTATCTTCTGAGTGAAGAGTCTCAAATGATTGTTCAGCTAGATGGAGATAGCGGCCAGGGTCGTGGCATGCTTTCCCTTTCTCCCAAAGGGCTCAAACCGATGCCGCGCCCCGAGGGGATTGCCACAGATGACGCTGGCAATCTCTACATCGTGAGCGAACCTAACCTTTTTTATCGGCTTAAAAAGCCCTGAGTTTTCGTTTGATGGACGATCATGGCTAGACAACCCCGGCTTTACGCAGCGGGTTATGCCCAGCTTCTCAGCATTGACTTTTCTGAGCCTGCTCAGCGTTCCTTTCAGTCGCCCGGTGAGCCTCCCTTTCATGATTTGTTGTTGTGGCTGGGTCAAGCAGCATCCACCTACAAGGTTGCAGTCCATGGATGGTCGATATGCCCTCGCGCGCTTAGCCTTCTCGCCACGCCCGAACAAGAAGACAGTCTCCCTTCTTTGGTGCAGGCACTTGGACGTAAATTCGCGGCTCGGCTTCAATCTGGCAGTGTTTTTTCTGGCAGATACCATTCCACGATTCCGCAACCAGGCCTTTGGGTACTGCCAGCTTTAATTTGGCTTGAACAGCAACCGTTACGCGACCACTTGGTTGACGATGCCCAAGCATGGCTATGGTCCTCTGCCCGCTTGCATACAGGAGTGCCCAGCACGCCGCTGACTTGGCTACAGCCCCATCCTGACTATTGGCTCTGCGGCAATACCCCCTTTGATCGCCAGGCAAATTACCGTCGAATGTTGATAGCGGGCCTACCGACATCTTCTGAACGACTAATCGCCTTTTCTCTGAGGGGACAATGGGCACTCGGCGATCAAGCATTTATTGCCGAACTACAAAAAATTGCGACTCGGCGAGTGAGCCCAGGCACACGTGGACGCCCAAAGAAAGGTGATCCGTCCCCATTAAATTTTAATAAAAAAATATAGCTATTTAAATAGGGACGCACCCCTTTTTATTTTCTTGCGTGCTCGGGTTTTCACGGGTATTGTTACGCTCTTGCGCTGCAACATAGCAGTCCAGTTCCTGGAGCACGACATGTCGACTTTCCCGCTGAATTTTCATCCGTCCAAAGCCTCATCTGCGCCTTCGGTGCCGGTCGGCGGCCTCCCAAAAGCCCAAGGGCTCTACACCCCGGCTAATGAGCATGACGCCTGTGGCGTAGGTTTTGTTGCGCACATCAAGGGTCAAAAAAGCCACGCCATCATTGAGCAGGGCCTCAAGATTCTCGAAAACCTCGACCACCGTGGCGCTGTCGGAGCCGACAAGCTGATGGGCGATGGTGCCGGCATTCTGATTCAAATTCCAGATGCTTTTTACCGTGAAGATCTGGCCAAGCAGGGCATCACATTACCCGCTCCTGGGGAGTACGGCGTCGCGATGGTGTTTTTACCCAAGGAAATCGCCTCACGCCTAGCCTGCGAACAGGAGCTTGAGCGTTCCGTTCGCGCCGAAGGTCAAGTTGTTCTTGGCTGGCGTGACGTTCCCGTTGATGCAGATATGCCGATGTCGCCCGCCGTACGCGCATGTGAGCCTGTTATCCGTCAGCTTTTTATTGGTCGCGGTGCCGATGTGATGGTGCCTGACGCCTTAGAGCGCAAGCTTTATGTGATCCGCAAAACTGCGAGCCACGCGATCCAGGCTATGGGTTTGGCTCACGGCAAAGAATATTTCGTACCCTCGGCGTCAGTCCGCACCATCGTTTACAAAGGTTTGCTGCTGGCCGACCAAGTCGGTCGCTATTATCGCGACTTAGCAGACCCACTGACTGTTTCAGCGGTTGCCTTAGTACACCAACGCTTCTCCACCAACACCTTCCCGGCCTGGCCTCTCGCCCACCCTTACCGCATGATTGCCCACAACGGTGAGATCAACACCGTCAAGGGCAACTTTAACTGGCTCCGTGCGCGGGAAGGCATGATGCAATCAGCAGTCTTGGGCGACGACCTCAAGAAGCTCTATCCGATCGTTTACGAAGGTCAATCCGACACCGCGACATTCGATAACTGTCTGGAGCTCTTAGTTAACTCAGGCTATTCACTTGCACACGCCATGATGATGATGATTCCCGAAGCTTGGGAACAGCACACCCACATGGACCCAAGCCGTCGTGCCTTCTACGAATATCACGCCGCCATGATGGAGCCTTGGGATGGTCCGGCCGCAGTTGCGTTTACAGATGGTCGCCAAATTGGCGCGACACTCGATCGAAATGGTCTACGTCCTGCCCGCTATCTGATCACTGATGATGACATGGTCATCATGGCCTCCGAGGCTGGGACACTCCCAATTCCAGAAAACAAAATCGTCAAAAAATGGCGCTTGCAACCTGGCAAAATGTTCCTGATCGACCTCGAACAAGGTCGCATCATTGATGATGCCGAAATCAAGTCACAACTGGCCAACTCACGCCCATATCGCCAATGGATTGACCGCTTGCGCGTCAAGCTAGAGTCCCTACCTGCACCCGTCTCGTCGACTCTCCCTGCTGTGACCACTAGCTTGCTTGATCGCCAGCAAGCTTTTGGCTGGACACAAGAAGACTTCAAGTTTGTGCTTGATGTGATGGCAGAAACAGGTGAAGAAGCAATCGGCTCCATGGGTAACGATGCACCACTTGCAGTGCTGTCGAGCCGTGCAAAACCGTTTTACAACTATTTCCGTCAGTTGTTTGCGCAGGTCACCAATCCTCCCATTGACCCGATCCGTGAACAAATGGTCATGTCCTTGGTGTCCTTTATTGGCCCCAAGCCCAATCTGCTTGATATCAACAACGTCAATCCGCCGCTGCGCCTTGAAGTCAATCAACCCGTGCTGGATGACAAGGAGATGGCAAGAATTCGCGGCATATCGGAGCTGACTGGCGATAAATTCCGTAGCTTTGAACTCCACATTAGCTACCCAGCTGCTTGGGGCGCCCATGGTATCGAGGCGCGCCTCGCTGCGTTGTGTGCTCGCGCAGTGGATGCCGTCAAGAGTGGCTATACCGTGCTGGTGTTGACTGATCGCAATGTCGACAGTGATCACGTCGCGATCCCTGCACTGCTCGCGACGTCAGCCGTACATCAGCACCTCATTCGTGAAGGTCTGCGCACAAACACTGGTTTGGTTGTTGAAACGGGTTCTGCGCGAGAAGTCCACCACTTTGCCTTGCTGGGTGGCTATGGCGCCGAAGCTATTCACCCCTTCCTGGCCATCGAAAGTATCGCTGCGATCAGCAAAGATCCAGAAAAAGCAGTCAAAAATTACGTCAAAGCAATTGGTAAAGGCCTCAACAAAGTGATGTCCAAAATGGGCATCTCGACCTACATGTCTTACTGTGGTGCACAAATTTTCGAAGCGGTTGGTTTACGTACCGACCTCGTCAGCAAATACTTCTCAGGCACAGCGAGCACAATCGAAGGTATTGGTATTTTCGAAGTAGCCGAAGAAGCTTTGCGCACACATCGCGCTGCGTTTAGTAACGACCCTGTCTTGGCAAACGCCCTTGAAACTGGTGGCGAATACGCCTTCCGTGTGCGCGGCGAAGAGCACATGTGGACACCCGACTCGATCGCCAAGTTACAGCACGCCACACGCGCCAACAATTACAGCACCTACAAAGATTACGCCCAGCTGATCAACGATCAGAGTCGTCGTCACATGACGTTGCGTGGCCTATTTGAGTTCAAGGTCGACCCAGCACGCGCGATTCCTTTGGATCAAGTAGAACCCGCAAAAGAAATCGTCAAACGCTTTGCAACGGGCGCAATGTCGCTCGGCTCGATTTCGACAGAGGCGCACTCGGTACTCGCTGTTGCCATGAACCGCATTGGTGGCAAATCCAACACCGGCGAGGGTGGCGAGGACGAGCTGCGTTATCGCAGTGAGTTACGTACAGGCAAGAGTGGCATCAAAGCTGGCGCCACACTGGCCAGCGAATTAGGCGCTGATCGCATTGCTGCGGACGTCCCCTTGCAAGAGGGTGACTCTATGCGCTCCAAGATCAAACAGGTTGCCTCAGGTCGCTTTGGTGTGAGCGCAGAATACCTTTCAAGCGCAGACCAGATCCAAATCAAAATGGCCCAAGGCGCCAAGCCTGGCGAAGGCGGTCAACTCCCTGGTCACAAGGTCTCCGAATACATCGCTAAGCTGCGTTGTTCCGTTCCGGGCGTGGGTCTGATTTCGCCACCACCTCATCACGACATTTACTCTATCGAAGACTTGGCACAACTGATTCACGATCTCAAAAACGTCAATGATCGCGCTTCGATTTCCGTCAAACTGGTCTCAGAAGTGGGCGTAGGCACCGTAGCCGCTGGCGTCGCCAAAGCCAAGGCTGATCACGTCACGATCTCTGGCCATGACGGTGGAACCGGCGCATCGCCTGTCTCCTCTATCAAACATGCCGGCACACCTTGGGAGCTTGGTCTCGCTGAAACACAGCAAACACTGATGCTCAATCAGCTTCGCAGCCGAATTCGCGTACAAGCAGACGGCCAGATGAAGACAGGTCGTGACGTAGTGATTGGTGCGCTCCTCGGCGCGGATGAGTTTGGCTTTGCCACGGCACCGCTCGTTGTAGAGGGCTGCATCATGATGCGCAAATGTCACCTCAATACTTGCCCTGTCGGCGTTGCCACACAAGACCCTGTCTTGCGTCAGAAATTCCAGGGTAAGCCCGAGCACGTTGTGAACTATTTCTTCTTTGTCGCTGAAGAAGTTCGCGAGATCATGGCGCAACTCGGCATTAGCAACTTTGATGATTTAGTGGGCCGCGTTGATATGCTCGACACACGCTCCGGTATCGAGCATTGGAAAGCGCACGGTTTAGATTTTTCGCGTGTCTTTTACCAACCCACAACAGAAAGTCCTCGCCGTCACACCGAAGGTCAGGATCACGGACTCGATGTTGCACTCGACCATCAGTTGATTGAGCGCAGTCTGCCCGCGATCGAGCGCGGCGAAAAAGTCTCCTTTATCGTACCCGTCCGAAACCGCAACCGTACGATTGGTGCAATGCTGTCTGGTCGCGTGGCCTCTCGCTACGGTGACGAAGGCTTGCCAGATGACACGATCCATATTCAGTGCAATGGCACAGCGGGTCAAAGTTTTGGCGCATTCCTGGCGCGTGGTATTACGCTTGATCTGGTTGGCGAAGGCAACGATTACGTCGGCAAAGGCTTGTCGGGCGGACGCATCATTGTTCGCTCGCCTAACGATTTCCGCGGTTTTGGACCCGATCACATCATCATCGGCAATACCGTCCTGTACGGTGCAACTGGTGGCGAAGCCTATTTCAATGGTGTGGGTGGCGAACGTTTCGCAGTCCGTAACTCGGGCGCAGCCGCTGTCGTAGAAGGCACGGGTGACCACGGTTGCGAATACATGACAGGCGGAACAGTCGTTGTGTTGGGCGAAACCGGCCGTAACTTCGCAGCCGGCATGTCTGGCGGTGTCGCGTACATCTGGGATCCCGAAGGTACTTTTGCAGAGCGTTGCAATATGACAATGGTGGCGATTGAGCCTGTTTTGTCCACGGCCGCTCAAACTAAAGAACAAGGGATCGATGTCTGGCACAGCATGACGCGTAGTGGTGAGCGCGAAACTGATGAAGTCATCTTGAAGCGCTTAATTGAAAATCACTTCCGTTACACAGGCAGCTTCCGCGCGCGCGACCTGGTCAGCAACTGGGAAAGTGCTCGCACTAAATTCATCAAAGTCATGCCCGTTGACTATAAGCGCGCCCTCGGCGAAATGTGGCGCGCTGCAAACCCCCAGCCTAAAGCTGCTTAAGGAATCATGATGGGAAAAATTACTGGATTTCTCGAAGTCAAACGCCTGCAAGAGGCCTCCGAGCCTCCCGCCAATAGACTCAAACACTGGAAAGAATTTGTACTTCATCTAAATGACGAGCAAGCAGGCAAGCAGGCTGCGCGCTGTATGGACTGCGGCATTCCGTTCTGTAATAACGGATGCCCTGTGAATAACATCATTCCCGACTGGAATGAGTTGGTATATCGCCAAAATTGGCGTGGTGCCTTAGATGTATTGCACTCGACCAATAACTTCCCTGAATTTACAGGTCGTATTTGTCCCGCCCCTTGCGAGGCTGCCTGCACGCTCAATATTAACGATGACGCAGTAGGCATCAAATCCATTGAGCACGCAATTATCGACAAGGGTTGGGAACAAGGCTGGGTCGTTCCTCAGGCTCCGACCCAAAAAACAGGCAAAAAAGTGGCTGTGATCGGCTCGGGTCCAGCAGGATTGGCCTGTGCTCAACAATTAGCGCGTGTTGGACACGATGTCACCGTCTTTGAAAAGAGTGACCGCATTGGTGGCTTGCTCCGCTACGGCATTCCAGACTTCAAACTCGAAAAGCATCTGATCGATCAGCGCATTGCACAGATGGAAGCCGAAGGCGTGACGTTCAAGCCTTCGCATTACGTGGGTCAAGCAAGCGACATCAGCGAGAAAGGTCTCACTGTTAAAACACCTGAAGCGCTTAAAAAAGAGTTTGATGCGATCGTGCTGACAGGCGGCTGCGAAACCCCGCGTGATTTGCCTATCGCTGGACGCGAACTTGATGGCGTGATGTACGCCATGGACTTTTTGCGCCCTCAAAATAAAGTTGTTGCCGGTGACAAGCTTAGCAGCCAAGTCTTGGCAAAAGGCAAGCACGTTGTTGTCATTGGTGGTGGTGATACTGGTTCAGACTGTGTGGGGACCAGCAATCGTCATGGCGCCAAATCAGTCACTCAAATTGAACTCATGCCACGTCCGCCAGAAAACGAAAACAAAGCCATGACCTGGCCATACTGGCCGGCCAAGCTTCGCACCTCCTCTTCGCACGAAGAAGGTGCAGAGAGAGATTGGGCGATCACAAGCAAATCGCTTGCCGGCAAAAATGGCAAAGTCGAGAAACTTGTCGCTGCGCGCGTAGAGTGGATCAAAGATGAAGCCACCGGTCAGATGCGCATGCAAGAAGTCAAAGGCTCAGAGTTCGATATTCAAGCCGACTTGGTACTGTTGGCAATGGGTTTCGTGGCTCCCGTCAGCAATGTCTTGACCGCCTTTGGCATTGATCAGGATCCACGAGGCAATGCCCGCGCAAATACTGATGACTACAAGAGCAGCGTAGACAAGGTTTTTGCAGCAGGCGACATGCGACGCGGTCAATCACTCGTCGTCTGGGCGATTCGCGAAGGACGTCAGTGCGCACGTTCCGTCGATGAATTCTTGATGGGTTCCAGCGAACTTCCACGTTAAACAGGTATCGGTTAATACTCATGAAAAAAATGTCACGCCTCTTGCATGTTTTAACGGCCGGTTTTCTTGCTGCCCTCACTCTTGTGCCTGTCACAGCACAGGCTCAAACAGCGGAAAATTGGCCTAGCAAGGGACTGACATTGATTGTGCCTTACGCGCCAGGCGGCTTCTCCGACACCAGAATGCGTCTTTTGGCGCGCAAACTGTCCGAAAAGCTTGGCCAGCCTGTGGTGGTTGAAAACAAAGGGGGCGCGGGAGGTGTGATTGGCACTGCAATAGTCGCCAAAGCAGCAGCAGATGGCTATACGCTCGGCTCAGGGAATTTGGCTCCTTTGGCGGTCAACCCTAGTCTCATGCCAAAGCTGCCTTACAACGTCGCCCGAGACCTCGCACCCGTCATTTTGATTGAGAACAGTCCTCTTGTTTTGAGCGTGTCCAACAACATGCCTGTCAAAACCTTAGGCGATCTGATCGCGCTGGCAAAAAAAGAACCTGGCAAACTCACTTTTGGCTCATCGGGAGTCGGGGGTGCTCACCACCTTTCAGGCGAAATGTTTCGTGACTCTGCCAAGATCGAAATTACCCATGTGCCATACAAGGGTGGTTCGCCGGCTGCGACAGACCTGATGGCCGGGCATCTCAACATGATGTTTGAAATGGGATATGCCGCCCTTCCCGCCATTCAGGGTGGACGCGTGCGCCCCATCGCAGTCACTTCAGCGAAGCGCATTAGCGTGCTTCCAGAGGTTCCGACCATGTCTGAACTTGGCATAAAAGGGTTTGAGTCATACAACTGGCAAGGGATCATCGTGCCGGCAGGAACACCCACCGCTATTATTACCAAACTGAATCAGGCATTTAACGAAATTCTCAAAGACCCTGATGTGGCCAAAGCGATCTCAAGCGTCGGCAGCCAAGCAGTAGGGGGCACGCCCGAGGCATTCGGTGCGTTTATTGCCTCTGAAACAGCAAAGTGGGCAAAAGTCATTCAATCCGCTGACATCAAGCTAAATTAAGACTCCGTTCATCGCAACGCTCCAATCTGTCACGTTCAGCGAGCAGCGAGCGCTACAATGCAGGATCCGGGTATAACTCTACCCGTCCCAGCCTTTTGGCGATGACCTGACCGGCTTTCTCATGCCCTCGCTTTCCTCCGCTCCTGACGATCTTGTTTTACGCCTAACCGGTGTCTCGTTAGGCTATGGAGACGTAGACATCTTGCGAGATATCTCTTTGGATGTTCGACGCGGACAAGTCATCGCCTTGATGGGAGGCTCTGGCTCTGGCAAAACGACCTTGCTTCGCGCAGCAACCGGCCAAATTAAGGCTCGCGCAGGTCAAGTCATCTTGTTTGAAAAAGATCTGGCTCGCATCGACGGCAACGCACTTCAGTCCTTACGCCAAAAAATGGGTGTGCTGTTTCAACAAGGTGCGCTCTTCACTGATCTCAACGTATTTGAAAATGTTGCCTTTCCCTTACGCGAACACGCCCAGCTTGCATTTCCTGAGTTGCTGACACGCGTACTCGACACACTCGAAGCTGTCGGCCTACGCGCGGCTGCTCACCTTAAGGTATCAGAGATTTCTGGCGGAATGGCCCGACGGGTCGCGCTCGCACGCGCGGTGATCCTGGAGCCTGAGTTAGTTCTCTATGACGAACCATTCGCAGGTTTAGATCCAATTTCTCTGGGCATTACCGCTCGCTTGATTCGTAGTCTGTCAGATCGCTTAGGCTGCGCCTCCGTTGTCATTACGCATGACATCACCGAATCATTTGCCATCGCAGATCATGTCTATCTGGTTGGTCAAGGTGTGATCAAGGCGCATGGGACACCTGATACGCTTGGAAAATCCTCCGACCCCTATGTTCAACAGTTCCTCAAGGGCGAGTCCGATGGGCCGGTTCCTTTTGACTATCCCAGCTCACCGAAATTCGACGCTTGGTTAACACGGCAAGAGGGTAAGAGATGAGCATGAACTCTTCTCTCTCAAGCATCGGCCGCGGCGTTCGTACCCGCATCAGCGGTCTCGGAACATTTGCTCGATTTTTCTGGTTACTTCTTCAACGCAGCAGCATCGTATTATCCAGGCCTCGACTTGTTTCTCAGCAAATTCATTTCATTGGCAACTATTCATTACTGATCATTGCCGTGTCCGGGCTCTTTGTGGGCTTCGTGCTGGGCCTCCAAGGCTATTACACACTTAACCGCTATGGTTCTGAAGAAGCGCTAGGACTGCTAGTCGCCTTATCGCTCACTCGCGAGCTAGGACCCGTTGTGACGGCACTTCTTTTTGCCGGACGAGCCGGCACATCTCTGACTGCCGAAATTGGCCTGATGAAGGCCGGCGAACAACTCGCCGCAATGGAGGTCATGGCTGTCGACCCCGTCCGCAGGGTGCTGGCGCCTCGATTCTGGGGTGGCGTCATCGCAATGCCAATCTTGGCTGCAGTCTTTTCAATGGTGGGCATCCTTGGCGGCTGGATCGTGGGTGTCTTGTTGATTGGCATCGACACCGGTGCATTCTGGTCTCAAATGCAAAACGGCGTGGATGTCTGGAAAGACATCATGAACGGAGTGATAAAAAGTTTTGTGTTCGGCGTAGCCGTTACCCTGATCGCTCTGTACGAGGGCTGGCAATCCCGTCCAACGCCAGAGGGCGTTGCGCGCGCAACCACCCGTACTGTGGTTGCAGGATCGCTTGCCGTACTGGGTCTTGATTTTCTGCTGACTGCTTTAATGTTCAGCAACTGATATCGGAATATAAATGTCTACTGAAAAAACAGACTGGTGGGTTGGGCTTTTTGTGCTGGTGGGCGCAATCGCCTTGGCATTTTTGGCGCTTCGGGCAGCCAATCTCAGCAGCTTTTCTTTTGCGCAAACTTACACTCTCTCCGCCATCTTCGACAACATAGGCGGTCTCAAAGTTAGAGCTCCCGTCAAAAGCGCAGGTGTCGTCGTCGGCAGAGTGTCATCAATCGCTCTGGATCCTCAAACCTACAAAGCCGTTGTCAAACTTGACATGGAAAAAGGCTTTCTGTTTCCGCTTGATTCCTCTGCGAAAATTCTGACGTCAGGATTATTGGGAGAGCAGTATATTGGACTTGAGGCGGGCGGGGACGAAACTAACTTAGCCAATCATGGCACGATCCAATATACGCAAAGCGCCATTGTCCTTGAGACTCTCATCAGTAAATTCCTCTTTAATACTGCCGAAAAGCAGGGTAGTGAAACACCACCCGTCCCAACCTCGGACCAGCCCAAAAATTAATGACGATGACTAAAATGAACGCGCATAATTTTTACAGGCCACTGCTCTTGGGCTTGCTTGCGATACTGGCAGGCTGTGCTACCCAAGCCGTGAAAACGCCTATTGCGGCAGATCCATGGGAAAGCTCTAACCGAGCTGTTTTTGAATTTAATGACACGATTGACCGAGCTGTGTTTAAACCTGTTGCGCAAGCATATGCCTACGTCACCCCCCAGCCAGTGCGGTCTTGCATTAACAACATATTTTTGAATATTGGCGACATCTGGGCAGGTGTCAATAGTTCCCTCCAAGGTCGTCATCTTGACGCGATCAATACATTCGGCCGTTTCATGCTCAACACTACCTTGGGTGTCGGTGGCTGTTTTGACCTTGCCAGCACAACAGGCGCCAAGCGCATCCCCAATGACTTTGGCGTCACCCTTGGCGTCTGGGGGATCAGCTCAGGTCCATATATTGTTCTTCCTATTCTTGGCGCGAGCACTATGCGGGATGGTTCTGGGCTGATTGTGGACGCGTATGTCAATCAATTTGGTTACGGGCAACAGGTGCACGATATCGCGGTCCGAAACTCAATTTATGGACTCGAGATTGTGCAACGTCGCGAAGCACTCCTTGCCGTGAGTGACACGATTGATCGCACTGCACTGGATCGCTACAGTTTTATCCGAGACGCCTATTTAAAGCGACGCGCGGTTCAGGTCAATGGCCCACTGACCGACGCAGAAAGCTTGCCTAGTTACGAAGACGTTGAAGCCGCGCCAGCCGATCGCAAGGCACTCGGCATCCCTTCTAAAAATTAACCAGGAATTTAAAGATGTTAGGTTTGATCGTACGCCTCAATCTCATGCTGGCCCTTGCTTTTGGTTTCTCCGTTGGCGCTCAGGCACAACAAAAACCGGACCCAATGGCATCCCCCAACGCGTTCGTGCAGCAAGTCGCGGATCAAGTTTTAGCCGCACTCAAAAATGACACCGCCGCGCGGGCCGGTGATATCAAACGTATCAATCAGATCGTGGACGAAATGATTCTGCCCTACGTTAATTTTGAAAAAACAACACGCCTTGCAGCAGGTCGCAATTGGCGCGAAGCGACAGCTGAACAAAAGGCAAACCTGAGCAATGCTTTCCGCGGCACCTTGGCGCGCACATATAGCGGTGCTTTTACTCGCGTGAGTGACTCAACAAGCATCAAAACCCTCGCTTTCAGAGGCGATGTCAATGCCAACGATGTGGTTGTGCGGTCCCAAGTCACTCAACGTGCAAACTCGCAACCTTTTACTCTGGACTACCGCCTCGAAAAAACACCGCAAGGCTGGAAAATCTACGACATCAATGTCGAAAATGTGTGGTTGATTGAAAATTATCGTAACCAATTTACGCAGCAGATTAATCAGAACGGCATCGACGGGTTAATCGCCGCGCTTAACAAGCGAGCCCAATAAACATCATGTCTGCCGTTTCGCTCGAACACGTTTCAAAAATATTTCCTCCGCGTGCCGCCGGTTGGGCGGGATTATTTAAAAAACCTCAAGGTTCAGGCTTTCAAGCGCTGAACGATGTGTCGCTGACCATCGAACACGGAGAATTTTTTGGTTTACTGGGTCCAAACGGCGCAGGTAAGACAACACTTATTTCCGTATTAGCTGGACTTTGTCGCGCAAGCAGTGGTCGCGCCAGTGTGTGTGGTCATGATGTCGTCACGGACTATCAGGCCGCCCGTCGCTCGCTTGGCGTCGTTCCGCAAGAGCTGGTCTACGACCCGTTCTTTACTGTACGAGAGACACTGCGTATCCAATCGGGTTATTTTGGTTTTAGAAAAAATGACGATTGGATCGATGAGATTCTTGCTCACCTCGGCCTCTCAGATAAAGCTGATGAAAATATGCGCGCGCTTTCTGGTGGGATGAAACGTCGCGTATTGGTGGCGCAAGCACTTGTCCATCGTCCGCCTGTCATTGTGCTCGATGAGCCAACCGCGGGGGTGGATGTCGATCTGCGTCGTAGTCTCTGGGAATTTATTTCCCGGCTGAATCGCGAAGGCCACACCATCATGTTGACGACACACTACCTCGAAGAGGCTGAAGCGCTCTGTGGCAGGATTGCCATGCTCAAACGCGGACAAATCGTTGCGCTTGAATCCACGCAGGCACTCCTTGCGAGGACTGGTGGCAACCTTGAACAAGCTTTTGTTCAAATCATGAACACGCCAACCCACACAACACTGGAGAACCAGCGATGACTCGCGCCTTACTGACCGCTCGCCCCGGCGCAGGCTCCGGCTTTCCTACACTTTTAGGTAAAGAACTTCTGCGTTTCTGGAAAGTTGGCTTTCAAACTATTGCTGCGCCCGTCATCACAGCATTGCTGTACTTGGTTATTTTTGCGCAAGTTCTGCAAGACAGAATACAGGTCTACGGTTCTGTGCCTTACACGGCATTTCTCATCCCCGGACTCATGATGATGAGCATGTTGCAAAATGCTTTTGCCAACCCCTCTTCTTCGCTGATTCAAAGTCGGGTAACAGGTAACTTGGTCTTTGTCTTGTTGCCACCCATTTCACACCGTGAGTTTTTTAGTGCCTATATGCTTGCTGGCATTTTGCGCGGCATTGCTGTCGGGGCCTGTGTTTGGCTCGTTTCTTTATATTTTGTACCCTTAGGTATGAAAGAGCCGATTTGGGCCTTCGTGTTTGCAGCGCTCTCTTGCGGCATTATGGCGATCTTGGGGCTGATTGCAGGCCTCACTTCTGAAAAATTCGATCAACTTGCGGCGTTCCAAAACTTTCTGATTATGCCGGCCACTTTTTTATCCGGCGTATTTTATTCTGTGCACACACTGCCAGCGTTTTGGCAAAAAGTCTCCCATTGGAATCCGCTCTTTTATACGATTGATGGTTTTCGCTACGGATTTTTTGGTGTAGCCGATGTGTCACCCTGGCAGAGCTTAGCCGTGGTGGGGGGCGTTTTTATAATCCTCACCCTCTTCGCCCTGCGCCTGCTTGGAACTGGCTATAAGCTCAGAACCTAATGCATACTGCAAAATTTCTACAATTGCCGCGTACTTACAACCAGACCAAGGAAAGCTCTCACCATGTTGCCCACTCCAGAAGACATCCGCACCTACATTGCTGCCGGGCTGCCTTGCGAACATCTTGAGGTCACGGGCGACGGCTCGCACTTTGAGGCCGTGATTGTCAGTGCCTCATTTGCAGGCAAACGACCCATCGCCAGGCATCAACTCGTCTACGGCGTGTTGGGCGATCGCATGAAACAAGAAATTCACGCACTTTCTATGCGCACCTTGACCCCAGAAGAGTTCAACGGAAACCGCTAAATGGATAAGCTTCTTATTACGGGTGGTCGTGCGCTCAAAGGTGAAATCAATATTTCTGGCGCGAAAAATGCCGCGCTACCCATTTTGTGCGCAGGTCTACTGACGGCGGACACCATCACGCTCACCAATGTCCCAAAGCTCAATGACATCTCGACAACGCTTAAGCTTCTTGGACAGTTAGGCGTTCGTTGCGAACGCGCCAGTGACGACACCGTCAGTATCACAGCCAACCAGCTCACTGCGCTTGAAGCGCCTTATGAGTTGGTCAAAACGATGCGTGCTTCGATCTTGGTACTCGGTCCATTATTGGCGCGCTTTGGTGAAGCGCGCGTGAGCCTGCCTGGTGGTTGTGCCATTGGTCAGCGACCTGTGGATCAGCATATCCAAGGCTTGGCAGCGTTAGGTGCAGATATCAAAATCGAACATGGTTTCGTCGTCGCCAAGGCCAAAAAACTCAAAGGTGCTCTTGTTCGTACAGACATGGTGACCGTCACTGGAACAGAAAATCTGATGATGGCCGCGGTGCTGGCCGAAGGTCAGACGATTTTAGAAAATGCTGCGCGCGAACCCGAGGTAGTCGATCTCGCCGAACTACTCATCAAAATGGGTGCTCGTATTAAAGGCCACGGTACAGATCGCATCATTATTGATGGCGTACCCACGCTCCATGGCGCAAGCCACGACGTCATTCCTGATCGGATTGAAGCAGGCAGCTTTTTATGTGCGGTCGGTGCCGCTGGCGGCGACATCATGCTGCGGCGCGTCGCCCCCGACACGATGGGTGCCACGTTATCCAAATTACAAGAAGCGGGGCTCACGATTCAAACGGGCAAAGACTGGATACAAGCCAGCATGCACACGCGACCGAAAGCCGTTGACTTCCGCACTCATGAGTACCCAGGCTTTGCCACCGATATGCAAGCACAACTCATGGCACTCAATACCCTCGCTGACGGAACCTCAGTGATTGCTGAAACGATTTTCGAAAATCGTTTTATGCATGTGCAGGAACTGCTTCGCTTAGGCGCCAACATCGATATCGATGGTCACACCGCAGTCGTGCGCGGCGTCAACAAGCTTTCTGGTGCGACTGTGATGGCGACAGACCTACGCGCCTCCGCCAGCCTTGTGATTGCGGGCTTAGCTGCCGAGGGGGAAACCTTGGTGGAGCGGATTTATCACCTTGACCGCGGATACGAGCGCATGGAACACAAACTCAGAGCTCTCGGCGCTCAAATCGAAAGAATCTCTAGCTAAAGGAATCCGCATGAGCACCGACGCACGTTCGCGCCCTCTGACCATGGCCTTGTCCAAGGGGCGCATTTTTGAAGAAACTCTGCCCTTACTCGAAGCGGCTGGCATCACTGTCAGTGAAAATCCTGAAAAGTCGCGCAAACTGATTATTGGTACAAGTGATCCCGGCTTGCGACTGATTATCGTGCGTGCTTCTGATGTGCCAACCTATGTCGAATATGGTGCGGCCGATCTCGGTATCGCTGGCAAAGATGTACTGATTGAACATGCCGCTCAACATCCAGGCGGACTGTATCAACCCATTGACCTCAATATCGCCAAATGCCGTCTTGCCGTAGCCGTTCGCAATGGCTTTGACTATGCTGCGGCGGTCAAACAGGGTGCGCGCCTTAGGGTTGCGACAAAATACACGGCTGCAGCCCGGGACCACTTTGCTGCAAAAGGTGTCTACGTCGATCTGATTAAGCTTTACGGCTCCATGGAGCTTGCGCCCTTGGTCGGCCTAGCCGATGCAATCGTTGACCTGGTATCGACTGGCAATACGCTCAAAGCCAACGACTTAGTCGCCGTTGAAGACATCATGCCGATCTCCTCCAGGTTGGTCGTCAACCGTGCCGCCCTTAAGACCCGCCATACCGAATTACAGCCTTTGCTGGATGCCTTTGAGCGTGCAAGCGCAAGCTCTGTGGCATGATAGTGACCTACTTGTTTTGATGACCCCTTCAAAAGAGGGGCTCTTTGATGATGCGCACAATCACACGTCTGGACTCACGCGACCCTGAGTTTCAAGCTACCCTTTCCAAATTGCTGGCTTTCGATGCCGAGCAAGATGACGCCATCGATGCCGCAGCCGCGAGCATCTTGCAACAGGTGCGCCGCGAAGGCGATGCCGCTCTGCTGCGATATACCCGCCAATTTGACAAGGTGATGGTCGATCACGTGGCTGAGTTAGAAATTCCTCGCCGCGAATGGGAGTCCGCGCTGGCAACATTACCAACCGCCCAGCGCGAGGCGCTGGAAATCGCTGCACAGCGGGTGCGGGCCTATCACGCGCACCAATTACAAGAAAGCTGGTCCTACACTGAACCTGACGGCACGCGCCTTGGGCAACAAATCACCCCTCTTGACCGCGTCGGCCTATATGTGCCGGGTGGCAAAGCCTCATACCCCTCTTCCGTTCTAATGAACGCCATTCCAGCCAAGGTTGCCGGCGTCAGCGAAGTCATCATGGTCACGCCAACACCCGGAGGCCAACGCAATGCCATGGTGCTCGCTGCAGCCGCGATTGCTGGGGTAGACCGCTGTTTCGCCATTGGCGGTGCGCAGGCAGTTGGTGCACTTGCTTACGGTACGGCGACCATCCCAGCGGTCGACAAAATCGTCGGTCCCGGCAATGCCTATGTCGCGGCAGCCAAACGACGTGTTTTCGGCACGGTTGGCATCGATATGATTGCTGGCCCCAGTGAGATTTTGGTCATTTGCGACGGCAAAACGCCTGCAGACTGGATTGCGATGGATCTTTTCTCGCAAGCCGAGCACGATGAACTCGCACAGGCAATTCTTTTATGCCCTGATGCTCAATATTTGGATGCTGTTGAGGCTTCCATTGAAAAACTATTACCAACCATGCCTCGCGCCGATATCATCCGCACGAGCCTGCGTGATCGTGGCGCCTTGATTTTGGTCCGTGACCTCCAAGAGGCCTGTGAGATCAGCAACAACATTGCTCCAGAACACCTTGAAGTCTCCTGTGAACATCCAGATGAGTGGTTGCCCTCTCTGCGTCACGCGGGTGCTATTTTTATGGGGCGACATAGCTCCGAGTCCCTCGGCGACTATTGTGCGGGTCCAAATCACGTCTTACCCACCTCGCGGACAGCTCGATTTTCCTCACCATTAGGCGTCTATGACTTTCAAAAACGCTCGAGCCTGATTCACGTTTCTGCTGCCAGCGCTCAAACGCTTGGCAAAGTGGCAAACGAACTGGCGCTTGGTGAAGGTCTGCATGCGCATGCTGCCAGCGCCCGTTATCGCTTGACCAACATACAATAGACACTCCTAC
>JAOATE010000058.1 GCA_030158305.1 Burkholderiaceae bacterium
AAACGGAACGCATTGCTCCCTTTCGGCTTGATCCTCAAGAAAAACGTTTCGGAGATGGCAATGAAGATATTAAAGACACTTGCTCTGAGTTTCACAGTATTGTGCGCCAGCGCTGCGCACGCTGAAAATTATTCAATCGCGACCGGCGGTACAGGCGGCGTTTACTACCCAATGGGTGGTGGTCTGGCAGCGGTGCTCACCAAAAAAGTACCTGGCATGGCTGCCACGGCAGAAGTCACTGGCGGCTCGGTCGACAACCTCAAGCTGATCGGCTCAGGTAAACCATACCTGGCATTTTCGATGGCAGACGCAGCCAAGGACGCGTTGGACGGAAAAGACAAATTTTCTGGTCGTAAAGTCGATGTCAAAACATTGCTCGTACTGTATCCAAACCGCATGCATGTGGTGACCACTGAAGCAAGCGGCATCAAATCCATGAAGGACCTCAAAGGCAAGCGCGTCAGCACAGGTAGCCCAGGTAGCGCCACTGAAGTAATGGCCTTCCGTTTAATCGAAGCCGCAGGCCTGGATAAAGACAAAGATGTACGTCGCGAGCGACTCGGCGTCGCTGAGTCCGTGAATGCCGTCAAAGATCGTAAGATCGATGCATTCTTTTGGGTTGGTGGTTTGCCAACTGCTGCCGTGACTGATCTGGCCAACACTCCCGGCACCAAGATTGTCATGATCGACCACGCCGATGCGGTGGATGCGATGAATAAGAAATACGGCAATCTGTATTTCAAAGACACCATCCCCAAGGCCACATACTCTGGCATGGCTGGTGACAACAAAAACGCGTCGGTCTCCAATATCTTAGTTGTCAACGGCAAGATGTCTGACGATGAAGCCTACAAAATCACCAAGGCTGTATTCGACAACAAAGAAGAATTAGTGCGTACCCATCGTGAATACGACAGCGTCAAACTGGAAAACCAAAAGGCTGCAGCCACACCACTGCCTTTTCACCCAGGCGCTTTGAAGTATTTCCAAGAAAAGGGTCAAAACGTTCAGTAAACGAACGCATCTTGACTCTAGCAGCACATTCAGCAAGTGCGTCTCCAGGCGCACTTGCTGTATTTTTTTAATCGCATCATCAATACATTGAACCAGGTAACGCCATGAGTGAGTCGTCCATCGATCGCGCCACACAACAAAAATTAGACGAGTTAATCCGCCAGGAAGAAGGCGACGCGAATGACTATCGCGGCATATTGGCGGTCTTTTTGACGCTGTGCGCGGTCGGCATGTCGATCTTTCACTTGTACGCAGCCTACGAAATCGTCCCGACACAAATCCTGCGCACGATTCATCTTGCAATCGTGCTCTTCCTTGTCTTTCTGACCTTTCCACTCACCGCACGTTTTAAAAACCGGTTGATGTGGTGGGATTTGCTCATCGCGTGCTTTTCGATCTTTGTCGCCTTTTATATTTTGAACGGTGGCGATGACTTCACTGATCGCAATACCGACCCCCTTCCATTGGACATCGCCATCGGCGTCGGTCTGATTCTCATGATTCTCGAGGGCCTACGCCGCACCAATGGCATGATCTTGGTGAGCGTGACCATCCTGTTCATCCTCTACGCACTATTTGGCAATTATCTACCTGCACCTTGGACACACAAAGGCTACGAGATCGGCCGTTTTGTCGGGTTTATGTACATGACCCTCGAAGGAATCTACGGCACCGCGCTCGACGTCTCCGCCACACTGATTATTTTGTTTACGATCTTTGGCGCCTTTTTACAGTTCACCGGCGCAGGCAAGTTTTTCATCGACTTTTCCTTTGCCGCCATGGGCGGAAAGTCCTCTGGCGTGGGCCGCACCATCGTGCTGTCTTCCTTTTTACTGGGAGGCCCCTCAGGCTCTGGAGTCGCCACCACCGTGACGGTGGGCTCTGTGGCCGCCCCAATGCTTGACAAGGTTGGCTACGAAAAAAATGCTGCAGGCGGCTTGTTGGCTGCGGGTGGCTTGGGTGCCATCATCTCTCCACCAGTGCTTGGTGCCGCGGCCTTCCTGATTGCTGATTTTCTAAAAATATCCTACCTCGACGTTTTGTTGATGGCGTGCATTCCGACCATTCTGTTCTACCTGGGTTTGTTCATCATGGTGGAAATCGACGTGCGTAAATACGGCATGAAGAAAATGTCGTTCGAAGCCGCAGAAAGTGCCTGGTCGCTCACCAAAAAATACTGGTTTCACTTTTTCTCGCTGATATCGATCGTGGTGTTCATGATGATCGGTTTTTCACCCATCATGTCTGTGTTTTGGGCGACCGTCGTCTCGGCCGCGACCAGTATGCTTCGACGCGATACCGCCATCATCTCCTATGACTGGTTGCGTGGTCGTGAACCCTTTTTCAAAGGCCTCTATCAGTCAAACTTGGTAAAAGCTCTTGCCAACGGCTCGAATGGTGTGCTCTCAATTGCCGTCACCTGCGCAGGTGCAGGCCTGATTGTTGGCACGGTGACGCTCACCGGTCTGGGCTTGAAATTTAGTTCCATCGTGATCGAGTATGCAGGCGGCTCGCTGCTCTTGACTGCGATTTTTACCGGTCTGGTCGTGTGGGTCGTCGGACTGGCGGTGCCCGTCACTGCCTCCTACATTATCTGTGCCGTGATTGCGGCTCCTGCCTTGATCAACCTGGGCGTGCCAGATTTTGCGGCACACATGTTTATCTTTTATTACGCCGTGCTGTCAGAGGTTTCGCCCCCAACCGCGCTGTCACCTTTTGCGGCAGCCGCGATTTGTAAAGGCGATCCTTACAAGACCACCCTTCAAACATGGAAGTACGTCGCACCCGCGATCTTGGTGCCCTTTATGTTTGTGCTCGGCGACGAGGGCACCAGCCTCTTGCTGATGGGTTCAACCAAAGCTCTCGCCAACGCTGACTGGCTCCAAATCGGCTGGATCACCTTTACGGCGGCTATCGGTATCGTGTGTCTGGCAGGTGGCCTGCAAGGTTGGTTTATCGAGAAAACCCATATCCTCGAGCGCACCATCATGGTGATCGCGGGTGTGGCCCTCACCTACCCCGATAACTGGGCGGATGTGGTCGGTTTTGCCGGGTTTACGCTGGTGTTGATCACCCAGTTATTGAGACGCAAGAGAAATATGCATCTTTCGACTGGCGCCTGATTGACGGCAGATGCCCGCTGCATTTCCTCTTGAGTTTCTCTGTGAAGTCCCGGTTTAGCCTCTAGAACGGCTAAACTGGGCGATATTCGAAAAAAGGCTCCGTACGGATGCCTTTTAGCGATCGCCCCACAGAACCACACCCACTGCAGCCTTTTGAAGAATACAACTCTCTCCAGCACGACCGACCTCCACGCCTTGAGTGCCGTCGAACAAGACGAAGCACCCAACTCATTGGAACAAACAGAGTTTGAGCTCCTGATTGAGCAAGGCAAGACGCTCTCAGCCAAACTCGACGCCCTCAAAATACTGATCGATCAGCATCGCCGCTCTTACGCCAGCACCGTCCCTGTTTTGCAAAAAAAACAAGACAGCTTAAGGCGCGCCATGGTGTTGTGGCTGGACCAGCGCCTCAAAGGCGAAGGTCTGACTGCACGGCACGAACGCCTGATCAGACGCTTGATCTGCAGCATCGCCATGGAGTTTGCCTTGTCGGGCGACCGTGTCATGCGGGCTCTGCACGACGTTCATAGCGAAGAAAAGCTAGCCGACATTGAGCGCGCACAAGCCGCCGAAGCACAGGCCTATTTAAAAGAGGCCATGGGCGCAGAGTTTGGCGAAGATCAGGTATTTGAAAACCTGGACGACGTTTTGCACGCTAAGTTTGACTTTATGCGCAAAGAGGCTGAGGCCCGTGCGAAAAACAGAGAAGCAAGACGTGCGAAAAAGAAAAAAATGTCCCCTGCCGATCTTCAGGCTGCCGAGGATGTTGAAAGTGCCTTGCGTAGTCTCTACCGAAAGCTCGCTAGTGCCCTGCACCCCGATCGAGAGAGCGACGAAGACATCCGCACCTACAAAACACAACTGATGAGTGAGGCCAATACCGCCTACGAGCGCCGAGACCTGCTCGCCCTGCTCGAGTTGCAAACCAAAGCGCAGCTCCCTGAGTCGACGCTGAGCACAGCCCTCGCACGCAAAAAACTCGTCGCACTGACTGACCTGATGCGTGAGCGCTGCACGGTCTTACATCGTGAGATCCGTGACACCGAGCTGCAAGCCACCGCGGAGTTTGTGTTGCCGGCCTCGATGACCATTCATGAAAACTCACTCAAACACCACCTCAACAGCCGCAAACGCGAGATGCTGCTTGAGCTCAGGCGCTTGAACGAAGAACTCACCAGCGTTAAAACAGATGCGGGTCTCAAGCGCTGGATCAAAGAGCAAACCCTAGACTAAACATCATCCCCAAAAACAGGAGTCGAGACATGTCCTTACGTTTTTATTATGCACCCTTGAGCTGTGCGCTCGCCACCCACATCGTGCTTGAGCACATTGGGGCAGACTACGAAGCCGAGAGACTCAACCTGCGTGAAAACGATCAGAACGCACCGGGTTATTTGGCCATCAACCCAAAAGGTCGTGTGCCCGCACTCATCACGGAGCAAGGCATCCTGACCGAAACACCTGCGCTGCTCCTGTACCTCGCACAGACTTACCCTCAGGCCAAAATGGCGCCGCTTGACGACCCCTTTGCCTTGGCTCAACTACAGTCGATCAACAGTTGGTTTTGTTCAACCGTTCACGTGCATCACGCGCACGGCGCGCGGGGCCGTCGCTGGTCAGACGACCTCGAAGCTCAAAAAACCATGAAGGCTAAAGTTGCTCAAAACATGACGGATTGCGCAACGCTCATTGAGCAAGAAATTTTGCGCGGACCGTGGGTGATGGGTGAACAATTTACCGTGGCCGACCCGTACCTGTTTACGATGACAAGCTGGATGCAAGGCGATGGCGTGGACATGAGTCAGTTCCCTAGACTCGCCGACCATCACAAGCGGATGCTAGAAATTCCAGCTGTCAAAAAAGTAGCACCACTACACGGCATTTAAAGCTTGATGCGGCGTCGGAAACCATAGGGTCAGTTCAATAAACCTGATCTAACAATGCCTCGTACAAATCCACAGTCATCAATCGTGGATTTGTCTTGTTCGCGTTGTCCCGCATCGCTGCTTGAGCAATACCGCTGAGTCTCACGCGTTCTAGTCCAAGATCGCGCAGGCGCAGCGGGATGCCAAGCTCAGCGATCAAGTTGGAAATTTTCTCAGGCATTTCTGACACCGATCTAGCGCCACATAGCTCAGCAATCTTGTTTGCTTTTTCACCCAGAAAATCAAGATTCAAACGCAAAACATGTGGCAATAGAATCGCATTCAAGGTTCCATGGTGATAACCCAGAGCCCCCAAAGGATGCGCGCAAGCATGCACAGCACCCATCCCCTTTTGAAAACATAAAGCCCCCTCAAGAGAGCCCATCATCATGTGCCAGCGCGCTTGCCGATCATGGCCGTGCAAGACCGCCTGACGAATATTCGAAAAAATCCTTTGCATACCATCGACCGCGATCGCATCTGCCGGGGGATTCACTGTCGCAGAGCAATACGTTTCCACACAGTGTGCTAACGCATCCATGCCTGTTGTCGCCGTCACGAGAGGAGGCAATCCTAGAGTTAACTCCGGATCGCACACAGCAGCAGTCACAATCGCGGGACAACGCACCCCTGCCTTGATCCCATTATCAAAAATGATGACCGCAGATCGCCCCACCTCACTGCCAGTTCCAGAGGTCGTCGGCATCAAAATCAGAGGTGGCGTCACACCCAGGGGCAACTCTGCAGGATTACGGTTTGAATAGTTCCACAACGGCGGTGAGTGCGTCGCCAAAATCGCAATCGCTTTGGCCAAGTCGAGCGCCGCGCCGCCACCAATACCCACTACACCGTCACACCCAAACGCATGAAAAGCTTGAGCACCCGCAATCGCCGAGGCCTCGGTGGGATTGGGAGGGACCTCGCTGAACAATGCCTGCGTCAAATCAGAGGACAGTGCCTCTGTTGCCTGTTTAAAGACACCCGCCGCAAGAACACCGCGATCCGTCACAAACAGCGGCTTTGCACAGCGCGCCGAAGCCAAAACCTGAGGTAACAACTTACGCGCACCAAAATCAAAATGTACGGGAGGGCCAAATAAAATCAGACTCATACGATACGCACAATTTGTTTGCCAACGTTCGCGCCGTTGAGCATGTCGATGAATGCTTGCGGTGCGTTTTCCAGCCCCTCCGCAACCGTCTCAAGATGTTTCAATTTTCCTGCACTGTAGGCGTCTTGAATTTCCTTTGTGGCCTCAGGCCACAAGTCGCGATGATCCGACAAGACAAAGCCATGCAACGAAACACGCTTATTAAAAAACTCACGATAATTTTTAATACCGTACAACTCTGTCGCGTTGTACTGCGAGACCGTGCCACATAAAGCCACACGCGCTTTTAAATTCAGCAAGGTCAACACATAGTCGGTGATCGGACCCCCCACATTATCAAAATAAACATCGACGCCTCCGGGAACAGCCTGCGCAAGCTTTTGCTCAAAGTCTGGACTCTTGTAGTCGATACACGCATCGAACCCCAACTCTTTCACAACGATTTCACACTTGCGTGCGCCACCCGCGATACCAACTGCCCTGCAACCGCGCAGCTTGGCCAACTGACCCGCCACACTCCCTACGGCCCCCGACGCCGCCGAAACCAATACAGTTTCTCCGGCGACGGGTTTGCCAAATGCCATCAATCCCACCCAAGCCGTCAAGCCCGTTGAGCCAAGCGCCCCCAAGAACGCACTTAAAGGCTTAAAGCTGGGATCTACCTTCTGCAATTCTTTGACCGGTGCAGCACTGACATCCTCCCAGCTCATCCTACCGACGACCCAGTCACCAACCTGAAGGCTGTCATCCATACTTTGCACCACCTGACCAATGGTACGACCCACCATCTTTTCACCGATTTTCATCACTGGTGCATAAGAGTCCTTGGCCTCCATGCGCATCCTGATGTAGGGATCGACTGAAAGATAGTGATTACGGATGAGAACTTCGCCTTGCTTGATCGTCGGTATCGGACCGGACTCAAGTTTGAAACAGTCAAGAGTCGGTGTACCCTCGGGTCGCTTTGCATAAAGCACTTGACGGTTGACAGCAGGAAGAGATGTCATGACTGAATTAGCCTATGGAAATATTTGCGGTGCGAATGAGTTTTTCAAGTGCGGCTCTTTGCGCCTCAAGCCAGCTGGCAAATTGCGCAGGGGTGTTCACCACAAGCACCATGCCGCGCGAATCAATTGTTTTGATCACAGCAGGTGACTTTGCCGCTTTGGTCGTGGCGGCTTGCAAACCATCAATCGCCTGCTTAGGCGTACCCTTGGCCGCAAAAAAACCAAACCAATCATCCATATCAAAGCCAGGATAACCTTGCTCAGCAATTGTAGGAACATCCGGATAACTCTTGGTCTGCTCTAGACTAGTCAAGCCCAGAATACGCGCTTTACCTGCTTGCACAGCACCAATAGCTGTCGATAGCGTCAACAGTGTCGAGTCGATCTGACCACCCATCAAATCTCTAACGGCATCGGCCCCCCCTCGATAAGGGGTATGGATCAACTCAATTCCCGCGACCTGCTGAAACATCGCAATCGCGAGATGGCCCATGCCCCCTGATGGTGGCGTGCCACATGTCACTTTCTTTGGATTCGCCTTGGCATAAGCGACAAACTCTTTGAGATTTTTAGCGGGGAAATTTTCCCTGACTGCTAACACCTGAGGAACACGTACGGCAAGAGAGACCGGTACAAATGATGATTTGTAGTCGAAAGCAATATTCTTGAGCAGAATTGGGTTGGTGAGTTGATTCGCCGCATCCCATAAAAATGTATAGCCATCTGCAGGGGCCTGAAGAACGGCTTGTGCGGCAATCATCGCGTTACCGCCAGTACGGTTTTCCACGATAACGGACTGACCGATCGTCTCACCCAATGCGGCACAGATCGCTCTAGCCGACGTGTCAGCCGCACCACCCGCCGAAAAAGGCACGATCACTCGAATACTTTTGTTGGGCCATGCACTTTGTGCAAAGGCTTGGGCACCGACAAAAGGTGCCGCCATGACACCAAGACCCGCCTTTAAGATCGAACGACGCTTAGTCGTCCCCTGAGGAACTAAACCATTAAGGATTTTTTTCATTTTGTCTCCGGATTGAACGATGGCGATCTACCGTCACCTATCTGATCCGGATACTACTACAAGGTATTACCCTAGCACCACCGGTCGATTAGACAACTCATTCTGATCACCGATACTGGCCGGGAAATGCGCCTTTAAGTGCTGTGTCACGCTTTTAATTCCGGCGAGCATGCCGCCTCGAAAATCTTTCTGACGGAAAGCGGCCTCCATCTGGTGACAGATCCGTGCCCATTCCGCCTCGCCGACTTTGGCATGGATCCCCCGATCAGCCACAATCTCCACGGCACGATCGGCTAGCAAGACATAAATCAACAAGCCACAGTTGTGCTCAGTATCCCAGATCCGCAAGCTTGAAAACAAGTCCACAGCGCGCGCCCGTGACGACTCACCCCGAATGATCGCGAGGGGATCCAGCGCAGTCTCCACAGCAAAGCGCAGCTCGCCCGAATGCTCTGACTCACTTGCTTTGATCGCGGCTTCAATGTCACGTAACGTCGATGTTGAAAAAGCTTGTTTCAACTGAGCTCGAGTCGTGAAGACATGTTTGAGTAAACGTTTCATTTGCACGATTACCACCTCCCCGACGCGCCGCCGCCGCCAAAACCGCCACCACCGCCGCCGAAGCCTCCGCCAAAGCCCCCCCCTCCCGAACCACCGAATCCACCCCGGCCGGTATTCGATCCAGAGCCAGATCCTCGCCCACCACCACCGTAATATCCTGACGTCAAACCACCTAGCCCGCCGCTCAGCAAGGTCACAATAAAAGCAATCACCCCGCCTAACAGCGCAGTGATCAATGCCCCGGCAATAAACCAACCAATGATCGCCACCGCCACACCCGTCAGACCCGCAGCCAAGCCACGTCCAAGAATTCTTCGTAAAAAACCACCCAACACTAAACCAAGTACAAACAACCCAGGTAAGGATGACAAAGTACCCTCTTGATCCGTCACGAGTTTCCGAGCAGGTTCGGGCAAGGTTTCACCATCAATCACGCGTCCAATCTGAGTGACTCCCGACAAGATTCCGCCGTAAAAATCCTGTTGTTTGAAAAGCGGAATGATCGCGCCATCAATGATCCGTTTACTGAGCGCGTCCGTGAGTGCGCCCTCCAGGCCATAACCCACCTCGATCCTCACCGCCCGATCATTTTTAGCGATCAGCAAAATGACACCATCGTCGACTTTTTTGCGACCGATCTTCCATTGATCAGCGACTCGAATCGCGTATTGCTCGATTTCCTCAGGCTTGGTGGACGGCACCATCAAGACCACTACCTGACTGCCTTTGCGGGCTTCAATTTCTCGCAACTTTTGCTCAAGCGTGCGGACCTGCTCAGGCGTCAGCGTTTTCGTTTGATCGATCACGCGCGCCGACAGCGCAGGCACCGCGACCTCGGCTGACGCCTGCCAGGGCAGCGCCATCGTGAACAGCAGCAGCAATACACTCAAACAGCGCATCCAA
>JAOATE010000059.1 GCA_030158305.1 Burkholderiaceae bacterium
ATGTTTATTGTGCCTGCCGGCGCTGAAGCCTTTGCTTCAACACGCGTGAAAATGGGACAAACTTCAAACGTATACGCCCTGGCTAAGGTCGATGGCAAATGGCTGATGGCTTCGAAAGAAGTCAAGGTCACTCTCGGTGGTTGTGGCGGTTAATCACTCGCCCAATCCACTCAGAAATTCCATCCTCATTGAAATCAATTCGCCCGATCTGGGCACAGAAATAGTCTAGGAGAATTAATCATGGCAAGTCCAATGCGCATCCGTGCAACAGAAAAAGATGGCGTTGTTGACGTCCGTGTTCTGATGAAACATGACATGGAAACAGGTCAACGCAAGACAGCCGAAGGCGCCACCATTCCAGCTTGGTTTATTTCAACTGTCGAAGCAAAAGTTGGCGACAAAATCGTTTACAGCGCACAATTTGGACCCGCGGTTTCAAAGGATCCCTTCCTGCATTTCAAACTCAAAGGTGCAGCTAAAAAAGGTGACGCGATGACTGTTACCTGGGTCGATAACAAGGGCGAAACCCGTACCGACAAAACCGATATCAAATAACAAATGCGCCGATGCAAAGGTGGAGCCTTGAGGCCATCCTTTGCATGTAGGCGATACAGGAGACACTCCATGAAACGGTATGTACTTACAGGGCTTTTAGCAAGCCTGATCGGTGTGACATCGATTACTTACGCGCAATCAGCCTCTGACCAACTGGCTGAGTATCGCCGCATGCTTGCGGACGGCAATCCTTCAGAACTTTACGAAGCCGAAGGCGAAGAGCTGTGGGCAAAGCCGGCAGGTCCTAAAAATGCCAGTTTAGAAAAATGCGATTTAGGTCTAGGCCCAGGCGTGGTCAACGGCGCCTCTGCTCAACTGCCGCGCTACTTTAAAGATACCGATCGGGTACAGGATCTGGAGTCTCGCCTGATGACTTGCATGAGCACGCTCCAAGGCATCCCCGAAGCGGACATCATCAAAGGCTCTTTTGGAAAAGGCGTTCGCAAGAACCTCGAGGCCATTGTCGCTTATGTCGTGACGCAGTCGAAAGGCATGAAAATTAACGTGTCCGCTACGCATCCAAAAGAAAAAGAGATGCTCGCGCTAGGCGAAAAGATTTTTTATCTTCAAGGCGGTCCTATGGACTTTTCTTGTGCCTCTTGCCACGCTGTCGACAATCAACGCATCCGTATGCAAGATTTGCCTAATCTGACCAAACAGAAAGGTGCTGCAGAGGGTTGGGGTAGCTGGCCAGCCTACCGTGTTTCAAGTGGTACTTTTTGGACCATGCAACAACGACTGAATGATTGCTACCGTCAGCAACGCATGCCTTTCCCAATCTACGGCTCTGATGCCACCATCGCACTTTCGGTCTTTATGGCGAACACTGCGAACGGCGGCACGATTCAGACGCCCGGCTTGAAGCGCTAATCGAGGGAGCACACAAATGAAAAAAACACTCACAAAACTCGGCCTGAGTATCAGCACAGGCTTGCTTATGCTCAGCATCTCACCAGCAAGCTTTGCGCAACAAGTCGATCCTGCTGTGCAAGCTGTGATGGATCGCAGCTTCCGCGAACAAGGCATCGCCAAGCTGGATCGCATCAAGCAAGATGAGTTCCAGGCGTTATGTTCGAATGAGAAATTCCGTACGAGTGCAGAAGGCCAAAAGAAGGCAGAAGCACTTCAAAAAGCGGCTCTTGCTGAGATCAAACCACCTTCGGATGGCAAGTATCTCGGAGACTGGAAGGCAGGCGAAAAGGTTGCCCAAAGCGGTCGAGGCGCCACATGGAGTGACACTCTAAAAACAGTGAATGGCGGGGGTTGCTACAACTGTCACCAAATCACAAAAGAAGAGATCTCTTACGGCACCATTGGCCCCTCACTCTTAGCCTACGGAAAAACACGTGGCAATAGTGAGCCCATCTTGGTTTACACCTGGAACCGAATCAACAATTCAAAAGCCTACAACGCATGCAGCAATATGCCTCGCATGGCGCATTTCAATTTGTTGACAGAACAACAAATGAAAGACGTGATGGCGCTTTTGTTAGATCCCGCCTCTCCCGTTAACAAGTAACAAAATAGTTCGTAAGTATTACGCTACAAGGAAGCACAAAATGGGTATGAGTCGTCGTGAATTTGTCCAGCTAATGGCCATCGCATCTGCTGCGGGCCTTTCGCTGGGGTCTGGAACAAGTCGTGCGCAAGCTGCCACGACTTTGTATGACCTGCCGAAGTTTGGCAACGTACACCTGATGCACTTTACTGATTGTCACGCACAACTCAAACCCATTTACTTTCGTGAGCCCAATGTCAATTTAGGTTTTGACTCACAATTTGGTAAACCTCCTCACCTCGTGGGCGATGCGTTCCTAAAGTTTTATGGCATCAAACCTGGCACGCATGAAGCCCACGCCTTGACCTATCTCGACTTTGACAAAGCGGCATTGCAATATGGAAAAGTTGGCGGTTTTGCGCATTTAGCGACCTTAGTCAAACAAGTCCGCGCCAGTCGTCCCGGTGCGCTTCTGTTGGATGGTGGCGATACTTGGCAAGGCTCTGGCACCGCCCTGTGGACTAAAGGTCAGGACATGGTCGATGCGTGTCTCGCACTCGGCGTAGACATCATGACCGCGCACTGGGAAATGACACTCGGCGAAGAACGTGTAAAGGAAATTGTCGAAAAAGATTTCGCCGGCAAGGTTAATTTTGTCGCGCAAAATATCAAGACCACGGATTTTGAAGATCCTGTTTTTGATGCTTTTGTCATGCGTGAAATGAATGGGATCCCTGTCGCCATTATCGGACAAGCCTTCCCATACACGCCGATCGCCAACCCACGTTACCTCGTTGAAAACTGGTCCTTTGGCATCGACGAAGAGAACATGCAAAAAACGGTCAATCTTGCGCGCTCCAAAGGTGCTCAAGTTGTGGTCGTGCTGTCTCACAACGGAATGGATGTAGACCTCAAAATGGCCAGTCGCGTACGCGGGATTGACGCCATTATGGGTGGCCATACGCACGATGGTGTGCCCGTTCCAGTCAAGGTGACCAATCCGGGCGGCGTGACGCTCGTCACCAATGCAGGCTCGAATAGCAAGTTCCTGGGCGTGCTCGACTTCGACGTCAAAAACGGCAAAGTCTCTGACTTTAGATACCGCCTCTTGCCTGTTTTCGCAGATCTCATCCCTGCTGACAAGCCAATGGATGCGCTCATCACCAAAATTCGTGCCCCCTACGAAACCAAGCTCAATGAAAAGCTTGCGACCGCTGAGGGCACCTTATATCGCCGTGGCAATTTCAACGGAACCTTCGATCAACTGATTGTGGATGGCCTGATCAACATGAAAGGCGCGGAGATCGCGTTCTCTCCTGGCTTTAGATGGGGCACCTCGATTTTGCCTGGGCAAGCGATCACGATGGAGCACTTGCTCGATCAGACCGCCATCACCTATCCATACACCACCATGACGCCCATGAGTGGCGAAATGATCAAGACCGTTCTCGAAGACGTCGCAGACAATCTCTTTAATCCAGACCCCTATTATCAGCAGGGCGGCGACATGGTCCGTGTCGGTGGCATGCAATACACCATTGATCCTACCGCCTCTGCTGGCAATCGGATTTCGGATATGCGCTTGGGTGACAAGCCAATTGAGGCTTCGAAAACATACAAGGTTGCTGGCTGGGCGCCTGTCTCCGAAGCTGCACGTGACGCTGGCGGCGAGCCCATCTGGGACGTCATGGCCACTTATCTTCGACAAATTAAAACTGTCACAGCTAAAGCACCCAACATGCCTGTTATTAAAGGCGCCACCAATAATCCAGGCATGGCAGGATAAATCATGAAAACACTTTTGTCAGCCTTATTCCTCAGCCTGACGCTGAGCATCGCATCTTCACCCGTCGCGGCGCAGCAAGCAGCTCCTCAACCAGGCAATAAAGTTGTCTACCACGTTGATGATGCAGAAACACAAGGACTCAAAGGCCTCAGAAATATTCGCAATCACCTTGATGTCGCGCCTAACACCAAAATCACCGTCGTGATGCACGCCAACGGTGTCGATCTCGTCATGGATGGCGCACAAGACAAAAAATCCAAGGCAGAGTACGCACCACTCGTGTCCGCACTTGTCTCACGTGGTGTGGTATTTGAAGTGTGCGAGATCACACTCAAAAATAGAAATCTCAAAAAAGATCAGTTTGTACTTGAGGCAACGTTCACTCCCTCGGGCGTCGCTCGTCTAGCAGATTTGCAAGCACAGCAAAAGTTCGCTTATATCAAGCCTTGACGTTGACCGCGATGATGAAATCATTGCGTCTGCTCTCGCTTGCGCTCAGCCTGATTCTGCTGAGCGTGAGCAGTCATGCGTCCGAACGTATCTTGACGCTGACACAAGTCAGTAAAAATGCTTATTATGCCGAAGGTGTCTCGGCGCTTGGCTCACCCCTCAACAAAAACTTTATTTCTAATGCAGGCGTTGTCATTGGTCCAACAGGTGTCGTTGTCATCGATGCACTAGGCTCACCTACACTTGGCAAACAACTGATCGACGAAATTCGCAAGCTCACGGATAAGCCGATTCAATTTGTCATCGCGACGCACTATCACGCAGATCACATTTACGGTCTTCAAAGCTTTATCGATATCGGTGCAACCGTCATCGCGCAAGAGAGTGCCAAAGATTATTTGAATTCAGATACAGCGAAGCTTCGCTTAGAGGCCTCCCGGACAGAGTTAGCCCCTTGGATCAATGCCCAGACGAAACTCGTACCAGCCTCTAAATGGATTATTGAAGATACACGACTCAATTTAGTGGGGCTTGACGTTGATTTAATCAAAATGGGACCTGCCCATACACCCGATGACCTCGCCGTCTTCTTTCCTTCTGAAGGTGTTCTTTTTGCAGGTGACTTGGTTTTTCGCGGTCGTATTCCCTATGTCGGACAAGCAGACAGCCTAGGCTGGATTCAGTCTCTGGATAAACTACTTAAACAAGAAGCTCAGGTCATCGTCCCCGGTCACGGTCCCGCCTCAACTTCCGTGGCCGAAGACTTGAAATTTACGCGCGACTATCTAGTGTACGTTCGTCAGGCGATGAGCCAGGCTGCACGTGATTTAGAACCCTTCGAAGAAGCTTACGCTGCGACCGACTGGTCTCGCTACGCAAAAGTACCACTTTTCAACGCGGCGAACCGAATGAACGCCTACAACATCTATATCTCGATTCAAAACGAGTAAGCGGCTCAACGACGGTTAAATCTCGCGAGCTCATACACATCTAGATCGACCATCTGACCTACATCTTTTTGCAGCACACGACCAGATGGATCAATCACATACAACTCCGGTATGCCACGACGCTTGCCAATTGCACGATCAAGTTCTGGTGTCATCATTGCAACAGGAAAGTTAATGTCGTTTTGTTTGACGTAATTCAAAACAGTATCTTCTGACTTGTCGACCGACAGACCAACAACAAGCAAGTTGCCTCCTTGCGTGCGCCTGACAAGTTCTTTTAGATTGACGTTTTGTCGGCGACAGTATGGACACCAAGTCGCCCACACTTGTACAACCAAATACTTTCCTTGGATATCAGCGGCATTAAGTTGCCGACCGTCCAACAGCAAAAGCTTATCAATTTTTATACTGTCGCCAACTCCAAGTGCCTCTGCCTGAGTCGTCAGCATGACACTCACAAGAATAGAGACGAACATTAAACGGAAATATTTAAGATATGCCATCAGTTTTTGCGCCTCTGTGATTTTGACATGTGCGACATCACTACATTTTATCTGTCAATGCTGACTAGGGTGATAGAGACAGGTTTGATTGAACCTTAGCGCACATTACCCATAAGGTGTATTCTGTATGAAGCAAAATCGTAGGTCAGCGTCATGATGAACAAGAGTCGTTTTCAACAACACTCACTTAAAACACGTATTACTCTTTTAACGCTGCTCATTTTTATAGTGAGTCTGTGGTCCTTCGGTTACGCAATCAGCCATAGTTTGCGTCATGATATGCAGCGCGTTTTAGGCGATCAGCAGTACGCCTTCGCGGCCTTGATGGCCTCCGAAGTCAATGACGAAATTGATAGTCGTGTCGTAGCGTTGCAGCAAATCGCACAAACGATCGAAAATCGAAACATCAGTTCCTCGTTCGAACTCCAGCGATTTCTAGAGGATCGTAAGATTTTCCAAGGGTTGTTTAATGGCGGTGTTTTTATCACTGATCACACCGGACAAACACTCGCATCTGTGCCTGTCGAATTAGAGCGTTTAGGCGTCAATTTTGTCGATAGAGACTATATCGCCAACACCCTAAAAATCGGCGAACCCACCATCGGGAGGCCAGTGATTGGACGACAATTAAATGCGCCTATCTTTGGCATCGGTGTACCGATTAAAAATCCAGACGGAAAAGTCATTGCAACACTTGCGGGGGTCATTAATCTGAATGAATCAAACTTTTTTGACCGGATTGAACGCAATCACGTGAACGCCTCAAGTAACTATCGCATCATTGATGCAACGCATCGCACTGTCGTTGCAAGTTCCGATAAAAATCTTCAGATGACATCGCTTCCTGAGCCACGCATGAATGCCAGTTTGGATAAGTTTGTCGCTGGATTTGAGGGGAGTGAAATTTTTATCAACCCCCTCGGCTTCGAAGTCATTACTGGTATCAAACATCTCAGTAGTATCAACTGGTTTGTTGCGGTCGCCTTGCCAACACAAATTGCATTCGCGCCCATCGCAAAAATGGAGCGCCGCATATTTTTTATGGCATTACTCCTGACATTTTTAACGGGCGGTCTAACGTGGTGGGTACTCGTTCGCCAACTCAGACCTCTGCAAGTGACCGCGCAAACGCTTGCACAACTCGCTAATGATGCGATCAAACTTGAAATGTTGCCTGTCCGCCGACAAGACGAGATCGGGCAACTCATCGGTGGCTTTAACAGACTGTTAGAGGAACTGGCCGCACGACAGGAGACACTCAAAGAAAGCGAGGAGCGTTATCGAACGATTTTTCGTACGAGTCCCGATGCGGTCAGCCTGACGCGACTCGCAGACGGTAGGTTTCTCGACATCAACGATGGACATACCAAGATGTTCGGCTGGGAGCGCCAAGATATTATTGGTAAAACCTCTCTTGATATGGGCATTTGGGTGTCTTTGTCAGAGCGCGAAACATTCCTGCATATTCTTGAATCACACCGTTCTTGTGAACACTTTGAAACGCGTTTTGTGACACGTACGGGTCGCATTGTGTTTGCGCTTGTTTCTGCCAACACAATATCCCTCAATGGGGAAGTCTGCGTTCTATCAGTCACACAAGATATCACTGCGAAAAAAATCGCTTCGGATCAAATTGAATACCTTGAATACTTTGACACGCTCACAGGTTTAGCCAATTTACGCTTGCTCATGCAGCGCTTAAACCTTGCGATAGAGGAGCGTAAAAATCTTCATCATCTGGGCGCGTTGCTTCACATCGATCTAGATGATTTTAAAACACTGAATGACTCATTTGGTCATGATAATGGTGATCTATGGCTCAAAGAAGTATCAAAAAGAATCAAAGATACTATTCCTAAAAGTGATTTCGTCGCACGAATTAGCGGTGATAAGTTCGCTGTTATTTTAAGTGGCTTGAGTGTGCGAACAGATGAGGCTGAACAAGCGGCCGAGATGGTTGCTCGAAAAATTATCAGCGCAATCCATCAGCCTTTTTATATTCATCAGATTGAACATCACAGTTCTTGTTGTATTGGAATCTCACTCTTAAACAGCGAACAAGAAAATGGCGCTTCCACATTGAAGCATGCAGAGCTCGCCATGTATCACGCCAAGAAAATAGGACGTGGCGCACTTAAGTTTTTTGATTTATCGATGCAAGAACTCGTCAGTGAGCGTGTCGCTCTCGAAGCTGATTTACGTGATGCGCTCAAGAAAGGTGAATTTGTTCTTTACTATCAGCGGCAAATGGATGCTCGCAATCAGCTGACTGGCTTTGAAGCGCTTATCCGATGGAATCATCCTACCCGGGGAATAGTCTCTCCCGGAAATTTTATTGTTGCTGCCGAGCAATGTGGCTTAGTGCTTCCTCTTGGACGTTGGGTATTAGAAGCCGCATGTCAACAACTTGCGCGCTGGGCGAATGATCCGAAAACATCCCGTCTCACGATTTCAGTAAACGTGAGTGCCATGCAGTTCCATGAAACAGATTATGTTGAGCAAGTACTTTCGACTCTAAAAAGGACTGGCGCACCAGGCCATCGCCTCAAGCTTGAGCTAACCGAGAGCGTGCTGGTTAGCGAGATTGAAAGCCTCATTACAAAAATGACCATTCTCAAAGGCCATGGAATCAGCTTTTCTCTCGATGACTTTGGGACAGGCTTTTCTTCTTTGTCATACCTGCAACGCTTACCTTTGGATCAACTCAAAATTGATCAAGGCTTTATCAGCAATATTGTGACGAATGCGAGTGATACTGCAATCGCTCAAACAATCGTGACGCTTGGCAACAGTCTTGGTCTTTCGGTGATTGCCGAAGGTGTCGAAACGGAAGCACAGCGCGCCCGACTCTTTGAGTTAGGCTGCACGCTTTATCAAGGCTATCTCTTTGGAAAGCCTGCACCAATAGATGAGCTCATGCGTTAACCGCTCAACCCTGCACATGTACTGCCGCCAATACGATTGGGGCTATTTTTGTTAAGATTAGGGTATCTACTTACCAATTTCGTCCATCTGGAGTCACCATGAGTCTCGACAAAGTCAGCCCGGGAAAAAATCTTCCCGAGTCTTTTAACGTCATCATTGAAATCTCAATGAATGCTGATCCGATCAAATACGAAGTAGACAAAGAATCAGGCGCGATTTTTGTTGATCGCTTTATGGGCACTTCGATGCACTACCCCTGCAACTATGGCTATATTCCCAAGACTATCGCTGGCGATGGTGATCCAGTCGACGTATTGGTGATTACGCCCTTTCCACTGATTCCCGGGGTTGTCGTGCGTTGTCGCGCTCTGGGCGTTCTCAATATGGAAGACGAGGGCGGTGAAGACGCCAAGCTTTTAGCCGTTCCTGAAAATAAAATTCTTCCTCTTTACGATCATTTGAATAAAGTGTCAGATGTTCATCCAATGAGTCTGAATGCCATTCAGCATTTCTTTGAGCACTATAAAGACCTTGAAAAAGGAAAATGGGTCAAAGTACAGGGCTGGGGGGACGTCTCAGAGGCACATCAAGAAATCCTGACTGGCCTCAAGCGTTACCAAGAAGAAAACAAAGCCTAAGGTTTTTGACGAACTTCGCCTTGGCTTGGCGGATACATCTCCTGCCAGCCAAGGATCTCTGCCAGCCGCAAGATCACCCACTGTGCTTCACCCACAGACAAGCCAATATCCACGTCACCTAGCCCCTGGTGAATTCTCTCCAGCAC
>JAOATE010000060.1 GCA_030158305.1 Burkholderiaceae bacterium
GAGTACTGCCCTCCGAAGGCAGGGGTCACTGGTTCGACTCCAGTCGGGCGCGCCAAACAAATCAATGGGTTAGATCGAAAGATCTGGCCCATTTTTGTTTCTACTTCCCGCCGTGACCATTCTGTGACCAAAGTGCGACCAGCCTGTGACTGGCAGCTCGCCCTGGTCTCACCGCTCCCCGTGCTTTTGAGTTGTGCTTCCCGTGACCTGATCGTCAGGGATGTGCTCGACCAATTGCTCGATACGACAACGGAAGTAGGTACAGAGCTTGTCCAACACATCCCCCGTCGGGTTGTACCCACGATGGTTGGCAAGCTTGGAGAGGGTCATCCGGTGCACTCCGGTTGCCGCAGCGATCTCGACGAGCGTAACGACCCTGTTCTCCCGAAATTCTTTTTCTGCGATCAGCTCCTTGAGCCTGAACCTGAGCATGACTGTGGCTCCATAGCTGCATGTGATGCGTAAGAGTATCAAAAAAACTTGACAGGCTTCACAGCATGCCTACAATGAGCTTTGTGTGATGCTTTTACGCATCATACGAACCCAATAAGCAACGTGAGGTGACGCCATGAACAACAAAACCTACCTGACAACCGACGAGTTGTCTGAGCGCATCAAGTACGACTCTCGCACGATCAGAGAACGCCTGAAGGACAGCGTTCTGCTTGAAGGAGTCCACTACTTTCGCCCTTTCGGCGGCCGGAAGATTCTGTACATCTGGGAAACGATCGAGCGCGACATGCAGCTCGCTGCCCCGGCCTTCGGCATCCCCATGGCAAACGGAGATGTGTGCCATGGCTAGTATTCAAGTCCGCAAAGAGACAGGCTGCCTGATCATGGACTTCTACTTTCAAGGCTTCCGGTGCCGTGAGCAAACCGCTCTCACCGACACAGCCGCCAACCGGAAGAAAGTCCAGAAGGTCCTCGACCGCATCGAAGCTGACATCGCTGCCGGCACATTCGACTACCGTCGCTACTTCCCGGCCAGCAAGAACGCCGCGCGTTTCAACGCCGCACCGGCGGGGACCGCCACTGTGACCGTGGCAGCACCAAGCGCACCCACGGTCTCCCCGACGCCCCTCTTCAAGGACTTCGCGGAAACCTGGTACCTGGAGAAGGAAGTGGAGTGGCGCAAGTCCCATCGGATCACCATCCGTCGGGAACTCGACAGCCTGTTATCCCGTTTTGGGGAGAAGGCGGTCGGCCAGATCACCAAGGCTGACGTACTTGCCTACCGCGCCGAACTCGGCAAAGTAACCGCGCGGGGCAAGGAAACAAAGCTGTCTGCTGCACGGATCAACAAGATGCTGAACCCGCTCAGGCAAATCCTCAACGAAGCGGCCGACCGCTTCAATTTTCCCACGCCTTACCAGAACATCAAACAGCTTCGCATCAAGCGGACCGATGTGGATCCCTTCTCCCTCGAAGAGGTGAAGTCCATCCTCTCCACCGTGCGCGAGGATTTCCGCGACTACTTCACCGTGCGCTTCTTCACCGGGATGCGCACCGGCGAGGTGGATGGGCTCAAGTGGAAGTACATCGATTTCGAGCGCCGGCTGATCCTGGTCCGGGAGACGGTCGTCCTCGGCGACGAGGAATACACCAAGACCGACGGCTCCCAGAGGGACATTCAGATGAGCCAGCTCGTCTTCGAGGCCCTGAAACGCCAGCAGGCGGCGACCGGCAAGGCTTCGGCGTTCGTGTTCTGCAATCGGCTCGGCAAGCCCCTCGACCACAAGAACGTGACCAACCGGGTCTGGTATCCGCTCCTCCGTCACCTAGGCCTCAAGAAGCGACGGCCCTACCAGTGCCGGCACACGGCCGCCACCCTGTGGTTGGCGGCAGGCGAGGCACCCGAATGGATCGCCCGGCAGCTCGGCCACACCACCACCGAGATGCTGTTCCGCGTCTATTCCCGCTACGTCC
>JAOATE010000061.1 GCA_030158305.1 Burkholderiaceae bacterium
TGTTTGTTCTGTTTGTTCTGTTTGTTCTGTTTGTTCTGTTTGTTCTGTTTGTTCTTGATCGTGAGGCTCGGCAAAATCGAGCTCAGCCGTGTTTGGATCTAAAGTGACGGTCAATGCAACATCCTCTTGAGACTCTTGAGACACTAGCGTGCTTTGGGCCGCGAGCGCTGCAGCTTCCAACGTGAGTGATTGCATCGCTTCTGTCATTTCGTGAACGCCAAGTGCGGGCAACTCATCCAATGCACGTAAACCGAGATCATCCAAAAATTGCTTGGTCGTCCCCAGCAAGCCTGGTCGACCTGGACCATCCCGATGACCAATGACCTCTACCCAGCCTCGGTCTTCTAAGGTCTTGACGATCTGCGAGGAAACCGTCACGCCCCGAATGTCTTCGATGTCACCGCGCGTCACGGGTTGGCGCCACGCGATAATGGCGAGCGTTTCCATCACTGCGCGAGAATACTTTGGCACGCGCTCCGGACTGAGCCGCTCAAGATAACGCTGCATCGAAGCGCGGCTTTGAAAGCGCCAACCTGAGGCGAGCTCAACCAACTCCATGCCACGATCCAGCCAGTCCTGCTGAATCGACTCTAAGACATCCGTCAAACGCGCTGAAGACTGTGACTCCTCTTCGAACAACTTACGCAATTCAGCAATGGGCATAGGACTTGTCGCACATAAAAGCGCGGTCTCAATGACACACTTAGCTAACTCAATCTCTACCGCTTCGTCGGTTTGTGTTGAATCAGCATGCATACTTGTTTGCTCAGTCGGCTGTTCGTTTTCCTGCGTATTTAAATGCGCTTGCAAGCCGTCATCTAGTTGCTCATCGGATTGCTGCGCATCGCTGCGAACCTCTGGCGCTTCATTATTTTTGTCTAGCCGATCATTCATGAAAGTTCTTTTTCCTGTGCTCGCCTAATGGCAACTTGTCCCGAATCGGGATATACGCTATACTTCATTCTTCAGACGCGGGGTGGAGCAGTCTGGCAGCTCGTCGGGCTCATAACCCGAAGGTCGTAGGTTCAAATCCTGCCCCCGCAACCAAATACAACTGGTCGATCGCTTTTGGCGCTCGGCCAGTTTTATTTTGTGCAGACCTCGCATCAAAACAAATTCACCCACCAAAATAACTAAACGATGTCTTGATGAATATCACTCAAGATTCACGTCAACCATCACAAACAACATTGTCGAACGTAAGCGAATAGCGCGCAGAGTGCTCAGCCGTAACTAGAACCGTTGCTGTTTGATCTTGCTCAACTCATAGACGAGGTCTATAACCACCGCTTACGGCACAAAACTTGAATGTGAAGTCGTGGATTTCGTGCAAACAAAGCCTTAGATATCAAGGTCTTAGATGTCATTCATGTTTTCACATGCTTGGAACGCAAAGCGCAGTACTTAAAGCGCTTTTATGGACTCGTTGTTTAACTTGTCTTGTATTTAAGTTGGGTGTAACCCAATCAATGAGCCTATTCTACCGCATCCGTCACTTAATCTTCAAGCTTTTAAAAAAACTATTTTGTCTCAATTCTCTGACCGAAGTCTTTTGAAAGCTGCGCCAACGCTAATAAAGCTCCGTCTCCATCCTTGGACTCTGTCAATGCTTGAGCACTCACAAACAACACTTTTTGATAGGGTAGCGTCTCTTCGATCAGATCTGACCAAACTTGACGCTCAAGGCAAGACAATGGAGCGGACACGGATGTTGGTGGCAATGACATGCCTTGATCCACCAACACAAGAAACTGCTGGGAGCGATGATGAATAGGGTCCAGTCCTTTGAGTGAATCTACGCCAGCCAAAAAGAACTGCGCGGCATCGACTACTCTGAACGTCAACTGATGCACATACCTCTGCCCCAAAAAGGGCGTGTGCTTCAAGGTGTGAGCAAGCTGATGAGATTGAATCGAATCAGACTCGATCAGGATACGGTCCAGTCGCTGACTACGATCATTGAGCGCACCAAAAAAAAGTGTCCGCAGCGTGTTTCCCAGCGCACCGTGCAACCCACAACACAGGCAACTGTCCTGAGCGCTCGCCTCCACCCGTTCTAATTCGATCAGCTGCGTGTGCGCCAACGGCGCAACCTGAGACTTCTTTGTACTGATGACAACAGAGTCATCAAAACCTTGATGGCCTAAAAGAAGCGTCAAGAACGCGCGCGTGGCCTTGGCACACTCACCCAGCACCAAAATCAGAGGAATCCGCCCGATTTCACGGGAGGTCTGAAAAAGATTCAATCCAAGCTTCCAGGCCATTGAAAGGCTGAAGGTTTTTTATTGAGGAATCTCTGTACCGCATCCGTATGCCATTGACTGGTCCGCGCAACGGCTTGTGCGTCCGCCTCAATATCCATCATCGCATCCAGAGAACTATTCATAGAAACGTTCATCGCCCGCTTGGTCATCGCCAAGGCAGCGGGTGCGGCCAACGCAAAACAACGCGCCATTTGCTGAGCCCGCTCCAATACACGGCCTTGAGGCAGCACCTCAAGCACGATCCCAAGGGCATGGGCCTGCTCGGCATTGAGCTCACGTGCGGAAAATGCGAGCTCCTTGGCGCGCTGGGTACCGACGATACGAGGCAATGTGTAAAAGGCCGCACAATCTGGCACAAGCCCTAAACGCATAAAAGACATACAAAATCGGCTTGTCGGATCTGCCAGAACGATATCCGCAGTTAATGCAAGACTAAAACCAGCGCCATACGCAGCACCCTCCACCGCTGAAATCACAGGGATTTCTAAACGCAGCAAGGTTTCGATCCATGACAGGTAATCGTGACGCATGCGGTGGCGACCATCTTCTGGTGCCAGTGTGCCAGCTCCCATGACGCTGATATCACCTCCTGCACAGAACGTGCCGCCGGCACCTGTAATGATCAATGCTCGCAAGTCCCGCTGCTGCGGAAGTGAAAACACCACTTCTTTGAGTTCTTCACGCATCACCGCATCAATCGCATTTTTTCGCGTGGGACGATTTAAGGTCAGTGTGCCAACGCCCTCTTGTATTTCAAACTGAATAGTTTCCACAGCTTTGTCTCCTGGAAAGTGCGATCACAACGCCAACCTAAAAAATCCTGAAACAGGCGGCTTGTCTGAATCTAAAAATGTACTACAGTAACGGGAGCCAATTTTCTCCAAGAGAACCAGAATAATGATTCAGAGCAACGAACAAAAAATTGTCGATCACGCGATCACCTCGAGACACTCCATGCGTGCGTTTCTTCAGACGCCCGTTCCACGTGAGGACATCGAACAAATGCTCGAAGTCGCTGCGCGCGCACCTTCGGGGTCGAATACACAGCCATGGAAAGTGTATGTCGTGACGGGTGAAATCAAACAGAAAGTTTCTGATGCGCTTCTTGAGATTTACAAAGACAAAGCTCAATTTGAAGCACTTCAGGAAGACTACAAATACTACCCCACACAGTGGGACTCCCCCTACATTGAGCGTCGCCGTAAAGTCGGGCTCGATCTCTACAAATTGTTGGGACTGGGACGCGATGACAAAGAGGGAATGAGTGCACAGCACAGTCGAAACTACACGTTCTTTGATGCGCCTGTTGGTCTATTTTTTACTGTAGACAGAACAATGAACACAGGCTCATGGTTGGACTTTGGTTGTTTTCTTCAAAGTTTCATGATTGCGGCACGCGGACGAGGACTAGACACCTGCGCGCAGGCTGCCTTTAATCGCTTTCACAATACGATACGCGCAGTGACCGGCATTCCCGAAAGCGAAGTCTTGATGTGCGGCCTGGCACTTGGCTATGCCGACATGTCTAAGATCGAGAATTCACTCATTAGTGATCGTGAACCGGTCTCAGTGTTTACAAAATTTCTGTAAACAGCTGAAACCCGCTCAGTGATTAGTCGAAGCGCTTTTCCCAGGCTTCGACTTCACTTAAGCCCAGCGCCTCGTTGTATTGCGCGGAGCTAAACATGTTGCCCTCATATCCTGCCATGTTGCCGGCCTGCTGCAAGTGAGACAATGCGGCAGTCATGGCATGACCAAACACGCCACGTGCCATGGCCGGATAAATCGCCAAGTCCACACCTGCTTGTTTGAGCGCTGAGGCCTGCAGATTGCGCAAATCTTTAGCGCTATCTACATTGACCACAACCGGAACCGCCACACCTGCTTTGATCGCCAAGATATCCTGAAGGATATTGGGGTTTGATTTGAGCTCGACAAATACTGCGTCTGCGCCTGCTTTTGCAAACGCCTGCGTTCGTCGAATCGCCTCTTGCAAACCAAGCGCTCCAGCCGAATCCGTCCGTGCAATCAAAACGAAATCTGGGTCTGAGCGTGCCGCACTCGCCGCTGCGACTTTAGCAACAGCCTCATCAAAATCAAGAACGGTTCGGTCTCCGGGCATCTGGGCGCAACGCTTGGGAGAGACTTGATCTTCCATGTGGATCGCCGCCACGCCTGCGGCTTCAAATTCCATGATCGCGCGGCGTACATTGACGACATTTCCGTAGCCAGTGTCTGCGTCGCAAATCAAAGGAATGTTGACACTCGCTGCCACGCGACGCGCATGATCGGTCATCATTGTGAGATCGACCAGCCCCACATCCGGGCGCCCCAACAAGGTCGCTGAGACACCATTTCCAGTCATATAAGCAGCGGCAAAACCCGCCTGCTCGACCAAGCGAGCACCATAACCATCATAGATACCAGGTGCTTGAACGGCCTGTGCGCCTTGCAACAGCTGTCGTAACGCCCGACGCTTTTGTGATGCGGAAATCAAGCTCATGCGAAATTCCAATCAGGATATTTTTGTAAAAAAGGCACTAGTCCGCCCATCGACAGAATCGCAAGTATTTCAGGTGGCAAGGGATGCGTCTCTTGCAGCACGCGTCCTTGTGAGCACAACACGCCCTTGGCTAAATCCAGCGCTAGAGACTGACCCTGCACAAGCGAAGAGGTGTCACATTCGAATACGGGTAAGCCGTTGTTAATGGCGTTGCGAAAAAACTGTCGGCCAAATGATTTGGCGACAATTGCGCGCACCTTCATTTGATGCAGGACATGCGTGGCTTGCTCACGGGAAGAATTGATGCCAAAGTGCTCACCCGCCACTAATATCCCGCCGCCTTGGCTGGCGATCTGACCCGCCAGTCCTGGTGACAATTGCTCAAAGGCATGTTGCGCAACATAAGCGACATCTTTACCTGGTAAATATTTATTTGAGCAATTGATGTCGGTGTTGACATCATCTCCGAGCATGAAGGCGGAACCGGTAATCAATAAACTATCGCTCATGCTACGGACCTCCATGTCCCGCCCTCAACCGAACGCGGGTCGGTAATAAAGCCAGTCAGCGCAGAGGCTGCCACTGTCGCCGCCGAACCTAGCCAAATATCCGCATTTTTATTGGTCAAACGACCTTTAAAGTTGCGATTGGCCGTTGAAATAACCGTATCACCATCACCTGGGACCAACCGATTCGTAATTCCCACACAGGTTCCACAACCAGCTGACTCAAACGAAGCCCCTGCCGTGGTCAAAATCTCAATCAGCCCCTCTCTGAGGGCTGCCAGGTATATCTGTCTGGAGGCAGGTGTCACAATCATACGCACGCCCGCAGCGAGCTTACGTCCCTTGAGGATGGAGGCCGCTTGACGAATATCGTCCAGACGACCGTTTGTGCACGTACCAATCAGCGCGAATTGAATTTTTTGTCGCTCAATCTGATCCACACCAACAATGTCGTCCACTTCGTGTTTGCGCGCTAACTGCGGCGCGAGATTTGCAACATCAATGCTGAAATGTTCGAGATACTTGGCATCTGCATCGGCGAAAACTGGCTGTGGTTTTTTCGCGCCATGGGCGGCAAGCCAAGCAAAAGTCTTTTCATCCGCTTCAAGAATGGCGGCCTTGGCACCAAGCTCGGCGGCATGATTGCAAAGCGTCATGCGATCATCAATTTCCATCGCACGTACAGCATCACCCACATACTCGATGGCCCGATAATTCAAACCCTCGGCGCCAAACTTTCCCAACATGGCAAGGGTGATGTCCTTGGCCCAGACTCCTGGCGCAAGCACACCCTGCAGGTCAATCCGCACCGTTTGAGGCACTCGGAACCACAGCTTGCTACTCATCATGACCGCAGAGACATCTGTGCCCTCTATGCCTGTTCCGAAAGCATTGAACGCACCATAGGTCACCGAGTGCGTATCCGTACCCACGACCAAATCACCGCATGTCAGATGACCACCTTCGGGCAGCACTTGGTGACAAATACCATCGCCAATATCATAGAGACCTGTGCCACGCTTAGCCGCAAACGCACGCATTTCCGAATGGATATCCGCAGCCTCTTGATTGGGTGGAGGTGAGTAATGATCCAGCACCAGTGAGGTCTTTTTGGCGAACTGTAGCGGTTGATCACCAAAGCGATCGATCATTTTGATCGTATTGACGGCACGCGTGTCCGTGACCATGGCATAGTCAACCTCAGCGACTACCACTTCCCCCGCCTGCACACGGTCTCGTCCAGCGTGTTTAGCCAGAATTTTTTCAACAATGGTTGAGCCCACGATGCTTCCTGACAAAATTAAAATTTGAGGGTTCGGGCTACTTTGCCCCAGGTGTCGTACTCTTTGGTCACAAACGCACGCATTTCTTCAGAAGTCGAGGGATCTGGTTCCATGCCTTGCGCGCTCAAGCGTGCCAACGTTGCTTGGTCATTGATTGCAGACACGATCGCTGCGTTGAGCTTTTTCACGATTGCAGGCGGCGTGCTGGCCGGCGCAATAAAGCTGTACCAGTTTGTCGCCAGATAGCCGGGAAAGCCAAGTTCAGCGATGGTAGGCACGTCGGGCAAGTCTGCAGCACGCTTGGCACCTGTCACGGCAAGCGCACGAAGTTTACCCGCCTTGATTAAAGGAATCGCGGTGGGTGCGCTTGCGAAAATCGCTTGAATTTCACCGCCGAGCAGCCCGTTCATTGCTGGACCACCCCCCTTGTAATTGATGTGCTGTGCGGTTGTGTTGGCACGCTGTTTGAGCAGCTCACCTGACATATGACCCGCGCTGCCAAAGCCCGATGAGCCATAAAACAATGGCTTATCTGTCTTTTTTGCCGCCACCAGATAGTCGGCAAATGTTTTAATGTCTGAGTCTGCTTTGACAACCAAAACGTTACCGAAGGACACGCCATTTCCCAACATGGCGAAGTCTTTCAACGTGTTGTAGGGCGTGCCATTAGGCATGTGGGGATTGACAGCCAAAGAGCCAATGTTTGCCAGTCCAATGGTGTAACCGTCGCCAGGCGCTTTCGCCACCAGGTCTGCTGCGATATTTCCACCGGCACCGGGTTTGTTGTCCACCACAACCGTTTGACCCAACACTTCAGTCAGCTTGATGGCGATTGTTCGCGCAGCAGCATCCGTACCTCCTCCCGGCGCGAAACCAACCAACAACTTAATTGGTTTGTTGGGATAGGTGGCCGCAGCACTTGTTTGAGCCAGAGCGAAGGAGGAAACGCTTGAAGCCATCCCCACTAGTGCAGAGTAAACAAATAGTTTTTTTACTTGAGTCGCAAACATGAAGGATCCTCAAAAATAGGTGTCTGAAGAATACTACGCAGATAAGGGAGCAATCTATACAAGTTCAAGGGTCAGGTATAGAGATTTGCATGCTGCAATGCAGCAGGAGCACATAAAAAGAACATGTAGCTGTCAGCCAGAAACTATTCTATAAGGAAATAGGAACTTTCCTCTTTCTACAATCAATCATATGAGAAGCAAACTCTTCGTACCTGGCTCGCGCCCTGAGCTATTTAACAAAGCGCTTAGCAGTCCGGCAGACGGCCTGTCCTTCGATCTTGAAGATGCAGTGGCAGCGTCAAAAAAATCCGAAGCGCGAGAAACTTTAAGTGCTTGGATGGACGCAGAGAGCGTTCGCGCAAGCGAAAAAACGATCATTGTTCGCGTCAATGGCATGGACACCCCGCACTTTGAGCAAGATATTGCACAGTGCGTGCGTGCGGGTCTGGATATGATCAACCTTCCTAAGCCAGAAAGCCCTGAAGCCGTTCGGCAAGCCGTTGCGGCCATTGAACAGGCCGAGCGAAAAAATGGTGTCAATATGGACGGAAAGCAGCCTATCCGAATCCTATTGAATATCGAAACGGCGAAAGCCTTGAGAACGGCATTTGATTTAGCCAGCGCACACCCTCGCGTGGCAGGACTTCAACTTGGTTTGGCAGATTTGTTTGAACCAATCAGTGTGTCACGCAAAGAGGTCTTTGCTGTTCAATATGCCATGATGCAGATGAAATTAGCCGCGGCTGAAGCGGGTGTTGAGGCCTACGATGCAGCATTCGCAGATATAAAAAATACCGAAGGGTTTCAGGAAGAAGCAGGCTTTGCTGCCAGACTGGGCTTTACGGGAAAAAGTTGTATTCATCCAAGCCAAGTTGCTATGGCCAACGAGGCATTTCGTCCAAGCGATGCGGCCATTGCGCATGCCATGCGTATTTTGGAAGCGGCGAAAGATGCGGATGCTCAAGGCTTGGGTGCTTATGTTGTGGATGGAAAGATGATTGATCCGCCTTTCTACAAAAGTGCTGTCAAATTGGTCGAACACGCAAAACGACTTGGCTTAATCTAAATTTTATCTTCGGAAACATCATGAAAAAAATGATCAAACTGCTTTGTCTCGCAAGCCTGCTTCCTGCAACACTCATGGCTCAGCCAAGCTTTCCAAACAAACCGATCACTCTGTTGGTAGGGAGTGCCCCTGGCGGATCAAACGATATTTTTGCGCGCACAATTGGCAAACACATGCAGGATGCCCTGGGTGTTTCAGTCGTAGTTGAAAACAAACCTGCCTCGGGCGGTGTACTTGCCAACACACTGGTCGCGAAAGCACCCGCTGACGGCTATACCCTTGTGGTGTTGTCCTCGACATTTACAACTGGCGCAGCAGTTAGAAGTAATTTGCAATACGATGCGGTCAAAAGCTTCGCTCCTGTTTCCATGTTGGCAAAAGGACCGTTATTGATTACGGTGGGCAACAACACACCTTTTAAAACACTGCCTGAACTTGTCACTTTTGCGAAAGCCAATCCAGGTAAACTGAACTTTGGCACTTCGGGCGTCGGCAGCATTAATCAATTTGCGAGTGAAATCTTTTCAGATGTCGCAAAAATCAAAATGACACATGTCCCCTACAAAGGGATGGGCCCCGCTGTCAACGATCTGATGAGCGGTCAGATTGATATGATTATCGCAAGCGCTCCCTCGCTGCTCAATCACGTCAATAATGAAAAAATTCGCGGCCTCGCTGTCACAACGGTCAAGCGCTCTGAAATTGCGCCTAAGATTCCTGCTTTAGGCGAGTACGGCTATAGCGCGGGTGCCGTTGACTTGTGGTGGGGTGTGCTAGCGCCGGCCGGAACGCCTGATAATGTTGTCCAAAAACTCAACACCACGATCAATAAAATTATTGGCTCTGAGGACATGAAAGCCTTTTTCCTCAAGCAAGGCGCCAGCCCCGTCGCGATGTCACCCGCCGAATTTAGTCAGTACATTTCAAATGAGCTCGCCCGCTGGAAACGCGTTGCCGCTGCTGCAAACATTCAAGCGGAATAACGAAGCAATGACAACGCAATCAGGGAAACCGGCCGAGCAAACTCAACTCGCTTCATGCCTACCAAGGAGGTCCGGCGCGCCGGGCCCACTCTCCGGGATACGCGTGATCGACATGTCGGCCTACATTGCGGGCCCATATGGCTGCTCTTTGCTTGCGGATCAGGGAGCGGAAATCATCAAGATTGAGCCTCCGTCCGGTGACAATCTCCGAAAATATCCTTCAACCCTGGAAACAGAAAGTCGTGCATTTTTGGGGGTGAACCGCAGCAAATTAGCGGCTGTGCTGGATATTAAGCAGCCAGAAGATCTCGAAACGCTGCTGACTCTGATTGAGAGTGCCGATGTGCTCGTGCACAACTTTCGACCAACGGTTGCTCCGCGCATTGGAATTGGATATGAGCAGTTGCAAGTGCGTAATCCACGTCTCATTTATTGTGCCGTGAGTGGTTATGGAGAGTCGGGTCCGTTAAAAGACAAGGCAGGGTTTGATCAAGTTTTACAAACCATGACAGGGATGGCGACTCTGCAAGGAAAAAAAGAAGGACCTCCTGAGATTTTGTACGGATCAATTGTTGACTACTATGCCTCGGCGCTGGTGGCAGGTGCAGTTTCTTCTGCGTTGTTCGAAAGAGAACGCTCTGGCATGGGTCAATTTGTAGGCGTGTCACTATTGGCGGCCGCGATGACACTGCAAACGGGTCGTCTGGTTTGGGCGGAAAACGAGGGTCGAGAGGTCGGTCGTGACATGCGGTCCGGTGGCATCACAGGTATTCATCCAACCAAAGAGGGTTATCTTTACATTTCCGCCAACACGCCACACTTCTGGAATGCCTTGTGTGAAAAAACAGGAATGACAGAGTTTTTAGGGAACGAGCGTTACGATACAGTGCGTAAGCGCGCGTTACATCAGCCTGAGATTGTCCCCACCCTTCATCGAGCTCTGTCTTCAAAGACTGCACTTGAATGGGAGGCTTTATTTGGAGAGGAAGTGCCTTGTGCGGCGGCGCGTTCGGTGGAAGATATGTTTGATCATCCACAAGTGCAGAGCCAAGGCATGATTGCGACCTACCAACATCCTGTGGTCGGTCAGTATCGGGGCCTCAAGCGCGGCGTGCGTTTCGAGCGAACGCCAGGCCCAGAACCCTTTGCCGCCCCGACGCTTGGTCAACATACTGAACTCGTTCAGGCTGAGGCAAGCAGGCTTCGTCTGCTTAAGAAGCAACTATAAAGACTGATGGCATGACAAATACCAATGCAGCAGTGAGTCGCACGCCCGTGCCCAATAGTGCGGGCACCGATCGCCCGAGTGTTCTCGTTCCAAACAATGCCTGCGACGCGCATCTTCATATCTATGACGACCGTTTTCCACAAGCCGTCGATGCTTCAGCCGGTCTCGAACTCGCGACGGTGCATCAGTATCGCCTATTACAAAAACGCTTGGGTACAAGTCGTGCAGTCATTGTGACGCCTCGAAGTTATGGAACAGATAACCGAGTGACGGTGGATGCGATTGCTCAGTTAGGCCTAAACAATGCGCGCGGCGTAGCCGTGCTGCGAAGCGATGCCACAGACCAGACCATGGATGAGCTTGATCGCGCGGGCATTCGGGGGCTCCGGTTTTCTCTTTATACGCCTAAAAATGCAGCAGCAAGTTTTGATATGGTCGAACCCCTTGCCAACCGCATTCATCGTCTCGGCTGGCATCTGCAACTGCACTGGACTGCAGATCAATTTGTGGAGCACGCTGAAATGCTGAAGCGACTTCCCTGCCCGCTGGTGCTTGATCACATGGGCAGACTCCCCCAACCTCTTGGACTCAGTCACCCTGCGGTGAAACTGATTGAACAACTGCTCAACAATGGAAACACTTGGATTAAGCTTTCTGGTGCTTACCTAGACAGTCAGGTCGGGGAGGTGAATGGCTTTAGTGATGTCGACGCAGTGGCGCGCCACTGGATCGCTCAGGCACCTGATCGTCTCGTTTGGGGCAGCGATTGGCCACACCCTACCGAAGCGCACAAGCCTGACGATGCAAAAATGCTGGATCGTTTAATGACTTGGACCCGGCATCAAGACATCATCGAAAAAATATTAGTGCACAATCCCGCACAACTGTACGGGTTTGAGCGTTAGGCTAAAACGGGTCGCAAGCGTTGCGCAGCTTGTTTGATCATATTTTCTGTGGTGATCCAATCCACACAGCCATCCGTGACAGAACAGCCATACGTCATTTTGCTGTGATCCGCCTGAATGGATTGATTGCCCGCCACAAGGTTTGACTCGATCATCACGCCGACAATCGAACGATTGCCTGCAACGATTTGACTCACGACGTCTGACATCACGAGGGGCTGTAGCTCAGGCTTTTTAAAACTATTCGCGTGCGAACAATCCACCACGATATTGGGCTGGATTTTTGCTTTGACCATTGACTGCTCAGCCAAAGAAATCGACACGGTGTCATAGTTGGGACGACCATCTCCACCGCGCAGGACTAAATGACCATAAGGATTACCTGTCGTGTGGACAATCGAGACTTGCCCTTGGGCGCTGATCCCTAAAAAGCGATGCGGTCTGGCTGCGGACAAAATAGCATTGACGGCAACCGTCGTGTCCCCATTCGTCGCATTTTTAAAGCCAACCGGGGTCGATAAGCCTGAAGACATTTCACGATGTGTTTGCGACTCTGTCGTTCGCGCACCAATGGCGTTCCATGCAATCAAATCTCCCAAGTACTGAGGAGAAATTGGATCAAGTGCCTCTGAACCTGCAGGCAAGCCCAGCTCGTTGACTTCGAGCAAAAACTTGCGCGCCAAAGACATACCCTCGTCGATCCGGAAGGAGTCGTCCATATGCGGATCATTGATATAGCCTTTCCAACCGACGGTCGTACGTGGCTTTTCAAAGTACACCCGCATGACGATCAGCAAGACATCCGAGACCTCGTCCGCCAAGGCTTTTAAACGGCGGGCGTATTCCATGCCTGCGATCGGATCATGGATTGAACACGGCCCCACCACCACAAACCGACGTTTATCTTCGCCGCGCAAAATTTTATTGAGCGATTCGCGTCCTACTTCAATCGTATGGGCCGCCTGTTTGGTCAGTGGCAGCTGTTCATGAAGCTGTTGCGGTGTTGGCATCGCAAGAAAAGCCGCAACGTGCAGGTTTTCAGTTGAAGAGTCAGAAGAAGCAGAATTCATGATGTTCAGAGTCGGGTTATGTGACAGTAATGAGACGTGCACGATGTAAGTTTCCTAGTTTAAGACATTTGATCTGAGGACTCCTCTCAAAAGCCTGTAAGTTTCAAATACACTTGAAAAATGCCGTCTAGCCGCCGAATTGCTCACCTGGATATGGATGCATTTTTTGCATCAGTCGAATTATTGAGTTACCCAGAACTCAAAGGGCACCCTGTTGTTGTAGGTGGCAGAAGCACGGAGGCACCCTCAGTCAATGCGCAAGGCGTCAGAACTTACGCCCGTCTCAAAGATTATGTCGGCCGGGGAGTCATCACGACCTCCACATATGAAGCGAGGGCATTGGGGGTGTTTTCCGGAATGGGCTTGATGAAATCTGCGGTCCTCGCACCCGAGGCAATTCTTTTACCCGCCAATTTTGAAGCTTATCGTCACTACTCAAGGCTATTCAAAGCAACCGTTGCCAGTATTGCGCCTTTGATTGAAGATCGCGGCATCGATGAAATTTATATCGACCTCACTGACATTGATGAAGAGACAGTGTCGCTGGCAAACCGAATCAAAGAGGCAGTGAGTCAAGCAACAGGTCTTAGCTGCTCGATTGGGGTGAGCCCAAATAAATTACTGTCAAAAATTTGTTCTGACTTAGACAAGCCAAATGGTGTCACGATTTTAAATCCATCGGAGATTTCCACAAGAATCTGGCCCTTGGCTGCAAAAAAAATCAATGGCATTGGCCCAAAAGCCAACGAGAAACTCGCTCAATTAGGTATCCATTCAATTGGCGAGCTTGCCAACGCCGCGCCAGAAGTACTGATCGAACATTTTGGTCGATCGACGGGACAATGGCTACATCAAGCCGCACATGGCGTTGACGACCGACCTGTGGTCACGTCTTCTGAACCTAAATCTCTGAGTCGTGAAACCACGTTTGAACGGGATTTACACGTCAAGCAAGACCGGGCACGGTTATCGAACGTTTTTACAGATCTTTGCCATCGTCTGGCGGATGATCTGGCGCGCAAGGGCTACGCTGCAAAAACAATTGGTATCAAAGTTAAATATGCTGATTTTCTAGTGATTACCCGTGATTTAACGATACCTACAGCGATACATGACGGGGCATCCATCAGAAATGCCGCAACGGAGTGTTTGCGCCGCGTGCCGCTTGAGCAAAGAATCCGTTTGCTTGGCGTACGGGCGGGTAGTTTATTACCCTTGTCCTCTCTGGATCCCGTTGCGCCATGCCATCAGCCTGACTTGCCTTTTGAATAAGCGCCCACATAGAGAAACCACCCTGCTCAAGCCACAAGTTCGGCGTTATGCTGAGCACTGAAGGTTATTTTTTAGATAAAGTTAAAACTTCATATAGACACATCCCACAGGAACGTATTCATGAGTCAGTTTGAGAATTTAGACCTCGTTCAAGCAGCAGAAGGTATTGCAAAAAAAGAATTCTCCTCACATGAACTCACCGCTTGGTCGCTCAACAGACTAGAAACTGTTGGTCGTCAATACAACGCTGTTTTTCGGATTGATCATGAGGAAGCGCTCAAGCGAGCTAAAGCGCTCGACGCCCTTCAAGCCAGCGGCCTGTCACTCGGCCCTCTGCATGGCGTTCCCTTGGCGCATAAAGACCTGATTGAAGTCGCAGGCAAAGAAATGCATGTTGGCTCCAAAATTCTAAAAGGCAATATCGCAAAGAAAAACGCTTGGGTCATTGATGAGCTGGATGCCGCTGGACAAGTGAATGTGGGTAGCCTGCACATGGCAGAATTTGCAATGAGTCCAACCGGCTTTAATGGCCATTACGGTCACGGCCTCAATCCTTGGAACCCAGAGTACCCCTGTGGCGGCTCGTCGAGTGGTTCGGGTATTGCTGTTGCGGCCAGGCTCGTCTTTGGCTCCTTAGGAAGCGATACAGGCGGGTCGATTCGGCAACCTGCGTTTATGTGCGGGATTACCGGCATCAAGCCTACTTCAAAGCGCGTCAGCATCGACGGTGTGTTTCCCCTTTCACACACCTTGGACTGCGTTGGACCACTCGCACAATCTGCCCGAGACTGTGCACGCCTGCTCACCCACATCAGCCGCCCGAACCCGAACGATCCTTGGTGCACATCGCATCCCAATGAGGACTATGAGCATGCCTTAACGGGCGATTTGAGGGGCTTAAGAATTGGCGTTCCACAAGATTTTTATCGTGAAAATCTGGATCCCGAGATGGCCGCTTCTCTTGAGGCAAGCTTGGAGGTATTGAAAGGTCGTGGGGCGACACTGGTTGAAGTCAAGGTTCCCGACATGTTGCGTATGCACGAAATGCTGGCGATTGTCTTGACAGCCGAAGCCGGACACATTCATAAAAAATGGTTTGAACAACGGCCCCAAGACTATAGCGACCAGGTGCGCGCTCGCATTGCGCCAGGTTTTCAGCAATCCGGGATTGCTTATGTCGAAGCGCTACGCGCAAGAGATGAATTCCTGAAGGAGTATTTGCAACTGTGTCTCGGAGACTGTGATGTGTTGCATATTCCGGTTGCAAGATCACATACGCCTACGATAGCAGCGACAACCTCTGGCAATCTCGATAATGTTCTTCAATCTATCAGCCAGTTGACCTCCACCAACCGAGCGATCAATTATTTGGGGCTACCCGCAATGAGCGTACCGGCAGGATTTTCCAGCCGTCAAATGCCCTTAGCGTTTCAGCTGGTTGGTAAACCATTTGGAGAAAGTGCTATTTTGAAAGTTGCAGATGCGTATCAGCGCGACACGACCTGGCATCAGGCGCGTCCCCCCGTTTAATCGTCTGACATAAAAACATTAGGAGACAACAGATTGAACATTACTCCGATGCCTGAAACGCTCGGTGCTCGCGTTGAGGATCTGGATTTATCTCAAGCGTTGAGTTCGGCGCAAACAGATGCGCTGTTATTAGCGCTTGGTCGTTATGGCGTATTAGAGTTTCCGAAGCAATCTTTAACCACCGCTGAGCTCAAGTCGTTTAGCCAAGGTTTTGGTGGGCTCTACATCAGCCCCGGCGGTCGTGCGCAAGTGCCCGGATTTCCTGAGGTGATGGTCCTGTCAAACATCGTCGAAAATGGTCAAGCGCTTGGTTTAAAAGACGCTGGTCAGTCTTGGCATACGGACATGTCTTATGCGCCCGTGATCGCCCTGGCCAACATTCTGTATGGCACTCAGATTCCCCATCGTGATGGAAAACCTCTGGGCGCCACGCAATTCAGAAATATGCATGCCGTGTATGAGGATCTTCCAGAGACCCTCAAAACACTGTTGGCCGATAAAACGATCACTCACGATTTCAATAAATTTTGGGACATGATGCGGGCACGTCCGGGCAGCACTCGCCCGCCCCTGAGTGAAAAAGAAAGAAATGCAAGACCACCTGCCAGCCACCCTGCTTTTCTGACACATCCCCTGACGGGTAAAAAGGTGTTGTACGCGAACCCGGGTTATGCGATCTCCATCAACGGTTTGTCTCAGACGCACAGCGACGAGGTGCTGGAAGAGTTGTTTGCGCGTCAACTCGAAGCTCAGTATCTCTATACGCATCAATGGAGTAAAGACTCTGTCCTGATGTGGGACAACATCGGGACCACACACAATGCGGTGGCAGACTATGGACCTGACGAGCACCGCTACATGCAACGTTGCCAAGTCATGGCAGATCGCCTGTTTGGACCAACAGGCACCAGTGAACCTTTAGTTTTTAAAGCCAGGATATAAGAAAATGAATAAAAGACTTTTTCTAAACGGACTATTGGCACTTGTGTGCTTAACGAGCGGTGCAGTTTCCGCTCAAAGCAACAACACATTCCCTGACAAACCCATACGACTGATTGTGGCCTACGCCCCTGGTGGTGCAACGGACATCGTGGCACGCATGCTCTCCCAAGAGCTCACGGCACTCATGGGGCAATCCGTGATTGTTGAGAACAGGGCGGGTGGCGGAACACTCGTTGGCACCGACTCCATCAAACGGGCCAATCCTGATGGTTATAGCCTTTTATTTGGTACCAATGCCTTTGTAATCACGCCATTGCTCCACACCACACCGACCTATGATGCCGTCAAAGACTTTGCGCCAGTGTCACTCACAACCATTCAACCACTTGGCTTGCTTGTCACACCAGGACTCAAGATTAAAACCGTCGAACAGTTGATTGAGTATGCCAAAAAGAATCCGGGGAAATTGAATTTTGCCTCCTCGGGAAATGGATCTGCCCAACATCTAGCGGGTGAGTCGTTTCGTGTCGCGGCCGGCATCGATCTAGTCCATGTCCCTTACAAGGGCGCAGGCCCTGCCCTCGTTGATCTGTTGGCAGGTCGCGTAGACATGATGTTCACCTCGCTCGTCGGCAATACTGAGCACATCAAAGAGGGCCGCCTCACGCTTGCGGCCACAACAGGTGCCAAGCGTGGCACCTCCACGCCAGAGGTGCCTACCGTTGCACAAACGCTTCCTGGTTACGAAGCCTATACCTGGCAAGGTGTGATCGCACCCGCCAACACGCCAGCTGCTGTCGTGAATCAACTGAATAGCGCGATCAAAAAAGTAGCCTTGACCCCAAAGTTTTACGAGAAGTTAGCCGCGCAAGGGATGGAAGTTCAGACGTCCACGCCGGCAGAGTTTAAGGCCCGTCTCGAGAGTGATGCTGCTAAATACAAAGAATTGCTGCAGCGCACGCAGACTTCTATTCGCTAAAACTAGGCTATAAAACCTGTTGCGCTCTTGAGCGTCAGACTTTATTTGCTCTCAACAGCACAACTACATTTCAATTCCATATAACTTCGGATGTCCTATGTCAAACGCAAAACAAAAAAGATTCCCACAAGTGACGCTTGAGACTTTGCCACAAGAGTCGCGCGGTCTTGCTCAAGAAATTTTGGACATTTCCAGCCTGGGTCTTGCCGGTCCTTACAATGTGATGCTGCGCAGCCCAGTATTTGCAGATCGTATGAAGCGTTTGCTCGACTACCTGAGATTTAACAACTCTCTGCCCATGCGTCTAAGCGAGTTTGCCATTTTGATTCAGGCACGACTCTGGAGTTCGCAAGTGGAATGGGTGGCGCACTATCCAATCGCCTTGCGCCACGACTTGCCCGCTCATGTTGCAGATGATCTCAAGCAAAACATTCGTCCACGCAATATGCAACCTGACGAAGATGCCGTCTATGACGTGTGCATGAATATGAGCAAAAATCACAAAATCAGCGAAGAGCTCTTTCAACACGCCAAGAAAGTGCTGGGCGAACAGCAACTTGTCGATCTCATCGCTGTCAGCGGCACCTATGTGACGATTGCCATGCTGCTGAGTTTGGGCGAAGAGCCTATTCCAGAGGGCAAAACCCTGCCCTTTCCAGAAGCCATCTAACGTTCGTTCAATGCGTGTCGGCGATATGCAACGACACGGGAGGCTGCCCCGCTTGCCGACGCGCATGAACCTGCTGGTAAGCACTTTCGATTGAACGCGCCAAACGCTCAATATCAAACAGAGGTGCCTGCATACGATTGACAGCCAGACGGTCGCGCAAGGCATTGAGTTGAGTCGGATCGGTGGCTAACTCAATCGCACGCGCTTCGAATGCCTGACCGTCTGTTGTGATCAGCTCTGGCAGGTCAATCGCGCGCAACAAACTAGCTGCAACGCGACTGGTAAACGCCTCGCCCATGCAGGTGAGGACGGGAAGACCCACCCACAACGCATCGCTAGTGGTCGTATGTGCGTTGTAAGGCAGCGTATCCAGAAATAGATCTGCACATTGTTGACGAGCAAGATGTTGATCCATCGGTAACTTGGGCGCAAAGAACAGACGATCGGCGCTCACGCCTCGATTTGTCGCTTCACGGCGAAGATTATCCTCAGTGTGCGCACTTGCCTTTAACAGCCACAACACACTGTTCGGTACTCCCCGCAAGATTGACATCCAATGATCGAATGTTTCGGGTGTGATTTTGAAGTTATTGTTAAAGCAACAAAAAACGAAGACGTCTGTTGGTAGGCCGAGTTCAGCACGTGTAAAGACGTGAGAAGAGACATCGCGACGACGATCATTCGGCTGATAGCTATGAGGTAAATAAATCACTTTTTCAGAAAAATACGGCTCGGTCTCTGGCGTGATAATGGTCGTATCCGCAAGGATGTAATCCATGTAAGGTGCGCCCATTGTGCCGGGATGGCCGAGGTAGTTGATCTGTAGGGGGGCCACTCTTGCGGCAAAAACGCTTGGTCGACATCCTGTCGTCAGCCCACTTAAGTCAATGGCGATATCGAGCTCCAGAGCTCTAGCACGGGCGATGAGCTGAGCGTCGGTTTCAGCTTTGACATCTATAAAATGCTCAAAACCTTGCTCAAGACGCAGCCGCATTGCATCACCCGTATCCGGGCCAGAGGAAAAGGCATAGACTTCAAATTTAGCGCGATCGTGCGCCTCGAATAAACCCGCAATCAGTTGTGCAACAGGATGCTGCTTAAAGTCAGCTGAAAAATACCCGATCCGCAGACGGTCTTTGGGTGTGCGTTTAGCAAAGGGTAAGGTTTGTTTGGGCGAGGGATGAGTGGTACGAATCCAATGCTGCGCAGCACGCTGCTGCAAGTCAGAATCAGAGGTCAAAGCAAGGAGCGGAAAGGGCAAGCTTGCAGGCTGATCGTTTTTAACAGCCGCTAATACAGTCGCGAGACGTTCTTGATAATGACGCCAATCGCACATCTGCATGTTGACATGCAGGCGCGTACCGAGCAGATAGGGAATATCTGGGGCCAAGTGAATGGCACGATCAAAACTCTCAACAGCTTGGGCAAGCTGCCCAAGCTCGTTTTGAGCATTGCCACGATTCATGTAGGCTTGAGCGTATTGAGGATCAATCTCGATCGCGACAGTATGACTGGCAATGGCCTCTTCAAATCGGCCCATCATTCCTAAAGCATTGCCGCGGTTGTAGTGGGCGGCTGCATATTTCGGAGACAAGGTGATCGCGCGCTCGTAACTCTCTAAAGCCTCGGACCATCGACCTATGTGCTGCAAGAGATCACCGCGATTATTATGCGCTTCGACATAACGGGCATCAATGGCTAAAGCCTTGTCAAAGCAGACCAGTGCTGCTTTGTATTTCTTCAAATCTTGAAGCAAGTTGCCGAAATTGTTGAGGGCGAACGTCGCTTCAGGATCGATCTTAAGTGCCTTGGCAAATAAAGCTTCTGCACGATCGAGTTGCCCCGTTTGATACAGGAGCGTAGCAAGCATATGACACGCATCAAAATGGTTGGGTTGCCATTTGAGCGCGCGTTCATAAAGCACTCGCGCTTCCTTCAGATCACCCTGTTGATGCAAGGCAAACGCCTCTTGAAACCTGCTGTGCGCTTTCATTGCGTCAACAGCGGATACTTCGCGACCAATTGAAGCCATCAGATTAACGATCTTTTTGTTTGATCTTTGTGTAAACAGTATTCACAACCGTCGCACGTACAGGCTCACTCAGGCCAGACGCGGGTTTTGGTGTGGAAGTGTCTTTTTTAGGTTTTTTAGTTTCTTTGTTGGTTTTTTGCTGACCTTTGGCCATGATCCTTCTCCGATAAATTAACGATAAACTAGTGTACAGGTCTATCGGCAAAAAACCCAATGCTCCCCATACTGCACGTTTCCGAATCAGAAGTTGAGGTCTCCGCCATGCGCTCGCAGGGCGCGGGTGGGCAAAACGTCAACAAAGTGTCTAGTGCGATTCATTTAAGATTTCATATTCCCAACTCGAGCCTGCCAGCAGATGTCAAAGTTCGGTTACTCGCACTCAGAGACTCTCGCATCAACAGAGATGGGGCGATCGTCATCAAAGCACAGACCCACCGCAGTCAGGAGCTCAATCGTGTCGATGCCTTTGCCCGACTCCACGAACTAGTCAATAGCGTGGCACGGCCTCCAAAAACGCGACACGCCACCAAGCCAACATTTGGCTCTCGGCAAAGGCGTCTCGATACGAAGCGTAAGCATTCAGAAACGAAGGCGCTGCGAGGCAAATCCGCGCTATAACCATTGAAGTCACAATGGTCGAATCAATCGACAGGCAACATATATGAAAATCCCTCTATTTCCGCTCGGTTCTACGCTGTTTCCAGATGGTTTGCTCGCACTCAAAATCTTTGAAGTGCGCTACCTGGACATGACAAAAACCTGTTTTAAACAACAAAGTCCTTTTGGTGTGGTGACTCTGACTGAGGGGCCTGAAGTGCGTGTGCCCGGTCAAGGCATCGAATTTTCAGATATCGGCACGCTCGCGCACATCACGGAGTTTGATGCGGTTCAACCCAGCTTGTTTATGCTGCGTTGTCGGGGTGCGAGGCGCTTCAAAATTTTAGAACGTCACCTCGGTGCGAATGGAGCATGGTCAGCTGAGATTGAACTGATGGATGATGATCCTGAAATTGACATCCCACCCGAACTCACACCAACGTCTCAAGCGCTCGCGCGTCTAATTGCGTCTTTTGAAGAGCAAGAAATCGATCCCTCAGAGAGGCCTTTTTTTGAGCCCTTTCGCCTCAATGACTGTGGGTGGGTCGCAAATAGATGGGCGGAGTTGCTCAATATCCCTCCCTCCCAAAAACAGCACCTCTTGTCGATGGAAAACCCACGCTTGAGGCTGGATTTAGTTCAAGAGATGCTCGAAGAAATGGGGGCCTTTAAGCCCCCACGTTAACGCAACAATTCAGTCAAGCTCTGCGCCGGATCACGCTTTGAGTGAAGCGCAGAACTCCTTAATACGCTGGCAGGCATCTTTCAAAATGTCGTCCGAGGTTGCGTAAGAAATACGGAAATAAGGTGCTAAGCCAAAAGCAGAACCAGGCACCACTGCAACCATCTTTTCATCTAGCAGCGCATTGGCGAAATCAAAGTCACTGTTGATTTTGACACCTTTGGGTGTGGTCTTGCCAAGGGTACCCTCGCAACTTGGATACACATAAAATGCACCCTGTGGTTTCATGCAGGTAACGCCTTCGCATTCATTAAGCAAGCTTACAACCATATCTCTGCGACGCTGGAAAATGACATTGTGATCGGCGATGAAATCCTGTGGGCCGTCGAGCGCTTCAAGTGCAGCGGCTTGGCTAATCGAAGAAGGATTGGAGGTCGACTGTGACTGAATGGCGGACATGGCACCAATCAACCAGCTCGGTCCGTGGCCATAGCCAATGCGCCAGCCCGTCATGCAATAGGCTTTTGACACGCCATTGACTGTCAAGACTCGGTCGGCAATGTCGGGAGCAACCTGTGCGAGGGTCGCAAACTTAGCGCCATCAAACAAGAGCTTTTCGTACATGTCGTCCACCATCACGAGGACATGAGGGTGTGCTTTGAGGACCTGTCCCAAGGCTTTTAAATCTGCTGCGGTGTAGACCGAACCCGTTGGATTTGAAGGGGAGTTCAGAATCAACCACTTGGTGCGAGGTGTGATGGCCTTTTCAAGCAGCTCGGGCGTCAACTTGAATCCAACAGAAGCATCGCACTCAACGGATACAGATTTTCCACCCGCCAACACCACCATATCGGGATAGCTCACCCAATAAGGGGCAGGAATGAGAACTTCATCGCCCTCGCCGATCGTGGCGACCAATGCGTTAAACAATACCTGTTTACCACCCGTGCAAACAATGACATCATCCGGATTGATGGTCATTGCGTGATCACGCAGAAACTTTCTGGCGATTGCACGCTTGAGCTCAGCCGTGCCATTGACTGCGGTATAGCGAGTCTGACCGCCCTGAATGGCACGAACGGCAGCCTCGCAAATATTGGCAGGCGTATCCATATCGGGCTCACCCTGCGCCAGCGCAATCACGTCCATGCCGCGAGCCTTCATCGCCTTTGCGTTATCTGTAATCGCCAGTGTGGGCGAAGGTTTGACCAAAGACATTCGGGGCGAAAGAAAAGCTGCACTCATGGTTAACTCCAGGAAAAGTAAATGTGTGGCGGGATGCATCAGGCGGGTCCACGCATAGCCGAATAAATATAACCCAAGGCGCCCATTGCAGGGATGACGAACACCTCTCCTTTGAATCAAGGTATCGGAGTCCGCACGCTTGAGCCAAAATTTCCACAGGGTTATGCTGCCATGGTATCGTGCAAAAAAATCAGGAGATCTTGACATGACTAACGCAATCAAACGCACACGACGCGCATTGTTAGGCGCCCTCGTTTTAACAACAGGTTTTGGAGTGACGTCATTCGCTCAAGCCAAATATCCTGACAAACCCATCAAAGTCATCGTTGGCTTCGCCGCAGGCGGACCAACCGACATCGTGGCAAGATTTGTTGGCGCCCGCTTGGAAAAAGCCCTCGGCCAACCGGTGATTGTCGAGAACAAACCTGGTGGCGGCTCGAACATCGCCTCGGCGGAAGCCGCCCGTGCCAAGCCCGACGGCTACACGCTGTTCTTGGGAACAATCGCCAACGCGACCAATATGTCGGTTTACAAAAACCTGAGTTACGACACCGAGCGTGATTTCATTCCTATTAGTCAACTGGTTTCATCGCCAAGCGTGCTTGTCGTCAACAACGACCTGCCCGTTAAAAACTTGGCCGAGCTCATTGCTTACGCAAAAGCCAACCCTGGCAAACTGTCCTATGCATCCTCAGGCGCAGGTGGTTCACCACATTTGGCCGGCGAAATGCTGAAACAGCGTGCGGGAATTGATGCCCTGCACATCCCCTACAAAGGCGCTGCTCCCGCCATGAACGATGTCATGGGCGGCACCGTATCGATGGGTTTCAAAACAGCCTCGGGCGTCACCAGCACTATCCAAGCGGGTCGTCTCAGACCGATTGCCATCGCCAGCAGCAAACGCTTGCCACAACTTCCCGATGTTCCGACCCTCGAAGAGCTCGGCTTTAAGGACTTTGAGGTGAGCTCATGGAGCGGCTTGTTCGCCCCTAAAGGCACCCCACCAGAAATTATCAATACGCTTTCCAAGGCAATCACTGAGATTTTCAGCTCTCCAGATGTCCGTAAACAACTCGAAGGGATGGGTGCCATTCCTGTCGGGAGCACGCCTGATGAGTTCAAAAAGTACGTCCGCTCAGAGATCGAAAAGTGGCGTGTCGTAGCCAAAACTGCAAAGATTGAGCTTTAATCTCTTGCACTCACCTTTGTAAGCTGCAACACTTTCTTGACTGCGCCTCAGACACTTATTGCAAGGTCTGAGGCGTTTTTGCATCAGTGCCTCTGGGCAACCCGCAAACTAAGGAATTTGGTATGACAGCAGCACCCTCTCAGAACACGATTCTTGAGCAAATGGCCGCAAAAATATGCGGCTTTGATTTGTCCGCCATTTCGCCAGAAGCCTACCGTTTGGCAAAAACGGCGATCATTGATACCTTGGGTGTCACGATCGCAGGTGCCTCTGAACCTTGCACCACCCTGCTTTTGGAGACCCCAGGCGTTGCCACGGCACCCGGGACTTGCTCTATCTTGGGCACACGCCGTCAAACCTCTGCCCTGGATGCCACATTCATCAATGGCACAGCGTCCCACGCCTTAGATTATGACGACTTCAGTCAGCCGATGGGAGGTCATCAGTCGGCACCTTTAGTCGCTCCGCTCATGGCGCTCGCAGAAGAACACAGCTTGTCAGGGCGACAACTGCTTCAGTCTTACGTCGTCGGCATCGAAACTGAGATTCGTTTGGCGCGTGCGGTCAATTTTTATCATTACGACAAAGGCTGGCATCCCACCGCGACCTTGGGAGTGTTTGGTGCCGCTGCGGCGAGTGCACACCTGCTTGGCTTAAATCCTCAGCAAGTCACCACAGCGATGGCGATTGCGGCCTCGTTCGCATCAGGATTAAAAGCAAACTTTGGCACGATGGTGAAACCTTTACATGTCGGTCAATGCGCGCGCAATGGTTTGTTGGCCACCTTGATGGCACAAGTCGGTTACGACGCCAACCCCGCCGCCCTTGAGCATCAACAGGGATTTTTTAACGCCTTTAACGGTCCGGGAAACTTTAATGCGGACCTGATTTTTAAAGACTGGGCTCACCCACTCGAAGTTCTAAGCCCAAGTATGGGTCTCAAACAGTTTCCTTGCTGCGGCAGCGCTATTCCTGCGGTCGCCATGGCGTTGCAGTTGCGTCATGAAGAGCCTCTTGAAATAACCGAAATTGAAAAAATCGAAATCCTCCCGCACAAACGGCGACTGCCCCACACCAATAATCCTGATCCGCAAAGTCCGCTTGCTGCAAAGTTTTCTGTTCAATATGCAGTCTGTTTAGCATTACTAAAAGGCGCGCCTAAGCTCAACGATTTTGAAGGGACCGCGCACTTTGATCCAGAAGTACGCAAGCTCATGGCAAAAACGATTGCTCGCGAACACCCCGATATGCCAGATGACTCACCTGAGCAATTTGGTGCCGAAGTCATCATCACACTCAAGTCAGGCACCCAGCTCTCTCGAAGAGTCAATAGCCTGATTGGTCGTGGGGGAGACAACCCACTCTCGACTGATGAGTTATGGGAAAAGTTTTCTGACTGCGCGCAACGTTCGCTAGGCCTCGCGCAGATCCGCCCCCTTTTCGATGTGCTTGAGGCGCTTGAAAACGTCAAGGATATCCGTCAGATCACCGCAAGCATGCGTCCTGTCTGAGTTTCTTGTTTTGACGGGATACCCACTCTCTTATTATTTTTTACATTTAAACGGTAACAATACAAATGGCTCACAACACACCGCAATACAGCCCACTCGGCAATAGTGGCTTAATGGTTCCTCGCCTTTGGCTGGGTTCAATGATGTTTGGCGATCAGACTGACGAAACCGTTGCGCGAGAAATGGTCGCCGTCACACGTGATGCGGGTCTGAATGCCATTGACAGTGCAGACAACTATGCGGGTGGCGAATCCGAACGCATTGTTGGAAAACTGATTGCTCAAGATCGCTCACGCTGGGTGCTGGCAACCAAAGTCGCCAATCCTATTGGCAAGGAGCCCAACGACAAGGGCTTATCACGCCGCTGGATCATGCAAGAGGTCGATAACAGCCTGAAACGCCTCAATACCGACTGGATCGATGTGTATTACATGCACAAAGATGATGAAACAACACCAATTGAAGAAACGCTCTCGAGCTTTGCCCGCCTGATTGAGATGGGAAAAATCCGCTACTACGGCATTTCTAATTTCAGGGGCTGGCGTGTGGCGCGTATGGTCGAAACGGCCCGTCGCATGGGCATCCCTCAACCCATCGTCTGCCAACCTCCTTACAGTGCCGTCACGCGTTTGATTGAAACGGAACTCATTCCCGCTTGTGCGCACTATGGCGTAGGGGTGGTGGCCTACAGCCCCCTTGCGCGCGGCGTCTTGACAGGCAAGTATGACCCAAGCATTCAGCCCGATCCCAACAGCCGAGCCGGACGAGGCGATCGCCGTATGCACCAGACTGAATTTCGTCCAGAATCGCTCGAAATCGCTAACGCACTCAAAGCGCACGCGCAGAGCCGTGGTTTAAGCCCCACTCAGTTCGCCATCGCCTGGGCCTTGAATAATCGTTTATTAAGTGGTGTGATTGGCGGGCCGCGCACACTCGATCAATGGAAAGACTACGTTGCTGCGCTGGATGTCGAAATCCTGCCAGAGGACGAGACCCTGGTTGATCAACTGGTTCCCCCTGGCTACGCATCCACGCATGGCTTTGTGGATCCTCAGTATCCAATCAAAGGGCGCAAAGCGCGTTAAACCAGTTCACGTCAGCCCGCGAGACAGGTGCTCAGACCTCCAGAGGACCTGTTTTGCGGTGATAATAAGCGCTTGGTCATCAAGGTTTTCTGCTCATGAACACGCGCGACATCGTTATCAAAAGTACCACTTATTTGCGTGGTCCAAACATCTGGACTTATTGCGCCATTATTGAGGCTGTCATCGATATTGGTGACCTTGAAGATAGCCCCTCCGATACGGTTCCAGGCCTTTACGAACGCCTGACAGAATGGCTCCCAAGTTTGGTCGAGCACCGTTGCAGCCCAGGCGTGCGTGGCGGATTTTTGATGCGACTCAAAGAAGGGACTTGGCCCTGTCACATTTTGGAGCACGTGACACTCGCGCTTCAAGACTTGGCGGGTGTACCCGGTTATGGCTTTGGTCGAGCCCGTGAAACAGAAACACGCGGCGTCTACAAGGTCATGGTCAGCGGCTGGGAAGAGAAAGTCACACTTGCGGCACTCTATATGGGTCGAGATCTGGTGATGGCCGCGATTGATGATCTGCCCTATGATTTAGAAGGCGAACTTGAAAAACTCAGAGATATCGCCCAGGACCTTTGCTTAGGTCCCAGCACTGCCTCGATGGTGCTCGCCGCGGACGAACGCACGATCCCAGCCATTCGGCTCAGCCAAGGCAACCTCGTTCAGTTTGGCTACGGTGCCAAACAGCGACGTATCTGGACCGCTGAAACGGATCAGACGAGTGCAATCGCTGAGACCATTTCACGCGACAAGAGTCTCACCAAAGAGATCCTCGAAACCTGCGGCGTACCGATTCCAAATGGCAGAGCCGTCGACAGCGCCGCAGATGCTTGGGAGGCCGCACAAGACCTCGGTTTACCCGTGGTAGTCAAACCTGTTGATGGCAATCATGGTCGCGGAGTGTTTATCAACCTTGAGACGCGCGCAGAAATCGAAGCCGCCTACGATGTGGCTGTCGATGAAGGCTCTGGCGTGCTAGTCGAACGCTTTATTCGCGGCAATGAGCACCGGCTATTGATCGTTGGCGGCAAACTCGCCGCCGCGGCAAAGGGACAAACCGCCAGCGTAGTGGGTGACGGTCAACAAACCGTGTTGGAACTGATTGCGAGCCAGATTAATTCCGATCCACGCAGAGGTCGCGGTGAAGATCAGCCTTTAAACCCTGTACGGATCGACTCTGCCGCCCGTCTCGAACTCACCCGACAAGGCTTTGACTCAGAAAGTGTCATCCCGGCCGGGCGCGAAGTGCTGATTCAGCGCAATGGCAACGTGGCTTTCGATTGCACGGATGATGTCCATCCTGAAGTGGTCGCGATGGCTGCGTTGGCGGCAAAAGCAGTCGGACTGGATGTCGCGGGCATCGACTTGGTCGCAGAAGACATCTCCAAGCCCCTGCACGCTCAAGGTGGCGCGATTGTTGAAGTCAATGCAGGCCCTGGTCTGCTCATGCACCTCAAGCCAGCCGAGGGTCTTTCACGGCCTGTCGGTCACGCGATCATCAATCATATTTTCCCCGACGACGAAAACGGCAGCATTCCTCTCGTTGGAGTCACCGGTAGTCACGGAACCACTCAAATTGCACGTTTGATCAACCATATTCTCAATGCGCATGGGTGGCGGACAGGCTTGGCAAATACGGACGGACTGTCTGTGGGTTCGCGTCAAATTTACGCAGGCAATGCAGCTAACTGGGATCAGGCCAGACGCTTACTACTGAACCGCGAAGTCGAAGCCGCTGTGATTGAAAATGACGGAATGGAAATCCTGACGAAAGGACTTGCCTACGACCGCTGTGCAGTCGGAGTGGTCACGAATATTGTTTACTCGGAGGCGTTTAAACAACCCGAGGTGGCCTATCACGCCTTTGAGACAGCTGAAGATCTGATCAAGGTCTACCGCTGCCAAGTCGATGTGGTCTGGCCCCATGGCGTTGGCGTCCTCAATGCAGACGATGCCAATGTCGCGACCATGGCGCAATATTGTGATGGCTCCATCACCTTTTACAGCGTGCTGCCTGATTCGCCTGTCATCGCGGCACATCGTGCCGAGGGTAAGCGAGCCGTTTTCCTTGAGCAAAACACCATCATACTTGCCGATGGTGCGTCGCAACAGGCTTTCATGACCTTGACTGAGTTGAGCCTCACCGCGCATCGACCTCAAGCGCCAGCAACGGGTGAAGTATTGGCAGCCATTGCGGCTGCTTGGGGGCTGGGCATTCCAAAAGAAGTCATCCAGGGCGCAATACGATCTTTTGTGTAAGAAATCGGTAAACTATGTGATCAGTTTTTCACAAACCGAATTTCTCCGAGGTCTCGCCAATATGACTGCTCGTACAGTTTGCCATCGTCTCAACGTCGCAACACCGTTGTATCAATTTATCGAAACAGAGGTGTTACCTGGCTCTGGGATCGACAGTGCGAGTTTTTGGAAGGGCTTTGATGCACTGGTCCATGATCTGACACCTGCGAACACTGCACTGTTGGCAGAGCGTGATCGTCTGCAAACAGAGATGGACAGCTGGCACCGCAAACACCCCGGACCGATTCAAGACATGCAGGCCTATCGTGCCTTTCTGACAAAAATCGGATATCTGGCTCCCGTACCGGCTAACGCCCGAGCCACCACGACAAATGTTGATGCAGAGTTGGCACTTCAAGCCGGACCACAACTTGTCGTGCCCGTACTCAATGCCCGTTACGCCTTGAATGCCGCGAATGCCCGCTGGGGTTCGCTCTACGATGCACTGTACGGCACAGACGCGATCGCTGAGACGGATGGTGCCACTAGAGCGGGTGGTTACAACCCGATTCGTGGCGCCAAAGTGATCGCTTTTGGCCGGCAGTTTCTCGATCAGTCCGCCCAGCTTGCTAAAGGCTCGCACGCAGATGTTCAATCCTATCGCGTTAAAAACGGCCAGCTTGTCGTCACGCTCAAGGACGGCACGGTGACTGCATTGGCAGCACCGGAAAAATTTGTCGGTTACCAAGGCGCTGAGACCGCACCCTCCTCTATTTTGCTGGTGAACAACGGCTTGCATATCGATATTCAAATCGATGCCAGCAAAGGTATTGGCAAAGATGATCCCGCCGGTGTCAACGATATCGTGCTTGAGGCCGCACTCTCCACCATTCTCGATCTCGAAGACTCCGTCGCCGTCGTCGATGCTGACGACAAGGTGCTTGCCTATCGCAACTGGCTCGGCATTCTGAAAGGCACGCTCGTGGAAAGCGTCACCAAAGGTGGCCAGACGTTTGATCGCACCCTCAATCAGGATCGTCATTACACGGCCGCTACAGGCGCCAAGCAAGCCAAAGATGGCGTGGTGACTTTGCACGGCCGCTCCTTGCTGTTTCTGCGTAACGTGGGACACTTGATGACCAATCCCGCCATTCTCGATGGCAATGGTCAGGAGATTTTCGAAGGCATCCTGGATGCCGTGGTGACAGTCACGATTGCGCTGCATGATCTCAAACGCAATCAAGCGCATAAATATGGCAACTCACGCACAGGTTCGGTCTACATCGTCAAACCAAAAATGCATGGTCCTGCCGAAGTCGCTTTCGCCAACCAACTCTTTGGTCGCGTAGAGGGCATGCTCGGTCTGGCGCCCAACACAGTCAAGCTTGGCATCATGGACGAGGAACGTCGTACCAGTGTCAACCTTAAAGCGTGTATTTCTGAAGCCCCCGCGCGCGTGGCCTTTATCAACACAGGCTTTTTGGACCGCACAGGCGACGAAATGCATACCGCGATGCATGCCGGCCCGATGATCCGCAAAGGCGACATGAAATCCAGCGCTTGGTTGTCGGCTTACGAACGCAGCAACGTCTTGACAGGCTTGGCCTGCGGACTGCGTGGACGTGCGCAGATCGGTAAAGGGATGTGGGCCATGCCAGACCTGATGGCAGCGATGCTTGAGCAGAAAATCGCCCATCCCAAAGCAGGTGCGAATACTGCGTGGGTTCCCTCCCCGACTGCCGCGACTCTGCATGCCCTGCACTACCATCAAGTCAGTGTCGCAGACGTTCAGACTGCCCTTGAAAAAGTTGATGCTCCAGCAGAGATTGATCGACTGCTCGGTGAAATCCTTCAAGTCCCTGTGGCCGTCAAACCAACCTGGAGTGCGGCCGAGATTCAACAGGAGCTGGACAACAATGCTCAAGGCATTTTGGGCTATGTTGTACGCTGGATTGATCAAGGTGTAGGTTGCTCAAAAGTTCCCGACATCCATAACGTAGGACTGATGGAAGACCGTGCGACGCTGCGCATTTCCAGTCAGCACATCGCCAACTGGTTGTTGCACGGCATCGTGACCGAAGCCCAAGTGCACGAGACCTTGCAACGCATGGCCAAAGTCGTTGATGGACAAAATGCCGGAGATCCGCTCTATCAGCCAATGGCGCCGAACTTTGAAGACTCTTATGCCTATCGCGCCGCACGTGACTTGGTCTTCAAGGGTCTCGAGCAACCGAGCGGCTACACAGAACCTTTGTTGCATGCATGGCGCCTCAAGGTCAAGGAAAAACAATGAACGCTCCCGTCCCGATGCTCGATACCGCTCAAGTCCTGACCTCTGTGAGTCAATCGTGGGACGACGATCTGGTGGGTCAACTCAGCGACTATATCGAGATTCCCGCCAAATCACCCGCCTTTGATGCCAACTGGGCACAGGCAGGTTATTTGGACAAGGTCATTGAGCGCACGGCCGCCTGGATCGAGGCGCAAAAAGTCGCGGGTCTCAAACTGGAGATTATTCGACTGCCTGGTCGCACACCCGTCATATTTTTTGAGGTGGCGTCTACGCGCTCGCAAAGCGCGAATAGTCAGACGGTCTTGATGTATGGTCATCTGGATAAACAACCTGAGTTTGATGGCTGGCGCAATGGCCTCGGCCCTTGGACCCCCAAGTATATTGATGGCAAGTTATATGGCCGTGGTGGTGCGGATGATGGCTACGCAGCCTACGCTGCCATCACAGCCATTCAGGCACTCAAAGAGCAAAAGATCGCCCACCCGCGGATCGTGGGTTTGATTGAAACCTGCGAAGAAAGTGGCTCGCCGGATTTGCTGCCCTACATCGATGTTCTCAAGACACGCTTGGGTGATGTCGGGCTGGTGATTTGTTTGGACAGTGGTGCCGGCAATTACGATCAGCTCTGGCTGACGACGAGTTTGCGCGGTATGGCGGCCGGCGTACTAAAGGTCGAGATTTTGACGGAAGGCATCCACTCGGGCGATGCCTCTGGACTCGTGCCTTCGAGCTTTCGAATCATGCGGCATGTGCTGGATCGCCTTGAGGACAGTGAAACGGGTCGGTTGCTACCCAAGAGCTTTCATTGCGAGATCCCGGCTGAGCGCCTGGCTCAAGCGCAAGCAACGGCAGGCATCTTGGGCGATGCCATCTACAAGCGCTTTCCTTGGGCGCATCACGATTGTGGTGGTTCAAGTTTGGTCGCACTCCCCACGACACTCGACCCTGTTGAAGCCTTGATCAGACGCACTTGGAAACCGACCTTGAGCGTCACGGGTGCTGAAGGCTTTCCTGCGCTCAAAGATGCTGGCAATGTGCTGCGACCCTACACCGCCTTTAAGCTCAGCCTGAGACTCCCTCCACTGATCGATGCGGCAGCGGCCGTAGCAGAGCTGAAAACATTGCTTGAGGATAATGCCCCCTATCAAGCCAAGGTCACCTTTCATTCTGAAAGCACCTCAAGCGGCTGGAATGCGCCGAGCACGGCTCCCTGGTTTGAGCAGGCGCTCAATGACGCCAGCTTGGCTCACTTTAAAGCCCCTGTCGGCTTTATCGGCCAAGGCGGCACGATCCCATTGATGAAACTACTCAGCACGGGCTTTCCCAAAGCACAAATGATGGTCTGTGGTGTGCTCGGACCTCAGTCCAACGCACACGGTCCCAATGAGTTTCTGCATGTCCCCTATGCCAAGAAACTGACTGCAGCCGTGGCACAAGTCATCGCCCAAGTGCCTGAGCAGTCTTGAGTGGCAGTGACCTGAAACTTTGTTGCCTAATCAGTACATAAACGGCTGGCTTGACATGCCTGCGTGTGGTGAGTACAACTGAGACTTGTCTCATCACACTGCATATACCTTCTCATGGCACACACAGGTTCCCTCATTATTCGTCACGGCACTATCGTCGATGGCACAGGCGGCAAGCCGTTCGTTGGTGACATCAAAATCGTCGATGGTCTGATCACAGAAGTCGGTCAAGTGACGGGTAGCGCCGACCGAGAGATTGATGCCAAGGGCATGTTGGTGACGCCTGGTTTCGTCGACATTCACACCCATTATGACGGTCAAGTGACTTGGAGCAATAACGTTGCCTCCTCTTCGCAGCTTGGAGTGACGACTGTTGTGATGGGGAACTGTGGCGTGGGTTTCGCCCCCTGCAAACCAGAACATCGCGAGATCACCATGAAACTCATGGAAGGTGTCGAGGACATTCCCGGCGTGGTGTTGGATGAAGGTCTGCCTTGGGACTGGAATACGTTTCCAGAGTATCTCAATGCATTGGAAGCGCGCGAGTTTGATATTGATGTGGCGACACAAATCGGCCATGCGCCGCTGCGTATCAACGTCATGGGAGAGCGGGGCGCCAAGCGCGAACCCTCGACTGACGAAGATCGTGCGCAGATGACTGCCCTAGCTGTTGAAGCAATCAAAGCCGGCGCATTAGGTTTTACGACCTCCAGAACCATTTTGCATCGCAGCAGCGACGGTAGTCCGACACCATCCTTGGGTGCGGCCGAAGGTGAGCTGACCGCCATCGCGAAAGGTCTTGGCGAGGCGGGTGTTGGCGTGCTTCAGCTCGTCACTGACTTTGATGATGTCGACGAAGAGTTCGCCATGTTGCGCCGAATTGTCGAGACCTCGGGTCGCCCCCTTTCACTCACGCTGCTGCAACACGAACACTTACCCGATCGCTGGCGTCGCGTGATGGAGCATATGCATGCGGCCACCGATGCGGGCTTGAAAATGAAGGCACAAGTTGGCGCACGTCCGGTTGCCTTGATTCTGAGCTTTGCGCTATCACTCTGCCCTTTCACGCAACTCCCGAGCTTTGAAGCCTTGCGCAATCTGAGCCCAGAGGAGCGACTCAAAAAACTTCGTGACCCCGAGGTCCGCGCCAAGATTTTGTCCGAAGAGCACGGCGAGGCCATGTACAAGCGCCGCGTGGCGAACTTTGACAACCTCTACCCACTCGGTGATCCACCAGACTACGAGCCCAAGCCAGAGGACAGCATTGCGGCACGTGCGGAGCGCGCAGGCGTGGATCCCACAGCTTTCGCTTATGACTATTTACTAGAAAACGATGGCACAGCAATGCTGTATCGCCCGCTCTATAACTACGCGGATCGCGATCACGAAGTGTTGCGTGAAATGCTGATGGATCGCGATACCGTGCCCGGCCTGAGTGATGGCGGCGCGCATTACGGTTATATCTGCGATGCGAGCTTTCCAACCTATCTGCTGACACATTGGGCGCGTGATCGCAGCCGTGGCGAGAGAATTCCGCTTGAGCTCTTAGTCAAATGGCAGACGCAGGACACGGCGGCAACAGTTGGACTCAATGATCGCGGCGTCTTGCGACCCGGCTACAAAGCGGACGTCAATATTATTGATTTTGAAGGGCTTAAACTTCATGCCCCCAAAATCGTCTATGACTTACCCGCTGGCGGTAGACGCTTAGGTCAAGCCGCTGAGGGTTTTCGCGCCACCATCGTCTCAGGCGTCGTGACCTATCAGAATGGCACACACACAGGCAAACTGCCAGGCAAGCTGATCAGAGGCGCACAAAAAGCGCCTGTTGCGGCTTAAATATAAAAAGACCTCAAGCATTCAGCTTGAGGTCTAGGTAGATTCGAGAGTCTTATCAGCCTTAGGCTTTGAAACGTGCGCGCACCTGACCAAATGCACCAAAATCAGCTGTCATCGCATCGCCTGCCGCAACGGGAACCGGCACCACGCAAGTACCCGTCATCACGACCTCTCCAGCCTTGAGTTGTTGTCCTTGTAACAACAACTCATTGGCGAGCCATGTCAGCCCTATCCTTGGGTCACCTAAAACATTCGCACCGGACCCTGTCGCGACAATTTCGTTACCTCGACGGACAGTGACGGCGTGTTGACTCAAGTCCGTATCACGCCACTCATCAGGTGCGCGAGGCCCTAACACCACGTTGCAAGCACAGGCAAAATCAGCAATCAGTTGCGCTTCTCCCGCACCAACAAAATCAACATAGCGAGAGTTGGGCACCTCGATCGCAATGTGCAAGCCAGCAACACAGTCCATCACTTGCGCCATCGTGAGTGGCACATCCTGGCGACCTGCTCCCGCAGCAAGTTCACGACCGACATCGCGTCCCATCAAAAAGGCGAACTCCGCCTCAATCACGTGCATGTAGTTATGCGAGAGTGGTAACTCGCTGTTATCCGCTAAACAACGAGAAGCGGATAAGCGCCCTGCCAGCGGTCCACTGACGCCAATATGCTGCTGACCAGCCACACTGGTCGCCGCGATCTTCCATCCCAGCGCGGGCTCACCCGTTGCCTCAAATAAGGCGCGTTGAATCTGATAGCCCTCTGTGCGGCTCGTCGGGTGACACTGAGGCGCAAGTCCATCGAGACGCGTGTGTGCTTGCCAGGCAGGTAGCAGTTGAGCCACGGCCTGATTGATTTGTTCTACATTCATGGGGAATTAACCGCCCTCGATGCGAGGTATGAAAAAAACTTCGGCATCCGCAGGAATAATCTGCGTGTAAACCACTTCGTGGATCACGCCATTGACGGCCAGGGAAGTTTCCTCTTCGAGGTGCTCACCCAGCCCAGGATATAAACGATCCATGGCGCTAATCACACCACGGACCGTTCGTGCTTCGATCTCAAACTCGCGTATGCCGTCTGTGTAGCGCCGACTAAAACCGCCGGTGAACAAGACCCGGACGGTTTGAGGCGCAACGGCTTGCAAGTCAGTTTCCACGAGAGCCTACGCGTGCGCCTTGGACTTAGCCTGCATCAATCGCAGCCAATACTTTCGGCGGCGACATCGGCAACTCAGTCATACGCTTACCCGTTGCACGCTGAATCGCATTCGCGATTGCCGCCATGGGGGGCACGATATTGGCCTCGCCCACACCTTTCACACCATAGGGGTGGTTCGGATTAGGCACTTCAACCAAAATCGCCTCAATCATCGGCAGGTCTGAAGCAACGGGAATACGGTAGTCAAGGAAGCCTGCATTCGACAGACGGCCCTGCTTGTCGTAAATGTATTCTTCGTTAAGCGCCCAACCAATGCCCTGCACCACGCCGCCATGAATCTGGCCTTCGCAGTACTTGGGATGAATGGCGCGACCGACGTCTTGTGCGGCAACAAAGCGCAGAATCTTGACTGCACCTGTTTCGGGATCGACTTCGACATCGCAAAACTGTGTCGAAAATCCTGGGGCCTGACCGCCCGCGTTGACAGCCGCTTCGGTCACGATTGGGCCACCTGTCACGGCACGCTTGGCCGCGATGGCCTTGAGTGACAGCGGCTCAAACTCGCCCACGCTCTTGTCAGCAGGCTTGGCAAAACCGTCCTCCCAGACAACGCCTTTAACATCGACATCCCACATGATCGAGGCGCGCAGACGCAGTTGCTCAATAATCTTATTGCAGGCTTCGACCACTGCAAGGCCCGTCGCAAACGTCACACGCGAACCACCTGTCACGTGGTTATAACCAATCGAAGCCGTATCTGCCACAGTTGAACGCACAGACGCATAAGGCACGCCAAGTGTCTCAGCAGCCATCAACGCCATTGAGGCACGCGAACCACCCACGTCCATACTGCCTGTCGCCAACACAACCGTACCATCCTCGTTGATGTGGATCGACGCAGTCGACTCGCCACCACCGTTGAACCAGAAACCGGAGGCGACTCCGCGTCCCTGATTTTTACCCAGAGGTTTGTTGTACTCGGGGTGATCGAGCAAGGCCTGGATCGTTTCAGCGAAACCATCATGAGAATGCTTGGGTCCATAGGGCGTTGGAGATCCAGCTTTGACTGCGTTTTTCAGGCGCAGCTTTAAAGGATCCATACCGATTTTTTGGGCCAAAATATCCAGTACGCTTTCCACGCCAAAAGCAGAAATCGGTGAGCCTGGTGCACGATAGGCCGCAGATTTAGGGCGATTACTCACCACATCAAAACCCACTGCGCGAACATTAGGGATGATGTAGGCCGCAAACGCACACATCGCGGCATTCATCACGGGAGAGCCTGGGAAGGCACCCGCCTGAAGCTTAAACACGCCATCGGCTGCGACGATAGTGCCGTCTTTTTTAACGCCGATCTTGACCGTCATCGATCCACCAGAGGTCGGACCTGTCGCCTTGAAGACATCTTCGCGGCTCATCATGATCTTGACGGGGTGACCGGTCTTGCGTGAGAGGGCCACAGCGATCGGCTCGACATAAACGACAGTCTTGCCACCGAAACCGCCGCCAATCTCGGCGGGGTGAACCACCAAGTTACCGATCTCCATGCCCAACAGCTTGGCTGTGTAAGCACGCACCACAAAGTGACCTTGGCTGGCCGACCACAGCTCGCACTGACCGTCGGCTCCGTAACGGGCCAAGCATGAATGGGGCTCGATATAGCCTTGGTGCACGGCGGCCGTTTTGAAACTCATCTCAACGATTTCATCGGCAGAGGCAAAGCCTGCGTCCAAATCACCCACTTTAAACTCGAGACGCTTGGTGATGTTTGAAGGTTTGGTCGGTGCGGGTTCGACACCGCGCGTGATCATGTCTTCGTAGAGTACGGGCGCATCAGGCTGCATCGCCTCGTCCACATCGATGACGTGAGGCAACACTTCATAGTCAACCTCAATCAGGGCAATCGCCTCAGCGGCAATCGCTGCAGTCGTGGCAGCAACAGCCGCAATCGCGTGACCTTCATACAAAGCTTTTTCACGCGCCAAAATATTACGCGTCATGTGCCAGTAGTTCACGGCAACGCGCTCAGGTCCAACGTAGTCAAAGGGCTGCGCGGGCAAATCAGCTGAAGTCAATACAGCCTTGACACCAGGCAAGGCTTCAGCCTTAGCGGTGTTGATTGAGCGAATGCGCGCATGGGCATGTGGAGAGCGCAAAATCTTGGCCCACAACATACCTGGCAAGGAGTAGTCCGCGCCATACTGCGCCATCCCGGTCACTTTTGGCACACCATCGGGACGAATCGGACTCGTACCAATAGATTTGAAAGTCTGTTCGGTTTTTTTAGTGTTTGTCAGCATGATTAGGCTCCCCGCAATTCGCGCGCGGCATCCAGCACCGCTTCGATGATTTTGTTGTAGCCCGTGCAACGGCACAGATTACCGGCGAGCCAGAAGCGGACTTCTTCTTCGGTTGGATCTGGGTTGCGCTCGAGCAATGAGCGTGCAGCGACCAAGAATCCAGGTGTGCAAATACCGCATTGCAAGGCGGCATGCTCCAAAAACTTTTGCTGCAAGACATGCAGATGCTCACCGTTGGCCATGCCTTCGATCGTCTGAATAGACTTGCCTTGCGCCTCGACGCCCAGGACCAAACAGGAGCAGACCAGACGACCATCCAGAGTCACGCTGCAGGCGCCACAGTCACCCGTGCCGCAACCTTCTTTGGTACCCGTCATATTCAGGTCATTGCGCAGCACATCGAGAAGCGATTGATTGGTGGCGCACAGAAACTCAACTGGATCACCGTTAATGACGGTTGTTACGTGTTGCTTTGACATTGCTTAATTCCCCTTCGCTCTGCTCAGTGCTTTCTCTGCCGCACGGCGAGCCAGTACACCTGCTAATTTGATACGGAACACCTTGGTGCCACGCTTGTCGTCAATCGGACGCGCTGCAGCGCTTGCGGCTGCGGCGAGTTTAGTGAGTGCTGCTTCATCGACCTTGGTGCCAATCAAGGCTGCGGCAGCCTCTGGAACCAATAAAGCGCGCTCTGCCACAGCACCGAGGCTGACACGCGCGTCTGTACAAGTACCACTTGCGTCGAGGGTTAAATTCAACCCAACACCCACTACCGCAATATCCATTTCTGAGCGTGGCGTGAAGCGCAAATACGCATCACCCGAACGAGGCGCACGCTTGGGCAGGAAAAACGAAACAATAAACTCGCCCTTGGTGAGGGACGTTTTTCCAGGAGAAACAGGAATCTCCTCGACCGGAACTTCACGACGTCCATTCGGGCCGACCACGCGGGCGATGGCACCGGCTGCGATCATCGCAGGCACAGTGTCGGCGGCGGGAGAAGCATTGCACAAGTTACCAGCAACCGTTGCACGACCACGCACTTGCACAGAGCCCACAAGGTTGGCGCCATCAATCACACCAGGCCATGTCGCTGCGAACGCCTTGTTTTCAAGAAGCTGCATACAGGAAACAGCAGCTCCAAAACGATAACCGCCGTCTTCAACGGCGATCGTATTCATCTCGGCAATCCCTTTGACGTCGAGGACCAGCTCTGGTTTCACGTTGCCATTACGCATGTGAATCATCAGGTCGGTTCCGCCGGATAACACCTTGGCCAAACCTTGGGTGCCTGCTAGCAACGCGGCTGCCGCCTCGGCTGTTTTGGGCTGTTCAAAACGCATTTCACTCATCTCGCTTCCCCGGTCATTTGTCTGAACCTTTTTTCAATCATTTGGTGATCCATTCTATTCTATTCAAGGCGGTTTTTGTCAAAGCACTTACCCTGAGAACAGACTTGATCATTCGTATCAAAACACTGCGTGCGGATACTAAAAAAAAGCCCCGCCTTAAACCAAGGCGGGGCATCTATCTAAAATAAAGCAATCCGGATATTAATTATCAGGCTGCGTCGATTTTAATGTTGTTTTTCTTGATTACTTCGGTGAACTGAACACGTGTGCTTTCAAGATAGGCCAAGAAGTCAGCACCCTCTCTGAACTGGGGCTCTAATCCGCTTCGCTCAAACACATCGCGCGATTCTTTCGTTGCCATAATCTCGCGCATGGCTTTTTCCAGAGTGACCACTACATTTTTTGGCATCCCTGCTGGACCCACCAAACCAATCCAAGCACCCAGATTGAAGCCAGGTATATTGGCGGCGGTCGCAATCGCGGGCACGCCAGGCGCCACGATGCTGCCTTTCTCGAGAGAAACACCCAGCGCTTTCAGACGACCATCGCGCACAAATGGCATTGTTGCAGCCGCTGTCTCAAGGCAGTAATCGACACGACCCGCCAACACATCAGACAATGCGGGCGAAGAACCCTTGTATGGGACGTGGACAGCTTTGAGACCTAATGCTGCGTTAAAGGCTTCAGCAACCAAATGCGCAGTTGCACCAGTTCCAGAGGAAGCAAACGTATATTTGCCAGGATTTGCCTTGACCAAAGCGATGAATTCTTTGATGTCCTTAACGGGAAACTTGGGGTTAACCACTAGAACATAAGGTGACAAACCGGCCATTGCGATCGGTGTGAAATCTTTTTGCGCGTCATAGGCTGTTTTTTGAAGAAGCGGTGCAACGGAAAGCGGGCCGCTCGAGCCTGCTAGCAAGGTGTAGCCATCAGGTGCCGACTTTGCCACGCTATCGGTACCGATCATGCCACCTGCGCCGGCTTTGTTATCGGCGATCACGGTTTGACCCAGTAACTTGGTCATGCCCACTGCAATTGCACGACCTGCCAAATCAGTTGCCTGTCCGGGAGGCCAAGGAATCACAATCTTGATCGGTTTGTTTGGATAGGCGGCTTGAGATAAGGCCGCTGGTGACCAACCAAACGCACCACCGATTAAAGAGACACCTGCAACGCCCAGTAGCGAGCGACGTGTGCGGTTATGTTCGTTATTTTTCATCTCAACCCCTTTACACAAATAAATTAATTATTCCGGATAGTAACCTTGGTTATATTGTGAACACAATCGAAACATTAACAACCTCAAAAAGATCAATGAACAGCCACTCCAGCATGCCAATATCGTGGTCCAGTAGCTTACAAACGCTTGCCAAAAGATTTGGCGAAAACCTCGCTGCCATTGACGGAGAAAACCAAACACTGACGTATAACGGACTGCATCTCCGCGCACACGCCTTGGCTGCTGCGCTAATCGCGCAAGGCCTTCAACCCGGCGACCCTGTTGCCACACTCATGCCCAATAGCGTGGACGCTGTCTGGGTATCTTATGGTGTTCGGCTGGCGGGCGCCTGTGAAACACCCTTGAGCTGGAGCTATACCCAAGACGAAATCGAGTGGTGTGCGCAAATCGCTCAATTCAAACAGGTCATCTCTCTAGAGAGCCGTAAAGAAGGCCTCTCTGCGCTGGGGTTATCTTTTATCGACTCAGCGACGATCCGTCAGACTTCGACAGCCTCCTTGCCAAGCCAGCTTCCTGCCGTGCAGAGCGATACATCCGGAAGAATCCTCTTTACCTCCGGCACGACGGGCAAGCCCAAGGGCGTGCTCTATACACATGGTGCGCGCTGGCAGGGCGAACAATTACTCAAAGCGTCCCTGCCCTTTGTGCCCGAGCGTGGTGCGCGCATCTTGTTGATGACGCCCTTTGTGCATGGTTCTTCACTTTTGACCTTTGCTTGGTTGGATCATGGTGGCACGATCGTGCTGCACGATGGGGTCCAAATAGATCGAATCGAGCCTTTGCTTGAGAGCCAATCACTCGCCGCGATTTTTGCCCCCCCCACTGTCTTGGCAAAAATCACCGGCGCCCTGGCACCCAAACAATTTCCTTCTGTCCAATGTGTTTTCACTGGCACGCAACCCCTGACGCCTGCGCTCTATCAGCGCGCCCATGCCATGTTCGGCGCAAAAGTGCGGATTACGTTCGGCAAATCAGAATGCGTCAATCCCATTACGATTCTGGATCGCGAAGACACGCATGCCTACTTTAACCAACCCGATGTGCCACCGGGCGCCTGTGTGGGCTGGCCGGCCACTGGCGTTGAAATCAAAATCGAAGCGCCGACTTCAGCAGATGAGCCACACGGCGAAGTCTGGTTGCGCTCTCCGCACATGTCGGCTGGCCTCATTGATGCGAATGGGTTCAGACCGCACCTGCCTGAGGGTTGGCACAACACGGGGGATCTCGGTTATGTAGATGCGGCAGGCAGAGTGATTTTGACTGGGCGCGTCGCCGATGTGATTAAGACGGGTGGCTATCGTGTCAATCCGGACGAGATTGAGGCTGACCTCGCCTCGAATCCTCTGTGTGGACAGATTTGTGTCACCTCACTGGCGTCGGACTATTGGGGAGAGATCATCATCGCGGTCGGAGAAGGCACACAAGCAGGTTGGCAAGAGGCATGCGAGCAGCTCGTGGCAGGCATGTCAAAACATAAACGCCCTCGCCTGTATGTGGCCGTATCGACGCTCCCGCGTAATCCACAAGGCAAGATCAGTCGCCGCCAAGTCAGTCGGATGGTGCTCGAGACTCATACGCTGGCGGATGGCCCCTACCCGTCGATCACTGCCGTGCGCTAGTCAATCAAGCCCAGGCAGGCTCCGTCCACGTGGCGTCCTGATCAATCGGAAATACCGGCCTGGGCAAGCGTTTGAAGTCCACGTTTTTAAGATTCGGCGTTGTCAATCCGGGACTGTCGACGTCAAAAATCTGTGACTCAGGAAAAAACTCGTCAAAGCCGGCTCTGTAATGGCCTCGACTCTTGACGATGAGTATCCCGACCGTTGCGATGTCAATTCCATGCATTTCAAGCATGGCGGGATCACAGAGCTGTCGGCGCAAGCTTCCCACTACCACGCGCGTCCCTGTGTCGACCAACTCGATCAATGCGGAAGGTCCCAACGAAAACTTTTTGCCGCGCAAAATGCCACGGCGACCTAAGCCCTCTCCGTCCGTGAGCTTGAGCACGCGCGCGCGACCCGTAAACCGCTTGGAAAACTGACTCTCCGTTGCATTGAACACCGCATCAAACTCGCGCCCCTCGCCCGCCTGATGGGCCTGTTGCGCAAGCGCAGGATCAATAAAAACACCTAACAATACACCGGGTATCTTGGCGGCATTAAAGGCGGCCAGCAGCCAAGATGTATTGCCGCGGCCCCCACCGCCTGGGTTGTCTGCGACATCCGCAAACAAAAGCGGTACGGTAGTCTGTTGTGCTTTTGCTATCGCTTCGGGAATCTCCAGCATATCCGGCACATAACGCGCACGATCTGCCCACGCTGCGCGGGCGAGCTTGAGCGCGCAGCGTTGCGCCGCGGCCAAATCGCCGCGCGAAGTCACGCAGATCGTAATGCCACACTTTGGCAAGTCAGAAAAAACAAAACCAGCCGACACGGACACATTAGCAATGGGTCCCTCGGCAGGCGTTTGCATCATCGCAGTACCCATCTTGACAAGATCCGCATAGGGACCGCGCGCAGTCAGCAAGGTCACAGAAGGCGGCGTAATCGGCATCCGAATAAATGCCTTTTGTGTTTTCATCCCACTCAACATTTCCACCAATAGATCCGCCGCTTCCGCTGCGCGTTCGCGTTGATCCACGTGTGGGTTAGTGCGGTAGCTGATCAGCGCGTCCAGGGCATCGACGGTGCGCTCAGAGACATTGCAATGCAAATCATGTGTCGCGATCACAGGCACGTCAGGCCCAACGATCCGGCGAATCAAGCTCATCATGTCGCCCTCAGTGTCGTCGAGATGCTCGGCACTCGAGGCACCATGATTCGATACATAGACAGCATCCAACGGCATCGCAGCGCGCAGACTTTTCTCGAGTTTTTCCATGAACTCGGTCCATACTGCTTGGACAACAGGCCCCCCAGGCGGCGCACCAATCACAATGGTGGGAGCGGGGATCCAAGGACCCTTTTCATCCATGCGCGCATAAAACCCCGTCACCTCTGCCGGTAAATTACTAGTCTGACGAGCGAGTTCGGTAATGATGGCGCCTTCATGCCAACAAGACTTTTCAAAGTCCTCTCTCGTAGAAACTGGCGAAAAGCTATTCGCCTCCAGTGCAAAGCCGGCAATGGCAACCTTGGGGTTCTTTTTCATCTTTAGCAACACTCCGGAAATTAAACTTTACGCAAGGTATAGAAAAGTGGCATCTGAGGCTGGAAATCTACCCATTCCTTGCGGATCGCCGAGACAGGATAGGTGGCACCCAAAGGAATGTAAGGTACATCCTCAAACACTTGGATTTGAAGCTCACGACAAATCCGTTTTTGTTCAGCAAGCGATTTGGCATTGAACCAATCCGTGCGCAACTGCTCAATTCGCTCACTGGTCGGCCAGCCAAACCAGCTCTTGAGGCCAAGGCCTCGAATCGCGAGATGACCTGCGGGATCCAGATTGTTTGGGCCCGTGGTCGCAGTGAACGCAATATTCCATCCCCCGGATGAAGGCGGCTCTTGACTATTGCGCCGCTGCATCAGTGTGCCCCAATTCATCGCCTGTACATCTGTTTTGATTCCCAACTGTTTAAACAAATCGGCAGTCACTAGCGCCGCGGTATGAAACGCCGGATAGTCAACAGGATCAAGAATCACCACCGTCTCGCCTTTGTAGCCGGCTTCTTTAATCATCGCGCGTGCTTTGTTGAGATCGCGCTTACCCAACAGCTTTTCCATTCCACCATCGCTACTCATCGGTGAATCAGGGACAAACACGCCACACTTGTCATTCCAAAACTCCGGAAAATCAGGGCCATTCATCGCCATCATGTATTCAGTCTGACTGACGACAGACAAAATAGCTTGCCGCATGAGCTTGTTATTAAACGGCGCATGCAGATGATTAAAACGCATCAAGGAAATCGACGGCAAGGTTCGCTTGATGAGTGTGATGTTGCGATCTTTTTTCAGCACAGGCAAAAAGTCTGCGTCAATATGTTCGACGCCATCGACCTCATGATTACGAAGCGCCGCGACTGCGGTCGCACTATCGGGGATGATTTGCCATTTCACCTGTTCGATATGCACAATCTTGGGGCCAGACGTGAATTCAGGTTTGAGCTTATTGCTGCTGGGCACATATTCATTAAATTTTTGATAGACCGCTTGCGAACCGGAGACCCACTGGTCGTGCACAAACTTGAAGGGGCCTGAACCGTTCATGACTTTGACCTGAACGTTATCGGGTGTCAGCGCCAGTTTTTCCGGCATGATGCAAGCCATACTGCCTGTCGGACGCGCGATGGCGTGAAGAATCAGCGGAAAAGGCTTTTTGAGCTTGAACTGAAGAGTTTTGTCATCAAGGGCGGTCAAGGACTCGGTCGAATCAAACAATGAGCGTCCCATCAAGTCTTTTTTGGACCAACGATTCAGACTCGCCACAGCATCTTGTGCACGCACAGGCGAACCATCGTGAAACTTCAGTCCCTCGCGCAACTTGATCGTCCAAATGAGTCCCGTACTGTCGACCTCGTGACCCGAAGCCATTTGAGGATGGGGCTGATACTGATTATCCAAGCCGTAGAGGGTGTCGAAAATGAGTTGGGAGTGGATGTTGGTGATAAACACCGTACTAAACATCGGATCCAGAATCGTCAGATCCGCGTGCGGCACCCAACGAAACAACTTTGCAGGTGCGGCAGCATGGACTTTAAAGGCTGCAGGCAAGCTTAATGCTGCTGCAGTAGCGGAAGACGTCACCAAGAACTTTCTGCGATCCATCATTACTCTCCCAAGAACTCAAATCAATACATGCCACCCACCTGATGGGTTGCGACAAAATGACCCTCTCCGACCCTAACAAGCGGCGCGACAAGGGGCTGTTCACCCACGCCTCTCACGGGGCTGGGGATTTCTGAAATTTCGAGTTTGTGTTGACGTCGAGCGAGAGGATCTGCGATCGGGACCGCTGACATCAATTTTTTTGTATAAGGATGCTGGGGATTTTCAAAGATCGCGCTACGAGGGCCAATTTCCACAATCTGTCCAAGATACATCACCGCGACCCGGTGACTGACTCGCTCAACCACCGCCATATCGTGCGAGATAAAGAGGTATGAAATCCCCAGATCATCTTGCAAATCAATCAACAAATTGACAATCTGCGCCCGAATCGAGACGTCCAAGGCAGAGACGGCTTCGTCCGCAATCAAAACCTTGGGATTCACCGACAAGGCGCGTGCGATACAAATGCGTTGTCTTTGCCCACCAGAAAATTCGTGAGGCCAACGATGGACAGTCGCTGGATCCAAGCCGACACGCTCCATCAGCGCAGCGACGCGTCGCGAAGCCTCTGCGCCACTCGCGAGCCCCTGAATCACCATGGGCTCTGCGATACATTCGCCTACCCGCATACGAGGATTCAAGGAAGCGAACGGGTCTTGAAAAACAAACTGCATATTGCGACGCAAGCTTTTCAGGGAATGTGCGTGAGCCAAGTTGACAGGCGATCCTTCAAAAATCACCTGCCCGCTTGTCACTTTGGTCAGCCCCATCAAGGAGCGACCCGTTGTTGTTTTTCCGCAGCCTGACTCACCGACCAAGGAAAGTGTCTCACCCTCATGCAAGTCAAAAGAGACTTGTTCTACCGCATGAACCCGCCGCTGAACACGAGAAAAGACGCCGCCGCGAATATCGAAGCGCGTGACCAGATCACGCACGCCCAAAATGACAGGACTATCAAGCGTGCCATCTGAGGAATGCGTTGAATGCTTGATGGCGCGATCTTCGGCGCGGCGCGCATGCGCTTGATCTTCTTGCATAGGGAGATCAAAGCGCGTCGGTTGCGAAATACCACGCATCGAACCCAGCTTGGGCACGGCGGCCAAAAGCGTCTTGGTGTAAATATGCTGAGGCGCCACGAACAAATTAAACACATCGTTTTCTTCGACCACTTCGCCGCGTCGCATCACCATCACACGATCGGCAATTTCGGCCACGACACCCATGTCGTGCGTGATAAAAATCACGCCCATATCCATTTCTTTTTGTAGCTCAGCGATCAGTTGCAAAATCTGTGCCTGAATCGTGACATCCAAGGCCGTGGTCGGCTCATCCGCAATCAATACGGAAGGCTGACAAGAAAGCGCCATCGCAATCATCACGCGCTGGCGCATACCACCAGATAGCTCATGCGGATAGCGCTTCATTATCGCGGCCGCATCGGGAATACGGACTTGATCAAGGATGCGAATGGCGGCCGCATTCGCCTGAGCCAGTTCACAGTTCTGATGCAAAACGATGGCCTCAGTAATCTGCGAACCCACTGTAAAGACAGGATTTAAAGAGGTCATCGGCTCCTGAAAAATCATGCTGAGGTCTTTGCCGCGCATGCTTCTCATCTCGGCCTCTGGCGCGCGCCGTATGTCTATTGTCGCTCCTTGAGAACGGTGAAACAGTATTTCACCGTTCGTAATCGTGCCACCACCAAACTCGATCAGTCGCATCAGTGCGAGCGAAGTCACCGACTTTCCCGAACCCGACTCGCCCACGATCGCTAAAGTCTCGCCACGGTCGACATGCAAATTCAGCGATTTGACTGCCTGAACCTGATTGGGGCCGGATCCAAAAACAACGGATAAATCTTTGACGTCCAATACCCGTCGATCGTTTGTGCCTGTGTGTGAAGGTGTATGGGTCATGTCAGATTCTCTTGGCCATGCGCGGATCGATTGCATCACGCAAGCCATCACCCAACATATTGATTGCCAGGATCGTGATCGACAAAAACAAAGCGGGAAACGCGATCATGTGCGGCTTGATCTGCCACAAGGCGCGTCCTTCTGCCATGATATTGCCCCACGAGGGAATCGAGGGGGGCACACCCGCCCCGATGAAAGACAAACTCGCTTCGGCCAAAATAGCCAAGCCACAAATATAGGTGGTCTGGACGGTCAACGCGGCAATGGTATTTGGAAAGATATGTTTGAACACCACTCGGACCGGCGAAGCGCCTGCAGCGATAGCAGCTTCGACATAGGGCTGCTCACGCAGGGAGAGTGCCAAGCCCCTCACCAGACGCACGACGCGGGGCACTTCGGCAATGGTGATGGCGATGATCACATTTTCTAGGGAAGCACGCGTCAAAGCAATCAGGGCAATGGCAAGCAAAATCGTGGGGATGGACATCAAGCCATCCATCACACGCATCACAATCGCATCGACCCACCGCACAAAGCCTGAAGTCAAACCAATGATGGTACCAATCACGGCCGATAAAAAGGCAACGGTAAACCCCACCACAAGTGAGACGCGCGCACCATACACCACACGTGCAAACACGTCGCGACCGAGCAAATCCGTGCCGAACCAAAATCTATCGCTGGGCACGCGCGCGCGATGAATGGGCGACAGCGCCATCGGATCTTTGTCGGCAATCCATGGCGCAAAAATCGCCATGAGGATCAGCAAAAACAATAACGTCCCGCCTACCGCAATCGTCGGATAACGCTTCAGGAATTTAAATGCTCGCGTCATCAGTATTTAATCCTTGGATCAAAAACACGGTACAGCAGATCGATCAAGAGATTGACCATCACGTACAGAAAACTGAAGAGCAGAATAACGCCTTGAATAATGGGGTAGTCACGGCGCAAAATTGCATCGACCGTGAGACGCCCCAAACCAGGAATTGAAAACACAGTTTCTGTCACGACCGCCCCGCTGATGAGCAAAGCCACACCACTCCCAATGACCGTGATCACAGGAATCGCTGCATTTTTAAGCGCATGCTTAAACAGAATGTTTTGATTACCGACCCCTTTTGAGCGAGCCGTCCTGATGTAGTCCTGAGAAAGCGTCTCTAATAATGTTGCACGCGTAATACGCGTGATGAGCGCTACGTACACACTGCTCAAGGCAAGTGTCGGGAGGATGAGCGTCCTGATTGAGTTCCAAAAACCCTGCGAAAAAGGAACATAGCCCTGAACAGGCAACCAGCGCATTTCGATGCCTAGCGCCCATGCCAGCATGTAGCCCACGACAAAAGTGGGAATAGAAAAACTAAAGACAGCCACCATCATGACACCACGATCGTATGAGCTGTTGTGTCGCCAGGCCGCCAACGCTCCCAAGGGAATCGCGATCAAGACCGAGACACACAGGGTCATAATCATTAGGGTAAACGTGGGGGGCATCCGTTGGACGATCATCTGAGAAACAGGCACGCCCGTAAAAAGCGAGTTGCCCAGATCACCTTGCAGAACATTGAACAACCACAAGGTAAAGCGATGATAGAACGGCTGATCCAGACCAAGGGTCTGTCTGATACGAGCGATGTCTTCGAGGGAGGCTTCTTCGCCTGCGAGAAAGACAGCCGGATCGCCTGGAGCCAAATCGAGCAATCCATACACAAACAGCGCGACCACCAGCATGACAGGCAATGTCAGCAACAAACGGCGAATAGTGTAAGCAAACATCTAGATCACACGTCCTGAAAGGCATCAATGTGACCTGATGCTATCGACTGATGCGCAGTCCGTCAACAGATTATTTTTGACTTGGCAACACGCAAGCGCAGGCGTACATTGTGCGGCACACACAGTCCAAATATTGAAATCATTCAAACGATCAGGAGACAAGTATGGATTTGAGCCGCTTCGCACGACGTCAATACACAGTGGGTGCTTCACCTATTGAGTTTTTGCCAAACTTCACCAAGGCCCTAGGCGGCCCTAAAGTCTGGATCAAGCGCGACGATATGCTTGGCTTGGCGCCTGGCGGTAACAAAACTCGCAAACTTGAATTTCTGATGGGCGATGCGCTCGCAAAAGGTGCAGATACGCTGATCACGTGTGGTGCACCACAATCCAACCATTGTCGAATCACCTTGGCTGCAGCCGTCAAAGAAGGCCTGAAATGTCGCTTTGTGATTGAGGAGCGCGTGCCAGGCAGCTACGACCCAGAAGCCAGCGGCAACAATTTCATGTTTCGATTACTCGGCGTCGAAAGCATCACCGTGGTGCCCGGTGGCTCCAATATGGCGCAAGCGATGGAAGCGGCCGCGCAGGAGGCACGCGCGCAAGGACGCAAACCCTACATCATTCCTGGCGGTGGTTCCAATGCAATCGGCGGCTTAGGCTATGTCGCTTGTGCACAAGAAATTCAACAGCAACTGTTTGAAATGGGTCAACCCATGGACCATATCGTCGTGGGATCGGGAAGCTCTGGCACACACGGTGGTTTGGTGGCGGGCTTTTTAGGCAACAACATTAAGATCCCACTGGTGGGAATCGGTGTGAGCCGCGACCCTCAAGACCAAAACCCTTTGGTGCATAAAGAGGCGCAAGCCATTATGGATTTGCTCGGGACAGGCATTCAAGTCCCAGCCGAAGCGGTTGTGTCTTTTGGCGACTGGTGGCGTCCAAAATACTCGATCCCCAATCCCGCCATGGTCGAAGCGGTGCAGTTACTCGCTCGTACGGAAGCCATCTTGCTTGACCCTGTTTACACAGGAAAAATCATGGCCGGCTTGATCGGCTTGAGTCGTCAAGGCTACTTTAAGTCGACAGATAATGTTCTATTCCTGCATACGGGGGGCGCCACCTCGCTGCATGCCTACGAGTCTGTCATTCTGGGTGATCCAGCCGACGCTAAATAGTAGTATCGTCAAACACACAATCAACAAAAATTTTGCACCAACTAATAGGTGGAGACATGAAAATATTGAAAGCAGGTTTGCTGGCTGCAGCATTGGCAACGCTATCCGTCAGCGCAATTGCCCAGAACTACCCCTCCAAGCCGATTCGCTGGGTCGTCCCCTACACACCGGGTGGCTATACGGATAATGTGACGCGCATGGTGACTGCGAAAGTCCAGACGATTTTGGGCCAACCGATCATTATTGAAAACAAGCCCGGTGCCAACTCCATCATCGGCGCAGACTTTGTCGCCAAAGCAGCACCCGATGGCTACACCATCCTGACCGTGATCACCGCACACGCGGCGAATGCGACCCTCTATGAAGGCAAACTGCCGTTTGACCACAAAGCGCTTGCCCCTGTTTCTTTAGTGGCAGTTTCCCCATTGATTTTGACAACAAGCAAGCAGTTTCCTGTCAAAAATGTCAGTGAACTGATTGCCTATGCCAAAGCAAATCCTGGCAAGCTTGCGTATGGTTCTTCGGGCGTTGGCTCGGCCGCCCACCTGACGTCAGAGTTGCTTCAAACCACGGCGGGCGTCAATATGATTCACGTGCCTTATAAAGGCACGGCACCCGCGCTTGCCGACCTGATGGCAAACAACATCCAAATGCTGGTGGATGTTCCAAGCTCGATGATGCCCCATGTCAAAGGCGGCAAAGTCAATGCGCTCGCCATGTTTTCAAATCAGCGTTTACCGAGCGCCCCGGACGTCCCCACCATCAAAGAGTCTGGTGGTCCGCTCATTGAATCCTCAAGCTGGGTCATGTTTTTTGCACCACCTGGCACACCAGCTGCGATCGTCGACAAGCTTTCCAAAGCCGTTCACGAAGCCGTCAAGTCGCCTGAGATCACTGCCCGCTTTACCGAACTTGGCATCGTACCAATGGGTTTAAACCCAGCCGAAACAGCTAAGTTTCTTGCGGCGGAAGTCGACAAATGGGGCAACGTCATTAAAACAGCCAAGGTCACTGTTCAATAAATTAATCGCCTGACTCGTCATGAATAAAACCGCCGCCCACGCACAACCTCCACTCACCGGTTCAGGCACAGTGAGTGCGCAGGCGGCGACTATGCCGATTTTGCTGTCGTTGAGTTTTTGTCATTTGCTCAACGACCTCATCCAATCTCTGATTCCTGCGCTCTACCCTCTTTTAAAAACAGAATTCAATCTCGATTTCGCACAAATTGGACTGATTACACTGGCGTTTCAATTAACCGCCTCGCTTCTGCAGCCAACTGTCGGGTTTTACACGGACAAAAAACCACAGCCCTATTCTTTGGCAATCGGGATGGGCTCAACGCTGATCGGTCTGTTGCTGCTGTCAGTCGCGAGCAGCTACACCGTTGTCTTGATCGCAGCCGCGTTAGTTGGTACAGGCTCTGCGATTTTTCACCCTGAAGCTTCTCGCGTCGCGCGTATGGCTTCGGGCGGCCGTTACGGAACAGCCCAGGCTTTGTTTCAAGTCGGCGGCAATGCGGGGCAAGCCATTGGTCCCTTGCTGGCCGCCTTTATTGTGCTCCCCCATGGCCAAGGTGCGATCGCCTGGGTGTCCATGGCAGCCTTAGTGGCCATGGCTTTTTTGACGCGTGTAGGGATGTGGTACGGCGCAAACCTGCGTCCTGCCAAAAAATCTGGTCATGCTTCGACAGAATCAAAAGACTCAGGTCTGCCGCGCGTGCGCGTATTGTTTCTGATTACGGTCTTGATGGTGTTGCTCTTTTCAAAAAATGTTTACACCTCCAGCCTCACCTCGTTTTTTACTTTTTATCTGATCGAGCGCTTTGATTTGCCCGTGCAAGCCGCACAAATTCAGCTTTTCATTTTCATGGCTGCGATTGCAGTCGGGACACTGGTAGGTGGTGCGCTCACCGATCGCATTGGGCGCAGACCCATGATCTGGATTTCGATTCTTGGTGTATTGCCCTTTACGATGGCGATGCCTTATGCAGACCTGTTTTGGACAGGTGTACTGACCATCATCATTGGCATGCTGACCGCCTCAGCGTTTCCCGCCGTGCTCGTGTATGCGCATGAAGTCATGCCGGGCCGCGTGGGCTTGGTCTCAGGGATGTTCTTTGGTTTCGCCTTTGGACTCGGTGGCTTGGGTGCCGCGGTGATGGGGGGACTCGCGGATGTGTATGGCATTGCCGTGGTCTACAAGATTTGCTCGTTCCTGCCAATCTTGGGTGTCGTCGCCTGGTTTTTACCGGACATGACCAAAGAAAAAGAACGCTACCGCTCGGCAGCGGCCTGAAAGATCGCTTGACACCTGCGCATCGATTGATGCGCTCAAAACTGGTGACGCATCCCCACACCGAACACAAAACTCTCAGCCGTATTGATCATCGCGAAATTTTGTCCGTAGGATATATAGGTATACAGATTCGTGCGCGTAGAGAGTTGTTGCGTGAGCGCAGCGCTGTAGATTTGCTGCGTTTTAAACTGAGCGTCACCTTCCAATAACCCCTGCGGCTGCATCATCTGCCAAGAAGCTAAAAGAGTCACTTGTGAAGTCAATGGCGCCGTTATCCCGACGAGATATGAGCTCGCGCGTGCACCCGGTAAAAACAGCACGGCGCCGGGCGTCCAAGAGGTAGATATCAACCCCGAAGAGGCTGTTGCCCCCGTACCCTGAGTCTGTCCGTTCGCAAAAGCATCTTGAGAGACTCCATACGCAAGGGAGAGCTTAACCGCCTTGAAATCGTAGGCGCCACCAAGGACCCAAATACTGGGATTGGGCCCGCTCTGTTGTAGCGAGGGATCCCCGTACAACTTGTCATAAGCCGCGACCAGATTAAGAGGTCCGCGCAGGTATTGCACCCCGAGAGTCAGAGCACGCATATTTTGGCTGGAGTTAAATTTATATCCACCTGAATTCACAGGACAGGACAGGGTGTTAATACAACTCAACTCGGCTGCATAGATTGCTGATAGTTCAGTGGCAAACGAATACCCTGCACCCACCGTCAAGCCTGTAGCAGGCGTCGCCTGCAGCAGGAGCAGATTGCCAAGGCGTGAGGTGTTTGCTGAACCAAAGGATGAGCCTATATTGGCCTGTCCAAACCCCTCTTGGAAAGGATCGATCGATAGAAAGTAATTGGAGGCAAGATTAAGCTGACGCCCAAAATCGATACTTCCAGTTTGACGCAAGGTCATCCCCACCGTCGACTGACGACCAAATATGCGCCCGCCTTGGGCAAGCGTCCCTTGCGCAGGATTAAAACCGTTTTCAAGGACGAAATTGACTCCGAACCCACCGCCAAGATCCTCGTTGCCACGCAGTCCAAAGCGGGATCCTGACTGCACACCATTGGTCATACCAAAAAATGACTGATTGAGGGGCGATTGAGGTAGACCACCCGAGAATGCATATTGACGCACGTGATCGTATTCGAGACCCATGTCAATGATTCCGTATAAGGTCACGCCATTTTGCTGCGCTGCAGCGCCTGGGCTGAATATTCCGAAACACACAATCGAAGTCGCGATCAAGTGCAGCCGAGCATTTTTAAATAAGCGTTGAAGAACCACGAAAAGGCCTTGTTCAGATGTTGCAGGGTCAGATGAAGCGGAGTAATCTTTATCAGAATACCTCGAATAACTCCTATTTTAAAAGGTTCGTCATGTCCGTGCACAATCTTAAAACCAAGCCCCAAGTCGATGCGATTCAACAGGCAAAAATCCATCTCGCTGCCGCCAACCGACTCGCAGTGCTGGATGATTTGCACGAAGGCATTGACAACCACTTTACGATGGCGGTACCGGGCGCCAAAGATCGCTACCTGATTTTGCCGTTCGGTCTGCACTGGTCCGAGGCGTCTGCCAGCAATCTAGTTGTCTTTAATGAAAATGGTGAGACGCTCGAGGGCGAAGGCATCGTTGAGCTCTCCGCGCAGTGTATCCACGCACCTGTGCATCGCATCACGGGTGCGAATGTCGTCTTGCATACGCATCAAAACTGGGCCGTCACGCTCAACATGCTGCAAGATAACCGTCTGCTGCCCGCCAGCCAGACCGCAGCCTTTTTTCATGGGTTGATCGCCTATGACGATACCTATACTGGTACCGCGGACTTTATTTCCGAAGGCGAACGACTCGCCCATGCGATTGGGGACAAAAAAATCTTGTTCATGAAAAATCATGGCGTTCTCGTGGTTGGCGATACTGTGGCTCAGGCCTACAAGCGTCTCTACAAACTCGAACGCGTGTGTCGCGCGCAAGTCTTGGCGATGAGCACCGGAAAACCTATCCAGATTTTGTCAGACGAAGTGGTCGCTGCCGTTCAAAAACCGCCTGTCGATGATCGCCACACACGTGCCGGTCGCGACAATCTTTACTTTGAGGCGATGATGCGCGTGTTGGACCGCGAGTTGCCCGGCTACGCGGACTAAATCAACGTCTTAGTTTGGCTCAAGAGGTGCGATCCAAGAGGCGGCGGGTACCATCACCCCGCCTCTCACACCTGGCTCAGTCGTCCCATAGCGCTCTGCCCATACTGGAGCAAGTGGCCGGGCCTGAGGTGAAGACAACCACAACCGCAACAAATGTCTTTTGCGTGTAGGCTCTTGCCAATCCTCGAACGCCGTCCGATCGTGAAGCAAGGTGTGGTTGTGGACAAACTGCATATCCCCCGCTTCGAGTCGCATCAGAAAATTCAAGCGCGTATCGTTGGACAGCGCATCAAAACAATCCAAGGCTTCGACATGTAAAGGAGTCAGACGCATCGCGTCATCGAAACGCTGTGCAGAGTCGATGTATTGGCGCTGATAAATCGTCGACATGAGTTGCGCATGCCAAGAAAAGACAGGAATTTCAAAATAAGGTTTTTGACCGGGCGCGACATCGCCGCGCCGATCGGTCGCAATCGGGTCAAACAGAGCGGCTGCGAGCGAGGGATAATCGCGGCGCATGACGTTATAAATCGTATTCGAAGAGACGAGCGCCGAGTCGCCTCCGGCTTTAGCTTGATGCAAGCATACTAGCCCCACGATGTCGCTCGAATCCGTGTGAAACGTTTGACGCTCATGGGTTTGATAAATCCTGACTTTGGGATCATCGGCATTGAGTCCCAGATCCATCACATGTCCCAGCACATGTCCTTTGGCGTTTTGCGGGCGCGGATGACCGAGATGACAGCCCAAGCCAAAGAATGCAGCCGCAGTGATCTCGCGCGACCATTCATGCACGGGCAAGGCGCGCACCAACGCAAAACCGCTCCCATGGATCAGCTCATCATGCAATCTTGCCAACCTAGGGCCGAGCGTCGGCAACATAAAATTTTCACGTCGGATCGCCGCGATATCTGGATGGGTCGCCAAAGCACGTTGGGCGGCCTGTTCGAGCTCTCTGAGCTCCTCATCCTTGAGATAGTGAATCCAACGGTCAGACGCGCAAGCCTCAGGGCCTAACCAAGCACTTGGAGCCACAATTTCTGGAGGCAAAGCATCGATCTGCATAAGTATCCTAAAAAGTAATGCGGTCTGAAATGGTGCTATCGTAAGCGCTGACTGACGCCAATTATAATGACTGACTCGATTCTCTCACTCACCCTCGTCGCCTTCGTTTTCATCCTTGCCGGACTGGTTAAAGGCGTTATCGGCATGGGGCTCCCCACGATTGCGATCGGTCTGCTTGGCTTGATTGTTGCACCCGTCGAGGCCGCCGCGATGCTGGTGCTCCCCTCTCTCATTACCAATATTTGGCAACTGATCTCCGGCCCGAGTTTTATTGCCTTGCTGAAAAGATTTAAGTTTCTTTTGCTCGGCATTTGCTGTGGCACACCTTTTGGCGTGAGTTTTATTGTGAGTGGCCAAACTGCGATCGTGACCGCGGGCTTAGGCGTTGTGCTGATGGCGTATGGTCTCTATGGCTTATCCGCAGCACGCATCAAGGTCTCCGCACGCGCTGAGTTGTGGACGTCACCTTTGATTGGTTTCATCACAGGAATCTTATCTGGCGCCACGGGAATTGCCGCCCTGCCTCTTGCACCTTACTTCACCGCGCTTGAACTGAAACGCGATGAGTTGATTCAAGCGTTGGGCTTGGGATTTACTGTCGCCTCGCTCGCCTTAGCAATCGGCCTGCTCATCACAGGTGAATATGAAGTTGAGATCGCCACTGCCTCGTTACTGGCCTTAGCACCTGCCTTTGTGGGGGTATTTGTGGGGCAATTCCTGAGAAAGAAAATTCCACAGGAACAGTTTCGTCGCTACTTCTTTTTAAGCTTGATCTTTCTGGGTGCAGCGACTGCTTTTAGAGCGATCAGCCTGATTTCAGGCTAACCGAACTAAAAGCCAAGCACCGACTTATTTAGCAGGTGTGTACTCTTTGGGGCGAATCATCTCAAACAAGGTATTGACCTCAACATAGTCGCCCTTGTAGCCACAACGACCGAGTGGACGAGCCGCTGCGGTGTCAAAGATACCGTCTTTGAGAAATTCATCATTGATATGCACACCGACCACCTCACCGAGCGTGAGCCATGTGTCGATCAGCTCGCCTTTGGCATTCTTGAGCTGAGTAGTGCTGATAAGTTTGCACTCCAGCGCGGCAATCGCACGGGCGATACGCGGTGGCTTAACCAAGGTCGAGGCAGCAGCTTCGAGGCCCGCCAGTTTCATCTCATCCACACCTGGCTCAACAGAGGCTGAGCTGATGTTCATTTCTTGGGCGAGCTCCGCACCACAGAAATTCGCGACAAACTCGCCCGTCGCATCAATGTTATTGACACTGTCTTTGCGCACGTGGCTGGTACAAAAACCGATCACGGGTGGTGTTTCAGCAAAGGCGTTAAAGAAGCTGTAAGGCGCGAGATTGACACGTCCCTGCAGATCGATACTGGAGATCCAGCCGATGGGCCGTGGCGCTACGATGGCTTTAAAAGGGTTGTGTGGCAGGCCATGGCCTTTGCTGGGTTCGTAAAAATAATCGCTCACGGAGACATCCTTAAAAGAATCAGTGCTGAAATGGAGTGAATGCTGTGATCTTTTAGCACAAAAATTTTGCTCAACAAACGTCAAACGACAAGACAGTGCTGACTAAATAGGTGTAAAAATAGACTCTATCCCGATCAAGTTGATATGAGAGTCCAGAATGACTGAAAGAAAGGTAAATGACCTAGGTGGACAGCCGGCTGGACCGGTCTGTCTCGACGAGCATCCCAGCACGCTGCACGAAAAGCGTGTGGATGCGCTGCAAAAGCTCCTGACAGGCGGAAAGCTTCAGGCCTTTACCTCCGACGCGATGCGCCGTGCCATTGAGTCCAACACCGAAGAAGACTACAAAAGCATGCTGTATTACGACAAATGGATCCGTGCCGTGCGCGATCTCGTCATCGAACAACAGTTATTGACGGCTAAAGAAATCGATGACCGTATCGAAGTCTTGCGCGAGCGTTTTAAACAAAAGGGGACGCTATGAACGCGATTGAGCCACGTCCAGGACGTGCCCTGCCCGCTGGCACACCCGTCATGATCCGCAAGCAGCCACCTGAAACACATTGCCGCACTCCCTTTTACTTGCGGGGTGCAGTCGGTGAAATCGCGGAGGTACGCGGATGCTTTCGAGACCCCTCTTTGCTCGCTTTCCACAAGCCTGGACTGCCGATGCGGGTGCTGTATCGCGTCCGCTTTAAACAAAAAGACGTCTGGCCCGAATACACAGGCGGCCCAAACGACACCGTCGTCGCAGACATTTTCGAGCACTGGATTGACCCAATCGCTGGAGTAAAAAAAGTATGAGTACGTCACACGGCCATCACCATGACCATCACGATCATGATCATGATCACGACCACGATCATGCGCACGCACACCCTCATTCTCCGCCTGCTCCCGATGACGATGACCAGTACGATCGTTACGAGGTCTTGCTGCAAACTGCCATTCGTGAACTGCTGGATGAAAAAGGCATTATCACTGCGGATGAATTGCACAGACAGATTGACTATCAGGACAGCTTGACGCCCGCCATTGGTGGAAAAATTGTCGCCAAAGCCTGGTTGGATCCTGTCTTTAAAAAGAAACTGCTGGCGGATCCCCTCAAGACGATTAATGAGTCTTTTGAGCTCGACATCACCACACCGCTAGATCTCGTCGTCTTGGAAAATACGCCAACGGTCCATAACGTCGTGGTCTGCACGTTGTGCTCTTGCTACCCGCGTATGTTGCTGGGCATTCCACCGGCTTGGTACAAGTCGATCGACTATCGCTCACGCATTGTCGTCGAACCCCGTAAAGTGCTCGCTGAGTTTGGCACGCACTTACCGGAGAATGTCGAAGTACGCGTCTCGGACAGCACCGCGGACTTGAGATTTTTAGTGTTGCCTTATCAGCCTGCAGGCACCGAAGGTCTCAGTGAGGCCGAGCTGGCCGAGTTGGTCACGCGCGACTCAATGATCGGGACGTCCCTCCCTCTCAGCACAAAGGCTTAGTGCTGCTCAGCGATCAAAAGCTGCGTTGAGTATGAAATGAGCAAAGAGCGACAACTGAGTTGTCGCTCTTTTTTATAGGATTTTTTGACGAATCCGTGTGATCACGATTTCGGCCAAAATCACAATCACAAAAATAGAAATCAAGATCACCGCCACGCGATCCCATTGAAAAAGATTGAGCGCCGTATCGAGCGCCATGCCAATACCTCCTGCTCCCACCAAACCGAGGACAGCAGATTCTCTGACGTTGATATCCCAGCGCAACAACACAATTGACCAAAAAGCCGGCTTGATCTGCGGCCAGTAGCCATACTGAATCAAGGCCCCTGTGCTGGCGCCGACTGACGTGAGCGCCTCAATCGAGCCGCGTTGCGCCTCTTCAACGGACTCACCCACCAACTTACCGACAAAACCAATAGAACGAAAAGCAATCGCCATCGTCCCCGCAAGCGGTCCAGGACCAAAAATCGCAATGAACAAGAGCGCCCAGACCAAAGAGTTGACCGAGCGACTCGACACCAACACCAGACGCGCGAGGGTATTGATCAGACGGTTAGGAGTCAGGTTATTGGCCGCCAGCAGCCCGATGGGGACAGCTAAAAGAACAGAAATGATTGTGCCGAGTGAGGCGATATGGATGGTTTCAATGAGCGCGTCATGCACCGAACCTGAGTAATGTGCCCAATCCACCGGCCACATCCGTCCAAACAAGTCTGCCATTTGTTCCGGAGCATCCAGCAAGAACTCAGGAATCACCTCTACCTGACGAATCGACTGGACCACTGCCGCCACAAATAAAAAATAAAAGCCAAACCGCACCAGACGTTGACTCAGCGAATAGCGTTCCCAGACCCTGTTCATGGCGTCCCCTTCGAGCCCGGTAAAGTGGTAGAAGGCTTACCTCTGAACAGCTCAGCAATCGTCAGGTTATCCAAAAATACCCGTCGAATCACATTGGCGAGCAACTCACCCAACATGATGAGCGTAATGATGCTGATCAAAATCGCACAAACATAGTCGTAGTCAAAGCGCTGGAAGGCCGAAAACAATGTGCCACCGATACCGCCTGCGCCGACGATTCCCACCATGGTCGAGTTTCGAAGGTTGGAATCGAACTGATAGGTGCAAAAACCGATAAACCGCGGAAACACTTGAGGCAAGACCGAAAAGATAATGACATTGGCAAACGAGGCACCCGTAGCGCGGACTGCCTCAACTTGCTTGAGAGAAATTTCCTCGATCGACTCAGTAAATAGTTTGCCGATAAAACCAATCGACGCTACGGTCAGAGCCAAAATACCGGCCAGCGCACCGAACCCGACGGCTTTGACGAACAAGATCGCGACGATCACCGGATGCAAGGCACGACAAAACGCCACGATCGTGCGCGCCGGCCAAGAAGCCCAACCGGGCATCAGATTACGCGCACCCAGCAAACCAAGGGGTAAGGCGAGAAAGATACCAAGCGTAGAGGCTAGCACCGCAATTTCAAGACTCTCTGACAAGCCTTTGATCAGCAGGTTATACCGCTCGAAATTCGGAGGGAACATTCGGTTGAGAAATGTGCCCGCATGACCTAAACCCGCAACAAACCGGGCTAGCGTCACATCTAGCTGCAAGCTTGCATAGATGACATACAACACACCCACCAGCAAGCCAAGCCTTGCCTTGAGAGACATGGAAAAAGGTTTAGGGTGCGCACGCAGTGCGCCGGAAGAGGTCGCCGTCGTCATACGATCCAGGACTCGCCGCCGTAAATTCTTTTGAGCATCCCATGATCTAGCCCAGCTGCGGGGCCATCATAGACCACCTCCCCGCCAGACATTCCGATCAGCCGCGTGGCATAACGCTTTGCGAGCTCCACATCGTGCATATTAATGATCACCGGGATTTGCTGAGCCTGCGCTTGGGCGGTCAGCAACTCCATAATCTCGACCGATGTTTTGGGATCCAAGGAGGACGTTGGCTCATCAGCCAATAAAATAGCCGGAGCTTGCATCAGTGCGCGGGCAATACCCACACGCTGACGCTGTCCACCCGATAAAGCATCGGCGCGTTGGCTGGCAAAATCTCCCAGACCGACCGTATCGAGATAGCGATAGGCTTGCTCGATATCCTCAGCACTGAAACTGCGAAACCACGCTTTCCAAGCAGACAAATAACCTAGCCTGCCGGTCAACAGATTTTCCATCACAGTCAAGCGTTCGACCAGGTTGTACTCTTGAAAAACCATACCGATGTGACGTCGAGCGTGACGCAGAGACGCTCCCCGTACCCGCGTCAAGTCGATACTGCCCTGAGCGGTATTGAGGATGATGTTTCCGGCGGAGGGCTCAACCAAACGATTGATGCAGCGCAGCAAGGTGCTTTTACCGGTCCCGGAAGGACCGATGATCGCCGTCACCTCTTGACCTGAAATTTCCAGGTCAATGCCTTTTAAAACAGGGTGGCCCGCCCGATAAGACTTGACCAACCCTTTAATGCTCAATGCTGCAGCCATAAAACCTACTTACCTTTTGCTTTTGCTTTTGCTTTCTCGGCCTCACGGTCGTAGGCGGCACGGTTGAATTTTTCACCACCGGCCTCGGCGACTTCACGCACAATCGCCCAATCCTTTGCATAGGTCACAGGATAGAAGCGGTCAGCGCCATCAAAGGCTTTTTGCATTGCAGCTGGGTAACGGTAGTCATAAAAACATGCCAACATTTTGTCCCGGAAGCCTGGCTCAAGATCATGCGCGTAGGCGAAGGATGACGTTGGGAATTTGGGGCTCGTGTACAAAATACGGAAATCGTCTTTGTTGATCTGACCGCGCGCCGCCATCCGGTAAAACACGTCCGATGCCACTGCAGCGCCATCGTAGTCACCAGATTTCACACCCATCACGGACTGATCATGCTTACCTGAAAACAAGATTTTGTAATCTTTTTCAGGGGCAAGTCCTTGCTTGGGGAATAGCGCCATGGGTGCCATGTGACCGGAATTCGAAGAAGGTGAAGTGTGCGCGACTTTTTTACCTTTCATATCCGCCATTGACTGAAAGGGGCTGTCTTTCTTGACGATAAAAATCAAGTTGTAGCCCTGGAAACCGTCTGCAGTGCCTTTGACAGCAAAGGGTACGGCACCCGCTATGTTGACTGCGAACGCGGTTGGGCCGGTAGAAAAGCCACCCACGTGCAATCGGCCGGAGCGCATGGCTTCGATTTCAGCGGCATTGCTCTGCACTTGATAAAACACCACACGTTTGCCTGTGCACTGCGCCAGATGCTTGGTAAAGGGAGTGAAAATCTCCTCGTATACCGCAGGATCTTCGACTGGCGTATAGGTAAACACTAAGGTGGAAGGCGTCTTGAGCTTTGCTTTGTCGGTTGGCGTGTCTGCCACCATGTCTTTGTTTGCATCACAGTACAACGCGTCCAAGTCTCCCCGATTAGGGCATGCCTGAGCCAGGCTGACGCTAGTCAACCCCATGGTCAGGGTGGCGAGACCCGCAGAAACAAGCAGGGATAATTTCATAATTAGTCTCCAATACGCGCTGAATCGACGCGCAATGATAAAGTGTGACTGGAATATATACTCTAAAGCTACCCTTTGTAACTGCTCGTTTTCCTTTATGACCATGAATCCTACCCCAGCCGTTCCCCGCCCCGCCGCCACCGTTATTCTCGCGCGCAATGTCAGTGATGGCATCGAAGTGTTCATGATGGAGCGGACCACGGCCGTAGAGTTTGCCAAGGGCATGCATGTTTTCCCAGGTGGCGCGCTGGATCGCGCGGACCACCATCCTGAGATCGCCTCTCTTTGTATCGGTCTGGACGACAAAGCGGCCAGCGAGACGCTCGGGATTGAGCAAGGCGGTCTCGCCTACTGGATCGCCGCGATCAGAGAATGTTTTGAAGAGTCGGGCTTGCTGCTTGGCTACCGCGGTAGCGATCAGCTCCTGCAATTGGCGGCGGATGAGGCGGAACGCTTGGCAGCGCTGCGGGTAGAGATGGCGCAGAGCAAAATGTCCTTTATGGATATTTTGCGGCAAGAACAGGTGAAAGCGGCCACTGACCGTATCGCCTATTACAGCCATTGGGTGACCCAAGCAGGACGCCCTAGACGCTACGACACACGCTTTTTTGTGGCCCAAGCCCCTGAGGGACAAACAGCGCTACAAGACAATCATGAAACAGTTGGGCAGCTCTGGGTTCGTCCCGATCAAGCCATTGACTTGCATCGCGCGGGTACTCTTAACCTGATGTTTCCCACGATTAAAACCCTTGAGAGTCTGGCCCCATTTAAATGTGTTGAGGAGCTGCTGGAGTACGCGCGCAAACCTCGTCCCAAACAGGTGATGGCACCCGTGACAGGGGTCGACCGCTCAGGCGCCTCGCACCCTTTGATTCCGGGCGACTTTGCCTACGCTGAAATTAAAAAACTCGACCCTGACAATCAGGGTGCGTGCTGTTCTTATATCCAGCCGGGTCATCCCGTCCAGATCGGACAGGAGGTCTTACGCCTGACTGCGGCCAACCCCGGCATGATGACGGGGCCCGGTACCAACAGTTATCTGATCGGCAATGCCGCACAAGGCGTCGCTGTCATCGATCCCGGTCCATTGCTCGACGCGCACATTGATGCCCTGATCGCAGCGGCACCCGGACCGATTCGCTGGATTTTGTGTACGCATACGCACCTGGATCACTCGCCCGCGGCGGCCTTGCTCAAGCAACGCACGGGGGCAACAGTCTATGGCATGCCCGCACCCGCTTTTCCCAATCAGGATCAGGACTTCAAGCCCGATCACGTCTTGACGCACAACGAGCGGCTTGACATTGCGGGCCACACCCTTCGCGTCATTCATACGCCTGGCCACGCCTCCAATCAAGTTTGTTTTTTACTCGAGTCCCAAAACCTCTTGTTTACTGGCGATCACATCATGCAAGGCTCCACGGTGGTCATCAGCCCTCCAGATGGCAACATGATTGAGTATCTGGCCTCTTTGCGATTGCTACTTGATTACAAAATAGACTACTTGGCACCGGGCCATGGTTTCCTGATGGACAAACCTGCCGAAAACGTTGACCGCATTTTGATTCATAGACAAGAACGTGAAAACAAAGTGATGGCTGCACTCAAGCGCGCGGGACAACCTGCCTCGCTTGAAGAGCTGGTCACACTCGCTTATGCGGATACCCCCGAGCGCCTGCACGCTGTTGCACAAAAGTCCTTGTTGGCGCATTTGGAAAAACTACGCACCGAAGCACGAGCCGTTCTGAACGATAGTCTTTGGAGCCTCGCGCCCTAATTCGACCCGACATCGCCGCACATCTTTTTAGAGCCCTTATGGATCGCCGCACTTTTCTCACGACAACAGGGACCACCGTTGGCCTGTTGAGTACGCCATTCAAGCTGTCCGCACAAACACCGAACCTGAGCTTTCGCTGGGTGCCATCGACGGACCTCTCGGTGCTGGACCCAGTTTTTACAACAGCAGCGATTACTGCCTGTCATGCGATGCAGGTGTTCGACACGCTGTTTGGCCTGGACGCCCAATATCAGCCTCAACCACAAATGCTGAAGGAGGTTGTCGTCAGCGAGAATCTGCTGCAGTGGACACTCACCTTGCGCCCAGAGTTGCGCTTTCATGATGGCAGTCCCGTCGTGGCTCAGGATGCTGTGGCCAGTCTAAAGCGGTTTGGCAAACGTAATTTGCTGGGTCAGACACTCTTTAGTCTGGTGACCGAGATTGTGGCCAACGACACCACCACACTCACCCTTACTCTCAGCAGACCGTTTTCCCTACTCCCTTACACCCTCGCCTCAGCGTCTGCTTCCATCATGCCTGAGCGTTTGGCCAACACACCCGACAATGTCGCGATCAAAGAAATGGTCGGGAGTGGTCCATTCCGATTTTTACCCGAGCAATGGGTCTCTGGCTCTAAAGTTGAATACGCCAAAGCCACTCACTATGTCCCGCGTGCCGAAGGGATTGCCAGCAACACTGCGGGGCCGAAGGTCGCGCATATCGATGCGCTCAAATGGCTCATCATCCCCGATCGCGCCACCGCCGTGGCGGCGCTTCAAAACAACGAAGTCGATGGTATCGAGCTCGTCGACAATGACTTCATTCCGATGCTGCGCAAAAACCCACGCATCGAATTGATCAAAAGCGCGTTACCTTCGATTTTCATCATGCGGTTCAATCATCTGCACGCGCCTTTTGACAACGTAGAAATGCGTCGCGCTATTCTGTCCGTCATCAGTCAGTCCGACTTCATGATGGCCGCCAATGGCGCGGATTTTCCCGAATACTGGAATGCGCAATGCGGTGTCTTTGCGCCAGGCACGCCGATGGCCTCTGAGGCTGGCATGGAAAAGCTCAATGGCAAGCGCGACATGGGACGCGCGCGCAAACTGATTAAAGAAGCGGGCTACAAGGGCGAAACGATCGTGATTCTGGACCCGGTCGATGCCGCGCCTTATCACGCCTGCGCGTTGGTTACTGAAGATTTATTCAAGCAGCTGGGTCTCAAGACTGAATTGCGACCGATGAATTGGGGCACCTATTTACAGCGTCGCAACAATCAAGAACCTCCACAAGCTGGCGGCTGGAATGTGGCCTTTACTGCACTCACAGGTACAAGCAATCTAGATCCCGCCTCAAATCTTGGTATGCGTGGAACCGGCAAACAAGGTTGGTTTGGCTGGCCAACCAACCCTACGCTGGAAGCCTTGAGGATGGATTGGTTTTTTGCGGACAGCCTGCAAGCCCGACAAAAAATCTGCCAGGCCATTCAAGTCGAGGTACTGAATCAGGTCCCTTATATTCCGCTCGGCGCAAACTACAACCTCAGTGCGATCAGAAAAAACTGGCAACACTTTCAGTCTCAGGGACCCGTTTTTTACACCGTACGGTCCACCTGAGGCGTAGCGGATTCTGCACCCGTAGCGGTCGCTACGGGTTTGCTGGCAAAGAATCGCACTCTGAGTCGACCAAACCACTGATCCAGATCATCGACATAGGTAAACACCGCCGGAATCACCAGCAAACTCAAGAGTGTGGAGGTCATCAAGCCACCAATCACGGCAATCGCCATCGGTGAACGAAAGCTTGGATCCGAGCCCCAACCAATCGCAATCGGTATCATGCCCGCCGTCATCGCAATCGTGGTCATCACAATGGGCCGCGCACGCTTGTGGCAAGCATCAATCAATGCCTCGGTACGCAACATCCCGTGACGCCTGGCCGTAATAGCGTATTCGACGAGCAAGATCGAGTTTTTAGTGACCACGCCCATCAACATCAACAGTCCAATCAACGACGGCATTGAAAAACTTTTACCCGTCAGCAGCAATCCAACGAACGCGCCGCCGATTGAAAGTGGCAACGCCCCCAGAATCGTGATGGGTTGTAAAAAGTCATGAAATAACAGCACCAGGATCATGTAGATACACAAGAGTCCAATCAGCATCGCCAAGCCAAAGCTTGCGAACAATGCCTGCATTTCCTTGGTGTCACCCAACTCGGCCAACGTGACACCGGGAGGCAAAGCACTCAAGCTCGGCAACGCCATCGCTTCGGCAAACACCTCACCGAGCGGCCGTCCTCCCAACTCCACATCCAAAATCACATTTCGACTGCGATTCAGTCGGTCAATCTGAGCCGGGCCGCTATCCATCGTAAAGGTCACGACATTCCCGAGCATCGTGGGACCGTAGCGCCCAGGCACCATCAGCCTCTCAAGCGACGCAATATCAGTACGTGTGGCATCAGGAAGCTTGACGCGAATCGGGATCTGTCGCTCGGCGAGATTGAGCTTAGCTAAACCAACGTCGTAGTCACCACTGGTCGCCACTCGTAAAGTTTCCGCGATGCTTTGTGCCGTCACACCCAGATCGGCCGCGCGCGCAAAATTGGGGCGGACAATCAATTCTGGCCGAACAAGACTCGCCGACGAGGTCACACCGCCCACACCTTTCAAGGTCCGCAAATCACGCTCAGCAGCTTGCGCAGCTTTACCCAAGGCAACCGGATCTTCGCTCTGCAGCACAATTTGCATTTTGACGCCCACATCCTGGGCACCAACGGTGATCCGCACGCCAGGTTCAAGTGCCAACACGCGTCGAATATCTGACTCGACTTCTTGCTGCGTCTTGCTGCGCTCAGAACGATGGTTGAGTGTCACGGTCAGCGTAGCCTTGCGCACCTCAGCCGCCGAACCACGCGCAAAGACATCGCCCGACACGCCGCCACCGACCGAGCTAAACACGCGCCGAACCTCTGGAACCTGAGAGAGCTTTTGTTTGGCAAGCTCCGCCGCGCGCAAAGTGTCTTCGAGCGTACTACCCGGGGCGCGCTCGATATTGACCATGGTTTGACCACGATCTGCTGGAGGCACGAAACCTTTGGGTAACAAAGGCACCAGGGCAAGTGAGCCAACAAAAAATATCAAGGCAAAGATAATCGTGACGAGACGATGGCTCAAACACCATGTCATGAGCTTGATATATCGCTGCATGACCCAGCCATCCGGCTTGGGCGCTGCGTGCTTGCCACCCAAGGGCTTCATCAAATAGGCGGACATCATCGGTGTTAATAGCCGCGCCACCACTAGAGACGCCATAATCGCGAGTACGGCGGTCCAGCCAAACTGTTTAAAAAACTTACCAGGTACGCCGTCCATAAACGCTGTCGGTAAAAAAACGGCAATCAGCGCGAAGGTCGTCGCGATCACCGCCATACCGATTTCATCAGCGGCATCCATGGCGGCCTGAAAAGGCGTCTTGCCCATTTGCAGGTGACGCGCGATGTTTTCTACCTCGACGATCGCATCATCGACCAAAATCCCCACCACCAGCGCCAAAGAGGTCAAGGTCACCATGTTGAGCGTAAAGCCAAACAAGTAGATACCAAGAAACGCCGGCAGAATCGATAACGGCAGAGCCGCAGCAGATACGATCGTGGCGCGCCAGTCCCGCAAGAAATACCACACGACCAACACTGCCAAGATCGCGCCTTCGTACAACAACTTCATTGAGGCATCAAAGTTTTCCTCGGTCATCGCGACGTTGTCGATCTGCTCTGAAAAGGCGACATCCTGATTCGTTGCCCGTAAACCATCAATGATTTGACGGACGTCACGGGCAACCGTCACCTCATTGGCCCCTTTGCTACGCATAATTTCAAATGCCACAACGGGTTGACCATTGACCAGTGCTAACGAGCGACGTTCGGCTGTCGTATCGGTAATGGTCGCGATCTGGTCTAGCCGCACACGACGGCCATCTTGGAGAGACAGATCAATCTTGCCAAGATCTTGAGCGGACTCAGCTGTCGCAATCGTTCGAACGGCTTGCTCGGCGCCACCGATATCACCTCGACCTCCCGGGGCTTCTTGCTGAATCAACCTTAGACGACGCGAGACATCAGCAGCCGTGACACCCAGAGCGGTCATCCGTGCAGGATCAAGCTCGACGCGGATCTCTCGGTTTAACCCCCCCATGCGCTTGACGCGGCCCACACCATTGACTGTGAGGAGCTGTTTGGCAATGGTGTTGTCGACCAACCAAGATAAGGATTCTTGGTCTAGACGCGTCGAAGTAATCGCGTAGGTCATCAGTGGGCGGCCTGCCGTGGTCGCCCGCAAAATAGTGGGATCACGCACATCCGCAGGTAAATCCGCCCGCACGCGCGTCACCGCATCCCTGACATCGTTGACCGCTTCCATCGCATTCTTTTCCAACACGAATTCGACGTTGATGACCACCGTGCCTTCAAGAATTTTGGTGTACATATTCTTGATGCCCTGCAAGGTCGCAATCGAGTTTTCGAGTTTGCGTGCCACCTCGGTCTCAAGGGTCGCGGGCGCAGCCCCAGGCAAGCTTGCCTCGACCGTGACCATCGGTAATTCAATGTCAGGAAAGTCCTGCACTCCGATCGCACGGAAAGACAGTACGCCTGCGATGGACAGCAAAACAAACAACAAAATCGCCGGGATCGGATGCCGAATAGAAAAGGCTGAGAAGTTCATGGCCGCTCAACCGAAACCAGATCGCCATTCGTCAAAAAGCCAGCGCCCGACTCAACAATCGTATCCGAGGCAGTCAGTCCCGCCAGTACCTCAATGCGAGCACCTACGCGGCGCCCAATCTGGACGCGCACTTGCTCGGCGCGCTGATTAGCATCGAGTTTGAACACATAACTAAAACCATCTCTCATCACCACGCACTCTTGCGGCACTGTCAAGCCCTGACTGTCCCCGAGGTTAAACACACCAGTTGCGAACATTCCAGCACGAACAGGTGGTTCATCATTCAACGCAATGGGTAAATCCACATACACGATCGCCGTACGCGCTTGGGCATCTACCGTAGGTCCAATCACGCGAACCTTGCCCACGATGGGGGGTTGGCCTTTGGGCAAGCTGGCAGGAAACACGTCCACCGGCATGCCTGCTTTGATGCGACTCAGCTCTTCGGACACGACTTCCGCGCGCCACTCCAGACGATTTTGTCGCAACATTTTGAATAGCTCAGCGCCCACCGGCACGACCGCGCCGACACTGGCCATACGGGCTGAAATCACCCCATCATCGGGCGCCAACACTTCGGTGAAGGTCAGACGCAGTTCTTGGGACTGGCGGTGCGCACGCGCCGCCTCGACCCGAGCAGCAGCTGTCTGTTGCGCAGTCAAATACTGACTAATCTGCTGAGCCGACAAGGCCCCTGACGTTTTCAGACTGCGCGCGCGCGAGGCATTCGCTTCGGCATCTGCAAGGGCGGCTACCGCCTCGGACTCAAGTGCTTTTTGTACCGCTAAATCCGCCAACACAGTATCTCGGGCAAACACCGCCAGGACTTGTCCTTTTTTGACATGATCCCCGACATTGACCCGAACTTCTGCAATGCGCAGACCCCCAACCTGAGCGCCCACAGAGGCATCCTGCCAGGCGGCAATGTTGCCATTGGCGCGAATCGTAGCGGGCAACGCCGTCAATAAGGGTTGTGTCACAGAGACAGTTAATGCGGGACGTGCAGGACCCGTTTGCGCCGACATCGCCGACATTGGCATCACCGCAGCGGCACCTGTCAGCAGGATCGTCAGGCTTAGCAAAGAGACACGCATTGAATTCATCATTGGTTTCATTATTGGAGCTTGCCTGTCAAAATATCACTTGGGTTTTGTTGCACAGCGCGCGTAACCGAAGCGAGGTCTCGGGCCTCCCAGCCCCCCCCCACTGCGCGGTAGAGTGCGATATACGCACTCACACGCTCACGTCGAACAATCGCCAAAATGTTGTCTGCGTTCACAGACAATCGTCTTGTTTCTTCGAGATCCAAAATGCTGGAGAGACCAAATTTGTAGCGATCTTGAGCGGCCTGGAGTGACTCGCGGTAACCTTGGGAGGCTTTCAAACTTTCCGACTCTCGCTGATTGAGACTATCCAGTCGGACCAGCGCCTCCTCCACTTCTTTGACAGCGCGACGCGCTTGGGTTCTGTAATGCGTCGCCGCAACTTCGTAGGCGATTTTGGCAGTTTCAACATTGGCCGCCCGGCGACCGCCATCAAAAATAGGCAGACTGAGCGAAGGACCAATCGACCAAGAGGTCGCGGAGATCGATCCCACGGCGCTTTCAAAACTCAGCGGTCCGATATTGCCTAACAATGACAAGCGCGGGAAACGTTCTGCTTCGCGCACACCAATATCTGCGCTGGCCGCAGCCAACTCGCGCTCCGCTGCGGCGACATCTGGTCGCTGCAACAGGACTTGAGCAGGAATGCGATTCACTACAGGCATGGCTGGCTTGGGTAATACCCGAGTGCCTTTGACTAATTGACTTCTGAGCTCAGGCTCCGGGATAGCAGTCAGCGCGACCAGTGCCTTGATGAGCAGATCACACTCTGCGCGTTGCGCGACTGCACGACTTTGCCCTTCGGCGGCACTCGCACGCGCCAATGCCGCGACCGCCGGTGACTGAAAGCCTGTTTGTGCCAACTCTTGAGTTAGGCGAGCAGTCTGTGCACGCGACTGCGCATCGGCGCGGGCGAGTTGGGAGAGCTGCTCGCAACCCCGAAAGTTCGTGTACAGACTCGCCGTATCGGCTGCGACGGAAATCCGGGCTTCGTGCCAGTTTGCGACTTGAGCGGCTAAGCGTGCGCGAGCCGCTTCGCTACCGCGCGCCAAGCCACCAAATAAGTCGATTTCCCAACCTGCCTGAAGCTGTGCCTGAGCGGTCGTCGCCACGATCACAGGCCCACCTAGTTGATAGGTGCCTCGAGAAATGCCACCGGTGGCATTTAAAACAGGTAAGGCGGCGCCGTCGGCTGTGATCAACAGCGCACGCGATTGCGCAATCCGCAAAGCCGCTTGGGCCATGCTGTTGCTTTGCTTTTGCGACTGCTCAACCAGCTCAATCAGAACTGGATCTTTAAATTGCGCCCACCACGACACAAGCGTGACCTGTTCGCCCTCGTGGGGCAAAGGCTCTTGCCAAACCTTGGGTTCAGTTTCCCACTGAGTCGATTGTTGGCGGTCGTAATCCGGACCAAGCGTAATGCATGCCGAGAGCAGCAGCGCCAAAGGTGCCACTAAAATTCTTAAATAAGTCATAAGCATAGATTAACAGAGCCTAGGGGGGAAAAACCCTTAAAGCCTCATACTGCCTGAGCACGCACAGGCACTCCTGGTATCGGTGGTGGCTTGGCAAACCAGAATAAAAAGGTCCCCGCGCCCGCGATCAGGGCGAGCACCGTAAAGCCTAGGTCGTAATTGCCCGTTGCGTCACCCATAATGCCCGCCAGCAAAGGCCCGGAGACCTGCCCCACCGCCGTGAGCATCGCCGACAAACCAAGAATCATACCGATGGACTTCCGGCCAAAATAATCTGCTCGAATCGCCTGCATAAATGGCCCCCGGATGCCCCACGCCAAACCATGAAACACAGCGAAAAGCACCAGCATCACGGGTCCCAAGGCATAAGTGAGCATCAGCATGCCGACCATGTGCATCGTCATACAAACGGCCGCTACCCGATTTTTTTGCAATTTGTCGCCGAGCACTCCCCCGAGCAAAACGCCAATGACTTGAAACCCAGTCATCAACGTGATGTAAAAAGCCGCCTGGGCGATGGTGTAGCCTAAGGAAATCCGCATATGATTAATGGCATGCGTATTGACGGCCGTCACAATGATCAATGCCACGCCATGACCGGCAGATAGCAACCAAAACGCCTTGGTTCTGAGGGCCTGTTTGGCCGTGAACTCTGGCTCAACCTTGCTCTCTGGCTCAACACCCGATACGTCGACAGTGCCGCGCTTTGCGCCCAGACCATCGACCGTTTCCCCAAAATCCTCGGGACGACGACGAAAAATACAGGCCAACGGGTAGCCAATCACGATCGCCACCACACCGCAACCAAAAGCGGTCTCTCGCCAGCCAATACTTTCAATACTCCAGGCGACGATAGGGACAAACATGCCGCCTAGCGCCAGCCCAAGCCCCACCATCGATAGTGCCCGTGCGCGCTTTTTCTCAAACCACTGAATCACACCCACGTTGAGGGGAAAATAACCGGCCATCGAGGACCCAATCGCAATGACAATCACCGCGCCATAAAAACCCAACAAACTGTCAATCTGGCTCAGCAGCATAAAACCGATGCCAAACATAATGACACCAACCTTGATCACCCCGCGTGAACCAAAACGGTCAAGAAACCAGCCCAAGATCGGACCAATGACAGCCGCCTCCATTGACATCATGGCCGAAGCACCTGAGACAGAGGTTTTGCTCCATCCTTTGTCTTGTATGAGGACGGCGACATAGGCTCCGAAAGCCTGATGCAGCATCATCGACTGAATAAACTGCAGCGAGGCCGCAGCAAACACCATTTTCCAGCCGTAAAAAATCTTCTTGCCAAACACCGTTTGTCTCCGGGCGATTACATTTAAATGCCGTTAAGCTCTGGGCTTAAAGGCAGATTTTTTTATATTATTCGTATTGGTATCAACCCTAACATAAAGAGCATTCTTTTGCAGAGACGCCTATAGTGTCTTTTCACCTGAATTTGCAACATTCACACACTTTTTAGAGACCATCATGGCAAAAGCATATTGGATCAGTGCCTACCGTTCTATTTCTAACCCCGAAGCGCTGGCAGCCTATGCCAAGCTTGCTGGCCCGGCCCTGACGGCTGCTGGCGGAAAATTTTTAGCGCGCAATGAAGCCGCCGCCGTCAAAGAAGATGGCGTCAAACAGCGCACTGTCCTGATTGAGTTTGAAAGTGTGGATGCAGCCTTGGCCGCCTACAACAGCCCCGCCTACCAAGAGGCGATTCGTGCACTTGGCACGGGCGCAGCAGAGCGTGATATCCGGATCGTCGAAGGCGTCTAAGCGTAAAAGCGCCTGCTAGCCATGTTGATTGGCAGGCGCTGATCTGCACCACAAGGCATTGCGCCACTTGAGTGCAATCGCCAAGGTAGCAATGCCGCCAATCAGCGTATACAAAAAAGTCGTCCATACAAAACCCAGCGTGTCGATCAACGGACCCGCGATCAACAAGCCAACCGGCAAGCCCCAGATTGCCAAAATCCGCATGCCCATGATCCGGCCGCGATACTGCGGTTCAGTCGCCCGCAACATCACTGCAGCGATCGGGACCAAGCAAATACTCTGCACGAAACCCGCACACATCAGCAGAGCGACCCCTAGACCAAAATGCGTGGTGGGTCCAAAGAGCATCAACAGTCCAAACCAAATCCCAGTCGCCGAGAGTAACGCTCGCCCCGTGCCAAGAGAAAAGCGGTTCGATCCTAGCACCAAAGACCCTAACAAAGCGCCAAAGGCAAAGCTTGCGCTTAACACACCCAAACCTGATTGACCGACCTCGTAAACCGTGCGAGCAATATAGGGCAACAGTCCAAGCGAAAACGGAAAGGCAAGAAAATTAACCAGAAAAGCAATGCTCATGGTGCCAAGCAAAACGGGCTTACCCCATACGTATGAGAACGCGTGTTGCAAATCAGTAAAAGGGGATGGTCGAGCAGTATGAGGACTTGTATGGGCAGGTTTACCCGCCACCCCCATTGAAAAACAAAAACTGATCAGATAAAGCAAGGTAATGCAGATATAAACCGGCACCATTCCGAATTGTGCGAAAATTCCAGCACCTACCAGAGCACCTGCCACGCGTGCAGAATCCGACGTCATCCGCGAAATACCCAAGGCAGAAGTCAGCTGGTCACTCGGTTGCGTCTGCCCGATCAACGCGTAACGCATCATCAAGTCAGAGGGGCGAATCATGCCGACAACGATGGCTACTGCGATGACGGTTAAGGGGGTGAGCCAGCCCAAAAAGGCCAGCGTTGCGATCACCATCGCAGCTAGTGCGTATAACCCGCGCGTCACCATAAAAAGAACGCGATAGCCGACCCGGTCACCTGCGATCCCCAAAAATGGGGAAATCAGAGCACCTGTGTATTGCAAGGCACCGTAAATCACTAGTAAAAGTACAGAGCCCGACTCGACCAAGACATACCAGCCCAGTACGAGCAACTCCATTTCGAACGCCCATGACGTTGCCAGATCGGCTGTCCACTGATAACGAAAACTGCGCACCTTAAAAGGTGCGCGAGTGGACTCCACCATGCTGCGAAAAGAACCAGGCATACGAGCGTTTATTCAAGCTTGATGTTGCGCTCAGTGACGACTTTTTTCCAGGTTGCAGACTCCTTGGCCATAAAATCAGCCAATTCCTGTCTTGTGGTGGGATCTGGCGTCAGACCATGCTTGTTGAGTTGAGCGCGCACTTCAGGGTCGTTGAGCACTTTGACGATCTCAGTGTTCCAGCGATCAAGGATCGGTGCGGGCGTTTTACCTGGCGCTACGAATGCATACCAGTTGGTTGCGTTGAATTCGGGGAAACCAGACTCCGCAATGGTCGGCACCTCAGGCATAAATTCAGTGCGCTTAACACCAGTTGTAGCAATCGCCTTGAGTTTTTTAGCTTGAACATGCTGGATGCTTGTAGAAGGTGTCGAGTAATAAGAAGTAATGCGACCGCTCAATAAATCAAGCATCGCTGCGCTTCCACCCTTGTAGGGAACGTGCGTCATTTCAACGCCTGCGCGCTGGGCCAATAACTCACCGGCCAAGTGTGCCGCCGAGCCGACGCCCGTCGAAGCATACGTCAGCTTGCCGGGATCCTTTTTAGCCGCGGCGATAAACTCAGCCAAGCTATCTATCTTTAAATCTTGCGGGACGACTAAAACATTGGGGAAATTCACACCCATGGTGATCGGTGCAAGGTCCTTGAGCGGATCAATTGTCATCTTCATCAGATGGGGTGAAACCGTCATTGGACCAATCGTACCCAGCAACAGTGTCGTGCCGTCGGGCTTGGCATTGGCCACAGCTTGTGTCGCAATCACTCCACCCGCTCCTGCACGGTTTTCAACAACGACGGGCTGGCCTAAGTTGGCCGACAAGCTTTTAGCCACAATGCGCGTGGCGGTATCGGTCCCGCCGCCGGGCACAAACCCCACCACGATCGTGATCGTCTGACCTTTTGGAAACTCTTGAGCCGATACGAATGCAGCAGTGCCGAGCGCACCCAAAGCTAGCGACAGGCGACAGACCGCGGGCAGCACAGTGGCGAATCGAAATATTTTCAAAATAATCTCCAGAGTTTTTGTTGTGCTTGTTTTTTTAAAAGTAGCACGAAAAGCATGACGGGTATGTTCCTTTAAAAATCTGTCTTTGTCCATGCTTTCCGGGCCAAGATTCCATCCATTGAGCTTGTCGTGGCACAAGGCGCGTCAAAACGATAAGATTGATGCTTACAAGGAGAAAGCATGAAAATTCTAATATTGGGTGCAGGCGGCGTGGGTGGCTATTTTGGTGCTCGACTCATTCAGGCGGGTGCGGATGTGACGTATTTGCTGCGGGACAAAAGACATCAAAAAATCCAAGCAGAAGGACTCGTGGTTGAGACACCGAAGGAAACCTTCACTCTTCACCCAAAGACGGTGACGCGCGATCAGCTCAAGCCCGAGTACGACCTCATCGTCTTAGCGCCCAAAGCATATGACCTAGACGACGCACTCGAGTCTGTCAGCGCAGCAAGTAGCCGTGGTGTGATTTTGCCTGTGCTCAATGGCCTGAGCCATATCGCCACACTCGATGAGAAATTTGGGCGTAGCCGCGTGATGGGTGGCGTGGCACATATCGCCGCGACCGTGACAGGCAGCGGCTCTGTCAAACAACTCACCGACCTCCACGCGTTGACGGTCGGACACAGAGATCCCGCTCACGAAGCACTCGCACGCGAGTTTTCAGCATTGTGCGAACAAGCCGCGTTTGATCACACTTACAGCGAAAACATTGAACAATCACTCTGGGATAAATGGGTCTTTCTTGCGACGCTCGCCGGCATGACGACGCTTTGTCGCGGCCATGTTGGAAAAATTGCCGATGCACCATGGGGCAAAGAAACGATGACCAGTTTCTATGCAGAAAGCTGTGCGATTGCGTTGGCAAATGGCTATCCCACCAAAGAAAGCGCTCAACAAAAAGCCTTGGCGATGCTGACCAAGTCAGGTTCGAGCTTTGCGGCCTCTATGCTCAGGGACTTGACCCAAGGCAACCAGACGGAGCACGAGCATATTTTGGGTGCAATGATTGAGGCCGGCGTACAAAAAGCAGTCGCCTGCCCGCTACTCAAGGCGGCTCATACACATATGGTGGTCGAGCAAAACAAAGGCTGAGTCTGCGAAACAGCTTGCGGGTCAAGCGTGATCGTGCGTTTGGACAACAGGCTCAGCGTGAAAACGCGAGTCTGAGTCCAAATCCAATCAGACAGAGACCGGCTATTTTTTCCAGCGCGATAGAAATCAGGCGATTGCTGCGCAGTCGCTCTGCCAAAAAATGCGTCAATAAAATCGCGACGAAGCAATATAAAAAGGTCAGTACCGCGATCGTGACGGCGAGAAAGCCAAACGTCACCAACCCTCTGTGTTGCACAGGGTCTACAAACAACGGGAAGAACGCCATATAAAAGACGATGGCTTTGGGATTCAAGAGTGTAATCACCATCGCCTGACGCAAGTAATGATAGGGTTTGATATTGAGCACGGGCGCGGAGCCCGGTTTGGCCAACACCATTTTGGCACCTAGCCAAACGAGGTAGATCGCCCCCACCCATTGCACGGCCTCGAACGCGACTGGCGAAGCAGCCAGTACGGCCGCCAAACCAGCCACCGCCATCCACGAGAGAACTTGATCGCCAAGAATCACTCCCAGAGCAGCAGCAAAACCGCCGCGCATGCCACCCTTGGTCGTTGACGTGATGATGACGAGATTACCCGGCCCCGGTATCAACAAAAAAATGATAAAGGCCACCACAAAGGCAGGATAGTCTGTCACACCAAGCATCGGCGACCCTAGCGATCAGTGTTTGTGGCTGTCATGACCTGACATGGCACCAGGATTGAAGGTCGGAGGTTTGATTTCAAAATTAACTTTGACCTCACCCGCCTTTTCAAACTTGAGCGTCACCGGCACTGTCGTATCTGCTTTAAAGGGGGCACTTAAGCCAAGAAACATGATGTGAAAGCCGCCTGGCATCAGTTTGACCACGCCACTGGCAGGCACGTCAATTCCAGGAACTTCCCGCATTTTTGCCACGCCGTTTTCATTAATAATCGTGTGCAACTCGACGCGATTGACGCCATTGGTCGTGGCAGAAATGAGCCGATCAGCCTGGGCGGCCTGATTATTGATCTGGACGTAGCCGGCACCATTGACCTGACCCGGTACGGAGGCACGAATCCAAGGTGCCGTCAGCTTTAAATCACCCGCGACCAACTCGGTGGCCATCGCGACCGAGGACATGCCAAAAGAAGTGAGCCCCGTCACTAAGGTAAAGGCTAAGGCTGAAAGATGTTTTTTGGTCATATTGTTCATTGAGTACGCAGTTGTTAAATATGAATCGTAAATATTAGCTGAAAACCTCTACACTGCAGGACTGATCAGACTCCGCCGAGTTGCCGCTACGCTGCCCCCTACTCGCTTTGCTCCACCCATGACCTCAAGCGCCAGACCCACATCATGACAAGCTCCACAGTGCCAGCCTATCAACCCAAATCAGGCATGCGATTCGTCACGCTGTTGATGCTCGTCGCATTGGCGCATGTGTTGGTGATTGTTTTGATCCTGGCGCATTTTGGGTGGCTCAATGGCGTCGGCACAGAGACAGATGACAATGTTGGTCAATCCGGCATTGTGATTCCCGTGACCCTTGAAACTGCGGGGGATAAAGAGAATCGTCCCGAGGAAAAAGTCGAACCAAGTGAAGAGTCAACGCCGGAACAAGCCCCCCCATCACTTGACACATCTCAATCACCTGACACATCCCCATCCGTTGAGCCGCCTGCGGAAACACCGTCCCAGTCAACGACTGAAATCGAAAAAGAGATCCCACTCGCCGCTGAACCTGAGGCTGAGGCAAAACCTACCGTTGCACCACCTGTGACGCGAGCACCAGCCCCACCGTTGGAGAAGCCGTCTCAGGTATCACCTTCATCGAACTCAGCGTCATCTAACGCCGCAGTGTTGCCGACAGCTACCACCAACGACTCACTCCCCACCATCCCAGCGCAAGTCGACCCCAACTATCTGCATCGTCCCAATCCAGCCTATCCAGCCGTCTCAAAACGACTCCGCGAAGAAGGGACGGTTTTATTGCGTGTCAGCCTCGACACCACGGGCGCAGTTCTCGAGGTCACGGTGCAAACCACGAGCACCTATCAAAGACTCGATCTGGCCGCTGTGGAGGCCGTCCGCCAATGGCGTTTCATTCCAGCCACAAGAGGACAGCAGCCTGTTGCTTCAACGGTACTTGTACCCATCGCGTTTAAACATCAGTGAGTCAAAGGCACCGCAACCACAATTGATGGCAGGTTGCAGTCTCTCTCACGCTTATTTTTTGCAACAGCTAGCGCCTGCGCCATCTTTAGAGCAAGAGTTAATCCCCAGCAAAGGGTAAGCAGGACAAAAGCGGAAGATTCCCGTCAAAAGAGGAACCACGCCGATCCAGCCCCACACACCCACGGTACCCGTTGCGGCTAATGCAATCAAAATCAAACCTGCGACGATGCGCAGCGTACGGTCAATAGTGCCAACATTGCATTTCATGATTGATGTCCTTTAAATCGTTGAACTTCTTTTCAAACCCTAACGTTCAAACTCTAACGCATATCGAAACGTATGCTTCCATGCGCACGAGGTTCATCTCAATTGAAGTTGATCTGCATCAACCCTCGCTCATAAAGCATTCAAAGGAATCTTCACATAAGCAATTCCGTTCGATTCCTTGGGTGGTAACTCCCCTGCACGAATATTGATCTGGACTGCTGGCAGGATCAGCACCGGCATTTCAAGCGTGGCGTCACGCTTGGTGCGCATTTCGACAAACTGAGCCTCGGTAATGCCATCGTGAACGTGAATATTTTTTGCACGTTGCTCAGCGACCGTTGTCTCAAAGGAAACCTCGCGACCTGCCGGCGGATAATCGTGGCACATGAACAAACGTGTATCGGAAGGCAGACTCAACAAACGACGCGTCGAGGCATACAAAGTTTTGGCGTCGCCTCCAGGAAAGTCGCACCGTGCAGTGCCCACATCGGGCATAAATAAGGTGTCGCCCACAAAGACCGCATCACCGAATTGATACGCCATGCACGCAGGCGTATGACCAGGGACATAGAGCGCATTGCCCTCAAGCGCGCCGACCTTGAAGGGCTCACCTTCTTTAATCAGTGCATCAAACTGTGAGCCATCCTGGCGAAACTCTGGCTCGAGATTAAACACACCTGCAAAAACCTTTTGCACGGTCGTGATGTGATCACCAATCGCAACTTTTCCACCAAGGTGTTGCTTCAGGTAGGGAGCTGCCGATAAATGATCCGCATGGGCATGCGTTTCAAGAATCCACTCAACGGTCAAGTTTTGACCTCGAACGAAGTCAATTACTTTGTCCGCGGAGGTATGCTTGGTCCGACCCGATTTAGGGTCATAGTCCAACACTGAGTCGATGATGGCACACGCTGAACCGGGCTTTTCGTAAACGATATAAGTCACCGTCCATGTTGCGGGATCGAAAATGCCATGGACCATCGGCTGACTGGAAGTGGTACGCATATAGACTCCAAGTGAAACATTTAGATAACTTAAAAATATTATATATATAAACAATTTGTTTGTAAATATATTATAATTCGTTACCTTAAATTCACACTTCGTCCGCGAACATGATTACTGAAGACATTGCCCCGTTTGAACTCGGCACTATGAAAGCGTCCGCTACGAACGCCTGCCGACTCATGAAGGTACTCACGAATCCCGACCGACTGATGATCCTGTGTCAGCTCGCCCAGGGGGAACGTTGTGTCAGCGAACTCGAAACGTCGCTTGGGATTCTGCAACCGACGCTCTCGCAACAACTGACTGTCTTGCGTAACGAACAGTTGGTCAAGACCCGGCGCGAAGGAAAAAATATCTATTACCAATTCTCAAGCCCACAAGCGCTTGCTGTGATGGAAGTGCTGTATTCACAATTTTGTATCAATGAAGAGGTCAACACATGAACATAGACTGGACACACTTTACGCCTTGGAGTTCTCTCTCAGGTGGCATTATTTTGGGCGTTGCGTCAGCGCTCTTTATTTTGATCAACGGCCGTGTGCTCGGGATCAGCGGTATTTTGGGAGGGCTTCTGCCACCCAAGGCCGGCGATACTTTTTGGCGCATCGCCTTTTTGGCAGGTATGTTTGCGGCACCTTGGGTGTTTAACGCCTTGGCCCCCTCTGAGCTCATCACGACACCGCAGATTGATGCGGATACGGTTCTGCTGGTGATCGCCGGATTGTTGGTCGGCGTCGGCACACGCTATGGCTCGGGCTGCACGTCAGGCCATGGAGTCTGTGGACTCTCCCGTATGTCACCACGCTCGCTCGTCGCGACAGTCTCCTTCATGGCGGCAGGCTTTCTGACCGTGTACCTCGCCCGTCACCTCTTTTAAAGGAGCACACAACATGCTTCGTGTTTTCGAATTTCTTGCAGGTCTTCTTTTTGGTTTGGGTCTGATTCTGTCAGGCATGACCAACCCCGCGAAAGTCCTCGGTTTTCTGGACCTCTTTGGTCAATGGGATCCATCCTTGGCGTTTGTGATGGGTGGCGCAATCCTGGTCGGCATCTTTGCCTTTGCACTGGCGAAAAAACGTACGACCAACTTTTTTGGCGGAGCGTTGCATCTTCCCAAAGCTACCCATATCGATAAACGTCTTGTCATCGGGAGCCTGATGTTTGGCGTGGGCTGGGGACTCGCCGGTTTCTGTCCAGGTCCAGTCTTGGTATCGATGGCAGCAGGTCACGAAAAGGCCTTGATTTTTGTCATCGCGATGCTCATCGGCATGATTGGCTTTGAAATGGCCGAGCGCGCCACGCTCAACAAAAAAGCTTAAGAGAACTGCCATGAAATTGCCGACCTTGCCAGTATTGCAATGGGGCGCACAATACAACCGCGAACTGCTTGTCAGTGATCTGGTCGCGGCACTGATTGTGACCATCATGCTGATCCCGCAGAGTCTCGCTTATGCGATGCTCGCGGGCTTGCCACCCGAGGTCGGCCTCTACGCCAGTGTGGCGCCCTTAGTGATGTACACCTTGCTCGGCACGAGCAGAGTGTTGGCGGTCGGACCTGTTGCTGTCGTGTCACTCATGACCGCGGCGGCAGTGGCTGAACAAGCTGCGCTAGGCGTCCATAGTTACTGGCAAATCGCACTGACGCTTGCCTTTATCTCTGGTGGTTTGCTTTTGCTCATGGGTTTTCTGCGGCTCGGCTTTCTGGCCAATTTTCTCAGTCACTCGGTAGTATCCGGCTTTATCTCTGCCTCTGGCCTGCTGATCGCCGCGAGTCAACTCAAAACACTGATGGGTGTTCAAGCCTCAGGCGACAACTTCTTTGCGCTTGTCTGGTCGCTGATTCAGCAAATACCAAACACCCACCTCCTGACGCTCGCTGTCGGCCTGATCGCCACAGCGTTTTTATTCTGGGTGAGGCTGCAACTCAAACCCCTGCTCATAAAGCTTGGTTTCAACAAGCTCGCTGCCGACATCGTCACCAAGGCCGGTCCTGTGCTGGCGATTATTGTGACCACCACACTGGCCTGGCAGCTCGATTGGCCTGAAGCAGGCCTAAAAGTCGTGGGTACCGTTCCTCAAGGGCTCCCGCCACTGACCGCCCCCTTGTGGGATTTGGCCTTGTGGAAAGACCTGTTCGTCCCTGCCTTACTCATTAGTATTGTCGGCTTCGTCGAGTCCGTCTCAGTGGGTCAAACGCTTGCGGCCAGACGTCGGGAACGCATTGAACCCAACCAAGAACTGGTGGCTCTAGGCGCCTGTAACGTTTCTGCCTCGCTGACGGGTGGCTTTCCCGTCACTGGTGGCTTTGCGCGCTCAGTCGTCAATGCGGATAGCGGTGCCCGCACGCCTGCTGCGGGACTTTATACCGCGGTCGGCATCACATTGGCATCGCTGCTTCTCACGCCCGCTCTATTTTTCTTGCCTCAAGCCACATTGGCCGCAACGATTATTGTGGCGGTCTTGTCTCTGGTGGATTTCAGTATCTTTAAACATACCTGGCGTTTTTCCAAAACAGATTTCGCAGCGGTCTCCGTCACGCTGCTTGCCACCTTGAGTCTTGGCGTAGAAATAGGCTTGGTGGCAGGCGTCGCTGTATCCCTCGCAATGCACTTGTACCGCAGCAGTCAACCCCACATCGCGACGATTGGTCTCGTGCCAGGAACAGAACATTTTCGTAACGTCTTACGGCACGAAGTGCTCACCAGTCCTGAGGTCTTGTGTTTGCGCATCGACGAGAGCCTCTATTTTGCTAATGCCCGTAACATCGAAGATCGTCTGAATGCCGAAGTTGCGGACAACCCGCTGCTCAAGCACGTGGTGCTTCAGTGCTCGGCGATCAACGACATCGATGCCAGCGCGCTTGACAGCCTGGAGGCCATCGAGAAGCGCTTACGCGAGTCGGGCATTTGTTTGCACCTCTCCGAGGTCAAAGGTCCCGTGATGGATCGGCTTGAAAAATCAGACTTTCTCAAACACCTGAGTGGTCAAGTATTTTTGACAAATTATCGTGCAGTGCAGCAACTCTCTCCTTCCATTATCCACACTCAGTCTGTGCTTTAATCAGCGTCATGGAAAATTCGCCGCGTTTATTTAATAAGAATCTGGTGTTGCTGATTTTGTGTCAGGGCATCTTTCTCACCAACAACATCACGTTCGTTGCGATCAACGGTCTGGTCGGTTTGAGCCTCACCAACATCACGTGGATGGCCACGTTGCCGATCATGGGCTATGTCGTCGGCGGCGCACTTTCTACCGGTCTGGTGGCGCGCACACAAAAAAAATATGGCCGCCAAAAATCATTTCAGCTTGGACTACTTGTCGCGATCATTTCCTCGCTCATTTGTGGATATGCCGCCTATTCCAAGAATTTTTGGTTACTGACCTTTGGCACCTTTGTCGCTGGATACTACAGCGCAAACGGTCAGCTCTATCGCTTTGCCGCTGCTGAGCTGACGCATGTCAGTTTGCGTGACAAAGCAATTTCCTGGGTCTTGGCCGGTGGCATTCTGGGTGCCGTGGCAGGACCCAATCTCGCCGCACTGACAAAAGACTCTTTTGATACCCCCTTTCTTGGCGCCTATTTAACGCTGACCGTCGCAGGCATTCTGGGTCTGATCGTGATGAACTTCATTCACTTTCCTGACGAAGTCGCGGTCAAAAAAGTGTTACCAGCCGGACGCAGTGCGTTGGAACTGCTGCGCCAGCCGGTATTTCTAGTGGCGGCGATTAGCTCTGCGCTTGGTTATGGCGTCATGAACTTGCTGATGGCCGCAACACCACTGGCCATGAAAGTCTGCGGCCTGCCCTTTTCAGATGCTGCACTCGTCCTACAGTGGCACGTCATTGGTATGTTTGCGCCCGGCTTTTTTACAGGTTCGCTGATTAAAAAGTTTGGCACATACCGCATCATGATTTTGGGCATTGTCCTGAATTTCGTGTGTATTTTGATCGCACTTGGTGGGATAGAGGTCCATCACTTCCTGCTGTCGTCGTTTATTCTCGGCGTAGGCTGGAACTTCCTCTTTACGGGCGCGACAAGCTTGGCGATGACCGCCTATCGACCCGAAGAAAAAGACAAAGCACAGGGCATTATTAACTTCTTTGTGTTTGCGACGATGGCCATCACCTCGTTCAGCTCAGGCGCGTTGGTCACGACCTCGGGCTGGGATATTTTGAACTTCGCTTCACTCTTTCCCGTTGTACTCATGGGAGTCGCCCTGCTCTGGCTGCGGCACAAACAGAGTCAAGAAAAGAAACTCGCAGCGCTTTAAAAACAGCGCTTTAAAAATCAGTTGCGATGAAAGCCCAGGCGGGCGCCCACCAGGATGCCCGCCACGGCGACCACTGCGCTCAAGGCCAGTGTAGACAGTCCTGTCAGTCCTTGACCAATCGAACATCCCAATGCCAAAGAACCGCCCACACCCATCGCAATTCCGCCCGCGATGTAGCGCAGCATTTCCTTGGGTGAACTAAAACCCTGCAGATGCAAGCCTTTACGCAACCAGGCCATTAAAAAAGAGCCTAGCAACACACCCAATACCGCTGTCACACCAAAACTCAGCTTGGCGCCTGTTGCGATCATTGCGTACTGAATGGTCTCGCCAATGGGCGCAATAAAGGTCAAAGAAACGAGATTCACTGGCTCAAACTCGTCGAACGCCAACCAGCCCGTGGAAAACCAGCCCGCTACAATCAATAGTCCCACCATGAAACCGGCAAACAAATCCTTTTTATGTTTGAACAGGTTGAGTTTCCAGAAACTAAATACAAACAAACAGAGCAAGATGAGGCTAACAACCCAGCCTTGCGCCACGACAGGCAGGTCTGCGATGCTGCTTCCTGAGACTGCGGTCATTTGATTGAGTGTTTGACGCAAGGGACCCAGCACACCCGTCAGCGTCATATAAGCGGAAATGCCCAGACACAACAAGACCACGAAGGAGCGCAGATTGCCCTGTGCGCACAGCACCAAAGTACGCGCGCCGCAGCCGTTGGCGAGCATCATGCCATAGCCAAACAGCATGCCACCGACAGGCACTAACAGCCAGGAAAACGTCGGGCCTCGGTAGATGGATTTGCTCAGATCGATCCATTCAAATTGGGCTAACGCTTGTGTCCCGATGACCGCGACAGCCAGAGCCAGGACGAAAGATTGTGCTTTATGGAGCGCACCGGACTGCCAATACTCTTTGAGAGCACGATTCAAACAAAAGCCAGATAACTGTCCGGTCGCGCCAAACAGCAGCCCGATTATCAGCGCTGACCAAATCAGTGTGTCCTGTACATTCATGAAACTTTTGTTCCCCACGTGTCTTGTGCGATCGCGTTGTACCATGCGACGCCATAATCGGCCTCGCGTTTGCGGATGTCATCGCTTGCATCCCTGGGGCTTACACCGCCAGAGCCTTTGATTTCCACGATTTTACCTTCAGACACCTTGTACACACCGGCAACAGAAATGCCGTAATCGGGTCCAACCAGGCTGTAGCACGTATTTGCCCAAGAAGCCGTCGCAGCTTCTTTACCTGCTAGCGCATTGACAATTGCAGCCGCGGCGACCTTGGCTTGGGCATTGGCACAAAAGCCAGACTTTGGCATAGGAGCGGCAATCGTGGCATCCCCCACGACATAGATATCCGGCACTTGGCTTGACTCAAAGGTTTGCGCCTGAACGGGCACCCAGCCGCTTTTATTGGTGACCCCTGCGCGTTGGGCAATCAAGCCTGCAGATTGCGGCGGAATCACGTTTAGTACGGAGGCCTTGTGTTTGACGTTAAATTCGGTCTCAACTGTCAGATGTTCAGCATCCACGCGAATCACATTGCCATCTTTGTTGGCGGGCACCCATTCGATCATGTCACCATACAAACGCTTCCAGCCATCCATGAACAATGTTTGCTTGGAAAAGTTGTTCTTTGCATCCAAGATCAAAATTTTTGACTTGGGCTTATGCGTCTTGAGGTAATGCGCCACCATACTGGCGCGCTCATACGGTCCGGGTGGGCATCGAAAGGGATTGGCCGGTGCGACCATTAAAAACACCCCACCATCTGGCATCGCATCTAGCTGACGCTTGAGTATGAGCGTCTGTTGGCCTGCCTTCCAAGCATGCGGCGCCAGCTGCGCGGCGGCTTCATCGTAGCCAGACAGTGCATTCCATCGGATATCAATACCCGGCGACAACACCAGCTTGTCGTAACCAAGCTGTGCCCCTGTCGCGAGCTTGAGTTTTTTCCCCACGGCATCGACATCCTGAGCGTAGTCCTGAATCACCCGTACGTCGAGGCTGCGCAATTCGTCAAAACCATGCGTCTGTGCATCAAAATCACGCAAGCCGCCAAGATATAAATTACTGAAAGGGCACGTGTAAAACTGCGGAGAAGGTTCGATCAGCGTGACTTCGATCAAGGGGTTGCGGCGTTTGAGGTACTTGGCCGCCGTCGCGCCACCAAAGCCCCCTCCCACCACCACCACACGCCCCGCGGTGCCTGAGGCCAAAAGAGGCGTCGACACACCAAGTGCGCAGGCACCTGCAAGATGCCCGATTGTCTTGAGCATTTGGCGCCGCGTCAGGATAGGTGATCCATTCATCATCGCCCCTCCTGCTTAAGCGGCGTCACAACAGGACTGAGCTTGGAAAAATGCTGTGCAAGCGCATCGATTTCAGTATCGCTATAGCCTTTTGCCAGTCGATTCATGATGGTCGTTCCCGGTGGTGGCGACTCGGACTTGTAGGCTAGCATTTGCGCCTGAAGCACACTGGCAGGCCGACCGGCCAAGGAAGGGATTCCCCCCGGCGAACGACCGTCCGTGCCATGACAGTTTGCACAGGCACCTGCCAGAATCGTGACATCAAAGGTCGTTTGAGCCTGCGCCGCGCCTGTAGGCGCCAACGCACACCAGACAGTACTTGTACTCAAGAATAGAACTGAAGAAAAGAACTTCATCATGTATGGGTCTCAGTGAGGAATCCACGCGGCGTTGCGTGCAAGCTTGCGTAGTTGCGGCCATGAGTTCGCCTCTTGACGTGTCGCCGGCCACAACCGCAGTAACAACTCCGCAGTCGCAAAGGCATCCGAGGCGGCCTGATGACGCACGGCACATTCGATGCCGAAGTGCTCCAGCCAATCATCGAGCGCGCGCGCTTTGGTATTGCCACCCACCAAACGCGCGATGGGTTCGATATCGAGCCACTCATTGCTGAGCGGCGCCAAATGAAAACGTCGAAAGGCGCGCTCAATCATGGCTTGATCAAACGCGGCGTGAAACGCCAATAGAGGCGCCTTGCCCGCCCAAACCCTGAACTGTTCGAGCGCCTTTTCCGGTGCATGACCATCAGTCTGCGCCTGCACACCAATATGGTGAATCAGAATATTGTCCTTGCCAGACGGTTTATCTTGCCGCAAAACGATTTCAAAACTATCGCCGACCGCTACCTCTAGCCGACCCGTTGCAGGCGTAAAGCGTAACGCCACCGCTGCGATCGCCAGCAGCTGATCAGCTCGGGGATCAAGACCAGTTGTCTCAACATCGAGCATGATCCAGCGCTGGACCTGAGTGCGCGCGTCAACGCTTCGGCCGCCAAACCCTCTTAACCAACGACTCAGCTCAGCGAACATAATCAAGCTCAAGACGCTGTTGCAAGGAGCGAATCCGCGACAAGGATCCTTTTAAGATTGTCCGATCAACGGCATTGAGCGACTCCACGTCCAACGCATTCGGATTGTCTCCAATCATTCCGCCATCCAGCTGAATCGCCAGTCTCAAGGTCTGTAGATATTGAAACGCCGCAATCCAGGCAGAGCTTTCTTTTTTCGGCACACCCGCGACTCTGCCAAGTGCCGCCAGGCGCTCTTGCGTATTGAGCGCCTCGATGCGGTGCGCCAGTGCATAAATGCGCGCGATCTCCACCACAATCGCCGTGCCCTGAAGCTTCAGGTCAATCACCTGTTTATTGTTGATTTTCTTGGTATCCAGACTACCTAACCAGTTTAACGGCACAGTATTGCGTAACGAGGCTTCGGCCATCAGCTTAAGAAACCGTGGCGTGGCCGCCGTCATTTCAGTCACCTCTGTGCGCAACTCTTTTAAAAGCTGATCGTTGCCGACCAGCGCTCTAAAATCAAAAAAGATACCAGCATTCAACAAGTCTTCTGGATGACCATGTTCTACCCAGTGGGCAAAACGATTGCGCCACTCTTGCTGAGTCAGGCACAGCGTGGGATTACTGGCCATGATGTTGCCTTTACACAGCGGGTATCCACACGCATCCAGCGCCTCATTGACCTCTCGCGCAAAAGCGATATAGCGATCCTTGAGGGTGGCGTCGCCCCGCTCCACATAGATCAAAGCATTATCTTGATCCGTTGCAATCGTCTGTTCGCTTCGACCTTCAGACCCCAACGCGATCCAGGCAAAATCATCCAGATCCAGCCCGTGCTGATGCGCCAGCAACACCACCAGTCGTGCAGTCAGCACATCGTTAAGATGGCTGATTAAAAAAGTCAGTTGACGCGCTTTGACCCCTTGTCCCAGCAGGCTACGGGCAAATTTGCGGATGTTGGCGGCACACTCTTGCAAGGCCGAGACATCTTCAGCCATCCGCACGGCTGAGCTAATCGTGTCAAAAGATAAACGTTGCAGGGAAAAAAGATCGCGCTCGGAGATACATCCCACAATCCGTCCCTGCTCCAGCACGGGTACATGACGAATGCGGAACTGAGACATCATGACAGCCGCTTCTTCGGCCGTGTCGTCGACCGTCAGGGTTTTGACGTTTTTAGACATCACCTCGCTGATCGGGGTGTCCAAACTAATACCAGCTAGCGTGACTCGACTCAGCACATCATCGCGTGTCAAGATACCTAAAATCTCGCACCCGTCCTCAGTAATCAGTACCGAACCCACTTTTTTTTCATGAACCAGTGTGAGGGCCTCACGCAGTGAGGTCTGTGGTGCCGTCACAATCGGGACGCGTCGAATCAAATCGCCTAAACGGCTCTCGAGGGATTGTTCGTGCAAGGCCTTGGAAGCCACACTGTTCCGCATTGCCTGCCTGGATTGTTCGAGCAACATCCAGACACGATTGTTGGCAAAATCTCGAAACGCCTGAGAGCGCGCGGAGAGTGTTTGAAGTGCCGCCGCCGGCAGCATTAAACAAAAGCAATCCGTCACCGCGGTGTAGGTCGCCGCAACCGGACGCGCGGCCAAGCTCGCGCTGACAGAAAAAAGATCACCCGCCTCCATCTCAAAGACGGTTTCGACCAAACCAGGGTTGACACGTTTACCGGAGACACGCCCCTGGCGAATCAGATAGAGAAAACTAGGGGGACCGTCGGCTGGCGCCAAGATGACTTCGCTCGGAGCGAAATAGGCCTCGCCAGAGGATGTCAGAAAAAAATCAACGTCTTCGATTGCCATTTCAGAAAATGGCAGACGTTGCATTAATTGTTGGCGAAGATTTTGAACCAGGCTAGGTGAACTCATCACAAACCTCCGTTGAAGTCTATAGTGTCCAAAGCACTGGGCCGTCAGCCTCGAACGAGGACTGACGGCGTTTAAAACATCTTACAGCTTCATGTGTTGCGGAAGCAAGGTTGCGAGTTCAGGTACAAAATAAAGCACCAGCACTGCAAAAATCATCAAGAAAAACATCGGCATAGACACACGGGCGATGTAGGGCAAGTCGCGCTTGGTCATTCCCGCTAGCACAAAGAGATTGAAACCGACTGGCGGCGTCACTTGTGCCATCTCCACGACAAAGACAACAAAGATACCAAACCAGATCAAATCAATACCGGCCGCCTGAACCGTTGGCAACAACACGCCCATGGTCAAGACCACCATTGAAATGCCGTCCAGAAAGCACCCCAAAATAATGAAAAATACCATCAGCACGACGATGAGCCAGAACTGCGATAGACCTAGACTACCGATCCACTCAGCCAAAGCACGCGGCAAACCGATATACCCCATCGAAAGCGTCAAAAACTGCGCACCTGCAAGAATCAACGCAATCATGCAGTACAAACGGGTCGCACCCAAAATAGATGCTTTAAAGGTCGCCCAGTTCAGTGATTTCTGAAAACCAGAAATAATCAAGGAACCCAATACACCAATCGCTGCCGCCTCTGTCGCCGTGGCGACGCCACTGTAGATAGAACCCAGCACGCTTGCAATGAGCAACATCACTGGAATCAAGTTGCGGGATTGGTAGACCTTTTGACGGAAAGTCATTTCAGGGTCTGCGGGAGGAACCTGTGAAGGATTTCGCCATGCCCAAAACATGATGTAACCCATGAACAACATCGCCAGAAAAATACCTGGGATGATGCCGGCGATAAATAGCTGAGCAATCGAGACCTCAGCGGCCACGCCGTAAACGATCATAATGATCGAGGGAGGAATGAGCAGACCCAAGGTCCCAGCACCGGCAAGCGTGCCAATCACCATATTGTCGGGGTAACCGCGCTTTTTGAGCTCGGGCAAGGTCATCTTGCCAATCGTGGCGCACGTTGCTGCAGACGAACCTGACACGGCTGCAAAAATCGCACAGCCAATCACGTTGGTATGCAGCAGGCGACCAGGCAGTTTGTTCAACCAAGGTGCTAACCCTGTGAACAAATCCTGCGACAATCGAGTGCGAAAGAGAATTTCCCCCATCCACAAAAACAACGGCAATGCGGTCAAGGTCCAGCTGGATGAAGCGCCCCAAATCGTAATCGCCATGGCGTCGCCAGCAGGTCGTGTGGAAAACAACTCCATGCCGATCCAGGCAGTCCCAGCAAGCGTCAAGCCCACCCAAACACCGCCGGCTAAAAAGCCAAACAGCGAAACAACGAGCAATCCAATAATTAAGAGATCACTCATTACGCTGCAACTCCTGTGTGTCAATCATCAACGCTTCGCCTCGAATACGCGCCACCAATAAATCAATAAAAGCGATCACGAATAAAATATTTCCGGCGGCCATACTCAACTGGGGAATCCAAAGAGGTGTCGCATCATTACTCGTAGAGATATCGTTAAACATCCAAGAGTCCAGAACTAGCTTAGAACTAAAAAATGCAAGCGAAGCCACGACAGCCAACCCCACTGAAATTGATCCGATGTCTAAGCGGCGCTGTCCAGCGGGAGATAAAGCATTTATCAGAACCGTGACCCGGATATGCTCACCGTGGCGCAAAGTCGAGGCCAAGGCGAAAAACCCAGCAGAAGCCATGAAATAGCCGGCATAGGCATCTAAACCAGAAATGTGGAAAGATAATTGTCTGCTGACGATACTCAAGAGTACCGACACCAAGACCCCAATTAAAGAAACTGCCGCCAGAAATTCGACGGCAGAATACAAACCATCAAGAAAGCGTCGCATCGATTACTTTTTCAGAGCGTCAACAATAGCTTGGCCATCTTTGCCAGACTTTTTGAGATAGTCAGCGAGCATCTTTTGACCAACCTCATTCAAGCCTTTAGTCAACTCTGGGCTTGGTGGAATGACTTGACCACCATTTTTTGTCCAAGCAGCTAAATACTCATTCGTCTTGGCTTCTGATGCTTTCCAACCGCGAGCCTCTGCACGAGCGCCGGCTTCTAGAACAGCCTTCTTGGTGTCAGCATCTAGTGCATCGAATGCTTTTTTGTTCATCAAGACTGCATTTTTAGGAATCCAAGCCTGATTGTCATAAAACTTTTTGATGTACTCGTAAGTCTTAGTATCGACACCAGTTGCGCTAGAAGACATATAAGAGTCAATCACGCCTGTCGCCATCGCTTGTGACAGCTCAGCCTGCTGAATCGTCACTGGCTGGGCACCCACCAACTCAGCGATCTTGGAAGTCGCTGGGCTATAGGCACGCCACTTCAAACCCTTCATGTCAGCAACCGACTTCAAATCCCGGTTCGTGAAAATACCCTGTGGTGGCCATGGCACTGTGAACAAAAGCATCATGCCTTGCGAAGCTAACTTTTTCTCTAAATAAGGCTTCTGTAGGTCCGCTAATTTTTTAGCGCCAGCATAACTAGAAACGAGAAAAGGGATACCATCAAGCTCATAAATGGGGTCTTCATTTGCGAAATTCACCAAAAGAATTTCACCGAGCTGAGCTTGATTGCCCTGAACAGCGCGTTTGATTTCAGGGGCTTTGTAAAGTGAAGCGTTTGCGTGAACAGTAATGTTCAGCTTGCCCTTTGAGGCCTGCGCAACGTCCTTAGAAAATTCATTCAAATTTTCCACGTGGAAAATACTAGCTGGGTAAGCCGAAGGCAAATCCCACTTAGTTTGGGCTTGAGCCGAAAAACCAGCCGTCGCGATCAGTGCGCCAGCGAGCCAAGATACAGTTTTACGCATGAGGATATCCTTGAGCGAATGAATCAGTCGAAAATCGACCACGGTTTTTATTTGACGCAGCCTAACTCCGTCAAAGCACAGCGAGTGTATGCGTGACAACGAATTGTCACAATCATGGTATCACCCAATTGAGGGTAAATACCTAGGGAGTAACACCTTTTTGACGCGATGGGCGCAGTGTCTGTACAGTGAGCGCATCTTGTGACCCTATTCAATCAGGAACAGTATCCATGTCAGCACCCTTTGCAGTGTTTGTGACCGCCATCGGCGGCCCCGAGGTTTTAAAGGCTCAACCGATTCCCATGCCCGTTCCTGGTGCAGACGAAGTCGTCATCGAACAAACGGCTGTGGCGGTCAATTTCGTTGATATTTACCTGCGTGCCGGACAGCCACACTCACACAACCCCACCCCACCCTTCATTCCTGGCGTAAGCGGCATCGGCCGTATCCAAGCAATTGGTAGCAATGTGCGCGACCTAAAAGTGGGCGATAAAGCCACCTATACCAATGCCGGCGTCGGCAGCTACTGCACGCACGTGGCGTTGCCGGCAGAGCGGGTCATCCCTGTGCCAGAGTCGCTCGACGACGTCCGCGTCGCCGCGGGTCTGGTGCGTACACTGACCTCGCAATATTTGCTCAAGAAAATGCGACCACTCAAGCCCGGCACCCGCATTTTGGTGCATGCGGCAGCCGGTGGCGTAGGTCAGATTTTGGTGCAATGGGCCAAGCGCTTGGGTTTAGTTGTGATCGCTACTGCGGGCAGCGAGGCCAAAATCAAGACCGCGCTGGCGCTTGGAGCAGATTTTGCGATCAACTATCGCACTCAAGACTTCGTCGCCGAAGTCAGCCGCATCACCGACGGGAAAGGCGTCAGCGTGGTGTTTGACTCGGTCGGCAAAGACACCTTTGACGGCTCCGTCAAATGCCTCGAGTCACGCGGACTCGTCGTCAACTACGGCACCGCCTCAGGTCAAGTCGAAGGTTTTAAATTACAAGACCTGCACAGCAAGTCTTTGTGGGTCTGCCGTCCAACTTTGAAAACTTACGTCGCAGATCGCGCCGAAATGTTGGCGATGAGTCAAGAGGCGTTTGAGATCTTGGGTGACCCTTCGATTCGCCTAGATATCGATACTGTGCTGCCCTTGAGCCAGGCGAGCGAATCACATCGCTTACTTGAAAGTCGAACCACTCAGGGTGCGATTGTCTTGATTCCAGATGCGCTTTTTAATAAAAAGTAATTTCAATCTTTTTTTACGTTGATATCCCCAGCAGCAACCAGGGAAATAGCCTAGCCATCCACCTGGTATTTTTTATAACAATTAGGAGAACAATATGCGTTTAATAAAATCAGTATTGGCGGGTGCGATTGCCCTGTCGGTATTTAGCCCGATGGCAATGGCCCAATACCCCGATAAACCTATTCGCATGGTGGTGGGCTATGCACCAGGCGGCGCCGCTGACAAGCTGATCCGTCCCATCACAGATCAGCTATCAAAGATGCTTAAGCAGCCGTTCATCATCGAATACAAGCCGGGCGCAGGCGCATCGGTTGCTGCTGACTTCACCTCCAAAGCAGCACCCGATGGCTACACCTTGCACATCACTGACTCCGGTCCGATGACCATCTTGCCGCACATGAAAAAAATGGGTTACGACCCACTCAAAAACTTCACTCCCATCTCTATGGTGGGTGAAGGTGGCGTTGCAGTCGTCGTCTTGCCGACCTCCCCTGCAAAAGACATCAAGTCACTGGTCGAACTCGCCAAAAAAGATCCTAAAAACTGGAGCTACGGCACGTCAGGCGTAGGGGGTGTCGGTCATTTGGCTGGCGAACAATTCAAGGCTGCCGCCAAACTTGATATCTCGCACATTCCTTATAAAGGTGGCAATCCTGCCATGACAGAACTCTTGGGTGGCCACGTGCCCTTCTTGTTCTCATCGCTTGGCGCCGCAGCATCACAAATTCAATCTGGCAAGATTGTGGCGCTCGCCGATACCGCGAGTAAGCGCAGCTCAATGTTCCCCAATGTCCCCACCATGGCTGAATCAGGCTTTCCAGGCTTTGACGCGACAATCTGGTTTGGCATTGTCGGACCTGCAGGTCTGCCAAAAAACGTCATGGATACTCTCGTTCCAGCCCTCAACAAGATCATGAAAGATCCAGCTGTGATTGCTGCGATCAAACGCGAGGGTTACGAGCCGATGGACTTTACGCCACAACAGTCTGCCGACCGCATCAAGTCTGATTTTGCCAAATGGGGCAAGACCGTCAAAGACGCGAACATCAAGGCTGAATAATAAAAAAACCGCTCTCGTTTGAGAGCGGCTCATCACAACAATTAAAAGCAGACGTTTGATACGTCTGCTTTTTTTTACTTTGACGCAGCTTTAAATTTCGCCGTGGCATCGTTGGGCTGATAAGGCAACGCATCGATCAGCGACGAGAAAGACTCCTTGGCACTGAAGATCTGCTTCAAATCTAAAGTCACGTAATTAGCGCGATTTTTATCGTTCGCGATCATCACACGATTGTTGGTGAGGTCCTTGATCATCACCCACTGTGTGTAATCCGAGACCGTCTGACCACCTTCGGTGCTTGACACAACGCCGACAGGAATATCAACGTTATTCAATACATGCACGGCCAACTGACTCGCCTCACTCGCATTGGCAGGTGTCGTGGCTAAATGACGCAGGTAAGCTGCGCGCACGAAACGTGAGGAAGGCTGATAGTCGCCCGGCAAGCCAAGCAACGCTCCACCCTGACCGAGCGCAGTGACATTACCCCCGCGATAAGGCACTGAAGCTTTGCCATCGTTGGTGAGTGACAGGTAGTTTCGCAAATTGAGAACATGCCAGTCGTAAGTGGGTGAATTGGTCAACACCTGGGCAACGTTATCGCTGATCACCATCTGACCTTTGACAAACTCGATAACAATGCTGTCGCCCGTGCGATCGGTAAAGACAAAATGCAGCCACGGAGGAGTGGGCAAACCACTGACCTCTGAAGGATCAAACCAGACCTTGTACTTGGGCAGCTCGGCGCGGAGTGCTTTGACGCTGTCAAACATTCCCAAAGCAAAGCGACCGAGGTTTAAGACAGACACGTAGTCTTTGTCGCCGGTCGCAACCGTCTGGTACTCAGTAAAACCGGGCAAGAAATTACCACTCATGCCTAAACCGGCGCTATTTTGACCCTCTAAATAGGCCTCGGCGCCCTTGAGAATAGCTGGCATCACCGCGATAAACGCGTATTTTGATTTCAACTCAGTCCCAGCTAGTTTCATCTTGGCAGGTGCCGTCAAGGGCACGGCCGAACCGGCAGGCACAGACTTGAGCGTCCATTGCATGTCGTAGGCCCACTCCATGGTGCGTCCGGCGATGACAGCCCCGTCCTTGGCGGAGAAATTGACCGCAGTGCAAGCACTCGCATGATGCGCAAAGGCGACCAAACAGAGGCCTGCGATGACACGAGAAATTTTAGAAACTGAAAATTGCTTCATTGAGAGAATCCTTTAGACAACAACATGTAAAAAGAGGCATGACACCGCTCTTTTTTAACATTTTCATTATGCCTCTAAAATCATAAAAAGCTTTAGTATTTAATTCGCTCACTTTCGCTCCTCAAGGTCTCGACGATGTCTCTGCCCTCCTCTTTGCTGACAAACCTGCCCGAACAACTTTCGCTCGACCAAGAGCGTCCTTTTCAAGCGATCCGTCTACAGAGCCCTCTCAAAGGACCACGTCTGATCGTCACTGCGGCAGTGCATGGCAACGAAACCTGTGGCACCTTTGCCATCGAAAGACTCGTGAAACAATTTGAACTGGGCGAGCTCAAGCTTAAATGCGGCGCCGTCACCTTTGTCCCCGTGACCAATCCAAAAGCATATCGCTTGCAACGCCGTAATGGCGATCGCAACCTGAATCGTCGACTCATCCCGACCGATACCCCAGCGCAATACGAAGACCATATTGCCAACTGGCTTTGCCCACTTTTGGCCGAGCATGATGGTCTGCTCGATCTGCACTCCTTTCAAAGTGGCTCGCAGCCCTTTGCTCTGTTTGGCCCTAAAAACAATCAAGAAAGTCTCGAGCCTTTTGCGCACGCTGAGATCGAAGAAGCATTAGTACAAAGACTCGGCTGCTCTCGCTTCGTGTATGGCTGGTTAGATACCTATGCCAAGGGCATCGGCAGACGTGCTGCCGAAGTGAAAGCCGGACGTTTCAATGCAAAAGATGTCGATACCGATACCCGGTATGGCATTGGTACGACCGAATACATGCGCTCAACCGGTGGTTGGTCCATCACCCTCGAATGCAGTCAGCATGATGACGTCGGTGGCCGCGAGGTCGCGTATCAAGCCATTCTCAACACTTTGATTTTTCTTGGGCTCATTGAGGGACCCGCGCCAACACCTGCCCAGGATTTTCAGGTATTAGGACTCTACGATGTGTACGATCGCTTTGACATGAACGATACTTTTGCAAAAACTTGGAAAAGTTTTGATCCCATCACGCAAGGCGAAATCATCGGGACACGTGCCGACGGCACAGTATTACGTGCGGAGCAAGACTGCTTCATCGTGTTTCCCAACATCAAATCCCAGCCCGGTCAGGAATGGTTCTATTTGGCGCGCGCAGGTGGCCGCTTGGGACGCTAGTTTTGGCACTGACTTACCAACCATTGCGTCAGTACTTCTGTCGCTAACATGAAGTCTTCGGTGGCCATTGCTTCTTCGGGGTGATGGCTACCGTTTGGATTTCGAATAAAGAGAAAACCAAACGGAATACCGGCGGCGCAAAACGCAGCCGCATCGTGCGATGCAGGACTGGGTAAATCACAATGCGGTAGTGACAACGCCCGCGCGCAATCTCTTAGTTGTTGCGTTAACTCTGGATCGGCCTGAGCCACCTCTGCACTGGCGCGAGGCCCTAAGTCAATCGTCACCCCCCGCTTTTTCTCAACCTCTTTGACAAGCGCGAGAAAGGCTGACTCCAACTCTGCAAGGTCAGGCTGCACATATGCGCGCACGTCCAGACTCATGCTGAACTCACCCGGCACTACTGTCAGCCCATGGCGTTCTGAATTGGTATGAAACTCCCCGACTGTACAAGCCATCAAACGCCCCTGTCGCTCCCATTCAGCCCATATCGCATCGAGTCCGAGCGTCAAATCCGCCCCTGCAAGCGAGGCATCATGACGAAAGCGGCGGCCCAGACCGACATGGCCATACTCACCCTTGATTCTGATTTTTGGATAGCGAAAATTACCGGGCACACCTGTCCCGATGGCAATCGGAAAGCCCGTCAGCGCGAGGCTGGGTGCTTGTTCGATATGCACCTCCATGAAGGCCCGAACATTTTTAGTCGATAAATATGCATCGCCCCGCTTGACGGCCTCGGGATCGCCGCCGGCCTCAGACAGATGGTCCGCTAAGCTGCGCTGCGTATCAATCCTGCGCGCATCCAAGGCCTCAAGCTGCAGACGGCCTAACGCGCCACGACTACCAATGTAGGAGACTTGAAACCAAATACTTTCCTCGGCACGCACGCCCATGACCACGACATCACATGGAGGCTGGATACCGGCTTCTTTAATTGCTTGAACGGCGATTAACCCCGACACGACCCCCGCGGCTCCATCAAAATTTCCACCACCTGCCACCGAATCAAGGTGCGAACCGATCACAATGGCCGGCAAACTACGATCCAGACCGGGCAGCACCATATAGGTGTTGCACATAAAGTCTTGCTTGACCTCCAGGCCGATCTCGGTTGCGTACTTGGCTAGTAGTGCGTGCGCATAGGCCTCGCCGGCACCGTAGGTATCCCGTGTGACGCCGCCTCTGACATGATCTAGACTACCTTTTCGCAGCGCATCAAACAGCGCTTGCGCTTGTTCATGGCGTCGATCGATTATCCTCATGTATCCACCCTAGGAATAAATTGATTTGAATATTCTCGCACTTTTGATTATCGGACTTGGCGCCTCGATTGCGCCACTCGATTTTTCAGTCAATGTTGCGTTCCCTGCCATTACACAGGCCTTTGCGCTCGACACGCAAGCGATTCGATGGATACCGCTGAGCTATGTGCTGACGTATGGGGTGCTTGTCATCGGCTTTGGCGCGCTGGGAGACCGCATTGGACATCTGCGTGTCTTTAGAATGGGCCTGATGATGGGCATCGTGGCCTTGTCGCTTTGCGCCCTCGCGCCGAGCTATTTCTGGCTAATCGCGGCACGGGTTTTGCAAGGGATCAGCATGGCCCTGACTCTCTCATGCGCTCCGGCACTCGTGACTTTTTTATACGCTGAGCACGCGCGTACGCGTGCCTTGTCAGCGTATGGCACGATGACCTCGATCGCTAGCCTGATTGCCCCGCTTGCAGGTGGACTGAGTATCGCGCTGATGGGATGGCCAGGCGTGTATTGGTTTCGTGTACCGCTCGCGTTACTCGCCCTCGCGGCACTGCCCCTCATTCAAACACGTCTGCGTCATCGTCCGACTTTACATGCGAGTGTGACAGGTCAGACAAATCAAATCCATCACCCAGACCGTGGCATCACCCATCAAAAAGCCTCTACGGTCTTTTTGCTTGTCGATGTCTTTAAATCCTCGCCGCAATTCGTTGCGATCAATGTGCTGAGCATCCTCGTGCAGATGGGGAGCTTTACAATCCCGCTGCTCGCGCCCTACTACCTCTCTCAGGTGGCGCAGTGGGGACCTGCTCAATCAGGACTGGTGCTAGCGGTTTGGGCTTTAGGTATGCTGACAGGCTCTGCCCTCACCACTCAGGTGGCAGGTCGTCTTGGGACGCGATACAGCGCCTTCTGCGCAGGCTGGCTATGTGTGGCAGGCTTGTGCCTGACAGGCTTGTGGTCACTCGATATGTCCCTACCGCTCACCTTTGTGGCGGTTTTTGTTCACGGCGCTGGCTTAGGACTGTTCCAAGTGGCTTACTCGGACTGGGTGGTGAGAACCTTGCCTGTCCAGGCACGTGGCGTGGCGGGTGGCCTCACCGTCTTGACGCGCACCCTCGGCGTAGTGAGCGCGGCACTAGCGTGGCTCTGGCTACTCGAGCAATTTCGCTTAGCTGCGCTTGAGCAAGGACTCTCGGCCAGCGCAGCCTTTTTAAGCGGATTTCATTGGATCTGCTGGCTATCAGCGGCTCTGATTAGTGTCGCTCTACTTGCCAGCAGCTTTGTCCGCACGCGCTAATTTGTACGCACGCGCTAAAACAAACCTTTGGCTTTGGCTGCTGCAATCCGCTCCTCTGTAAATCCAATTGAACGCAATACTTCGTCGCCATGCTGATTGAGTGTTGGCCCAGTCGAACGGATTTGCCCGGGTGTGCCGGATAAGCGGGGAATGACGTTATGCATTTTGATCGTCCCCATTTCCTGATCCGGGACTTCCACGATCACTTCGCGCTTTTGCACATGCTCGTCGGCAAGGAGTTGCTCGATGTCATAAACAGGCGCAGCCGTGACACCCGCCTGATGAAAACGCGCCAACATATCGGCTTGGCTAAACTTACTGATTTCACCTTGAATCGCCTCATCTAACGCCTCAACGTTGATGATGCGCTGTTCATTCGTTTTAAACCGTGGATCCTCAATCATGTCAGGACGACCAATCGCCCGCATGGTTTTTTCCGTCATCGACTGCGTTGCAGCCGACATCGCAATCCATTTACCATCCGCGCTCTGATAGGTGTTGCGAGGTGCATTGGTCGGTGCACGATTGCCCCGCCGCTGTTGAATCACTCCACAATGCTGATACTCGGCCGCAGCGGGCCCGAGAATAGCAATCATCGATTCATAAATCGACAGATCAATCACCTGCCCTCGGCCACCATGACGCTCGCGATGAAACAGCGCAAACATCGTCGCGGACGTGCCATACAGCGCAGTTGTCATGTCCGCAAGCGGAAGCGGCGGCAAGGTCGGTGGACCCTCAGGCATGCCCGTCATATGGGCAAAACCGCTCATCGACTCAATCAGCGTACCAAACCCTGGGCGCGAACTATAAGGTCCTGTCTGCCCCCAACCCGAAGCACGCACCAACACTAGACCAGGATTGATCTTGAGCAAGACCTCAGGTGATAGCCCCCAGCTTTCGAGCTTGCCGGGCACAAAACCCTCGATCATCACATCGAAATGGGGGATCATCTCAAGCAAAATGTCACGTCCCTCCTGTACCGCGAGGTTCAGCGTCATGCTCTTTTTATTGCGTGCGTAGACCTTCCACCAAAACTCTTTTTTCTCAACCGCCCAGCCGCGCAGTGGATCGCCCTTGCCAGGCGCCTCGATCTTGACGACCTCGGCACCGAAGTCCCCGAGCAAAGTTCCGATGCAGCCACCCGCCACGAGCCTGGCTAAGTCGAGTACCCGGATACCCTCGAGGGGCAAAGGTTGTGAACCAGGAGTGGAAGGTGATTGGGTGGTTTGTGAAGGTTGATCAGCAGCAGACATCGTCATCATTTATTCAGAAAGTTTTAAAGCGCGCGCGAGGTCCAGCAGCTTCTGGGAATTTTTAACCATCGCATAGTCGATCAGCTTGCCCTCGACGCGAATCGCACCAACCCCCTCAGACTCGGCCTTGGCAAAGCTCTCCACGACCAGTCGCGCATAGGCAATCTCGTCGGACGAAGGAGAAAACACGCCATTGGCCATTGCGATTTGATTAGGATGAATAACGGCCTTACCCTGAAAACCCAAGCCCTTTGCCTGACGACAATCCGCTTCAAAACCCTCGGCATCCGTGACGTCAAAAAAAACTGTGTCAACAGGCGGACGAATCCCCGCCGCGCGACAAGCCAAGGCAGTTTGAATTTTGCCGTTCACCAAATGGGGGCCAACGTTAGAAGTTGGGATCCCCAAATCGCCTGTAAAGTCTCCCGCACCAAACATCAGCGTGGAAAGTCGCCCGCCCGCCGCTGCGATTTCTTCGGCGCGCAGGACACCGCGTGCCGTTTCTAAAATCCCGCACATCGTAATTTGGCCGTGAGGCAAGCCTTCGGCGCGAGATAACTCATCAATCATTGCGCTAGCTATGCGTACCATTTCGGCGGATTCCGCCTTGGGCAAGACAATGCCTGCCAGACCGCCCGTACAAACGGCGCGCAAGTCCTCGGCAGTCATGCCGGTCATGAAGTCGTTGACACGCACATACACTTGGCGGTCTGGTGACACGGATTTGACCAGCTGATTGAGCATCAGACGTGCTTTGGGCTTTTCTGACAAGGCCACAGCATCTTCAAGATCAAGGATCAAGGCATCGGCCGCGGACTGCACGGCTTTTTCGCACTTGCGGGCATCCATTCCGGGTGCAAACAACCAAGTTCGTATCGGCTTTACCAACGACATCATGTACGGCTCCTAGAAAACCCTCAATTATGTACCGTTTTATTCGATCTTCAAGTTGTTTTCGCGGATGACTTTGCCAAAATTCACCGAAGAGGCTTGCATCCACGTGGCAAGGGCTTGAGGTGTCATCGGAACAGGTTTGGCACCTTGCGCAGCAATCCTTGAAACAACTTCTGGATCCTTGAGGATCGCATTGATCTCTGCATTGAGCTTTGCGATCACCGGAGCGGGCGTTCCAGAGGCTACTAACACCCCTTGCCAGCTGCCACTATCTGCTGCGGGCAATTTGAGCTCAGCATAGGTCGGCACAGCCGGTAGCGAGTCAAAGCGCTTATCCCCAGTGACCGCGAGAGCGACCAACTGATTGTTTTTGACATAAGGCAAGGTCGCCGTTGAGCCATTCACAATCACATTGGCCTCGCCCGCCAACACCGCATTAATGGCAGCCGAGCCCCCTTTATAAGGCACCGTCACCCACTGGATGCCCCAATGCTTAGCCAGCTCAAGTCCGACAATTTGATTACCCGAGCCGACTCCCGCGTGCGCAAACACCAGTTTGTCAGGATTTTTCTTACCAAACGCTAAGAGTTCGGCTACAGTTTTTACCCCTAACTTAGGATTCACGGCCAGCAAATAGGGTGAAAAACTGATCATCGATACCGGTGCCAAATCCTTGACAGGGTTATAAGTCAATGACGTGTACAAGTGCGGAGCGACCGCAAGTGAGGAAAGATCCATCAATAAAAGTGTGTGCCCATCAGGATCGGACTTTGCGACCAGCGAGGCGCCCAAATTGCCTGCGGCGCCAGGTCGATTTTCAACCACAACTGTCTGTTTAAGCGTGAGTGATAACTTAGGCGCAATCATGCGCGCCAAAATATCCGAAGTCCCACCCGGGGCAAACGGTACAACGAGCTTGATGGGTTTGGTGAAGTTGACGTTGCCCTGTGCAACGGATACACCTGCAAATGAGGTACCTAACACGGCCAGCATTGTGGCCAAAAGCTTACGACGGATCATGGTTGTCTCCATTAGGTCTTTTGTCTTTTTTATGTGGTTCTGGAAATGCAACCCTAATATACTGGCAAGATGAAAAGAATCAAATGGATCTTCGTACTTTTATTGGCGCTTGTGACGGCGCTGTACTGGGTGAGTCTGACCGATATCGAACGCACACTCACGCCTTGGGCGCTGCGTAAATCGGTGCTGTACTACACGGGCATCATGTCTTTTGTCGCAATGACAGTCGGCGTAATCCTCGCCATGCGACTGCGCACGGTTGAGCATTGGGTTGGGGGGCTGGACAAGCACTACCGTCTGCATAAGTGGCTGGGCATTTCAGCGGCTTTATTCGCGCTGGCTCACTGGCTCAGCAAAAAATATAAATGGCTGATCGACTTAGGCTTCTATGACCGCCAGGATTTTTCGACCCCAAAAGGGACCGTCGGCTTTTTTCAGCATAATAATTTTTTCAAGCCTCTGGAAAACCTGGCAGAGGATTTAGGAGAGTGGGCACTTTACGCGCTCCTGTTGCTGGCCGTTCTCGCACTTTGGAAAAAGTTTCCTTATCGCTACTTTTTCAAAACGCATCGCGTCCTGGCCTTGATCTACTTGATCCTGGCGTTTCACACCTTGGTGCTCTTTGGCAAAATCGCTTGGCTCACGCCGATCGGGATCCTGGTCAGCGCGCTTCTGGTCGTTGGAATCCCTGCAGCCTTGATTTCACTGTTTAAACAAATTGGTGCCAGCCACCGCGCCAGTGGTCTGATTAGCCAGATTCGCTTGCATGAGGACGGTAAAGTCACTGAAATTGAAGTCACACTGACCACTCCTTGGGAAGGACACAAGGAAGGTCAGTTCGCGTTTGTCACCTTTGATCGTCGTGAGGGGCACCATCCTTTTACGCTGTCTTCGAGTTGGAAAGATGACGCCAGACTCACGTTTCATATCAAGCAATTAGGCGACTACACACGTACGCTGAGCCACACGCTGCATGTCGGAGGCCCTGTGACTGTCGAGGGACCCTATGGAAAATTTGATTTTGCGGCAGATGCAGGTCCCCAAATCTGGATCGCGGGTGGTATCGGCATCACTCCGTTCTTGTCCCGTCTAGAGGCTCTCGCACACTCACCCAAGCAAGCATCGCAACCGATCACACTCTTTTATAGTGCGCGCGACTCAGATCATGCGCTCATTGAGTCTGTCAAAAACCTCACCCAACAAGCAGGCGTGCCGCTGCACCTGTCCATCAGTGGAAGACATCCCGCGCTCACAGCGCAAACGATCCGTGAAAACGTGCCTGATTTGAGCCATCGCACAGTCTGGTTCTGTGGTTCCTCAGGATTTGGTACTGCGATCAAACGGGGGCTATCAAAAGAAGGTTTGCCAAGTCGTCGCTTTCATCAAGAACTGTTTGAAATGCGTTAAATGAAACATGCTGAAAGAAAAAGAATCAAACAAAGTCGTGGCTCAATTTCGACTGCGGATCAAATACGGTGAAGAGATCGCTATCGGACCAGGCAAAATCGCCATACTGGAAGCGATCGCTGAAACAGGCTCCATTTCAGCCGCGGGCAGAAAACTTGGAATGTCTTATCGACGCGCTTGGCTGTTAGTCGACCAAATGAATCAATACTTTAAAGACCCTGTTGTACACGCCGCGAGCGGAGGCTCTCAGGGCGGAGGCACCGCGCTCACGCCGACGGGTACCGAGGTGATCAAACTCTATCGCACCATTGAGCAACAGTCTCAAACCCACTCAGCTTTATTGTTAGAGGCACTCGCTGACAAGATTCGCACTAATTAGTGGTCGGGATTCTAGTGGTCGGGATTCAAATAGACAGGCAACGACACTTGAAACAAAGTTTCGTTTGCCTGACCAGTCAAAAGCTTGATGGTTCCCTCATGCGAATCCATGATGGCGCGACTCAGCCAAAGCCCCATCCCCATGCCTTTTTCTTTGGTCGTGTTAAACAACTCAAAGATGGTTGACACTCGGCCGTCCGCAATACCAGGACCATTATCACTGACCTCCAACATCACTCTGTTTTCGTGTTGAAAGAGGTGAATAAAAACATTTTTTTCGCCTGACACTCCTGCCACTGCGTCCATCGCATTGTTCATCAGGTTGAGGGCCACCATTTGGAGCTGATTTTGATCGCCCATAATCCACAAATCAGGCTCGATATCCGCAATCAAACTGACGCCGTGCAAGCGTGCCTCAGGCATGAGAATACGATGCGCATCACTCACCATTTCACTTATATCGATTGGAACAAACTCATTGGAGCCTTTGACAAAAAACTTACGCAAGCTCGATACCACAACCGCTGCGCGCTCGTTATCCTGCAAAATATGTTCGAGTGAGGTCTGAAAACCCTCACGATCTCCGGCACGACTATTTAGGGCCATCAATAATTCAGTATTGAGTCGAATCGCACCAAGCGGCTGATTAATCTCATGCGCGATCGCACCGAGCATCGTTCCCATACTGTTCGCCTTGGCTGACAAAGAGAGTGTGCTCATCAAGGCATTCTTTTCTTCTAGCATTTCTTCTAGGGATTTATTTTTAATCCGCGTGTCAGCTAATTGAAGATCAACGACTTTTTTATTTTCAAGAAACTTTTCAAGTCGAAGCTGAATAAATCCAAAGTTACCGAGTACATAACCGATCATAATAAAAAAGATGCCGATGTACTGATCAGTCCCCTGTTCAAATACCCCAAAACCACCCAACTCCGTGGTGTAACCGAGCATCCTCACTAACAAACCGATCAGAATAAAAATCGCCATCCAGGCGATGAGCTTTCCGCCTTTATTTTTGTGATCTCTGTAAATAGATTGACTAATCAGTAACAAATCCAAAGACATCAAAACAAGAAAGCCGTGCACCCAGTTCAGTCGATAAAACTCACTCGAATTCGTATAAACCAGCAATGCAAAGACAAGAAAATATGTTGAGCCAACTACGGCATAAATGAGGGCAGTACGATAAATGTTGGTCGAGATTTCTAGGCGGAGAGATAAAGAGCGAAAGCAAAATCCGATCGCTATAAAAATATGCGCAACGTAAAAGCTAAATACATTTGGCACAATATCCCTGAGTCCTATCAGCAAAAAAGCCAAGCAAGTACCCAAGCCTCCGACACACCACCAATAAACTTGTCGGTCGCGAAACTCCGATGTCGCCACAAATACGGCAACGGGCAACAGAAAGAAAAAAAGTGCCAAAATCAGATAAAGCGACGCGATATCGATATTCAAGCGTAAGCCCTCGTTGCGAGAATCAAGTGAAGTAATATTCGTACAGTAATGGAAAAAAGGCTGAATCGCAGCAAAAATTACTGATTGGACAACACAAATGAATGCCTACTTGATCGACCCCGCCACGCGCGAAATCCGTCACATTGAACTCACTGAAGGCACAAAACAAATCGCAAGCTTGCTCAACGCAAAGAGCGTGGATTTTGATGAGATTGATAATGGCGGTGACCGCTTGTACTTTGATGAAGACTGTTTCATCAAGGCCAAACCAGGCGATGCGCGATTTAAAGTTGACAACCTGGCACCCGTTTCTGGTGCGGGCTTAATTTGCGGCACAGAGTCTCCAGATGGCGTACTCCAGTCGGTCAGCAACGATTTGGCAAGCCTGACTAAACGCGTGCAATTTCTCTGATTCTAGAGCAGACGCTCGGGCGAAAAACGTAACTTAAACGTACTCCCCTCACCCACAACACTTGAAATCAATAACTGAGCGTTGTGGCGTGTCGCGATATGCTTGACGATCGCCAAGCCAAGACCTGTCCCACCCGTATCACGCGAACGGCTACCATCCACTCGGTAAAATCGTTCAGTCAAACGAGGCAAATGAACCGCCTCAATGCCGGGCCCCGTATCTGTCACAGAAAATAATCCGTGCCGGCTTGGACTCAATCCCCAACACACCGTTATCTGCCCACCTTCTGGGGTATAGCGGATCGCATTTGAGATCAGGTTACTAAATGCCGAATGCAGTTCGCGTCGCTCGCCGTACAAACCCGTCTGCGTCGTGACTTCAAAGACAATCCGGTGACGGCCTGCAGAAAGTGCTTCTGCATCAATTTTAAGCGCCGCCATTTCTGCCACCACATCAAATTCCTGCATAGGTGCAAATGAAGTGTTGGCCTCGAGATTCGCGAGCGTCAACAAATCCTCGACAAGACTTTTCATCCTGTAGGATTGTGTCATCATCAAACCGATGTAACGGTTGCGCTGGTCAGGCGCGAGATCGATGGACTGCATGGTTTCGAGGAAACCGATCAGCACAGTCAGTGGTGTACGGATTTCATGCGAAACATTCGCCACAAAATCTCGACGCATTGCCTCAGTTTTTTGCAAATCTGTCACGTCTTGTGCGAGCAAGAGTAGTTGGTCTTCTCCGAAGGGAAAGACTTGAATGGCAATCGTCAACTCATGCGCAAAACCCATCCGCTGAATCACGATAGGATGTTCAAAACGACGAAGAGTCAGGTAATTGACGAAATCTGGATTGCGTACCAGAAAGCTGATATTTTGTAGATTATCTTTACGAAAGCTAATGCCAAAGAAGTTTTCCGCGCTTGCATTGCACCACTCGATATGCAGGTCATCGTCCAACATGACTACACCGTTGGGGGACGCTTGAAAGCCTTCGATAAAACGGTTGTGACGTGCCTCTAACACCTGGATTTGCGCACGCGCATCCATCACAATGCGATCTACTTTTGAAAAAGCGTCACCCCAAGCACCAGAGGCGTTGGATGCGACCTTGCCAGCGTCAAGCAACGTCAATTGCTGCATACGCTCGAGATAGAAATAACCCTTGGCAAGTGGGATGGCCAGCACAAGGATCGCGACCAACACACCGGCAATAGGCGCAGCTATTTCACTGACGATCCAGCCCAGTATGAGTGCAAGCGCGATTAGCGCTAAAAATCGACCAAGGTAAAGCCTCATGCATGCATACCGTCACGTGATGATTAACTAAGAAGGGTCGTGATCCGAAGTCACTGCAGTTGGGTTTCGTGAAGAACGATAACCGACGCCTCTCACCGTTTCAATATACACATCACATTTTGCGACCGCCAGAGCGACGCGCAGCCTTCGGATGTGAACGTCGACCGTACGCTCTTCGATAAAGACTTCGTTACCCCAAACTTGGTCGAGCAACTGAGCGCGGGAGTGAACGCGCTCAGGCGCGCCCATCAAAAACTGTAACAAGCGAAACTCAGTCGGTCCAACAATAATTTCGCGCCGAGTTGAACCAGGCCACTCTGCAGTAACGCGATGAGTGACGGGATCCAAACGCAAGGCACCGAGCACCATCAAGTCAGCATTGGTCGGCACACGGCTGTGACGTCGCAATAAGGCATTGACCCGAGCCACTAATTCCTTGGTGGAAAAAGGCTTGGTCATATAGTCGTCCGCACCCGCATCCAAACCCTGAACCTTGTCAGCCTCTTCACTTTTGGCCGTCAACATCAAAATTGGAATGCCTGCTGTACGCTCATTGGCACGCAACTCTTTGGCGTATTGCACGCCAGACTTACCAGGTAGCATCCAATCCAAGATCATCATGTCGGGGAGCGACTCCCGCATCGTTAGACTGGCTTCTTCGGTCTGGAATGCTTGCTGAACCTCATAACCGGCATGGGTCAGATTGATCGCAATCAGCTCTGAAATAGAGAGTTCGTCTTCCACGATCAAAATTCGATGACTCATAACTTGTTTATTCCTCAGACGTGCGCTTTTGCAGCTCGCTTTTTGGGGAGTGTCGGATGTCATCGCCACCCACCACATAAATCACAAATTCAGCGATATTTTTGGCGTGATCACCAATGCGCTCAATCGACTTGGCGATCGTCAGCATGTCCAACCCGGTGGAGATCGTTTGCGGATCCTCAGTCATATAGGAGGTCAGTTTGCGCACAAACGCGCGGAATTCTTCGTCGATCTGACGGTCGTCCAACACAATCTCAACTGCGGCATCACGATCGAGACGCGCAAAGGCATCCAAACTCTGGCGAAGCTGTTTGAGCGCCAATTGACCCGAAATAATGATCTCGGCAACGTTGATTTTGTGCTCAGCGCCGCTGCGGATAATACGGCGTGTACGTTTGGCAACCTTTTCGGCCTCATCGCCAGCGCGCTCAAGGTTGGTGATGGCCTTGGAGATCGCCATCACCAAACGCAAATCTCTGGCAGTTGGTTGCCTGCGAGCGATTAACTCCGTGCAGGCGGAGTCAATCTCGATTTCTTTGGTGTTGATCATTTTTTCACGATCAATCACTTCTTTGCACAAATCGATATTCATCTCTGAAAACGCGCGCGTGGCGTCCATGATCTGAGATTCGACCATTCCGCCCATCTCCAGCAAATTGCTGCAAAGAGCTTTGAGATCGGTGTCGAATTGCGTCGAAAGGTGTTTGTCAGCCATGAAAGTTCCCGTTAACTAGAGCCGCCCGTATCGGGCGATCAATCCACTTGAATCAATATACACGACACAATAACTACTCAATATTTCAGTTTGATGACGTTAAATGGACCAATAAAGCAAACGCCCCCGAAGGGGCGTTTTTACATCCAACTCAAACGCTGACCATTAATCAGGTTTGATGTTGTTTTCTTTGATGACCTTGGACCAGCGATCCATCTCAGACTGAGTGAACTTGGCGAGTGCCTCAGGCGTGCTGGCCTTGAGGTTCATGCCTTGCACTTCCGTCAGTTGTTTATTAACGTCAGGCATTTTGGTGATTTTGACCATTTCAGCATTCAGCTTGTCAATGATCGCTTTAGGTGTGCCGGCTGGGGCATAGACGGCCCACCAGGCTTCGGCTGAAAAGCCCTTGAAGCCCTGCTCGGCCATCGTTGGCACATCTGGCAGTGATGGTGCACGCGTTTCGCTGGTCACAGCCAAAGCACGCATTTTTCCGCTACGGATGTGATTGCCCAACACTGCGATTGAACCAATACCACCATCAATCTGGCTGCCCATAATATCGACGGACATTGGGCCACCACCCTTGTAAGGCACGTGCACGACTTTAAATTTGCCGTCTTTCTCGAGCAAAGTCATCGCCAAGTGACCCAAGCTACCACTACCCACTGAGCCATAGCTCAAAGTGTCGGGCTTAGCTTGTGCGGCCTTGATGTAGTCTGTAAAAGTTTTATAAGGCTTGTTAGGCGAAGTGGCAAAGGCCATCGGTGCTGTACCCACCAACATCACAGGCGTCAAATCCTTGATGGTGTCATAGGTCATCTTTGGCAACAGGTAAGGGTTTGTTGCATGCGTATCAAAGACAAACACAAACGTATAACCATCTGCAGGTGCTTTCGCAACATACCCTGTTCCGATCGAACCCGAGGCGCCTGTACGGTTTTCAACGATGAACTGTTGACCAAGGGCTTCGCTCAGCTTGGCCGCAAACATGCGGGCCAGAGGATCAACGGAACCGCCTGGAGGAAATGGGGAAACAAAAGTAACGGGCTTGGTCGGCCACTGTTGTGCGGAAGCGATGGGGGAAGCGGCGACGGCCAGCACTCCAAGCGCTAGTCCTGCGTGACGTATCAGTTTGTTTAACATTTTTAATTCCTTGCTAATTTAATTTGAAAACGCTATCAGCTTTCTTGATTTGTTAGTTTATACCCATAAGACAGCATCAAGCCTCCCGATAAACCCTAGGTTTTACAGCAACTTTTCTAGACTCTTTGCGTACACCACTGTCTTGTTTACAAAAGCTTCATGATTATTTTCGACCGAGTCTAACTCATACAAATAGTTCACCATCAAACTGCTGGACTGAGCAACGCCCTTTTTAGAGAGGTCTGCCGCCCAATTAATGTTAAACAGCTGCGCACCATTTGAAAGATGAAACTTTGCGACTGCATCCCCTTCTTTTGTGCAAGACTCTTGTGTCAGGTACACAAAACACAGCCGCATCAGCGCTACTTTTTCTTCTTCGCTGACGTTGAGGCTTGTCCAGCCTGCCGCGAGGGTTTTGGCCCATGGCTGACCTTTTGCGCGCAAAAGTTTAAAGGCCTCCTCGACCTTGGCACGTTTAGCTGGCGTCAAATCAAACTTCTCAGCCTTGACGTCCGAATCCAACCATTTCGTCAAGCCAGGGATCGGCGACAAGGTACAAAAAGTTTTAACTGACGGAATCTCTTGCTGAATTCTTTCAGCGACACGCTTGATCAAAAAGTTGCCGAGCGAGACACCCTTGAGACCAGGCTGGCAATTACTAATCGAATAAAAGATGGCTGTCTTAAATTTCTTGGCCTCTAGGGGCTCTGCCTTTTTGTCGAGCAAGGTCCCGACCTCGCGCGCGATGGTTGGCACAAGCGCAACCTCGACAAAAATAAGAGGTTCGCCTGGCAACTGAGGGTGGAAAAATGCAAAGCATCGGCGATCCGGCTGTAATCGTCTGCGTAAATCGTCCCAACCATCAATCGCATGCACGGATTCGTGCTTGATGATTTTTTCTAGCAAGATCGCCGGCGAGGACCAGGTGATTTCATGCAGCTCTAAGAACCCCGGATTAAACCAAGAGCTAAAGACGTGTTGTATGTCGGTATCGACCGCTTTCAGTCCTGGATGCGCTTTTAAATGCCCCAGCAATCTTTCGCGCATTTGCACGATAGAGTGCGTACCACCGATCGCACGATTTAAGCGCCTCAGCAATTCTTGGCGTGCGGGTTCAACCGTATGGAACAGATTATTCAAGCTCGCATGGTCAGGACGGTCTGCGTAACGCTGTGCCGCTGCGAGCACCGCAGTAGGATCAGGGTTGAAACTGGCCGCCATAAACTCAAAAAAACTGAGCTGATCGGCCCGATCTAGACCATGGAAGGTTTCCAAGAGCTTGGACGCCATACTCTGGGCATTCGTTTCACCCTTTTCTGAGAGTAAGTTCAAGGCAGTTTTTTTAGCCGTCTCAAGCGACCGACCTTTGATAAACCGTTCAAACATAAAGCATTTCTCCCATGTTGCGCTTGAATTCAAGTTAACATGATTTTTTTGTTCTCTGTTTATTTTGGCCACGTTTGCAGACAATTCAGCGACCGCTATCCTCGTGGATCACGCATGACATGATCTCAAGGATCAGAAACAAGCTTCAGTCATATTCATTTTGGATACTGATTGTGCTGGGTGCTGTGAGTGCGCTTGTTTGGAGCCAACCACTCTGGGCTCAGTACACGCTTTCAAAAAATGCCGCACCTGTCTATCTCGGTTTTGATGGCGCGTATGGTCAAAAAACCAGTACAACTGCAGCCGCCATTGAGTTTGGACTCCGCAGCGCCATTGAGGATATCAATGCAGCAGGTGGCGTACTAGGTGGACGTCCACTTGAACTGTTGACGACTGATAACAAAGGCGTCACCGCGCGCGGCAAAGATAACTTTATCGACTTAGCGCAAAAAAAAGATCTCGTCGCGGTGATTGGCGGAAAATACAGCCCCATTACTGTTGAATCATTAACAGAAGCACAGCGACTGCGCATCCCCATTATCAGTGTTTGGGGCTCAGCGGATCAAATTACCGACAGCGGCTATCATCCCTCTTATGCTTTCAGGGTGTCACTCAAAGACAGTTGGGGCGTCACCGCGATGCTCAAAAGAATCACTACTCAACTGAAGGTCAAGACTGCTTGTGCCATGTTGCCCAACACGGCCTGGGGTCGCTCTTCGGACGCGGTGATTAAGAGTCAAGCTTCCGATCTCGGGCTGAGTGTTCCCGTGACGCACTGGTACAACTGGGGTGAGCGCAGTTTTGAAGCCGCCTACTCGAAGTGTTTAGAAAACGAAGGCCGTGCCATTTTATTTGTCGGCAACGAACAAGAGTCCGCTCTACTTATTCAGGAAATTGCGCGCAGAACAGCGCCCGATAGACTTCCAGTCGTGGCTCATTGGGGAGCTGTTGGAGGCATTCTGCATGAACTCGTCCGGGAGGACCTCAAAGCCGTTCGTTTCGAGGTAATCCAGACTTTTACTTTTGT
>JAOATE010000062.1 GCA_030158305.1 Burkholderiaceae bacterium
GCCTTGCTGTAGTCGATCTCGCCATCCCGGAAGTCGGCGGTGATCAGCGTGGCCTTCAAATCCAAGGACACGTAAGGCCCATACACCAGCGTGTTGTTCAAAACGGCGGCCTTCAGCTTCGCCATTTCTGACGCATCCTTCGGCAACTCAGGCCACATGATCGGCTTGGTTTCGACTCCTTCAGTCGATGCGCGAACTTCCTTGATTTTCTTGGACGCGATCGAAATGATCTGGAACGTATCAATGCCATTGACCTGCTGAAGACCCACGGTCAGCTTTTGAACCTTGGCCAGCACCTTTTCGTCAAAGATATCGCCCTTGTCCGTTTCCACCATGATGGTGACCAGATTCGAGCCACCAAAAGTGGACTTGTATTTCTGGTTGACGGCAACATAAGGGTGATTCTTGGGCAGCAAGTCACTGAAAACAGTCTTGACTTCAACCTTGCTTGCTGCAAAACCCATTAGTGCCGTCAGCAAGGCGACAATAATGACGACTATTTTTCTGTTTTTAATCAAAAAGCCAAACGTCTGTTCGACTTTGCTAAACGAGGTATTTTTCACATCTCTCTCCGAGGGATATTATTGACCGGCGATGGACAGCTTGCCACCTTCCAAAATGCCAAGGTTCGCGCCAACCACGTACACCTTGCTGCCGGACTGCACAAATTGGGTACGCCAAGCGATATCACCCTCAAAGATCTTGCCGACGCTCCAGTTCTTGGCCTCCGCGTCTGAGGTGATCTTCACGCCCTTATCTCCAACAGCTACCCACTTGCCGTCCTCCCAGTGAACGTCAAACAGGTTTTCACGCGTCAAATCTGGAATGCTTGTCCATGTGGCGCCGCCATCTGAAGTTGTCAGCACCGTCCCGGCGAGCCCCACAGCCACGCCATCGTTGTCAGATCGGAATTCGATGGCCATCAAGCTGGCTCGATTTGCCAGTTCGACAGGGTTCCAAGTGGCTCCACCATCAGCGCTTTTCAAAATGGTGCTCAACCCACCCTCTCTGTACTCTCCCACCAAGAAGCCAGTTTGCCCTCGGAATGAAATTGCGTTGAAGGCGCTGTCCTTCTCTGGAAGAACGCGTGTGAACGTCACGCCCTTGTCGTCGGATCGGAAAATTCCTCCGAACTCACCAACCGCCCAGGCCGTGTCTCCGAACACGCGAACGCGCAACAACTTGTTCGGGTTGTCGGATTTTGGAACAGCAGAGGGCTTCCATTCCTTGCCGCCGTCGGTGGTGTAAAAGGCCAAGCCCCGGTTGCCGACCACCACAGCGGTCTGAGCGTCCCAGGCGGCAATTCCTTGCAGGTTTTCAATGGTTGAAACTTTTTGACGCACCCACGTAGCACCGCCGTCGTCGCTGCGGACAATTTTTCCACCGGTTCCGACAGCCCACGCCACCTTGTCTGTAGGTGCGGTGATGCTGTAAAAGTTATCGCGCCGTTCGATGGCCTTTGGTTCTACTTTTTTGACAACAGCAGACCCCTTAACGAAAAAGCCTGCATACAACAGCCCACCGATGATCACGATCGGAAGTAACGAGGCCAAGAAATCAAAAAACTTTGCGATCGGACCTTCTTCTTTCTCTGCTTGGACAACCACCGTCAGCCTCCTTCGTGCGCCGCATCAACAAAATAGTCTGCGGCGCTTTTTGATTGAGCAAAAATCAAAAATTCCCAGCCACAACCAGAGGGTCGATGGATGAAATATTTTTGATTACAAAACAGATGCGACTTGATTTATGGATCAGTCACACACAAAAGAACCCCAACGCTTGGGTAGGGCCTTGAATGACCAGCCAGATTACTTCTCAGACACTGGAAGCCCCCC
>JAOATE010000063.1 GCA_030158305.1 Burkholderiaceae bacterium
CGGCCAGCACCGGGCCGAAGATTTCCTCCTGGAAGATGCGCATCTTGTTGTGGCCTTTGAAGAGCGTGGGCTGCACGTAGTAGCCACCGTCCAGATCACCACCCAGTTTGGCTTGGCCACCACCGGCCAGCACCTGCGCACCTTCCTGCTTGCCCAGGTCCAGGTAGGACAGGATCTTGGTGAGTTGTTCCTTGCTGGCCTGTGCGCCCATCATGCTGTCGCTGTCCAGCGGGTTGGCGTGTTTGATGGCAGCCACGCGTTTGAGCACCCGCTCCATGAACTTGTCGTAGATGCTTTCCTGGATGAGCGCACGGCTGGGGCAGGTGCAGACCTCGCCCTGGTTGAAGGCGAATAGCACCAGACCTTCGATGGCCTTGTCGAGGAAAGCGTCGTCCTTGTCCATCACGTCGGCAAAGAAGATGTTGGGCGACTTGCCACCCAGTTCCAGCGTGGCGGGGATCAGGTTGTTGGCTGCGGCTTGGGCGATCACGCGGCCAGTGCTGGTGGAGCCGGTGAAGGCGATCTTGGCGATGCGCTTGCTGTTGGCCAGCGGCATGCCGGCTTCGCGGCCAAAGCCGTTGACTACATTGAGCACACCGGGAGGCAGCAGGTCGGCAATCAGATCAACCAGAATCAGGATGGAGATCGGAGTGGATTCGGCGGGCTTGAGCACCACGCAATTGCCTGCACCCAGGGCTGGGGCAAGTTTCCAGGCAGCCATGAGGATGGGGAAGTTCCAGGGGATGATTTGACCGACCACACCCAGCGGCTCGTGAATGTGATACGCCATGGTGTTTTCGTCGATCTCGCTGATACCGCCTTCTTGGGCGCGCACGCAGCCAGCGAAGTAGCGGAAATGGTCCACGGTCAGCGGGATGTCGGCATTGAGCGTCTCGCGAATCGCTTTGCCGTTGTCCACGGTCTCAGCGTAGGCCAGCACTTCGAGGTTTTGCTCAATGCGGTCAGCGATCTTGAGCAGGATGTTGGCCCGCGTGGCGGCATCGGTCTTGCCCCACTTGTCGGCTGCGGCATGAGCGGCATCCAATGCCAGATCGATGTCTGCTGCATCGGATCGTGCAGCCTTCGTGTACACCTTGCCGTTGATGGGGGTGATGACGTCAAAGTACTGGCCCTTGACCGGAGCGGTCCACTTGCCGCCAATGAAGTTGTCGTATTGGGCTTTGTATTGGATCTTGGCACCAGCTTGGCCAGGGGCTGCATAAATCATGGATGTCTCCTGCGAGTAGGGGTTGAAATTGGGGAACCAAAATGTCCGCACCAGGCCTTCTTTCGCAAGATGGATGCCAATGGATGTTTACCCTGAAAAAAACACCAGCGATACACAAAATCAAGGGATAACCCTTATTTCTCCGAGAGCGCATGTCATGTCCGCTGTCCGCATCCGGTCAGGACAGAGTGTCACACTTTGGAACAGTTGGACGGTAATTTGCGGACATTTCAACCAGCCACAGAAGAATGCTCCGTACACTGCATTAAAGGTCTACACAAAAGCAAAAGACCGTTCAGGAGACAACAACACATGCGGCAACACAACATCTTGACTGCTCCACAGATCAGGCTGGCGCGATCTCAGTTGATCGAACTTGGCGCAACGTCCATCGATGGACTGGATGTCAGCGTTTCACGCTCATGGAGCCGCAGCTTGGCTGCAGGCCTGTCTCCCGTTGGTCGAATCAGCGCAATTGACAACTTGTCAGCCATCGAGCTGCAACGCATGCGCTCGATGCACCATGACCTCATCAATCACTCCCAGCCCATCATGGAGTATTTGCTCGAACAAGTGAGCAATACACAAAGCATGGTCATCCTCTCCGATCATCAGGGCACCTTGATGCACACGATGGGGGATTTGGATTTTCTAAGTAAAGCAGAACGTGTCGCGTTGATGTGCGGTGCGTCATGGAATGAATCCCAACGCGGCACCAACGCCATCGGTACAGCCCTGGCTGAACTCAATGATGTTGAAATTCACGGCGGGGAGCATTTTCTGGAGCGCAATGGTTTTCTAACCTGTGCGGCGGCTCCCATCATGTCTGCGTCAGGCTCACTGATGGGGATTTTGGATATCTCTGGTGACCACCGCAGCCGGCATCCGCATACCCTGGGATTGGTCTCGACTGCAGCAAGGATGATCGAGAACAGCCTGGTGCAGGCGACCAGCCGAGACAACCTGCTGCTGATGCTTCACTCACGCCCTGAGGGAATTGGATCCATCGCACAGGGCCTGCTGGTCTTCTCGCATGACGGCTGGTTGGTGGGTGCGAATCGTCGCGGTCTTGAGTTGCTCCATCTGTCTGTCTCGTTGATTGGTTCCGTGACGTGGGATCGCTTGTTCCAGAGTGATTGGTCGGACATTCTTGAACGTGAGTCCAGACCAGGTGAGCGACCTTTTGGGGTTCGAACAAACGATCACCAAGAACTGTATGCGCGTGTGCGCGGCAGGCCAAAGACTCGAATCCAGATTTCCCAGCCAACGACGTCCCTCAATCCCATTCGGCAACTCGACACAGGGGACTCGAAGTGGCGTACTGCTGCGGACAAAGCACTCAAGGTTTGCGATAAAGACATCCCCATCTTGGTGATGGGTGAGTCTGGTGTGGGCAAGGAGGTCTTTGCCAAGGCAATTCACGAAAGCTCCACCCGTCGTGACAAGCCATTTGTAGCGCTGAACTGCGCGGCCATTCCCGAACACCTGATTGAGTCTGAGTTGTTTGGCTATGTGCCGGGGGCATTTACAGGAGCATCCAAAAGCGGCTCAGAAGGTCGATTTCGTGAGGTGAGAGGCGGGACGCTGTTTCTCGATGAAATCGGGGACATGCCCCTGAGCCTTCAGACACGATTGCTTCGCGTTTTGCAGGAAAAACGCGTGACTCCAGTGGGAAGCGGTGAATCACATGAGGTGGATTTCTCGCTCATCTGCGCCACGCACCACCAACTCAAGCAGGCGGTTGATCACGGCAAATTCCGGGCTGATTTGTTTTACCGAATCAATGGCCTGTCATTGCAATTGCCTGCATTGCGTGACCGAGAAGATTTCAAGGCACTGACGCATAGGTTGCTGACAGAGATCAGTGGCGGAGAAGGGATTGATATTGATCCAGAGTTGTTCAAGGCCATGGCCACATATCAGTGGCCTGGAAACTTGCGCCAATTCAGTCATGTGCTGAAGACGGCCGTTGCTTTACTGGATCCGCATCAAACTCGAATCACTTGGTCTCATGTGCCGGATGATCTCGTGGAAGAGTTGCGCGATCTGGCTCTGTATCAGCAAGACGCAACCCAACCACCGCCTCAAAATCTGAATGACCTTTCAATGCAAGCCATTCAGCACGCTTTGGAAAACTGCCGAGGGAATGTGTCGGCAGCGGCCAAGCAACTGGGTATCAGTCGACAAACGCTGTACCGACGTCTCAAAACGAAACTGGCCGATAGTGGGACTGTTACCCGAGTGGCCCACACACGTGTCTGACCTGACGAGCCAACTCCTGAATCAATCGCCCACTCAAACTATCTGAAGTTTTGCCGCATGAATACGAGGGTCGTTTTGGTAAAACGTCTCAGATCGACCCAAAGCTGCCTACGGGGATGACGGGAAGCAGCTGTCCATGTACCACTCCCTAGTTCATGAGCGATCATTAGAAGTCGCTTCAATTAATAAGTACTACATTTGAAAACATAGTTTCATTTGCCTGACCGACCTCCGGGTTCACTCGGTTGCCCAAGTGCGTAAGTTTCATCTAAGCTTTTTGAAACGTTTCATCATTAGGAACTGTATGGTCACTTCACAGCAAGCGCACATTACGCAAGTCATGCAGGCAGTGGGCTTGGGCCATAAACCCCTGTCCAATGTTGAATCTGGTGGATCGGGTCTGCATCCCGCAAAAGACACCATCATTCATGACTCCTGGACTCGTTGTGTCAGTGAACACAGGTTAGATCCGACACGTATGCAGGAGGCCGTGATTCTCCCAAATTCACAACTTCGGGAACACCAAGATCAAATGGAGATCTTTCTCCAGATCGCACGCCATGGGCTTGAGGCGCTGTATAGACAAGTAGCTGGCCTTGGCTATTGTGTTTTGTTGACTGATGCTCGTGGTGTAACCGTTGATTTTCTCGGAGACCTTGTTTTCGAGCCCAGTTTGCGCAAAGCTGGACTGTACCTTGGCGCGGATTGGAGCGAACATCATGCAGGTACTTGTGGTGTGGGCACTTGTATTGCGACTGGGCAGGCACTGACCGTCCACTTGGATGATCACTTCGATGCAACCCACATTCCGCTGACCTGTACGGCTGCGCCGGTATTTGATGACCAAGGGCGTATGAAAGCAGTCCTTGATATTTCGGCATTGAGCTCACCGACTGGCAAGGAAAGTCAACATCTTGCACTTCAGATGGTGAAGATGTACGCCGCACATGTAGAGAATGCAAGTTTTCTGCAGCGGTTTCGCTCTCACTGGGTGCTGCGACTCAGCACAGCACCTGAATTCCTGGATGTGAATCCTGAGTACCTCCTCGCTCTTGACGATTCAGGATGCATTGCTGGACACAACCGACAAGCACAACTGCTGCTGGAACAGACTTCAAGAATTGCAACGATTGAAAGTGCTTTTGATCAAGGCAGTCTCATTGGCCGACCTCTTGCATCAGTCATTAACTTAGCTCCATCGGACCTGGGCCGGTACATGGCAGGGATGCCGGTTGATCAGCGAGCGGTAACTTTGCCGAAGTCCAAGAAAATGCTTTTCTTACTCGCATCGCCTCCGCCACGGGCAACCACGATGCGCACGTATGCAACGCAAACTGTTTCAGTTCCCGAACCACTGGCGGCACTTTCGGGAGGCGACCCAACACTTGACCGCATCACCGAGCGTGCTGCGCGATTGGTGAACTCGCCGATCAATATTTTGCTTACTGGTGAAACAGGTAGCGGCAAAGAGTGCTTCGCTCGCGCGCTGCACGAAAGCAGCGAACGCCGTCGCCAACCCTTTGTGGCCGTCAATTGCGCTGCCATCCCTGAAACACTCATCGAAAGCGAACTGTTTGGGCATCTCCCTGGAAGCTTCTCTGGGGCAGGCACAAGGGGTAAGCGGGGCCTCATCCAAGAGGCAGATGGGGGCACGCTGTTCTTGGATGAAATCGGCGACATGCCTTTGCCATTGCAAGCCAGACTTTTGCGTGTTTTGGCCGAGCGTGAGGTGTTGCCAATTGGTGCGACTCGTCCGATCGCTGTGAATCTTCGGGTGGTGGCGGCCACGCACTGCAACTTGGTCGAAGCAGTGAAGGCAGGCCGGTTCAGAGACGATCTGTATTACCGGCTTAATGGCGTTCATTTTCATCTGCCTGCACTGCGTGATCGGCGTGATCTTGAAGTGCTGATTTTGCAACTGTGCGAGCGTGGCGAACGTGCAGTACGTTTGAGCGATGGCGCGCTTGAACTTCTCTTGATGCACGACTGGCCGGGAAATGTAAGAGAGTTGTGCAACGTTCTTGACTGCGCACGCGCACTTTGCAGCGATGGTGAGATTACCCTGGATGACTTGCCCGAATATCTCTTGCGACGTCCTTCTGGACATCTTTCTAGCTTGTGGAGTCCTCAGGGGACAGCGCAGGCCATCTCGTTAGCGCCTGAGTCAACTTCTTCGCCAGAACCTGGCATTGGCGATTTGAAACAAACCAGGATCGCGCCAAAGCCCTCCCGGAATGCAGCCAATGTCCAGTTCGAAAGGCCATCGGATGCCGATCCAGCAGACCAATTGCGCGATGCGTTGCGTCTGAGCGCCTGGAACATGAGCGCTGCAGCACGTCGACTTGGTGTGTCACGCATGACGCTATACCGCCGAATGGAACGTCTGGGCTTACGCTCCCCCAATAAGACGGATGGTCTTGAAGGTGGCAGCTAGAAACTTTCCTGAGTTCTATCCGGACTCCTCCACTGGGATGAAGTTGTCACAGCAGTTGTTACACCTGTAACACACGAGCAGTTTGAAATGCAATTATTCGTCTCGGCTGAGACAATTTTTTAGCAATTTTCCTATCGTTACAGCTCAATCACTCATTTTCCGCAAGAAAGCTGTCACATCTGTCTTGGCACGGCGTTTGCGTAGTCGCAGTGTCGCCCGAGGACGGGTGATATCACCAACACAGGAGACTTACGGATGACTGCACAAGAAAATGCAATAGCCTGGCTTTCGAAATGGGACGCCACTCTTCAGCGCGGCGATACAGCAGCAGCTGCCCAACTTTTCGGCCAGGATTCTTATTGGCGAGACCTTCTGTCCTTCACGTGGAATTTGAAAACAGCCGAAGGCCAGGATCAGATTCGCAAGATGCTCGACAGTACCCTGTCCAGTGTCAAACCTGCCAACTGGAAGATCGATGGTGAAGCGACTGAAGCAGACGGCATTACCGAAGCTTGGTTCAAATTTGAAACAGCAGTAGCGCGTGGAAATGGCTTGTTGCGTCTGAAAGACGGTAAAGCATGGACACTTTTGACGACCATGGTCGAGCTCAAGGGTCATGAAGAAGCCAGAGGCGCAACACGCCCCAAAGGCGTTGAGCACGGGCCACACAAAGGCAGAAAAACCTGGCTCGAAAACCGTGAGGAAGAAGCGCGAACGCTGGGTTACACCAAGCAGCCCCACGTGGTGATCATCGGCGGTGGTCAAGCCGGCATCATTCTTGGCGCACGTCTACGTAAGCTGGGCGTTCCTGCCATCATCATCGAGAAGAATGCTAGGGCCGGTGATAGTTGGCGAAATCGATACAAGAGCTTGTGCTTGCACGACCCAGTCTGGTATGACCATTTGCCCTACATGCCTTTCCCGGAGGATTGGCCAATTTTTGCCCCCAAGGACAAGGTCGGTGATTGGCTGGAGATGTACACCAAGGTAATGGAGCTCAACTACTGGAACTCCACCACTTGCAAGAAAGCGCAATACAACGAGGCGCGCGGAGAATGGGAGGTGACTGTTGAGCGCGAAGGTCGCGAAGTCACCCTCAAGCCAAAAGAACTGGTTGTGGCGCTGGGCGTCTCTGGGTATCCCAATGTGCCAAAAATCGAGGGCGCCGACAGTTTCCTTGGTGATCAATTCCACTCCAGCAAATTCCCTGGAGCTGAAAACTATCGAGGGAAAAAGGCTGTCGTGCTGGGTTCGAACAATTCAGCGCACGACATCTGCGCCGCCTTGTGGGAAGAAGGCGTGGACACCACTATGATCCAGCGCAGTAGCACGCACATTGCGCCAAGCGATTCACTGATGGAGTTGGCTTTGGGCGGCCTTTACAGCGAACAAGCCGTGAAGAATGGAATCGACTGCCACAAGGCTGATCTGATTTTCGCCAGTGTGCCCTATAAGATCATGCACACCTTTCACATTCCCGTGTATGAGGAGATGAAAAAGCGCGATGCCGATTTGTACTCGCGTCTTGAAAAGGCAGGCTTCCTGCTGGACTTTGGTGCTGATGGATCTGGTCTGTTCATGAAGTATCTGCGCCGTGGATCTGGCTACTACATCGATGTGGGGGCCAGCGAATTGGTTGCCAACGGCAGCGTGCACCTCAAGAGTGGCGTAAACATAGCGAAGATCAAACCCAAGAGCGTGGTACTCACCGATGGCACCGAGTTGGAAGCTGACATCATCGTTTACGCCACTGGCTACGGATCGATGAACCGCTGGCTTGGCGATTTGATTTCTCCAGATGTGGCCAACAAACTGGGCAAGGTCTGGGGATTGGGATCTGACACGCCCAAAGACCCAGGTCCCTGGGAGGGTGAACTGCGCAATATGTGGAAACCCACTCAGGTGCCTCATCTTTGGATACAAGGAGGCAATTTGCACCAGAACCGCCACTATTCGCAGTTCATGGCCCTGCAGCTCAAGGCGCGCTATGAAGGCATCCCGACACCGGTGTATGAACCAGCGCAGGTGCATCATTTAAGCTAAAAATTAATTTAGTTATCTGGCGTTACTGGGGGTCAAATTCTTTGGCGAATTTGACCCCAATTAATTTCTTGTGCTCGTTGATTACCAGACCATCAAGCCTGTCAAAAACTTCCAGGCATGATGGCTTGGAGCAGTTTGGGGATTGACGAACGACTCCTGTCTGGAATTCCACTGGTTGACCGCTCGTGGCCGTTTTCAGTCAAATCAAGCTGAGCCAAATCACACAAAGGCAAGCATCTTTTTTTGCTCCTCCCAGTCGCGTGGCAAGGGCTCATGACGCCCACGGATGGTCTGCAGGTTCAGGTGCCTTGGTTGGGACCCGTCCAGAATGGCCTCAATGATGTCGGGTGCCAGATGCGCCATGCGCAGGACCTCCGCAACCCAACCGGGCTCTAGCTTGAATGCACGAGCCAGCTCTGTCGCCGTGGCGTACTTGCCCTCATCAAGCAAGCGTTGCCAATAAAACGCCT
>JAOATE010000064.1 GCA_030158305.1 Burkholderiaceae bacterium
GAGTCTGGCGAGCCTCAGGCACGTTTGATCATTCCAAACTATTTACCGTCGATGGTGGCTGGTCATATATCGGATCTTCCAATATCGACCCGCGTAGTTTGCGCTTAAATTTTGAGCTCGACCTTGAGGTCTATGACCGGGGGATCGCCCAAGAGATTGAGACCAAAATCGATGCCATCATTTCGCAGGCTAAGCTCATTACCCTTGAGAGCGTGAACCAGGACCCCTTCTGGATCCGACTCCGCAACAAAATCGTCTGGTTGGCCTCGCCCTACCTTTAAAGACGGGGCTTAGTTTGATAGTTGGTCGAGTGGGTCTTGGCCGGGATCTGCTGCATGACCAACGCCCGCACCCTGAATGCCATGGCGTGTCATCGAATCCTTGACCATGCCGGAAGCTTTCATTTCCTCGACGAAGGTACGCAAAAATGTCGCGGCGGCCGGACCTTTGGTTTTGGGCACCCCCATCGCCTGGTTGATCACCATAAATCGCTCACCCAGAATGCGCACACCTGTCATCCCTTGTGTGTCGGCTTCTAGTTGCTGTTTGACGCCTGCCGCCACTTCGAGCTGCTGGGCCAAGAAATCCTGAACAACGGTTTGCGAGGAAGAGGCCCGCACAATGGGCGATTGTTTAAGGTGTCTGGTGAGAAACAAGTCATAAGCACTGCCTTTACCCACCACGACACGGTTGCCGGGCGCATCGACCTGCGCATTGTGGGTGATCGGCGAGTCTGTCCGTACAAGGTAATAGCCTTCAATCAACACATAGGCCGCTGTAAAGGCGATGTCTTTGCCGCGCTCAGGATCTACGGCAAAAAAACCAATATCGGCACGTCCTGACTCGACGGTCGCAACTGATTTGCCTGCTGTTTCATTGACGATGAGCTCAACCGACACACCTAATTTTTGGCCCAGAGCTTGGGCCAGATCGATCGAAATCCCAAAGGGCTTGCCATGGGGGTCCAGGTTGGCCAAAACAGGATTCCCGATGTTGAGCGATGCGCGCAGCACGCCTGTGGGGGCAAAAGCCTGGATGATGTCGGTGGGAATGGAATTCATGGGGGTGGCTCCTAGGGTTGGGCGAGTGTGCGCCGCTATTTTTCGTCAACATAACAGAATCAGACGCAATTGGCAGGCTGAGCGGCGTGACCCAGACTCTGCGCCTATAATTGGGGCTTAGGTTTCTAAACCATGTTTAGCTAAAAGACGGTAACGATGATGAATGTTTCTCTGCTCAAGCTCTCTGCTGCGAGTGCTGTTTGTTCAGCTTTATTGCTAGTGACGGGTCCGAGCTTGGCTCAGCCAAAACCAGCATCAACAAGTGCAGCGGCTGGTGTCATGGCGACGGTCAATGGGGTGGCGATTCCTGCGAGCTTGCTCGAACAAAACGTCAACGCCAACGTGGCGCAAGGCCAACGTGATACCCCCGAGTTGCGCCAGCTCCTAAAGGAAGAGTTGATCAATCGCGAAATCTTGGCGCAAGAAGCCGCCAAACTCGGCCTGGACAAAACCGCTGAGGCAAAAACGCAGCTGGCACAGTTGCGTCAGACGTTAATGGTCGAGTTGTTGCTCAATGATCTGATCAAAAAGACTCCCGTCACCGACCTCAAGATCAAAGCCGAATACGATCGACGCGTGGAAGCGCTTAAAAATGAACAAGAGTACAAAGTTGCCTTGATCGTGACCCCGACCGAAGACGAGGCGAAAGCATTGATTGCCCGTCTCAACAAGGGCGAGTCATTTGAAAAGATCGCGACTGAAAAGTCGATAGATCCTAGCAAGGAAAAGGGTGGTCAGGTCGGTTGGGTTTTGCCTGCCCAGATTTTGCCCGCGATCTCCAATGTCATGGTCAATCTCAACAAAGGTGCGTTAGCGGTTGCGCCTATTCGTACTCAGGCAGGCTGGAACATCATCAAGGTCGAAGACAAGCGAGCCTATCAGCCACCAGGACTCAACCAAGCCAAGAATGACATTCGCCAAGCCTTACAGCAGCAACAGCGTGCTGACCTGGTGAAGCGTTTGCGCGAAGGCGCAAAAGTACAGTAACTGGTGGTGCCGCCTACTGGAGTCGAACCAGTGACCCACGCCTTAGAAGGGCGTTGCTCTATCCAGCTGAGCTAAGGCGACATCGCGGCGTTATTCTAACCCCTTCTATTCTGGTCTGTGTTCTGATGTCACAACTCTTTGTTGTTCACCCCGAAAATCCTCAGCCCCGACTGCTCAAACAGGCGGCGCAACTGTTGCAAAATGGTGGATTAGTCGCGGTGCCAACTGACTCCAGCTATGCTGTGGTGGCGCGTCTCGATGATCGGGCTGCGGCGGACGCGCTACGCAAGTTGCGTGGTTTGGACGAGCGTCATCACTTAACCGTCCTTTGCCGGGATATGGCTGCAATCAGCCAGTTCGCGCGAGTCGACAATGCTCAGTTTCGATTGCTAAAACAAGCCACGCCAGGCCCCTGGACCTTTATTTTGGAGGCCTCCAAAGAAGTGCCCCGACGCGTGTCCCATCCCTCGCGTAAAACGATTGGTATCAGAGTCCCGGCGCACCCAGTGACCTTGGCGTTTCTTGAAATGGTGGACGCGCCACTTCTTTCGACCACCCTGATTCCGGAGGGAGAGGAGCTTCCCATGAATGATCCTGAGGAGATCAGGGCGCGCTATCAGCATGCTTTGGCGGCGGTGATTGACGCGGGTGCCTGTCCGTTTGAGCCCACAACGGTGGTCGATCTGTCAGGTCCTGTGCCCGAGTTGATCCGGCGCGGCCGGGGCGATCCAGCACTACTTGGGATCTCGTAGTTTTACATGCTCGATAAACCTCTACAATCAAGCGCATGAACGAAATTATTCAAACGCTGAGTCTATATGCCTTGCCAGTGATCTTTGCGATCACGCTGCATGAGGCTGCACATGGCTACGTCGCGCGCTTGTTTGGGGATCCCACTGCCACTCAACTGGGGCGTGTGACCCTTAATCCGATCAAACACATCGATCCGGTCGGTACGATTGCTGTCCCGATCGGGATTTTGTTGATGTCAAAGCTGGTGGGCGGTCCCTTTTTACTGTTTGGCTGGGCCAAACCCGTTCCGGTAGATTTTGGACGTTTGCGCCGCCCAAAGCGTGACATGTTGTGGGTCGCCTTGGCCGGTCCCGCTGCCAACTTGTTAATGGCAGTTTTATGGGGCATTTCACTGAGACTCCTGTTCGAAGCGGGCGATCGCAGTTCTTTTTGGTTTCAGATGGCGCAGGTCGGCATTCAGATCAACCTGACGCTGATGGCGCTCAACCTCTTGCCGATCCTGCCTCTCGATGGCGGACGCGTTCTTTTTAGCTTGCTGCCGCACCAATTAGCTTGGCAATACAGTCGAATTGAGCCTTTTGGTCTCTTCATTGTGATTGGATTGCTGGCAACAGGCGTGCTAGGTACTTTGATTGACCCGATGATGTCTCTTGGCGAGTGGATCGTTCGACTGGTGCTCTGAAAGGCTCACTAATCCGGTACACTTTTGACTTAATTTATTCACGGCGCGATTGCGCCTCGAACAGCGCTCTGGATCCTATTTATGGCCACGAATTCTTCCGCTCACGGACCCTTGTTTCAAGGCAGCATTCCTGCTTTGGTGACCCCGATGCACCCAGACGGTAGTCTGGATTACCAAAGCTTTCGAGCGCTGGTAGATTGGCATGCCCAAGAAGGCACGAATGCTTTGGTGATTGTCGGGACCTCAGGTGAATCTCCCACGGTCAACGTCGATGAGCATGCTGAGCTGATTCGTGTCGCGGTTGAGCACTCAGCAGGGCGTCTGCCTATTATTGCTGGCGTGGGTGCGAACTCCACCCGCGAAGCCATTCATTTGGCTGAGCACGCGCGCAAGGTCGGCGCGGTCGCGGGTCTGTCCGTTGTGCCTTATTACAACAAGCCTTCCCAAGAAGGTATGTATCAGCATTTCAAAACCATCCAAGAGGCCGTCGACCTGCCCACGGTGCTTTACAACGTTCCGGGAAGAACTGTTGCGGATATGTCTCACGAGACCGTACTGCGACTGGCTCAGATTCCAGGCATTATCGGCCTCAAAGATGCGACCGGCGATATCGGTCGTGGTGCATTGCTGATCCGTGATGTGCCCGCACACTTCCAGATTATGAGTGGTGATGATGCGACAGCCGCAGCGCTGATTTTGCTGGGTGGTCGCGCGAATATTTCCGTAACAGCCAATATTGCACCCCGTCAAATGAGTGAGCTTTGCAAAGCAGCACTTGCAGGCGATGTACAAAAAGTTAGGCAGTTCAATAATTTGCTGGGTCCTCTCAACAAACTTTTGTTTGTCGAAGGTAACCCGATTCCAGTGAAGTGGGCATTGGCACAGATGGGACGTATTCCCCCTGGTATCCGCTTGCCTCTCGTGGAGTTGGGTGCTCAGTTTCACGCTCCTTTGCGAGCTGCAATGGTTCAGGCGGGGTTGCTCTGAAATGAAAAGTTTGTTGAGTCAAAAGAAAGTACTCCTGGCGTCGGCGCTGACCGCCGTCTTGGCCCTGAGTGGTTGTGCCTCTGTGCGCAACATGCTGAGTGGTGACGAATCAGTCGATTACAAGAGCGTTGTTCGTACTGATCCGCTGAGCATTCCGCCGGATATGACACAAGCCGCCAGCGATCCACGTTTCCGCGCGCCCGACTCAGGTACGACAACATTTAATCAATATCAAAAAGCCGGTCAAGCCACTCCTGCCGCACAGGCTTCAACAGCCAAGTCTGCTGTGTTGCCAACTCGCAATGACATGCGTGTGATGCGCGATGGAGACTTGCGTTGGTTGTCCGTCGATATGCCGGCAGATCGGGTGTTTTCGACTGCGGCTGATTTCTGGACGGAGATTGGCTTTACTCTTGATGTCACAGATCCCAAGGCAGGCTTGCTCGTTACAAATTGGGCAGAAAACCGCGCCAATATTCCTGACAGCTGGATTCGTCAGGCCCTTGGTAGCGTTTTTTCTGGTCTATACGATAGCGGTACGCGTGACAAGTTTCGTACTCGCATCGAACGCAACGGAAACCGTACTGAAATTTACATCACTCACCGGCATATGGTCGAAGAGGCTATTGGACAAACAACCGGAGGATCTACAGCCGACATCCGTTGGACGATTGGCAAAGAAGACCCGGGTCTAAACGCCGCGATGCTGGCCCGCATGATGGTCTTCTTTGGCGAAGATGTTGACGGCGCTCGCAAGAAAATGGCGCAAGCCAAGGCAGACCCACAAGCTCCACAGGTCGTGGCACCTGACGGTGACAAGACAAGATTGATGGTCGGCGAAACGTTTGATCGTGCTTGGCGTCGTGTCGGCGTGGCACTCGACTCGGGTGGCTTTGCAGTGGATGATCGTGATCGCTCTACCGGCGAATACTACGTACGTTATGTCGATACTGATACCGGTATGAAGCGTGAAGAGCCACATTTCTTTGCTCGCTTGTTTGGAGCCAAAGATGCGCCCAAAGCACCAACATATCGTATCCGCTTGACTGCGGTAGGTACGCAGACTGAAGTCACGATTTTGGATGATAAGGGTGCTCGTGATACGAGTCCAACCGCTCAGCGTTTGTTGAGCGTCTTGGCCGACAAAATCTAAACGTCTGAACTACCCGCAGGCCCCCTAGTTCGCTAGTGGGGCCTTTTTTTTTGGATGCTTGGCTGCGAAGCGCATCCATCTTTGAGCACCAAAAGCGTGCTTTGAATGCACCAACTCAGGGCTTTTTGATTATTGATTCGAAAAGGTCGCCTCCAACGTCGTATGAATGCTTCGCAACGCCGCATCAGGCATCAAAATTGCTAGTATTCGTCTATGAATCTCCTTGAGTCTTTGACTGCGCCCGGTTGGCTTGCCCGATTAGCGCTTGATTTCAATGTTGCCGCTGTGCAAGGCGACAGTTCGTCCCTGCGCGGCGCTTTGCGGACAAATCTCAAGCATCAACATCTGGGGCCGCTACGTATACAAAAAGCGCTTTACCCCGAGGGGCCTGAACAGTGCCACGCCATTATTGTGCATCCACCAGGCGGGATTGCCGGGGGAGATCGTCTAGAGATCGAGCTCCATTGTCAGGCGCGGAGCCAAGCACTGGTGACGACGCCCTCTGCGGCCAAGTGGTATGGGACAGACTTATCCGTGCCCGCTTCACAAAAGATTGAGATTGACTTAAAGGGGCAGTTGGAATGGTTGCCCCAAGAAACGATCGTCTTTGACCGTGCGCGAGTGGCCTCAGAGCTCTCAGTTGATGCAACTGAAACAGGCGCGATGCTGGGTTGGGACCATCTGATTTTTGGTCGTCGTGCTTCTGGAGAGACATTTACGACCGGGTGCTTTACGCAGTCTCTCAGGGTCAGGCTCTCAGACCAATTGGTATGGCACGATCGTTTGGTACTCAAAGGCAACGATCCCTTATTCAGTTCTCCAGTGGGGTTGAGAGGACATCACGCTTTTGCCACGATCTGGGCGATTTTGGCAGAACCTCAGGTTTGGACTGAGACCTTGCTGGAGACTGTCCGCGCGAAAAGCCCGCAGGTCGCCTGGACGGTTTTACATCCCCGGCTTTTGGTGGGGCGTTTGCTAGTGGAACCTTTACAACTCAAGGTATTACTTGAGCAGGCCTGGGCTACTTTACGCCCCATTGTGATCAATCGCTCAGCCCTTTCTCCCCGACTCTGGGCAACATAAATTCAGGAGTTTGTATGGATCTCACCCCTCGCGAAAAAGACAAGTTGTTGATCTTTACCGCAGCCTTGCTGGCAGAGAGACGTCTGGCAAGAGGCCTCAAGCTAAACGTTCCCGAAGCGATCGCCTTGATTACTGCCGCGATCATGGAGGGGGCCCGTGACGGTAAAACTGTGGCGACTTTAATGGCGGAGGGTCGCAATGTGCTGACACGCGCTGACGTCATGGAGGGGATCCCAGAGATGATCCCGGATATCCAGGTCGAAGCAACATTTCCCGATGGCACCAAGCTTGTCACGGTTCATCAACCCATTCAGTGAGGAGCGGACATGCAAACAGCACCGATGATTCCAGGACAAATGCTTGTCCAAGATGGTGAGGACATTGAAATCAATGTGGGTCGAACGCTGCTCAGCCTGACCGTGGCCAACACTGGCGACCGGCCCGTGCAAATTGGCTCACACTTTCATTTTGCAGAAACGAATGCAGCATTACATTTTGATCGCGTCGCGGCGCGCGGCTTTCGCTTGAATATTCCAGCCGGCACGGCGATTCGTTTTGAACCCGGACAAGAACGTGTCGTTGAGCTGGTTGCGCTGAGCGGCGATCGGATGGTGTATGGGTTTTCCGGAGCTGTCATGGGGAGTCTGGATCGATGAAAATTTCAAGACAAGCGTATGCTGAAATGTTTGGTCCAACCACAGGCGATCGCATTCGTCTGGCAGATACCGCGCTGTTTGCACGCGTAGAAAAGGACTTTACGATTTACGGTGAAGAGGTCAAGTTTGGCGGCGGTAAGGTGATCCGTGACGGCATGGGACAGTCGCAGCGCATGAGTGCGGACTGTGTGGATACCGTATTGACCAATGCACTGATCATCGATTACTGGGGCATCGTCAAAGCCGATATCGGCATTAAAAATGGTCGCATCTCCGGGATCGGTAAGGCCGGTAATCCGGACATTCAACCGGGTGTGACGATTGTGATTGGACCCGCCACCGAGGTCATCGCTGCCGAAGGCATGATCGTGACCGCCGGTGGGGTGGACAGTCATATTCACTTTATTTGTCCGCAACAAATCGAAGAGGCTTTGTGCTCCGGCGTGACCACCATGATTGGCGGTGGCACGGGTCCTGCGACCGGAACCTTTGCGACGACGGTGACACCCGGACCTTGGCATCTGGCGCGCATGTTGCAGTCGCTCGAGTCCTATCCAATCAATATCGGTCTGCTGGGCAAAGGCAATGTGTCACTGCCTGGCCCACTGCACGAGCAAATCGAAGCTGGGGCAGTGGGTTTAAAGCTCCACGAGGACTGGGGCAGCACACCCGCTGCGATCGACAACTGCCTGACGGTCGCGGATCAGACTGACACGCAGGTGGCGATCCATACCGACACACTCAACGAGTCAGGCTTTGTCGAGGCGACACTCAAAGCGATCGATGGCAGGGTGATCCATACCTATCACACTGAGGGAGCGGGAGGTGGTCATGCACCCGATATCATCCGTGTCTGCGGTGAGCAAAATGT
>JAOATE010000065.1 GCA_030158305.1 Burkholderiaceae bacterium
TCTAACGTGGCATTAGCGGAAATACAGATTTTGAAGGCTTCAACCATTATTACGATGGACGAAAAGAATCCACGTGCTGAGGCCATTGCCTTTGATACCGTGACAAAAAAGATTACCGCTATTGGGTCGCTCCAGAATGTGCGTGCCAGTGCACCCAACGCAAAAGTACAGGATTTAGGCTCTACCGTACTCATGCCCGGCTTTATTGATCCGCACAATCACCCGATTCTGTCGGGCATTACGACACAGGCACCTGCCTATTGGATTGCACCCTACGTTGGCGCGAAAACCTGGGCAGATGTCCAGGCAACTATTAAAAAGGCGGACGCAGAAGCTCCAGCCGGCCGACCTTTGGTGTTTAATGGCCTAGACAGATTGTTGCAAGAGGCTCCTCTGCCAACACGGGACATACTGGATAAGTTAACGCCCAGCGGTCGTGCAATCATCATGATTGATAATTCTGGGCATGCGGTTTACTTCAATACTGCAGTCGTCAAAATTTTAGGTTGGAAAGATGACAAGCCGCCAGCCAACCCAGTGGGCGGCAGCTATGGTCGCTTTCAAGACGGCACCTCCAATGGCGTGGCCAATGAATCGGCTGCTTTAATGGCAGTCGTTGGCCCGATCCTTCCCAAAGCAATTCCCCACATTTTGCACTCCAGTGCAAAGTGGTATGCGTATATGGCCTCTTTGGGCATCACCGCGTCATCGGAGCACACGTACAACACAGGTATGTACAAGGGTTACGAGGCATTAGCCTCCGTCCCGGACAGCCCAGTCAGAATGCATGTCTATCACATGGCCATTGAGCCGGATGCCGGCGCGAAAGTGTCCTGGCCTGATTCCAGCATGGTCCGTAAAAATGGCATCAAGCTGTGGGCGGATGGAAGCCCATGGCTGGGTACTGTTGCACAGAGTTTTGGCTATTTAGATAACGCCCGAACCAAACAGGCGAATATTCTCTTGGGACCGCTGTTCGAAAAGGGCATGAATTACACGCGCCAGCAGCTCGACCAATTGCTCGATCAATACGCGCCTATGGGCTATCAGATGGCGTTTCATAACAATGGCGACGTTGGGTTTGATGTGGTGCTCGACGCCTATGAGAATGCTTTAAATAAATACAAGCTGATGGGCACCGATCACCGCTGGCGTGTTGAGCATTTAGGTGCTGCGCGGGCGGATCAATTTCAGCGCGCAGAACGTCTTGGGGTCACTGTTTCAATGGCGCCCTTTCAGTACATCTACTGGGGTGATCTCTTAGACGGCACCATGTTTGCGTCTCAATACGGGTCTCAATGGCAGCGCATTGGTGATGCGATGAAAATGAAAACACGCAGCACATTTCATAATGATGGATCGGTATCTCCTCCAGATACTTTAAGAAACATCCAGCACATGGTGACGCGCACCACTGATTCGGGCAAGGTTCATGGTGCCAATCAGGCGGTCACCCTAGATGAAGCGCTTAAAGCATCGACGATCAATGGCGCCTATCAACTCAAACGCGATAAAGATATTGGTTCGCTTGAAGTGGGTAAGTTTGCTGATTTAGTTGAGCTATCGGCCGACATTACTGCCGTGAAGCCAAACGAGATTGTCGAGAAAGTGAAAGTCCAAGGGACATGGCTGGGCGGCAAGAAGATTGATCTTAAGAAATTTATGGAACA
>JAOATE010000066.1 GCA_030158305.1 Burkholderiaceae bacterium
GTTCGGCATGATCTTGGGCTCTTACATCACACCTAACAAAATTCATCTGCGTGCAGAGCAGGTTAAATAAGCTCTAGCGGTTAAACCATATGCGGGGATTGGTCGTCGTCAAGATCAATCCTCCATATGCGGTCATGGCAATAGCTGACGCGACAAAAAACCAACTGAGTGAGCCGGTGATGTGCAAAATCGCCCAGCCCCCCAGCACAGCAATGATTAAACGCAAGATGCCCGAAAAGAGAGGCCAGGCAAGTCTTCTGGCACCTTGCGCCGCAAAGTAAAGCGTAAAACCCATTCCAAAAAATCCAAAAAATGGTCCGACGACTCTGAGGTATGAAACGCCCGCTTCAATCATGTCGGGATCATTGCCAAACAATTGCATCCAGCGGTGTGGCCAGATCGCGGCAGCGACGCCGATGATCTCTGCAACGACAAACGCCATCGCGCCACCTGTCAACGCGATGCGCAAGGCGCGCTCAGGTTGATTGGCACCGAGATTGGAGGCGACCATCGCCACAAGCGGTGCCCCAATGCCAAAGGCGACTGGAAAAATCAAATATTCAAGTCTGGCTGCTGTGCCATAGCCGGCCAAGGCGGCTGTGCCAAGGTAGGCGCCGACCAGGGCGGTGGTGGACGCGATCAAGCCATTTGTCAAAAGTGGATTGAGGGTGGCGAGACCGCCTACGGCCAGAATGTTGCGCATGGGAGGCCAGCTCAGCGACCCTTTTTGAAGGCGCACCAGATTGCGGCCTGACAGGATGTACCACAACATAATTGCTGTGCCGCTGGCGTAATAGACCACTAGCGCCCACCCTGCACCGGCAATACCAAGAGCTGGAAAAGGTCCCCAGCCAAAGATGAGCAGTGGAGAAATCGGGACGAGTAATACAGCGCCGCCTGAGATGACGATGCCGGGCGTAAACATGTTGCCAGAGCCGCGGATCACGCTTGCAAGCGCATTCATGATCCACATCAGAATTAAGCCAGGAAAGGCAATATTTGCGTAAGCAAGGGCTGCAACAAGAGATTCATCTTTGGCACCCATCAGCTGAAATAGCGGCGTACTGAATATGATCAGGACGGCAGAGCAGATGATGCCCAGCACTGTGTTGAGGATGAGGGCATGGAGGGCGAGGCTGTTTGCCTGAGCCTGTTGACCAGCACCCAGTGCGCGTGCGACGGCCGATGAGATGCCGCCGCCCATGGCGCCTTGGGACATGCTTTGCATCAGCATCAAAATCGGTAGTACCAGTGCAGCGCCTGCGAGTGCATCAATGCCGAGTTTTGATAAAAACCACGCTTCGACAAAGCCAGTGCTGGATTGCGCGATCATCATGACAAGGTTGGGCCAGGCGAGGCTCAGCAGTGTCACAAAGATAGGACCCCTCAACATCGCCTCAAGCTTGGCGTTTGCTGGCTTGGAGGATGAGTGTGTTTGGTTGGTCATGTGCGACAGGAAAACTTTGGAAAGGTGCTGCAAGTGTACTGACTATGTCACACATAAACAAAGCGAGCGCATATTGACGGATAGGCATACTGTGCAGAATGCAAAAATAAGGTGATCAACCGATCGATTGATCACCTTTTATCCATCCTCTGGTAAGAAGAATCGGTCTTCAAGTGCGCACACTCTACATGTAGAAGGATGCCTGTTAAGGGTAGTCAACAGCTGCACGTGAACAACCTGTAAAGCTATTAGAACGATTTTTAAGCTATCTGCATAATATTGATTTAAGCTATATCTATCTCTTATACAGATGGATTGTGGCAATGGAACTCAGACAACTTCGCTATTTTGTGGCGATTGCAGAACACGGCACATTTTCCAAAGCCGCCGCTAAAGTGCATATTGCGCAATCTGCGCTCAGTCATCAGCTTGCTCAGCTTGAAGAAGAGCTCGGCGCTGCGCTGTTTCTGCGTTCGCGTCGCGGCGCGACCCTGACTGAGGCGGGCGCACTTTTTCACGTACATGCGCTGTCGATCTTGCGACAAGTCGCCGATGCTCAGGCGAGTGTTTCAAGCATGCTCAGCGCGCCTTCGGGACGCGTCATCTTTGGCTTGCCTCATAGCGTCTCGCATGCCTTGGCCTTGCCGATTATCGCCGCAGTTCGGCTGGAGCTGCCCCTAGTGAATCTTGAGTTGACCGAGGAGCTGACAGGTAACTTGAGTCAACAGCTTCAGGCGGGCGCATTGCATTTATCTGTTTTGTTTGATGACGGTCACTTGGGTGAGTTTTTGTATGAATGTTTAGTGTCCGAACGGATGTCGCTCATTGATCAACTCTCTGGCGCGCCTGGTCGCATCAGAACCTCAGTCAGTTTTCGTGAGGCGCTTAGTCAACCGTTGATTCTGCCTGCGCAGCCTCATGGTGTTCGGCCGATTATTGAAGATGCAGCGTTAGAAGCCGGCCTGCCTCCCCCCAACGTAGTGGCGGATATCAGCTCAATTAGTATTTTGCGCAATTCATTGCTGGCGGGTTTGGGGAAAACGATTTTGCCAATCATGCCTCTCAAGGCTGAGATCGAAGAAGGCCTACTGAGGAGTCTACCGATTCGTTCGCCAGCATTGACGCGGACTGTCGCGCTGTGTCATGCCCGACATATTCCTTTGTCTACCGCAGCGCAGGCAGTGAGTGTTGTCGCGAGGCGTGTCATGAAAGAGCTTTGTCAGAAAAAAGTATGGACCGATGCAACGTTTATTGGAGCGAAATCAGACGATTCGTTTTTTAGGTGATTTAAAACGCAAGCGCGTAACGCAGAATGACACGTCGGGTTTCAGCAAATCCAAATTGGGTGTCAATGTTTGTGCCGTATTGCAGCATAAAGCGCCCCTTGCTTGTGGTGGCAACTGCGCTCAGTAAATAACGATGCGTTTGTAGTGCGTTGTTGTTGCTCAAGCCATTTAATGCTGTCTCAGCCCCCCATACGTATAGATACGTCGCGGCGACAGAGATGCTTGGATTGATGTGATAAATGGGGCCGATCTGGCCTGTGTAGAGTGGCTTTTGCGTGAGTTGCACGTTGTTACGACCGACATGGTTGTTTGGGCCGAACCACATCGCATCAATACCAAGCATGCCATCAAGATTTTTAGTGAGCGCTGTTTGATAGGCGATTTGAACGTCACCCGCGACTCGCTTTGCACCGAAGTTGTATATCTGCTGATTAGAGTAACTGCCCGTGGGCAGGGTTAAATAGCCTGCAAGACCTAAGTATGTTCGCGTCTGACGATTGGCGTAAGGCCAAAATGCAGTCGCGAGGGTCAGGTCACCGAGACCGTAATCGGTTGGCGCGCTGGATGCCGTGCCACCGGGCCGAAGCATGCCAACGGGGAGTTGTACAAAAGACAGGCCGGTATAGCCTCCGATACTGTAGGAGCGTCCAAGTCTGAGTTGGATTTGATTGCTGGATAATGTGGGGGTGTTGCTCGATTTGTCACCGCGGGCATAGGTGCCCTCTAGCTCTGAGTGAATCAGCGCGGCTGAAAAGAAGTTCTTGTTTGGTGGTGGGGCCACGACGTCAAAGGGATTGAGATCAATCGCATAGCTGGAGCGGGATACAAACAACATGACAGCCAATAGAAAGAGGCTGACGAGTTTTTTATAAGCGGTTGGATGTAAAAGCTGATTGTGCATTGTGCGGTTTGTTATGCGAGGTCGCTACCTAAGTACTACAAATAACATTAGGCGTAGTCGATTTGGCAAGCGTAGAGTACCTGTTCCCCCGCATAATCTCAACATAAGCGTTGGCATTGACGCCTTTAGGAGTCAGTAAATATGGATGTATCAGTTTTTACCACGGCGCAATTTGTCATTGAAATCATTGGTGTGGTGGCCTTTGCCCTTTCTGGGGTTATTGAGGCCGCCAGGCGCCGTCTCGATGTCGTGGGGGTGTGCGCGGTCGCGATATTGACCTCGTTCGGTGGCGGCACGTTGCGGGATGTGTTGCTAGACCGACGACCATTTTTTTGGGTAGAAAATCATGCCTTGCTCTGGCTGGTCGTGCTGATGGCCAGTGCGGCGATTTTATTTATGCGTGGAAAACATTTCGAGCCCACTGAGCGGGCGATGCAATGGCCCGATGCGTTCGGCATGGGACTCTTTTGTGCGAGCGGCACTCAAATCGCGCTTGGGATGGATATGCCGGCCTTGGTGGCGGTCATGATGGGCATGATTACGGCGGTGTTTGGCGGTGTATTGCGGGACGTCGTATGTAACGAAATTCCGCGCGTCTTTAGCGACCACCGGCCCTATGCATTGTGCGCATTTGCCGGTGGTTGGGTGCTTGTCATGGCATCTTACGTGGGGTTACCGCAATGGACGGGACTCTTTCTGGGTGCTGCGACGGCAACGTTATTGCGCGTGCTCGCAATGACCTTCGATTGGAAAATCCCTTCGTGGCGGACTTAGTCAGCTTTTAAATTAGCTTTTTTGATGACGTCGCCCCATTTGATGACTTCGGCATCGACAAAGGCTGTCCAGTCTTTCGCACCGCGGGGATCTGGAATGGCTCCTCTAGCGATAATTTTTTCCTGAAACTCAGGGTCACGCAACAGTTTTTGAACGTCGGCACTGATTTTTGCGACGACAGCAGGTGGCGTGCCGGCTGGTACGACAAGACCGCCCCAACCGCTTCCATCGAAGCCTGGAAAGCCAGCTTCAGCGACTGTGGGAACATTGGGCAACTGAGGCACGCGTTGCGCACTTGTCATGGCGATCGCTTTGATTTTTCCTGCCTTGATGTGAGGCAGGGCTGAAGCCAAGCTGTCCACGAGCAAGGGAATCTGGCCGCCCAATAAGTCGGTCATTGCCGGGCCGCTGCCTTTGTAATTGACGCCTGTCATCTCAACCTTGGCGCTCGACTTAAACAACTCTCCTGTTAGATGTTGAGAGGTTCCCGTGCCTGCATAACCAATGTTGAGCTTGTTAGGCTCTTTTTTGGCTGCGGCAATGAGCTCTGCAGCAGTGTTGTACGGAAGGGAGGGGTGTGCGACGATCATCAGCGGCACAATGAAGACGCCGTTGACCATTTCAAAATCTTTTGGTCCATAAGGCAGTTTTGAATAGAGACTGGGGTTGACTCCCAGCGTCCCACTTGTGCCGAAGGTAATGGTGTAGCCGTCGGCCGGAGCAGTTTTCCCCGCCAGCATGCCGACAATGGTGTTGCCACGGTTATCAACGATGACTGGTTGTCCCCATTCTTTTGTGAGTCCGTCGGCAAGCAGTCTGCCTACGATGTCGGTCGCTTGTCCAGGGGGGAACGGTACGATGAGTTTGACCGGTTTGTTGGGATACGCATCCTGAGCATGCAAGTGCAAACTTGTTGCACTGGCAGCAATGGCGACAACGACGGACAGCAGATTTTTTATACGCATAAAAGCTCGCTAAAAGTGATCAAGAAAAATCATTGATTCAGAGTAAGAGGTTCTGCTGAAAATTGAATCAGGGAAGTCCCTTGTATTTCCGAAATGTGAAAAAAGCGAGAGGTATGATGGGCTCACGCCTTGGTCGCTGCCAACAGCGCTTGGACTGCAGGATTGTTGAGCTTTGGGCGATCGACCAAGGCATAGTAGTTTTCATACACATCCTCGACTAGACCGAGTTGGACCACTTGGAATTGGGTGGTGATGTCTGCTGGATCAATAAACGGTGCAGGAAAAAAACCCTCACCATGCATGCCAAAGGTCTTCATGAGCGCACCGTCATCAAACTCCGCGACCACATTGACTTGTACGCGATGTTGCGTCAACCAGTCGTCAATTTGTGCCCGTAAGACGCTGCCATGTGTGGGAAGCAACATGGGCTTTCCATTGAGGCAGCCAGGAAAGGAGCCTGTGAGTTGAGAGACTAGGGTCGCATTTCCAAAAATCGCGACAGGACTTTTACCCAGAAGATGCGAGCGGATTTGTTGCGGACCGCCTTGGGCGTAGGGGCGGTCCGACAGCACGAGATCCAGGCGATGTAAGAGGAGTGAAGGCAAAAGCTCTTCAAAACGGCCTTCGATACACTCGATTTTGACTTGTAAATCGCCATGCAAAACGGGCGCGAGCAAGCGATAGGATGCGGTCTTGGGCAGCACGTCAGAGACACCAATCGTCAGGCGCAGGGTGCGCTCTAAAGATTCGTCGGCGAGGCTGTCGAGCATTTGCTCGCCCAAGCGAAAGATTTCATCTGCGTAGCGACGCGCTACCCGACCCGCCTCAGTCAGCACGAGGCGGCGACCTTCCAGTTGAAACAGAGTTCGACCAAGATCACTCTCGAGTTTCGAGATTTGGCCACTGACCGTTTGAATGCTGACGCCCAGTTTTTCTGCGGCGCTCGCGAGGTTACCTTCGGTGGCAACGGCCCAAAAATAACGGAGATGGTGATAGTTAAGCATTTATTAGTTCGAATAAAGCATAATAACTATCAGTTTATAGGTCATTTTAATGGACTTGAATAGTCTTTAGTCTCTCACCTATGTTTGAAATGAAAGGCGGCGCAGTGTTTGTGTCCGTTCATGGGCATATCGGAGAGAGCAGATGGAAACGATTGGAAGTTGGTGGATGTGGACGGGTTTTGCGATCTTCGTCGTGGTGGCTTGTGCTGTGGACTTGTTGGTGCTGCAGCGCAAGGGTGACGATAAGGTCTCGATTGGTCAGGCGCTTCGGTGGTCCGCCCTCTGGGTCTTTTTGGCCTTGGTCTTTAACGCCTTGTTGTGGTGGTACATCGATGGGCAAGCCGGTAGAGAGTTGGCCAATCAGAAAGGGTCGGAGTTTTTGACAGGTTATCTGATTGAAAAGTCCTTGGCCGTCGACAACATTTTCGTGTTTCTCATGCTGTTCACGTTTTTTGCCGTGCCTCCGCATTTACAAAAGCGTGTGCTGATTTTGGGCGTGATTGGCGCGATCGTTTTGCGGGCAGTGATGATTCTGATCGGCGCGTGGCTGATCAAAGAGTTTCACTGGATTTTGTATGTATTCGGATTATTCCTGCTAGTGACTGGTATCAAGATGTTGGTGTTTGCCGAGGCTGAAGCGGATCTTGAGAAAAATCCAATTCTGAAGTGGATGCGTGGTCACATGAATATCTTGCCAAATTTCGAGGGCGAGAAATTTTGGGTCAACAAAAATGGTGTGCGTTTCTATACGCCTTTGTTTGTGGTCGTGATCATGATTGGCATTACCGACATCATTTTTGCTGTCGATAGTATCCCAGCGATCTTTGCGATTACAGAGGATCCGTTTATTGTGATGACATCCAATATTTTCGCCATATTGGGATTGCGCGCGATGTACTTTTTGCTTGCCGATCTCAAGGATCGTTTCCATCTGTTGAGCTATGGCTTGGGATTCATCTTGGTATTTGTTGGAACCAAAATGCTGATTGTTGATTGGATCAAAATTCCAGTCGGCATATCGCTGGCAGTAGTGGGAGCGATCTTGCTGACGTCCATCATCGCAAGTTTGTTGGTGACGAACAAATCCAAGGCCGACACTAATTAATCGGCAGTCGGATTAGAAATTTTGCACCACCCTCGGGCGTGTCTTGGTAGGTGATTGTTCCATGATTTCGTGTGACGATTTGCTTACAAAGCCATAGCCCGAGTCCCATGCCGCTTCGTTTTTCGCTAGAAGAGAGTTCGAAGATTTTTGCTTGTTGATCTTTGGAAATGCCGGGGCCATTGTCGATAACCGACAGTATGACGGCATCTTGTTGAAGCGCTGTTTCAATTGTGATTGCTTTGTCAGACCGCTCAACATTCGAGAGTGCCTGAATCGCATTGTTTAAAATATTCAGAAGCACTTGCTGAATTTCGGGAGCGTTGACGTGCGCAATTGTTTTCGAATCGAGGTGCAGTTTGACACTGATGTTGCGCCGGGATAACTCAGGGGCAGTGATCTGCAGCACTGACTGAACGATATCCCCGAGATTGATGGGTGCTGCGTTGGTATTTTCATCATTAAAAATTGAACGTAGCGACTGAATAATGCTGCCTGCGCGCAAATTGTCTGCGACAATTTTTCCAGCGAGATCTTTTAGCAGGGCTTCGTCAACGCGGCCGGTTGCCAACTGAAGCTTCATAAACTCGCTGTTGATTTGCACCGCACCTAAAGGCTGGTTGAGCTCGTGCGCGATGGACGCGGAAAGCGCACCTGTGGCGGCAGTTTTATTGGCCCAAACGAGGCTATCGATGAGGAGTTTTTCTCTCTCGTTCTCTGCAATTTTAAGAAGAAAAATCGGGAAGATCATGTAGCGAAAAATCGCTAAAAGAAAAATTGCAATAAAGATAATGGTGTTGAGAATATTGGTATCAAAGGCGACGGTTGCGATATCTAGCGCAACCAAAAGGATGCGTGAGCCCCATAAAATTGCTGTTGTAAAAAATAGGATTCCATAAAACTTGACTAGGTCGATGTGATTTTTTTTGTAAACCTTGAATGATAAAAAACCACTCTCTGTCGTGATGTGGACGATAGCCAAACTCACAAAAATCGTTTGATATCCTGAACCCAACAGCACGCCAATCGCATAAAGGGCGATTGAATAGATTGCAAATACAGTCAAGTTGCGCAGAAAGGAGGGTTTGAGATTGGGCTGTTGACCGAGCAGGTTGATGAGGGAGTAATTAAAGTATCGATAGGCAATATAAGCGAGAGCGTTCGCCCCAACATAGGAAATCAGGGTAGGAATATCGGCTCTGAAGATGGTGACGATTGCCGCCGTACCCAACAGAAACGCTCCAATCGCACAGTTTTCTATCGCCCGATTTTTTTGTTTCGGGAAGTAGAACAGTAGAGTGACCGAGTAAGCGATCGACAATATTCCGTAGAACATGAAGATCGCCGGGATGAGACTTAATTTCATTGCTAGATGATGTTGTTGCGCTGTCTTTCGAGAAATGCCCGTGCCTGTGCGACGGCTTCTGGCACGCGCTCTTTAGGTTCTTTCCATGGATAGATGCTGACCTCTGCGTGAGGCGCTAGATCTGCGGCTTCTTTGGCAACCGCATAGGGGTGGGGTGCAGTGTCGTCAGGCATGACGAAAATAGGTGTCTGGCACTGACGCACAAAATCTCTGGAAACCGTAAACACGAAGTCTGGATTCGCGCGATACATTTTTTCTAAAAATGCATGAACAATATCCATATTTAAGTCAGGACGGCGTGCACAAAGCGCCGGACCCCAGTCTTTTATATTGTTGGCGTAAAACTGATCAGGTAACTCGGGTCGAAAGCCACTGGGTTGAACCATGACAGCTGCAATGACTCGCTCAGGGGCTCTTTTAAGCATGTTCCAGATAAAAGGGCCACCAATGCAGAAACCCATGACGAGAAACTTGTCGATCCCTAGATGATCCATCAAGCCTAGTTGATCATCGGTGTATGCATCCCAGGGGCGATCCACTTCAAGTGGTCCAGAGGACTCCCCGCCATTTGCATTGCGCGCGTCCATGGTGATGCAGCGATATTCATTTTTAAATTCTTCGACGGCATCAAAGGGCGAACGGGATTTGAAGAAGGACATCGTCGCATTGAGACCGCCGCCGGGCAAAATCAGCAGAGGCACACCCGTACCGGTATCTTGATAGTGAATGCGGACAGATCCCTTTTCGTACATTGGCATGACGTCTCTCTCTAAATTAATCTTATTGGTTTAACAAATCCTTAACGGGAAGTTTACAACTTTGGATATATGGGCGTACGCCGATTTGGTGTTTAATCCTTGAGTATTCAACCCATTGCTAATAGAGAGGCAACAGATGCCTAGCGGTTCAGACGACTATCAGATCGATATCTCCGAGGGGGTTGTACTGATTAAAAATCAAAACACAACGATCGGGTATAGCCGTTTTAATGAGTCCGGAGAGGTGGAATACATCTACGTCAATCCTCTTTACAGGCGAAAGGGCTTTGGTACGCTTTTAATCAATGAAATCAAGAGGCTCAAGGGGCCGATTGACAAGGTGCACGATCCGATTTCGCCGTTGGGGTCGCATTTTTTCAAGGGCATAGGCCTGGCTGAGGCGCTCAGTAGCAGCGACAAGGATTCCGACAAAAAATCACCGTAATAATACGCAAAGTGCATATAATAAGCGGATTGAGGCCAACTTTTGTGTATAGGTGAGACATGGCAATCGCAACACAGGCACTTCTGCGCGACGCAATGCGTCGTTTAAATATGACCCGTGATGCGTTTGCAGAGCGAATTGGCTGTCGGCGCAGGACTCTCGATAGTTGGTTGCTGCCCGATGAGTCCAGTGAATACCGAGCGATGCCAGAGGTCGCGCGTCGCTATGTCACTGAAATCCTGGCCAATTTGCCTGACAGCACGCCAAGTGGCTCGACCGCTTCAGAGATGTCTGACAATCATTTACTCTCGGTGGATCAACTAAGCCGAGAGTCGGTGGAAGAGTTATTTTGGCTCGCGGATGTCATGCAGCCCATCGCACGTCGTCAAAAAGTGACGCGCGTACTAGAAGGCGCTGTCCTGGCAAATCTATTTTTCGAAGCCAGTACCCGGACGCGCATCAGCTTTGGTGCCGCGTTCTGTCGGCTCGGCGGTTCAGTCTGCGACACGACAGGTTTTACTTTTTCCTCCATGGCCAAGGGTGAGTCGATTTATGACACCAGTCGCGTAGTGAGCGGCTATGTGGATGCAATGGTGATTCGCCACCCAGAGAAAGGCGCCGTCGCGGAGTTTGCGCGCGCGACCAATATCCCAGTCGTGAATGGAGGTGATGGTCCGGGCGAGCATCCGAGTCAGGCGTTGCTGGATCTATATACGATTCAGCGCGAGTTTTCACGTCTTGGAAAATTAATCGATGGCGCGCATATCGCGATGGTGGGTGATCTGAAATATGGTCGCACCGTGCACTCGCTGATTAAGTTATTGTCCTTGTATCGCGGTTTGACGTTTACCTTGATCGCGCCCCAGTCTTTGGAGATGCCAACTGAGATTGTGGATGTGGTGAGTCGGAACGGTCACGTGATCGAGTTCAGTGACTCGCCAGCAAATGGCTTGGCCAAAGCCGATATTTTGTATGCGACGCGTATTCAAAAAGAACGTTTCGGCGAAGAGGCCATCGATGGCTATGGTGCTGAGTTTGAAATCAATCAAAAATTGGTGAACCAGGCGTGCAAGAGTGATGTGGTGATCATGCATCCTTTACCGCGCGATGGTCGACCCGGTTCTTATGATTTGAGTGTTGATTTAAACGCAGATCCTCGTTTGGCGATTTTCCGTCAAACGGACAATGGCATTCCGATTCGCATGGCGATTTTTGCCAAATTGCTCGGTGTTGATCGGTTGGTGCAGCGATCGATGCGGGATGTCACGTGGGTCACACCCGCGCACATTGGGCCTGACGATGCCTTGCCGGACTTCGAGTAACACGATCAACCAAGCTAAGTGATCGAGGAGAGTGCAGCGCTGTTTTTAGATCTGCACATTTCCTTCGATCAAAATGTGCACCTCACCTCCGATCCAAACGGTTTCGGGACCCCCTGGGGTCACTGTGACACGGCCGGTGCGTCCGATCTGAGTGCCTTGCGCAACAAGATAAGGCTTTTGCATGCGACCAGAATGCATGAGCCATTTTGCGATCGCTGCATTGAGTGATCCTGTAATGGGATCTTCACTCATCCCACTTGAGGGTGCCAGCATGCGAACCTCGTAGTCGCATTCGCTGCCAGGTGGGTGCGGAGCGATGAGTCCGATCGACTTAAAGGTCGGCCAGCGCACAAGAGAGGAGTCAAGCGCCAGTACTTGCGAGGCATGCTTGAGTTCAAATAGCTGCCATATAGGACCATTACATAGCTCTGCAGTGTTGACGACTGCATCGGCAGGAATGTTGAGCACCTGCATGATGTCGGCACGATGCGCAGGATCCATTTCCTTGATCGTGGTCGCAGGCGCCCCAAAAGAAAGCGTTGGACGTTTTGACACATCCACCTCCACGATCCCTACACCACATTCTTGGCGGACCATTCCGGCCGTTTTGGGAATGCCTCCGGAATGGAGCCATGAGGCGCAGGTGCCCAGCGTTGGATGACCTGCAAAAGGCATCTCGCGACTCGGCGTGAATATTCGCAAGCGATAGTCAGCGGATGGATCCGTTGGCTTCAATATAAATGTCGTCTCCGCGAGATTTGTCCACGCAGCGAAGCGTTGCATTTGCTCATCTGTCAGCCCGTCTGCATCGACGACGACAGCTAAGCCATTGCCTTGATAAGGCGTGGGACTAAATACGTCACATTGAATGAAGCGGCGCAGTTTCGACATCGTGATGATCCATATGTAAATAAGAAAACAATCGTTTGAGGGTTGATGCCCGTTAGATACGATTCGGTTACATCTTAATACTGTTTCTTATGAATAGCTTATATACAAATAACTCAAAGTTTGTTCTGAGTGCGCAACATGTGGGTCTAGCGTACGGAGCGGGCCGTCCACTCATTGCTGATTTTTCTCTCGCAGTCGAAGCGGGTGAGATTGTCACCGTGCTTGGTCCAAGTGGTGTTGGCAAATCAAGTCTATTGCGTGTGTTTGCAGGCTTACAGCAGTCGAGTAGTGGAAAAGTTTTTGCTGGTGAAGAGCAAGTCACGGGCGCGCATCCTCGTGTCGCGATGGCATTTCAAGATCCGAGTTTATTGCCGTGGCTCACACTCGAACAAAACGTCGCCTTTGGTTTGGATTTTAAACATCAGCCCAAGCTGAGCAGGCAAGAGCTGAAGGCCCGCGTCGATTTGGCGATCCGCGAAGTTGGGCTCGAGCATGCTCGCACACGTTATCCTCGCGAGCTTTCAGGCGGAATGGCACAGCGCGCGGCACTCGCGCGCTGCATCGCTCGTCAACCTACAGTGCTGCTGTTAGATGAGCCATTTGGCGCGCTTGATGAGGTCACACGTGAAGCGATGCAGCAGTTATTGCTGCGAGTTCGCGATGATTTTGGTACGGCAGCCGTACTCATTACGCACGATATCGACGAAGCACTAAGAGTGTCGGATCGGATTGTGTTGCTCGGAGGTATGCCGGCACATGTCTACGGGCAGTGGAGATTGGATCGTCATCAGCCCAGAGATTTACTGGAGTCACCGATGCAAACTCTTCGTCTAGAAATACTTCAGGCGTTAAGAGGATCGATTAATGGCAAATTCACACCACAGTCCTCAGTCCTTGATCTAAATCTTTTACAAAATACTTTTTCGCATCAGGAGCTCTCGCATGTGCACTGAGTACACGACACGACGTGACATGCTTAAGCTTACCAGCCTTTTCACGGTCGCAGGCGCAGCCCCCTTGCTGTCTGCAGCGAACGCCTACGCACAAAGTCATCCAGATCAGCCTGTCAAAATCGGCTATTTGCCCATCACCGATGCAGCGCCATTATTGATTGCACATCACAATGGTTATTTTCAAGAGGCAGGTGTCAAGGTTGAAAAGCCGACATTGTTTCGAAGCTGGGCACAACTAGCGGAGTCCTTCATCGCGGGACAAACCAATGTTGTGCATTTGTTATCGCCTATGACGGTGTGGGCACGCTTTGGAAGCAAGGTTCCCGCAAAAGTTGTGGCGTGGAACCACATTAATGGTTCGGCATTGACCGTTGCGCCGAAGATTAATCATTTGAAAGAGTTGGGTGGCACGACAGTGGCCATTCCCTTTTGGTATTCGATACACAATGTGGTTTTGCAAGACATGCTTCGTGCAGAGGGTCTCAAACCTGTCGCGCGACGCGTCGGCAAGGTTGAGGCTGATGAAGTGAGTCTGGTGGTCATGCCTCCTTCGGATATGTTGCCTGCTCTGGCTGCGGGCAGTATTTCTGGCTACATCGTGGCAGAGCCGTTTAATGCAGCAGCTGAATTGATGGGAGTCGGAAAGGTATTGCGCTTTACCGGTGATGTTTGGCGCAATCATGCCTGCTGCACAGTGTTTATGCATGAACGTGATTTAAATGGTCGGCCACAGTGGTCTCAAGGCGTGGTGGATGCGATTGTGCGCGCCCAGTTGTGGATTTTGGAAAACAGAGCTGAGGCTGCAAAAATATTGTCCCGTGAGAGTGGAAAGCAATACACACCGCATGGGTTGAGTGCTCTCACAAAAGTCCTCGCACCTCCAGCAAGTGATGCGCAAAGCTATTTAGCGTCGCGTGCGATCCGTCATGCTGAATGGAAAGAGGAAAGAATTGGGTTTCAGCCATACCCCTATTCAAGTTATACCGAAGCGCTTGTGACGCGTTTAAAAAGTACGACAGTCGAAGCGGATCGTGGATTTTTGAATCAGCTTGATCCTGTGTTCGCTGCAAAAGATTTGGTCGACGATCGCTTTGTTAAAAAGGCGATTGAAGCCGTGGGTGGTTTGCAAAAATTCGGTGTGGATAGCGCGTATACACGCACAGAAACAATCGATCTTTCTAAGGCTTAAGCAAGTGAGTACGAAAGCTTTTAGCCTTGTACGAGGTTTAGCAGGACTGATTGTGCTCATGGCGCTTTGGTGGGTCCTGACGGTCCCTTTTTCAGCAAGTACTGGCATGGTGCAGCGGTTTGCGCCCGGCCCTGCTTTGCTCACGCTGATAGAGATGCTCGGCCGTGCTGAAATTTGGACGCATATCGGGGTGAGTCTTCAGCGCGTCTTTGTGGGTCTTGGCTTTGCTTTATTGATAGGTGTGCCCTTAGGATTAGTGATGGGGAGTTCGTTAAAACTAAATGCAACGTTTTCTCCAGTATTTCAATTTTTACGCATGATCTCACCACTATCCTGGATGCCGATTGCAGTGATTGCTTTTGGTGTTGGCAATCACCCCGTCTATTTTTTGTTGGCATTTGCCGCGGTGTGGCCGATTATGTTGAACACCATCGCAGGCGTCCGTGCGCTAGATCCTCGTTGGTTGCAGTTGTCTAAAAGCCTCGCTGCAACACGTTGGGAAACTTTACGCGGCGTCGTTTTGCCGGGCGTACTGGGTCATGTGTTGACGGGCGCACGCTTGGCGATTGGGATTGTCTGGATTGTCTTGGTGCCCTGCGAGATGTTAGGCGTGACGGCAGGACTGGGGTATTTCATTTTGGATACGCGCGACCGACTTGCATATCACGAGTTGATGGCGACGATCGTATTGATCGGGATCCTGGGATTTATGTTGGATTGGTTGTTTAGAGAATTATGTCAATTATGGAGCAAAGCATGAGCACTACAAAACAAGCTGAGACTGTCAACGTTTATCTACGTCCTATCGATGCAACAGGTCTCGCAGCATTCGCAGAAAAAGGCCGCGGAAATCCTACGGCGAAAGGCACGAATAAGGTTCATACCGTTCTAGAGGGACAATACAGATCCCTCAATTATGTGGGTGATCATGCTCCCGTGATTGTGGACGAGCCGCTGCATTTGTTTGGTCAAAATACCGCTCCTGCACCTGGCGAAATTGTGTTGTCGGGATTAGGTGGTTGTTTGGCTGTTGGCATTCAAGCAGTCGCCACGTGGAAACAAGTCAAGCTCACCAAGCTTGAGATTTTTCTCGAAGGTGATATCGGCAACTCGGCAGCCTGGGGGGCCGGTGGTGCGTTGGATAAGCAGCCAACCCAAATGGGATTTCAGGCTGTTCGCGTCAAGGTCAATCTAGAAGGCGATGCCTCGCAAGAAGTATTAGACGAAATTGTGAAGCATGCGAATTTTTATTCGCCTGTTGCAAATAGTATTCGCAATCCCATTCCATTTGAAATCAGTTCTGTTTAAGTCAGAGAGTCCGGCATGAAACAGTTTGAGGCAGGTAAAGAGTCACTGTTAGCTATTGTGCGTTCAATTGCACAGGGTGAGCTGTCTCTGTCTGTTCAGGAGATCGATCAGCAAGGACTTTACCCAGAGGGCGTGTTGCGTCAGCTGGCCGCGGCGGGTGGCATGAGCGCACATCTGCGCGCCCCGCACGGCTTCAATGATTTTGGCTTGTCTATTCAATCGATTGCCGAAGTCGCGCGCGTGTGTGGTTCAACAGGTTTTATGATGTGGTGTCAGGCTGTTTGCGGACTTTATTTGCAAGAGGCCTCGTCGGGTGCGCTGCATGGCACTCCCCTTATGCTTCATGCAACGGGCGACCGACTGGGTGGCACTGCATTGTCTAATCCGATGAAGACATATGCCAAGATTGAGTCCTTCATGCTCAAGGCGGTGCCCGTAGAGGGAGGCTATCGAGTGACAGGGAGCTTGCCCTGGGTCAGCAATCTTGGCCCGGATCATTATTGTGGTGCGATTGCCTCGATTGCACACGATAGCGGAACGCGCGAATTAATGTTTTTGCTCCGCTGTGATGCACAAGGTGTCACGCTAAAAGAGTGTCCAAGTTTTTCAGGTATGGAGGGTACAGCTACCTACGCTTTGCATCTGAAAGATTGCTTTGTACCCGCTGAAGAGGTGATTGCTGAGCCCGCTCGACCCTTAATCAAAAAAATCAGAGCGGCTTTTGTGATGTTGCAATGTGGCATGGCGGCAGGTGTCATACAAGGTGCTATTGATTCGATGTGGGTAGTTGAAGATCAACTGGGTCATGTCAATCGCTATCTTGAAGATAGACCTGATGCGTTGCAAGAGGAGCTTGATGTATGGTTAGCTCGGGTCTTCAAGCTCGCCAAAACACCTTTTGATGATACTGATGCATTTTTTATTCAAGTGCTCGATGCACGCGCCCATGGTGCCGAGCTCAGTTTAAGGGCGGCTCAATCTGCGTTGTTGCATCAAGGTGCACGAGGCTATCTGATGAGTTCTGAAGTACAGCGTCGCGTACGTGAGTCGCATTTTGTTGCGATTGTGACACCTGCGATTAAGCATTTGCGCAGTGAGATGGCTCGACTTAGCCAGGAAACGTTGCCAGCATGAGTGCGCTAGAAGCATGGAGGGAGTATCTCTGTAAGGCGTGTGGCTATATCTACAATGAGCGTGATGGCGATGTGGATAGTGGATTGCAGCCAGGCACGCGTTTTGAGGATATCCCTGAGGACTGGTATTGCCCGATATGTGGTGTGACCAAAGCAGATTTTGTCTTGGTCGAAGAGGTGCGTGTGAGCGGCGTGAAGGCTCGGTCACATTATGCTAACAGCCTTCCTCGCGATGGCAGCTCATTACGTCGCTCAAGCAAGAGAAAATACGATGTAGTGATTGTTGGAGGTGGGACTGCGGCCTGGAAAACAGCGGAAGCCTTACGCGCGTTATCTCAGGAAATTTCCATTGCAATGGTCTCGCAATGTGACGCCGATCGCTACGACAAGCCTCTTTTATCCGTTGCGATGGCACGAAACCTGTCCTTATCTGGACTCGTAAAAGAAACGGGCGCTGCAGCGGCGCTCAGGCTTGAGGTCGTTCTTTTATCGAAGACGACGGCGATTAGTATCAATGCCTCTCATCAGGTGCTTCGCACAACAATCGGCAGTATTCACTACCAACACTTGGTGATTGCTCAAGGCGCTCAGTCTGTTTTGCCGGCGCATTTGCCGGCGGAGTATTGTTGGCGCATCAATCATCTAAGTCAATATGCACGATTGCGTGACGCACTTGGCGCATCATCGCGTCGAGTGCTGGTGATTGGTGCTGGTCTTGTTGGCTCTGAGTTGTCTAACGATCTGGCATTGGGTGGGCACAGCGTCTCACTCGTAGATATTGCTCCGCGGCCGCTCGCGCGATTATTCGCCGAGTCAGAGCAAACAGACGCTTTATTGAAAGCGTGGGAACATCTGGCGATTAAGTTTTTTGGCAATACAGAAGTGTTAGAGGTGAAGCGATCTGCTACGCATGGTTATGAAGTGCGATTAAGCGATGATCAATATATAACAGTCGATGAGATTGTTGTGGCAACGGGTCTAAAAACATGTGACCGTCTCGCAAACAGCGCAGGCCTGACTTGGAAAAATGGCATTGTTGTGGATCCAATCGCTCTGGTCGCCAGCGAAGCGGGTATCTATGCTTTGGGTGACTGTATTTCGATTGCTGGAGAAACGAGTCGTTTTATCGAGCCGATTGGTCGCCAGGCAAAAACTATCGCCAGTCAGATCACGGGCGAAGCGCTCATTCCCTACAAGAATCAGCGCGTCCCTATTCGGATTAAGACTACGTCAATGCCAATGACGGTTCATTCATGCTAGACCGAGTCTTCATTCATTTCAACCATAGATTTTATTTGCAAAAGTCACGATGGCTTTGCTCATTGCAAGTGGCTGTTCTGGTGCCATCGAGTGTCCGGCGTTTTTGATCACCTGCACCGTGACGCGATCGCCGAGATAGGGCTTCATGACGTTTGGAACAACAACTGCATCAAACTCGGCTTGCAAATCCAGGATGGGAACGACTTCGCCAGCAGAGAAATATTCGTCGATGTTGGTGAACATACGGGCATGGCTCTGTGCATGATGGGCCTCTTGATACCAACCGTCTAGCCAGACGCTTGGATCGCTGCCAGGAGCGAAAAAAGCTTTTCTGAGATTTTCAAGTCTGACTTCTTTGGTGAGCTCGGGGTTACCGGCACCATCAATTTCCGCTCTCAGACGACTATAAGGTTTTTCTGTTGAGCCTGGTGGAAGCTTGCCCGCTGAGGCGGCTGCCATCACTACGCCACATACTAAATCTGGACGGTCTGCGGCAAGCATGCGCGCTGGCTGACTCCCCCAGGCATGTCCAACGACCACAATCGGTCCTGTTTTTTCTTGGTCTAAAACCGCTGCGACGTCTGCCGCAAAATCGTGCAGGTCCAGATCCTTCATGGGACCAGAGCTTCCTAAAATACCTCTGGGTTCTGGACGGATCACTCGAAAACCGTCTTTGACCAAAAGCTCCGCCACTGCATCGTAATCTCTACCGGAACGGGCAAGAGAAGGAAGCATGACGATGATACGACCGGTACCTTGATCGCTGTATTCAATCGTGATTGGCTGGTTATTTTTAGATTGATACGTGACGGACCGAGTCGAATATGTCATGTTTGCATCTGCTATTAGGAGTGTTTAAAGGGCTTAGTTTCAGTGTTTTCTGAAGCTCTGTGAAGGACTGCCCATCTATAACAGTTATAGGCGAGTTCTATAGTTGTCTGAAGGTAGAGAATTTTTAAGCCCTAAAGTCGAGTTCTCTTAAAAGTTTTGCCGTTTCCTGGTGCAGCCTGTTGGTGGGGCGAGATTTGGGTGTTGCGAGCACTAAAAGGTTGCGCATGACTGGTGGACCGATCTGTGCAAACCTAAGGTTAGACGTGTGTTTATGTTTGAGGGCACTTTCAGGCAAAATTGAACAACCTATGCCGCTCTCTACGAGTTTAAGTGCGGTATAGACGGCACCCACTTCGGCAATGATATTGAGGCAAATATTTTGAGGCAGTAATACGGCGTCCACGAGATTGCGGATTGGATTGGATTGGCCGGGCAAAATCATTGGAAAATTTGCGAGCTCAGCCAAGCTGATTTGGCTTTTGAGTGGATAGTGATCGGGTGCGATCAAAATTAGCTTTTCTCGCATCAGTTTTTCGTATGAGAGCAATGGAGTGGGCGGTGGGTCAAAAAGTACTGCGAGATCAATGCGGCCATTGATGAGTCCATCTCTGAGAGAAACACTGAGTCCCTCAACCACAGAAATCATGGCGTGTGGCATCCGTTTTCTGAACTCTTGGACGAGAGGGACGCAGAGTCCTTCTGCGACGCGATGCGGCAAACCCACAATGACTTTTCCAGATACCGCTGTGCTCATCTCTTTTATCTGAAAGGTCGCCGTCGCCGCCGTATCAATCATGAGCTTGGCATGTGCTAGGAGGGCTTGGCCGGCCTCCGTGGGCCTAACTCCTCGGCCAGTTCTCTCAAGCAGCCTCTGTCCAAGCTCGTCCTCTAGCAAGGCAATCTTTCGGCTGATGCTTGGTTGGGCAAGATTCAAATAGATCGCGGCCTTGCTGAAGCTGCCTTTTTCGACAACAGCAATAAAGTATTCAAGCTGCTTCAGATCCATAGCATAAAAACATATCTGGTATAGGAGCTATGTAGTTTACAGGACATCCTGATGCGCTCAAACTTGAAGGCTAATAGGTACTTTGTATCAATAAATAACGATGAGAGGACGCAGTCACACATGAAAAGATTTGATCAAAAGGTCGCGATTGTGACCGGCGCAGGCTGCGTAGGGGAAGGATGGGGAAACGGTCGTGCAATGGCTGTCAGGCTCGCAGAGGAGGGCGCACGCGTTTTTGCAGTGGACCGAGAGGAGACGACACTTGCAGAAACAATCGCGCGTGCTGGAGAGGCGGCGAAATCGATTGAGACCTACATCTGTGATGTGACGAGTGCGCAAAGCGTTGAGGCCATGGTGGAAGCCTGTGTGAGAAAGTTTGGCACAGTCGATATTTTGATTAATAACGTCGGTGGTTCAGCTGCAGGTGGCCCAACAGAAATGACGGAGGAAAGTTGGGACCGTCAGATGGCAATCAATCTTAAAAGCGTATTCCTGACATCAAAGTTCGTCTTACCCATCATGATGGCGAAAAAAAGCGGTGCTATTGTCAACATGGCATCCACATCTGGAATGCGATGGACGGGAAGTGCCCAGGTCGCCTATGCTGCCTCTAAAGCAGGCGTGATTCAAATGTCAAAAGTCATGGCTGTCCAATATGCAAGCTCAGGTGTTCGAGTCAACACCGTTGTGCCAGGTCAATTGCATACGCCCATGGTCGAAGTCCGACTGGCGAAGCAACGTGCAGGCGGCGATGTCGATTCATTGCTTGCTCAGAGATTGAAGCGTATTCCGCTTGGTTTTATGGGTGACGGACGTGATTCGGCAAGCGCGGCTTTGTTTCTTGCCAGTGACGACGCTCGTTTTATTACGGGAACTGAAATCGTTGTTGACGGCGGGATGACCGCGCGTTGCGATTAAGCGAGATCGGGAACACTATGTCCTCAATAGGCACAAAAGAAGTTCAAACGCCAGTTCGAACATATCTAGAGTCTCCAAGCCAATCGACAATCAAATTACCAAAATTTGCCTGTGACAGTCATGTCCATGTATTTGGACCTACCAGTCTTTTTGCATACTCAACAGACCGAAAAATCACACCTATCGAAGCGCCGAAAGAAAAGTTATTTGCCTTGCATCAGCAGTTAGGTATCGAACGCTGCGTGATTGTGCAATCCGTCATTCATGGTGTTGATAATAGCGTGGTTGAAGATGCAATTCTTGCCGGAAAAGGATCGTATCTTGGCGTTGCGCTGGTGCCAACTACTGTCACAGACAAAGAGTTACTCAGACTCGCCGAAGCGGGCTTCAGAGGTGTTCGTTTTAACTTTATGCGTCATTTATCCAATGATGCATCGATCCAGAAAGTCCTTGAAATGACGCCGCGTTTAAATGCTGTCGGTATGCACTTACAGGTGCACTTTGAGAGCTCACTTATTCATGAGCTTGGACCATTGCTTGCAGAAAGCCAAGTTCCGGTGGTGATCGATCATATGGGACGCATTGATGCTAGAAAGGGTATTGGCCATGAGGATTTTCAAGCACTATTTCGCTTACTTGGAAATAAATTGTTCACTGTAAAAGTGAGCGGTATTGATCGCATTGATGCGCATGCATCTATAGGCGATCGCTATGCTGCAGGAGTTGAAATTGCGAAGTGTCTGGTGAGTCAATATCCAGAACAGTGTGTGTGGGGAACAGATTGGCCACATCCTAATCACACACACATCCCGGATGATGGATTGTTAGTAGATGCGTTAGCGCATATTGCCCTTGAACCTACGCTGATGGAGCAAGTGCTTGTTTTAAATCCGCAGAGACTCTACCGATTTGTTAGTTAAATTCAATTAAAAATGATTAAGAGGCATTTATGAAAAAAATAATTTATGGCGCAATCTTTGCAGTCTTTAGCTCGGTGTTGGCGGGACAAGCAATCGCTCAAGCATATCCATCACGTCCCATCAGATTAATCGTTCCGTACACACCTGGCGGATCTATTGATACTACTGCGAGAATTATGGCCGATCAATTACAAAAGCAACTCGGCCAGCCGATTGTGATTGAAAACAAGCCGGGCGCATCAGGATTAATTGGATCCCTTGAGGTCGCTAAAGCAAAATCTGATGGTTATACGCTTTTATTTAATGCTTCTGGCCAAGTGTATTTGCCACTGGTGATGGAAGGTAAAACATACGATGCTGAAAAGGACTTTACACCGATCGCTCAGGTCGGATATGTCCCTCTCGCAGTGCTCGTGTCTGTTAATGAAAAAATCAACTCGCTCAAAGAATTGGTGGCGTTAGCGCAGGCGAATCCTAAAAAATACACTTGGGCGACTTCAGGTTTTGGTACCACCAGCCATCTTTCTGAGGAAATCCTCACGAGAGAGCTGAAGCTCAATATGGACATCATTCCTTATAAAGGTGCGAGTCCTCAATTGACGGACGTGATGGGTGGGCACGTGACTGCCGCGATTTCACCTTTGCCAGGTGCTACGCCATTTATCGAAGGCAAGCGCTTAAAGGTGCTTGCTATTACAAGCAAAGAGCGTGTCCGCTCGATGCCTGATGTGCCTACAGTTTCAGAAACAGTACTGCCAGGATTTGAGATTAAGTCTTGGTATGGACTGTGGGGCCCTGCAAATTTACCTCCTGAAATTGTCGCAATGCTTTCCAGAGAAGTGAACAAGGCAACGCAAGACCCCGTGGTATTGGCTAAGTTTGAAAAGCTTTCATTTCAGACTCAACCTAATACACCTGAGGAGTTTAAGAAGATCATTGCTGATGAAATCGCAGTTGTTGGTAAAGTAGCCCGCGAGGCAAATATCTTGATTAAGAGATAGTCTGCCGTTGGAGTGTGTAATCTCACCGTTCTTAATGATACATTCAAAGAGATGAATAAGAACGGTGCAATATGCACGGAGACAAACGATGAATAAAAAAATTTCAACCTTGATCGCGATCGGTTTAACTGGCTTTGGCTTGATGTTTAGTTCAGGCGCGCAGGCGAGCTACCCAGACAAGCCAATTCGCATGATTGTGACTTTCGTCCCTGGTGGCGGTGCTGATGTGTTGGCACGGTATATGGCCAAGGAGATGGCGGATGTTTTAGGGCAACCCGTCGTGGTTGAAAATCGAACAGGGGCGGGCGGATTGATTGGTGTCGAAGCAGGCCTCGCTGCCGCACCTGACGGCTATACAGTGACATTGATTTCCTCAAGCTACACCGTCAACCCGAGTCTCTACAAACTTAAATTCGATCCTGTCACGGATATCACGCCCATCGTAAAAATGAGTGCTGGCCCGATGCTGGCAGTGACCTCCAATAAAAGTGGAATCAAAACGGTCGCGGAGTTGGTGGCTGCTGCCAAAAAATCTCCAGGCTCTATTAATTTTGCCTCATCAGGACAAGGGAGTGTGATTCACCTTGCCAACGAGCTCTTTAACCAGCGCGCGGATATCAAGATGACACATATTCCTTACAAAGGCGGCGGGAACGCATTGGTTGATTTGATTGCCAATCAGGTTGACCTCTATTTTGCTGCGACTGCGAGTGCTTTGCCGCATGTGCGTTCCGGGAAAATTAATGCGGTGGCGGTCACTACACCTAATCGTATTCAAGCATTGCCGGATGTGCCAACCATCGCTGAAAGCGGTTTTCCAAATTACGAGGCGACGCTTTGGTATGGCCTCATCGGGCCTAAGGGGATGCCTGTCGATGTCGTAGAAAAACTTAATACCGTTGTAAATAAAATTCTACAAAAACCCTCTGCGATAGAAAAGATTCAAGCTGACGGTGCCGAGCCTGCTGGCGGAACAGCGGCTGAATTTAAAGAGTCGATTACGCGTGAAATTAAAATATGGGGTAAGGTTGTGACGGACATTGGAGTCAAACCTCAATAATGTTTTGGTTTGAATCAAGATCTAAGTTTGTCCCAGGCATAGGACTCCATCGATAGCATTCCGTAGCGAACTTCAGTGTCAAGTACCTGCATAGAGTCCTGTGCTGAGCTTGCGCCAAGCGCCACGAAGAGTGGTAGAAAATGCTCATCGGTCGGATGCGCTCTGACGGCATGAGGCGCTTGTATGCGGTAGTGGATCATCGCCTTGATATCCCGCACTTCAGCGTGTGATCGTACCCAATTGGAAAACTCCGCGACATATGCTTGTGGTTGAGTAACTGCCGCGCCGCGAAACTCATTTAAATTATGCGTCATACTGCCGGAACCAACGATCGCTATGCCTTGATCGCGGAGTGAACCGAGCGCATAACCAAGTGCTAAAGCAGTTTCAGGTGTCGCGTCCTCAGGTAAAGAAACGGGGACAACTGGAATATCTGCCTGAGGTCGCAGATGCAACAGAGGAACCCATACTCCGTGGTCCAGGCCCTGTTCTGCGTCTAACTCCGCTTTGATGTCTGACAAGGCGAGGGTGTGCAGCACTTGCTGCGCCAAGACTTGTGATCCTGGCGCCGGGTAGTTAAGCGTATAAAGAACTTTTGGAAAACCACCGAAATCATGAATCGTTTCGGGATGAAGATGACTACCCACTTTCAATGCTTTGGTTTGCCAATGAGGTGATACCACCACGATCCCGCGCACCTGATCCCAGTGCTTGCCAAGCTCTGCGAGTTTGACGCCTAGCGCACCGGGTTCGACTGCCAGCATTGGCGAGCCATGTGAAACGAAGAGTGCGGGTGCGCGTTGCGTAGCCATAAGGATTTTCTGGTTGTGCTTTAAATGCGTGAATGATTAGGCTGCGACTTGGTGACGTTTCCCGCCGAGTGCCCAAGCTCCGGCGCCATGAGCAACCAAGACGAGTAAACCACCAATCACACCAACGTTTTTATAAAACATGAGCTGTTGCATGAATGCTTGTTCGGCAGGAACTGCCCAGAATGCATGAAAAAATAACGTTGCCACAGCCGTAAACGCTGCAAGCACCAGTGCGGCGGAGCGGGTGAACAGACCCGTAATGAGCGCTAAGCCACCGCCGACTTCGACCAGAATCGCGATGACAGCAGCCAAGGAGGCGAAGGGAAGGCCAACGGAGTTGATATAGCCGACTGTGCCTTCAAAGCCACCGATTTTTGACAAACCCGCGGGTAAAAAGAGAGCAGCAAGAGCTAGGCGTCCCAGGAGTGTCAAACTATTTTGTAGTGTCGTGTTCATAAATAATCCATTCAAAATCAAGAAAAAAGGTATGTGCTGAATCAAATAACAGTCTATTGTTCAAATATATATAGATAAATATGATCATTAATGATTGATTGTCTTTAAAATAAAGATAATGGATAAATTTGATGCAATGCGTGCTTTTGTAGCGGTTGTGGATGCTGGCAGTTTTGTCGGGGCGGCGGATCGTCTGCAGATATCCAAGGCAGTTGTATCTCGCTTGGTCGGAGAGCTCGAGGAGCATCTTGGAGTGAGATTGCTCCACCGGACAACTCGCAAACTATCCCTCACTCCAGAGGGCGAGACTTTCTTGGGACGTTGTCGCAACGTGCTCTTTGATCTGCAGGAAGCCGAGGACGATGTGAGTCATCACAGTGCGCAAGCGCGTGGCCTGCTACGTGTGAATGTCCCGGTGAGCTATGGACTTTCGCATTTGGCGGTGCTTTGGCCTGGTTTTATGGAAAAGTATCCTGAGGTGAATTTGGATGTGACGCTGTCAGATCGTGTCGTCGACTTGGTAGAAGAGGGCTACGACATGGCAGTAAGAATAGGAAAACTAGAATCTTCTACGCTTGTGAGTCGTCGATTAAGTGAAACGAGAATGGTGTTGTGTGCTTCACCAGGCTACATACAGAAAAATGCAATGCCTCGCGTTCCCGAAGACTTGAGCGATCATCGTGTGCTGGCATACAGTTTGCTATCGTCAGGCGATCACTGGGTGTTTACTTCTGATCGTGATACCAAGGATCAAGTCTCGGTGCGTATCGCGCCGGTGATGCGGACTAACAATGGCGATACTTGTCGCGCAGCAGCCCTTAAAGATCAAGGTATCATTTTACAGCCTGACTTTTTGATTGGAGAAGACATTAAGTCAGGACGATTGATCGAGCTGATGCCGGAGTGGCGAGCGGACGAACTCGGTATCTTTGCTGTGTATCCAAGTCGCCGCTATTTATCCGCCAAGGTGCGATTGCTCGTTGAGTATTTGTATACGCAGTTACAACGATAAATTTATTAATTAATTTTGAATATCAAATGAAACTCATACATTCGCCACATACGCCTGCTCCTGCCGGTCACTACAGCCATGCGGTCGAGTCCGGAGGTTTGATTTTTGTATCAGGTGTTTTGCCTGGCAAACCTGCTGAAGGGGAGATCGATAGTTTTGAGCGTCAGGTGCGCGCCTCTTTTAAGCACTGTGCAAATATTCTCAAAGCATCAGAATGTACGCTCAACGATGTGGTGCAGTGCACGGCATACATTGTTGGTGTATCGAACTGGCCGGAGTTCAACACGATTTATGCGGATATTTTTGGTGACCACAAGCCTGCTCGCGCCGTGGTGCCCGTGCCCGAGCTTCACTACGGTTTTATGGTTGAAATCCAATTGGTTGTAGAAAATAAAAAGCGATAGCTGGAGTTGAATGATGTTTGAGCGGATCGACATGAATCGGCTTGGTCTTCAGTTAATACTCTTGGTGATGATCTGTATCACTTGTCTGCCGGTGTACGCACAGCCCGTGAGTGAGCGTATTGTTTCAGTTACCCTTCCCGGGGAGCTTCGGCAGCAAGGTGTCTTGTCTGTGTATGGTGAAAATCCAAAGCCCGAAAAGCTGCTGGTGATTGTGAGTGGTCATCCCGGCGTTACGCGTCCATACATTGATCAAGCCGGAAAAATCCAAACGAAGCAAAACGGAAATTTTTTGGTGCGATCACGACAGTTCATGATCTCAAACAAAGTCGCTTTATTGTTACTTGATTGTCGTTCTGACTTTGTGGATATGTGCGATGATCAATATCAAGCTTCAGCGCAGCGCGCTCAAGACGTATTGACATTGGTTGCGAGTGTAAAAGATCTCTATCCGACCATACGCGAAGTCTGGGCTGTTTCAACAAGTAGAGGTGCTGTTTCAACAGCCGGATTTTTAAAGCACGCCGAGAAATCATTTAGCGGTGTCATTCATACTGCGTCGACTTTTGGTAAAGCCACTGATCAAGGACTCGACTTTGGCCCATATAAAAATACACCGCAATTTTTGGTGCACCACAAGGATGATCCGTGTGGCTTGACGTTATATAGGGATGCCTACATGACCGCGGCAAAATGGAAAATCCCCCTCATCACTGTCGAGGGAGGATCAGGATTTCGGGGGCAAAAATGCCAGGCCTTTACACAGCATGGCTTTGCCGGAATGGAGGAGCAAACTGGCGCAGCGATCTTGTCTCTCGTCGAAAATGGTCAACCAAAATCACTGCTGATTAAGTAAAACTCAATGCACTAGAAAAGTTCATTATCTTTTCAAATCATGCAATGCGCTTTTCATCAGATCTTTCACATCACTGATGCGACCACTCAACAAGGCCTTGGCGCTGTAGGTTGCCATACCCACAACATTTTGAGCACTAACAGTCGGTGGCATGACGAGCTCATAACGATTCGTATGCACATCCAATAGCGCGGGACCTGGATGGGAGAGAAAGTCTTGGACGGCTTGCTCAAGATCTTCGCTGCGTTTGACCTCAAACCCTTTTAAACCGACTGCTTCAGCGATTTTGGCAAAGCTTGGATTTTTCAGGTCTGTAAAGTTATTCAGCAAGCCCTCTGTCTTCATTTCCATCTCGACAAAGTTTAATGAGCCATTGTTCAATACAGCGATCTTGATTGGAAGATTTTCTTGATGAATCGTCAATAAATCACCCATCAGCATAGCGAGGCCGCCATCACCCGCCATACAAATGACTTGGCGATCGGGATAGGCTTTTTTCAAACCCAGTGCCATGGGCATACCGTTCGCCATCGTGGCGTGTCTAAGGCTAATCATGGTGCGGCGCTTACCATTTGTTTTGATATGTCGCAGCGTCCACACCATCGCGGTTCCGGTGTCCGCTGAAAATAAAGCGTCATCATCCGCATACTTGTTGAGCAAACTTGCGAGGTGTTGAGGGTGTATCAAGTCACCTCTACCGGGTTGCTCCTCGGCTAGTAGCGTGGCTTCAGTTTTTTGACGTTGCTCAAGGCACTCTTTCAAAAAGCTTTCATCAGAACGTTCTTTGATCATTGGAAGCAAGACCTCCAATGACGCGATCACGTCTCCCTCTAAACCGAGTGTGACAGGATGGCGTCGACCTAAGCGGGCGGCATCGCGATCAATCTGTACGATCTTGGCATGTTTAGGATAGAACTGCCCCCAGGCAAAGTCTGCGCCTAGCAAGAGCAACGTGTCACACTCGGTCATCATATGAAAACCAGAATGCACACCCAGCAAGCCCGTCATGCCAACGTTATAGGGATTGTCGTATTCGACAAAATCTTTAGCACGCGATGTATGCGCGATGGGAGCTTTTAATTTTTTAGCTAACTCAATCAGTAGGTCATGCGCACCCTGGCAGCCTGCGCCGGCGTATATGCCAATCTTTTTTCCCTCGGCAAGAATGGTAGCCGTTTGGGCAAGTTCGCTATCAGAGGGACGTCGAACCGGATTCGGGAAGTGCACTGAATACGGCACGTCATCTTTGATCACGGTATTGCTGATATCAACTGGCAGGATAATGACCGCAGGACCCTTTTTGCTGATGGCGGCCTGACAGGCCAGCACAGCGACACGTCGAGCTTGCTCGGCGTTATAAGCCTGCTCGCAAAAGACGGAGCAATCAGAAAAGACTTTTTGAAAGTCGACTTCCTGAGGCATATCTAAACCAAGGCTCATGGTGTCGAGTTGGCTTGCAATCACAATCAGCGGTGCATGATTGCGATGGGCCTCGTAGACGCCATTGATCAAGTGCAGGCTGCCAGGCCCACAGGATCCTGCACAGCCCGCCAAGACGCCGCTCATGTAGGACTCAGCTCCGGCTGCAAAAGCACCGACTTCTTCGTGTCTAGTGTGCACCCATTCAATGGTGCTCTTTGAAATGGCATCTGTGACGTGGTTGAGCGTATCGCCAACAACACCGTAGATATGACGCACTCCGGCGGATTCCAAAACCTCAATAATGACTTGCGCAGCGTTTTTGCTCATGATGAGATCCTGTCTAGTTCGACAATTGTTAAGCGTGAGTGAAGTATGCCAGTTTTAAGGCAGATCCAGCAGATTTGTTCAAGGAATGAAACTTGTTTGCGGAAGGCTAAAACGAATCTTTAATCATTGTCGCAAATGATTCTGCAAGTTGCGAGGGTGCCCGCTGAGAAGGATAAGCGAGGAAAGTTTCGAGTTTGAGTTTTGGTAAGAAAGGTCGAATTGCGATTTGATCAGCAAAGACGCCGGCGATGTATTTGTTGACGATACCGATACCTCTTGATTGTGCCGCCAACGCACAAATGGTGCCAGAGTATGTCGTTTCAATTTGACTCGCAGGCTTGATGTCATTCTTGGTCAACAAGTTGCGTAAAGACATGGCCAGATCGTCGTCTGTGTTGAGGGTGAGTAGCTGGACACCCTCTAAATCTTTGAGCTTGATGGTTTTTTTACTGACAAGTTTATGCTGTGGATGCATCACACAAACCGCTGAGCTTTGATGGATGCATTCGGATTGAAACGACTGGCTGTCCAAATCTACTGTGCTGAGAGCTAGATCAAACAAACCATGCAGCAACCCTTCCCTGAGGTAATGACTTCCCAGTGTTTGAAGGTTGACCTGTACATCCGTATATTTCGCAGAGAATAAACTCATCGCGCGCGGCACCACGCTCAATCCAAGCGCTGGCGTGCAGGCAATACGCAAAATACCGCTGCCGGATCTGCGTATGGCTTCGACTCTGGTTTCAATACTTTCCAAACCTAAAAAGTGCCTTTGGATGGTGTCAAACAACTCGTGTGCTTCGGTTGTCGGACGCAAGCGGCCATGATGCATGTCAAAAAGGCGCAGACCCGTTGCGGCCTGGACCTGTCCAACGAGTCGACTCATCGAGGGTTGAGTCGTATGAAGCATGCGAGCCGCACTCGTGGTCGTGCCTGTCAGCATGACCGCTCGAAAAGCGGCAATTTGTCGAAAACTCAGGGGTCGACTCACAATTGTTAGCGTCCAGTTCAATAATTAGGAAAACGCAGTATTTAATGTATATCAAATCTGTATAGTTAACACTAAAAATATCATTTTTATGAATTGTCGGCGGTGCCTAAACTTAAGGAAACTGGCGCCACCCAAGAGGTTGGGTCAGCCTTTGTCAAAAAAACTTGAGGTATCGATATGAAGATGTATGCGAAATGGATGAAAAATTCGGGCGTGGCGTTGTTTGCCATGGCTCTGCCCTTTCTCGGAGCGACTGCGCAGGCACAAGCGGATTATCCGAACAAGCAGCTTAGAATCGTCGTGCCTTTCACTGCGGGTGGGAGCTCTGATATTCAAGGACGACTCATCGCCGAGTATTTAGGCAAGCTGTATGGCAAACCCGTCGTTGTTGAAAACAAGGCTGGAGCAGGCGGCCATATTGGAGGCAAATATGTCGCCGACTCGGGCGCTGATGGTTATACCTTGTTGTTGGGTTCTATCGGCTTACATGCGACCTATGGCGTCTACCCAAAACTCCCGTACAACCCAGGAAACGACCTCAAGCCTATTACGGTCGTGGCTCAAATGCCCCATGTCATTGTGGCACCGCCCAGTCTTGCCGCAAACTCTCTGGAAGATTTGACCAGGCTTGCGAAAGGCAAGCCTGAGAGCGTCAACTTTGGTTCCGCTGGGATTGGTTCGTCAGTGCATATGATTGGTGAACTTTACAAAATGGAATCGGGCGCACCGATTGTCCATATTCCATACAAAGGTAGTTCTGCAGCCATGAATGATCTGATGGGTGGGCAGATTCAATTGTTGTTTGAGAATGTCCCAACCGTGATCGCAAACGTTCAGGCCGGCAAGCTCAAGGCACTGGCTACAACTGGAGATGTGCGCTCGCCGCAACTGCCCGAGGTACCCACCGCCAAAGAGGCCGGGTTGCCCGGTCTCGAGGTGATGTCATTCACCACTTTGGCAGCGAGCAAGGAGGTGCCTGACGCGCTTGTTCTCAAGATCAATCAGGACTTGCAAAAGATTTATGCTGATCCGAAATTTCGCGAAGGTCTGGAAAAACTTGGTATGACTCCAGTTGGAAATACACCTGAGCAGGCGAAAGCGTACATCGACAAAGAGCGTATTCGCTGGAATAAAGTCATCGAGACAGCGAAAATCACGACCGGCAACTAATGAGGAACAGCATGATGCACGCATATCCCTCTTGCCGTCGTTTGGGTGAAGGCTCATTCCATCATTTTTTTGGGTATTACAACAAAACCGCATGGGATCGCAGTAATCGTCGAGTACTGGCTTTACAGGTGCCCATGATGGATGCTCGATTGCACCCAGAGCTTGCGGCCGAAATTGGATTTTTTGATACGCAGGCAGGCGACCGCTTCCATGTAGTCGACACAACATTAGCCTGGAATTGGCAAATGGGTAATCAGCTGCAATGGCTTGACGGGCTTTCTGAAACTCAAATCATTTATAACATCCGTACGCGGCACTCCAGTGCCGTGTATCCTGGTTTTGGTAGCCGTATCCGCGATATTGAAACTTTAGCGTACCGGGATCTGCCCTTGCCTATATATGTGGTGGCGCCAAATGGTCAGTATGGTTTATGCATTGATTACAGAAGGTTGTACATCACGCATGAAACAATTGGCTATAGTGAAAAAGGCGGTCCGTTTGACGTGCCGAAATGCCCCTCTGATGACGGCATTTATCACATGGATTTATTAACAGGCGAATATCGTTTACTCGTGAGCTACAAGGCGCTCAGCGAGTTCGAGCCTCGCCAATCCATGCAAAAAGCGATTCATTGGGTCAGTCACATCGAAATCAATCCGGCTTCCTCGCGGATCTTGTTTTTGCATCGCTGGACTGAACGGGTAGAGGACGAGACTTGTTTTCTGCACAGATTAATCACCATCAACCCCGATGGGACAGATATGCGATTGCTGGAGTGTTCGGATCATCCTTTGCCCCAGCTGGCTGAAAACTTCGACCCCAACGCAGTTGGTACCTTCGATTATGAAAAGTCCGAATATCAGATTTCACATCCACTATGGTGCGATGATGAGCGGATCGTGGTATGGGGGCCTCATCACGGGTCAATTCACTATCATCTGTATCACGATAGCAAAGAGGGCGAGGCGAGCGTGATTGGTAAGAATATCCTTACCGAAAATGGTCACATGAGCTTTTCGCCCACGAACAAGCGCTGGTTATTGAGCGACACTTATCCGGATGATGTAACCCACGAGCGGGTTCTGTTTCTGTTTGACGTGGTTGAAAATAAAAAAATCGACATAGGTAGTTTTTATGCCGATCCAGGACTTAAAAAGGAAAATCGCTGCGATCTCCACCCACGATGGAACCGGGACGGCACAAAAGTCTGTATCGACTCGGTTCACGAACATCAGCGGCAGATGTATGAAATTGATGTCTCCACCATCGTCACGCGCTAGGTTTTGATTTACGCAAAAATACTCACGTGGTATAAAAAGTCTCAACGAAAAACGATAATGAGACTTTAACCACATGAGTATTCGCGGCAAGGCCTATATCGGGGGCATTTACGAGCACCCCGCACGAAAAATTGAAAATAAATCACTCGCCCAGT
>JAOATE010000067.1 GCA_030158305.1 Burkholderiaceae bacterium
GGCAGGATGGTTTGCTTAGGCTCTGTGGTTTTGCAGATATCCATCACCTCGGGGCAGCGCGTATGGAAATGGCAGCCGCTTGGACGCTTGACTGGACTCGGCACATCGCCTTGCAACACAATACGGACGGTCTTTTTTTCCGGATCGGGCACGGGGACAGCAGACAGCAGCGCCGACGTATATGGATGCTTGGGATCGGAAAACAACTCTGTGCGGGTCGCCAGCTCAACGATACGGCCAAGATACATCACGGCCACGCGATGGGTCATGTGCTCGACGATCGCCAAGTCATGACTAATAAACAGCAAGGCCAAGCCGAGTTCTTTTTGCAAGTCCTGCAACAGGTTCACAATCTGGGCTTTGACTGACACGTCCAGTGCCGAGACGGCCTCGTCGCAAATGATCAGTTCAGGCTCCGCGGCCAAGGCACGTGCAATACAGATACGCTGACGCTGACCACCTGAAAACTCATGAGGCCAACGCTCGCCGGCATCTTTAGACAGACGCACCTTGTCCAGCAGATACGCCACACGCTCTTTGATTTTGGCTTCGTCGCTCTCAAGCCCAAAGTTACGGATCGGCTCGGCAATGATGTCATGCACGCGCATGCGCGGGTTCAAGCTAGAAAACGGATCCTGAAAAATCACCTGGATGCGTTTGCGCAGCGGACGCAAGGCACTGGCGGAAAGATTATCGATACGCGTGCCGTCGAGGATCACCTCGCCAGAGGTCAGCTCGAACAAACGCAAAATCGAGCGACCGACGGTGGACTTGCCACAGCCAGACTCACCCACCAAGGCGAGCGTCTCGCCTTTTTCAACGGAAAACGACACGCCATCGACGGCGTGAACATGACCCGTCACCTTGCTAAACAATCCGGTTTTAATCGGAAAGAATTTTTGAATCTGACGGACTTCAAGCAGTGGAACTGTAGCGGACGTAGACATTCATTTAACCTGATTCGAGTAAGTCATGAGCAATAGTTAGTCATTGGCAAAAGCCACTTCGCCTGCGAAATGGCAAGCGACTTGATGACCACCTTCTCTGATTTGCATGGCGGGCGCGATCTCATGACAAGGTCCTTTCGCCAAAGGACAACGCGAGGCGAACACACAGCCTTGAATCTTATTTTTTAAACTGGGCACCAGGCCAGGAATCTCTCTGAGTCGGGTCGAATGACCTTCGAGCGAGGCTCCGAGCTTTGGCACCGCACCCAACAAGCCCTGAGTGTAGGGATGCAAAGGGTTGGCAAACAATTCCTTGACGGGTGCTTCTTCGACTTTGCGACCGGCATACATCACCATCACGCGTTCGGCGACTTCGGCGACCACACCCAGATCGTGTGTGATCAAAACAATCGCGGCACCAATCTTATTTTTAAGATCCGCCATCAAATCCAAAATCTGAGCCTGAATTGTCACGTCCAAGGCGGTCGTGGGTTCATCGGCGATCAAGAGTTTGGGGTTACAGGCAAGCGCCATCGCAATCATCACGCGCTGACGCATACCGCCTGACAGCTGGTGGGGATACTCGTCCAGACGACGCTCGGGCTCGGCGATTCCGACGAGATTCATCAACTCGAGGGCACGCGCATTGGCTTGCTCATCAGTAATTTTCTGATGCAGACGCAGTGTCTCGGTCAATTGACGTCGAATCTTGAGTACGGGATTCAGACTGGTCATCGGCTCCTGAAAAATCATCGAAATCGCATCACCACGAATGGCGCGCATTTCTTTGTCCGACATCTTGAGCAAATCCTTGCCCATAAATTTAATCGAACCGGCGATTTTTCCGGGAGGCTCAGGAATCAAACGCAAAATCGACATCGCTGTCACGGATTTACCGCAACCGGATTCGCCCACGATGGCGAGTGTCTCGCCCTCGTTGACGACAAAGCTCACGCCATCTACCGCACGGTTGATACCGTCTGGTGTACGAAAGTGCGTCTGAAGGTTTTCAACTTCTAATAAGGCCAAGAGAATTCTCCAATCAGCTTGTTTTCGACTTGCGAGGATCGAGCACGTCACGGAAACCGTCACCCATCAGGTTGACAGCCAGCACGGTGAGCGACAAGAAAACCGCTGGGAAAAAGATGATGTAAGGCAAGATCTGGAACAACGTGCGGCCATCGGCCATGATGTTGCCCCATGAAGGAATGATGGGAGGCACACCCGCGCCGATAAACGACAGGATGGACTCGGTGATCATCGCAGAAGCACAAATATAGGTCGCCTGTACAGTCAGGGGTGCCAAGGTGTTTGGCAGGATGTGACGCCAGATCAGCATCGGCATGCGGCAACCGCAGGAAATCGCGGCATCGACATACGCTTGCTCTCTGAGCGACAGCACCACGCCTCGCACCAGACGCGACACACGCGGAATCTCGGCGATCGTAATCGCGATCACCACGTTTTCCACGCTCGCACGTGTCAGTGCCATCAAAGCAATCGCCAAGAGGATCGGAGGAATCGACATCAGGCCGTCCATCACGCGCATGATGATGGCATCTGCGCGGCGGAACGTTCCTGAGATCAAACCGATCAACAGACCGATCGCCGAAGCCAGAAAGGCCACGGCAAAACCAATGGTCAGCGATACGCGGGCGCCATACATGACACGCGAGTAAATATCGCGTCCAAAGGCGTCGGTACCAAACCAGTGCTTGGCGGAGGGCTCGAGGTTACGATTACGCGGCGCCAGCTCAGTCGGATCAACCGTACCAAGCCAAGGAGCAAACACCGCAATAATCAACATCGCAAGCAATAAGCCTGCACCAAAAGCGATCGTCGGATTATTGAGCAAGAAACCAAAGAAGCCTTTACGCTGGCGTCGGGGTTTGAGCAAATCCGGTAGTGGGGGGGCAGCAGCAAATTGAGTCATCAGTAACGAATCCTGGGATCAACGATTGTGTAGATTATGTCGACCGCGAGGTTGACCAACACATAAACAAAGCTGAACACAACGACCAAGCCCTGAATAAGCGGATAGTCGCGGCGCACAATCGCATCGATAGTCAAACGTCCCAAACCGGGAATCGCAAACACACTTTCTGTCACCACCGCACCGCCGATCAGTAAAGCGATACCAATACCAATCACAGTGACGACGGGCACAGCGGCATTCTTGAGTGCGTGAATAAACAAAATACCCGGCTGACTCATGCCCTTGGCGCGAGCGGTCCGGATGTAATCCTGAGACAACACTTCGAGCATGGTGGCGCGCGTGATTCGGGCGATCAGTGCGATATACACAAAGCCCAACGCGATCGCGGGCAAGATCAAATGTTCGAGCCAGACACCAAAGCCCTTGGAGTAGGACACATAACCCTGCACCGGAAACCAGTCGAGCTCGAGTGAAAAGAAAAAGCTCAGCAAATAGCCGACCACGAACACGGGGACGGAAAATCCGACCACCGAAATCGCCATCACGCCACGATCGATCCAGGTGCCGGCTTTCCAGGCAGCCAACACACCGATAGGCACTGCGATCCCAATTGCCAGCACCAACGTCAAGACCATCAAGGACAAGGTAGGCTCGATTCGCTGGGCAATCAACTCGCTGACCGGGATGTTCGTAAACATGGAGACACCGAGGTCACCACGCAAGAGATTAAAAAACCATTCGGAGAAACGGACCAGAAAAGGTCTGTCCAAACCCAAACCGGCTCTGATTTTTTCAACGTCTGCCGGACTGGCTTGATCGCCAGCAATCACGACAGCCGGATCGCCTGGGGCGATATAGAGCAGGCTGAACACAAACAGGGCGACGATTAGCATGACCGGTATGGTCGCCAATACCCTGCGAACAATATAACTAAACATAGTGTTGAGACTTCCGTGCTACTAGGTTGAATCCAAAACTACAGCAGATCAACGGGGTCGATACGCAAGCAAACTGAGCGTGCGTATCGACCTGTGATCGACTCAAACCAGAGTTAGGTTTTCTTCACACCGTTAAACCAGGGCAATGGGCCACCGACGATACCGGTGACGTTCTTGCGCCAAGCTTGATAGGTATAAAAGAAGCCCGTAGGAATGTAGACCACTTCTTCCATCGCAGACTTGTTGATCTTGGCGAAAGCAGCTTTCTCAGCATCAAGAGTTGATGCATCGAACCACTCGTCAACACCCTTCTCGACAGCAGGCACGTTGGGCCAACCAAACCAGGCCTTGTCGCCATTCGCACGTACGCCAATGTTACCGGCGATAGTCGCTGTATCTGCACCAGCGTGCCAAGTGTGGAACATGCCCCAACCGCCTTTGCTGGGCTCATTCTTGGAGGCACGACGCTGACCAACAGTACCCCAGTCGGTTGCAACGAAGTCGACGTTCATGCCCAAACGCTTGAGCAAGTCAGCCGTAATTTCGCCCTGACCTTTGGTGATGGCGTTGTCTTGTGCAACCAGACAGACAACAGGCTCGCCCTTGTAGCCGGATTCGGCCAACATTTTTTTCGCGAGTTCCATCTTGGGGCCGTTCTTGAGCACGTCACCGCCATTCTCGGTATACAGAGATGTACCTGGGGTAAAGAAGCTGGCAGAGTTTTTCCAGAGCTTAGTGTCCGAACCCACCACCGCACGCATGTAGTCTTCTTGACTCACTGCCATCTGGACAGCGCGGCGGACTTTTGGATTATCAAAAGGCGCGTGCATATGGTTCATACGGAACGAACCGACGTTGCCGAGCGGATCAGCGATATCGAGGGCGATATTGCGGTTGCGCTTGAGCAATGGAACCAGATCTGGCAGAGGTGTTTCCCACCAATCGACTTCGCCACTCTGCAATGCAGCCGAGGCTGTCGCGGGGTCAGGCATGATGATCCATTCGATACGGTCGAAATTGATCTGCTTGCCACCGGCCATCCAGTTGCCTGGCTCTTTGCGTGAGTTGTAACCGTCAAAACGCTCGAATACAGCCAAAGCGCCTGGCTTGAACTCTTTGCGCGAGAATTTCATTGGACCCGAACCGATGTAATCATCGATTTGTTTGAAAGGATCGGTCTTGGCAAAGCGCTCAGGCATGATGAAGCAAATCGGCGTACCGACCTTGCCCAGTGCCAACAGCATCTTTGGAAAGGGTTTCGAGAGGACCCACTTAAAGGTTGAGTCGTTCACCACTGAAAGTTCTTTTTGAACGGCACGAATCATCAAACCCATTGGGTCACGTTGTGACCAGCGGTTGATACTGGCCACAGCGTCCACAGCGCGCACAAGCTCGCCGTCATGGAATTTCATGCCTGGACGCAGCTTGAACGTCCAGGTCAGTCCATCGCTGGAGACCTCTTCGCTCTCAATCATCTGGCGCTGGGGTTGCAGTTTGTTGTCCATGCCATAAAGTGTGTCCCACACCAGCTGGGCGCCGTTACGCACCACATACTGCGTGCCCCAAATTGGGTCAAAGTTCGCCAAGTTGGACTGTGGAACAAATTTCAAAATGCGCGAAGATGATTGCGAAAATGCAGGTGCGCCGACCATACCAGTCGCTGCCAAACCCAAGCCAGCTGCGCCCTTCAGTAAATCACGTCGATTTAGATTCATATAAGACTCCAGATAAATAGAAACGTGCAATATCTCTGAAAGCAATTACCGTGCCACTTTGGGTAATTGGCTTTAGACCAACAACTAAAAATTCGTTTATCCACAAATTACTTAATGAATAACTGACGAACTTGTACCATAATGGTGCAACTAATAACACTGAAGTTATCCCTCATGAAATGTGATCTCCTCCTCAAGAACGGCGTCGTCATTGATGGTTCGGGTAATCCCCGATATCGCGCGGATGTGGCGATTAGCAACGGTCGAATCAGTGCGGTCGGCCTGAACCTCCAGGTTGAGGCCTCTACCGTCGTAGACGTGGATGGCTTAACAATTTCCCCGGGATTTATCGACGTCCACACGCACGACGATCGCTTAGTGCTGGCCGACCCCTCGATGCAACCCAAGGTGAGTCAGGGCGCGACCACGGTGATCACCGGCAACTGCGGCATCAGCCTCGCCCCCCTTGGACGCACCAATCCGGTGCCTCCGTTAAATCTTGTCGCCGATGCGTCCGCCCAGCGCTACGAATCGTTCAAAGAATATTTTCAAGCGCTGGAGAAAACTCCCTCTGCGATTAATGTCGCCTCACTGGCGGGCCACACCACCTTGCGCGCGGTCACCATGCCGGACTTGGATCGCCCGGCCAACGACGCCGAAATTGCCAAAATGCAACAACTCGTCCAAGAGGCGCTTGATGCAGGGGTTGTGGGTGTGTCGACCGGTCTCTATTACGCTCCCGCACAGGCTGCGACTGCGCAGGAAATTCAGGCAGTGTTCGAGCCCCTGCGCGGCACCAACGCCCTCATCGCTTCGCATATCCGTAACGAAGCGGAAAATGTGCTCGAAGCCATGACTGAAGCCATGTCGATCGCCAACGCGCTAGGTGTGCGCCAGGTGATTTCTCATCACAAGGTCAACGGTCGCGCCAACCATGGTCGTTCGACCGAAACACTGGCACTGATCGATGAAGCCCGCACACGCGGCGATGTGTGCATGGATTGCTATCCCTACATCGCTTCTTCGACCGTGTTGCGTCAAGACGCGGTCGAACAAGCCGCACGTACCCTGATCGCTTGGTCAAAAGCCAAGCCAGAAACAGCCGGTCGCTATGTCGACGACCTCATGAAAGAGCAGAGTCTGGAGCTCACCGAGTTTCTGGCCACGCTGCAACCCGCCGGCGCGATTTATTTTTCCATGGACGAAGGTGATGTCGAGCGCATCATGGCGCACCCCGAGACCATGATCGGTTCTGATGGCTTGCCTCATGACACCTTTCCGCACCCTCGCCTGTGGGGCGCCTTTCCTCGCGTGCTGGGTCACTACTCCCGCGATCGCAAAATCTTTTCTCTAGAAACTGCGGTCTACAAAATGACGGGGATGCCCGCTGCAAAATTTGGCCTCAAAGACCGCGGCCTGATCGCGCCTGGCTATGCGGCGGACATCGTCGTGTTCGATCCACAAGAGGTGCGCGACCTGGCGACGTTTGCCGACCCGATGCGCCCTGCCGCCGGCATTCAGCGTGTCTACGTCAATGGCGTGGCCAGCTGGAGAAATGGTGCCTCAACCGGTGCGCGTGCGGGTCAGGTGCTGCGCAGAGCTAATGCATAAAAAAACCCGTGCTCAGTCTGACTGAACACGGGCATTGAGACCACTCTAGCGATAGGCTGGGACTCAGGTCAGCAAAATTTCCTGCGTCATGCGCTCGCGCAGACGGTCCATAAAGCCCAGACACTCTTCGAGCTGACTAATCTCGATGTACTCGTTTGGCTTGTGCGCGACGTCAATGTCGCCTGGGCCAATCACCACGCAAGGGATGCCTGCGCGGTTTAACCATCCCGCATCGGTGGCAAACGACACACGACCGAGCATGTTGTTGCGCGCGAGGCTGGTTCCCAGATAGGTAATCGCCGCTTCCTTGTCAGTCGCTAACGGTGCTGAGTTGGAAATCGTTTCAAACGTGATGTCTGCCTCGGCTGAAATCTTGCGCATTTCAACTTTGAGCGTCTCGGCATACTCTTGCACCTGACGAATCAACTCGTCGGAATTCCCCTGAGGCAAGGTGCGGCAATCGAAAATGAATTCGCAATCCTTGGCCACGATGTTAGGTGCAGTGCCACCGTGAATCACACCCGTCTGCATTGTGCCGTGCGGGGTCTT
>JAOATE010000068.1 GCA_030158305.1 Burkholderiaceae bacterium
GGGCCAATCGTGCCGAAAGAGATTTCCTCTTTGCTGATTTGGTGACAGTTGTAGCAGTTGCCGCCGTTCACATCGGTGGCTTTGTCTGTCCAGGTCAATCCTCGGCCGCTTTGCGCGATCTTCTCGCCTTCCTTCCAGTCACCGATGAATTTGCCATCTGAAGGCCATTTGATGGCCTTCAGGTTGATTTCTTCGAGGGCCTTGGCAGTCTTCTCGTCCAAGGGGGTGCCAGCGACATCGGCCTCGCTGCAAGCGCGGTTGGTTTCGTCGGTGTTCAGCACGCGATCGGCCTTGGCGATACCTTCATCGCGAAACGATGCCTTGACGATTTGGCGGGTCAACTCATTGAGCTCGGCCACCGAAGGGCCTGAAGCACAACCCACCACCAGCAAGGCCGCTGCAATACTGGACAAAACAAATCGGATGTTCTTTTTCATGGTGATCACCTTCACGTTAGCGCTTGATGGCAGGAGCCACAGAGGCTGAACCCTTAGAGTTCACGCCCAAGTAGGTGGCCAAAGCCAATGTGGCATCGCTGCCAAAGCCTGGATAGGGGAAACGCTGCTGGCGGTAGCAGTCGTTCAAACGCAATTGCATGCCCCACATTTGACCATTGGACACGCGGTAGGCTGGCCAAGCGGCAAAGCCGACACCGTCACCAGGATTCTTGGTCAGCATCGGCAAATCTTGCAAACGAATGCGCTTGCCCTCTTCGCCGTGGCAGGAGGCGCAAGAAAAGTCGTGGGGTCCACCACGCTGGAAAAATAGGCGCTTGCCCACTTCATAGAAAGTCTTTTCCTGAGGATGCGCTTGCGACAAATTGAAGCGCATGCCTTTGGACTCGGAAGCAATCCAAGTGGCCAGTGCGGTCACATTGCTTTGCTCGCCTTTGCCAAATGGTGTTTTATAAATCTCGGCGGCGTTAAAGCCTTGCAGTGTCTCCATGCAAGTGACCAGTCGCGTTTCCAGATCTTGGACACGCTGGGTGTCAGCAAAGTACCTTGGCAACTCCACGAACACACCCTTGACCACGCCAGGGCCTTTGCCCAAATCACACTTTTCAAGGCTGGCATTTTTGGGACCACGCTTTTGTGTCCACAAGCCCTCGCCTTTGGCCTCAAACAATTCAGACGGGTTACCGTCTTGCAACATGGCACGGTATTCATCAATGCCTTGGCTGGCAGTTTTCTGAGCCATGACGGGGAAGACCGACAGGGCCAAAACAGTGGCCATCGTCATTGTGGTCGCGTATTTCATGCGGCACCTCGTATAAATTCTTGAAACGAAAAAAGGGTGAAGGTCTGACTTCACCCTTTTGAACACACCCACGTTATCAGGAAACGGTGGCTTCGTCTGTACGGGTATCGCCCTTGCTGTCTTTCCAAGTCACAGCGACTTTATCGCCCGCCTTGGCACCCTTGATGGCGAATTGCACAAAAGGGTTTTTGGACACAGCTGGGCCCCATTCAGCGGCCAGCACCTGCTTGCCGTTCAAAGAGGCGGTCACTTCCTGAATGTACCAAGCGGGGACCAGTTTGCCAGCGGCGTCTTTGCGCTGACCGGATTCCATCTCGTGGCTCATGAGAACACGGACGGTGGCTTTGTCGCCGGAGGCTTGGGCACGAATGCGCATTGGATCTGCCA
>JAOATE010000069.1 GCA_030158305.1 Burkholderiaceae bacterium
TGTTCGCCTGAAACTTTGGTTGGAATAGGTGTAACCCATTAGCGACAGTCTTATAAGGCTTTGTTATAAACAAATGTCTGAGGGTAATTAAGTACGTAAAAATACTCAATTTTTGCCATTTAATAAACTGAGGCATACCCTAATATAAACAGCGAAGACGAGCGCTCGGCAAGGGCAACGAGCAAATATAGAACCTTAGTTATAGTTAATGAGGGAAAAAATGGATTTCGATCATATCCGTGACGTCGAAGCTTTAAGTGGTGTTGCATTACGCACACGTAGAGAGTTTTTGCGCAACACTTCGGTCATTGGAGCGGGGCTCGGCTTTGCGTTAGTGGCACAACCTACTTTTGCGCAGGTCATACAAACAGACTTCACTGGCATCAAAGCGGGCGAGGAAATCATCAAGGATGGCGACACGGAGCTCTATGCCTATGTAGCCAGACCGACAAGCAACACAGACAAACTACCTATTGTCATCCTCGCAAGTGAAATTTTTGGCGTTCACGAGCATATTGCGGATGTTGCAAGACGTTTCGCTAAGCTAGGGTATCTTGCGATTGCGCCAGAGTTTTTTACGCGCGCGGGCGACCCGACTGAACTCGGCACGATGGCAGACATCATGTCCCAAATTGTTGCCAAAACCCCAGATAAACAAGTCATGGGTGATATTGAAATAGCGCTGAAATGGGCGGGTCAACACGGTGGCGACTTAGGCCGAGTCGGGATCACAGGATTTTGTTGGGGTGGACGCATCACGTGGTTAGCGTGTGCAAATATCCCACAAATACGTGCGGGTGTAGCGTGGTATGGGCGTCTTGTAGGCGAAAAGAGTGAAAACTTTCCTGCCCATCCCGTTGATTTAGCCGCACAGATAAAGGCGCCAGTGTTGGGCTTATATGGTGGTAAGGATACGGGTATTGGTTTAGATACTGTTGAGCAAATGAAAGCGGCTTTGGCTGCAGCAAAAGGTAACAAAGCCGCTGCGGCAAGCAAATTTGAAATCTACCCAGATGCACCGCATGCGTTTCATGCAGACTATCGTGCAACATACCAACCCGGTCCAGCCAAGGATGGGTGGGCTAAATGCGTAGAATGGTTCAAACAAAATGGTATTTAGAAAAGTCAGATAACGATGTTAAAACGTTAAAAATAAAATTTCGAGGAGTCGAATAATGCAAAAAAAGTTTTCACGATTAATCCTGCTGTCTGGCTTGATGGGACTTGCGATAAGCGGAGTTTCACAAGCACAAGACATACAAGCCCAGCGTTTGTATAACCAGAGCCTTGCGGCAACGTGCGCAAATTGTCACGGAACGAATGGCGTGAGCGTTCCTGGTGTGACGGTCCCTATGATTAATCAATTACCTGAATCAGTCATGTATGAGCGTTTAATGGAATACAAATCTGGCAAACGGACTGGCACAATCATGCCTCAGCTCGCCAAAGGCTATACCGACGAACAACTGAAAACAATTGCTAGCGTTCTCGGCAAGAAAAACTAAAGGAGCTCAAACATGAATCGTCGTCATTTTCTAGGACAAAGCGCAGCGGTTGCGGGTTTGGCTTTTGGTTTAAATGGACAAGCCCAAGCAAGCTCGCTCAAGAGCGCACAGATCGTCGTTGTGGGTGCAGGCTATGGTGGTGCGACAGCAGCCAAGTATCTACGCATGCTGTCAAACAACACTGCACAAGTCACTTTGATTGAACCCAATCCCCAATTTATTTCATGCCCGTTGTCTAACTTGGTGGTGGGCGGCTCGCGTCAGCTGAGCGAACTCTCAGTTCAATACACTGGACTTGAAAAAAATCACGGCGTGAAAATGGTCAAAGACTCGGTTGCGAGTATTGATCGTCAAAAGAAAACTGTACAACTCGCCTCGGGCAAAACAGTGAAGTACGACAAGCTGGTGCTGTCACCCGGCATCGGCTTGATGATGGATAAAATCGAAGGTCTCGATGCTGCGAATAAAGCGGGCGTGACTCTTCAAGCATGGAAAGCCGGACCAGAGACAACCGCGCTGCATAAGCAACTCTCAGAGATGAAAGATGGTGGCGTGTATGCCTTGAGCATCCCGCTTGCACCGTATCGTTGCCCTCCTGGACCGTATGAACGTGCATGTCAGGTGGCGAATTACCTTCAGAAAAATAAACCGAAATCAAAAGTCTTGGTGTTGGATGCAAACCAAGATGTCACCTCTAAGGGTAAGTTATTTAAAGAAGCGTGGGCTAAGCTCTATCCAGGCATCATTCAATACATGCCCGAACACAATGTGACGGCGATTGACGCAAAAACACGCACGATTAAGTTCGATGTCCAGGATGATATTAAGGCTGATGTATTGAATATTTTGCCACCCATGAGCGCGGGTGACTTAATTGTGAAGTCAGGCTTGGCCGATGCAAATGGACGTTGGTCAAATGTGAATTTCTTGAACTTTGAAGCTGTTGCTGCAAAAGACATTCACATCATTGGTGATTCTATTCAGGTTGCACCGTTGATGCCTAAGTCAGGTCATATGGCGAATCAACATGCAAAAGTCACGGCAGCCGCAATCATTGCGGAGTTGAGTGGTTTTGCGATCAATCCACAACCCGTATTGACCAATACTTGCTACAGCTTTGTCAACGATACAGACGTTGTGCATGTGGCGAGTGTTCACCAATATGTCGCGGCTGAAAAGACGTTTAAAACTGTTCCTGGATCGGGTGGTTTGTCACCTGCGCCAACCGCTCTTGAGGGAACGTATGCCTGGGGTTGGGCAAAAAATATTTGGGCAGATAGTTTGGTTTAAGAGCAGATGTCTTAAAACCGGAGCCTAAAAACAAAAAAGCTGTCAGGTGAAAACCTGACAGCTTTTTTAATCTATGGTGCCGGAGAAAGGAATCGAACCCTCGACCTTCTCATTACAAGTGAGCTGCTCTACCAACTGAGCTACTCCGGCATTCAGACCTAAAGGTCAAAAACTTCAACAACGGACAGAATTATAAATGATTTGTGGAAAACGTTCTTGAGATATTCACTATTTGACGATAGAAAGTTTTGGACGCTTGTTTTCAGGTGGTTTTGGACCATCTGTGTCAGGCGAATCGGTTTCGCCTAGCCGTGCATGATCGGAGCTTTCAGAGGGCTCTACAGAGGCAGTTGAAGCCTCAGCTTCAAAGCCCATCCCAGCGCCTGTTTCACGCGCATAAATCGCGACGACATTGGTGATCGGAACATAGAGATTTTCGGTGACACCACTAAATCTGGCCTGAAACTCAACGGCCTCATTACCGATCACAAGTCGATTGGTTGCCAGAGCACCAATATTGAGAGTGATTTGACCATCGCGAACATGCGCGGGCGGGACCAGAGTGTTTGCATCAACCTGCACAACAATCTGGGGAGTGTAGCCATTGTCCGTACACCATTCGTGCAAAGCACGAAGCATGTACGGTTTCGTGGATGATTCAGCCATAGTGGAAGCGCTTAGCGGCGCATCACCTTTTCAGACGGTGTCAGTGCTTCGATATAAGCCGGGCGGGAAAAAATACGCTCGCCATACTTTTGGATGGGCGCAGCTGTTTTAGGCAACTCAATGCCGTAATGATCCAAACGCCACAAGAGCGGGGCCATGGCCACGTCAAGCATCGTGAACTCTTCGCCGAGCATGTATTTGTTTTTGAGTAGTAATGGCGCGAGTTGTGATAAACGATCGCGAACAGCGGCGCGTGAGATATTCAGGCGTTTCTCATCACCACGGATCGATCTGTCTTCGAGTGCGGCAACGTGAACAAACAGTTCTTTTTCAAAGTTGTACAAGAAAAGTCTTGTCCGAGCACGCATCACAGGATCAGCAGGCATCAGCTGGGGGTGAGGAAAACGCTCATCGATATATTCATTGATGATGTTTGACTCGTACAGAATCAGATCACGTTCAACCAAAATTGGTACTTGGCCATAAGGATTCATGACAGAGATGTCTTCGGGCTTGTTGTACAAGTCGATGTCACGGATTTCAAAATCCATACCCTTTTCGAACAACACAAAGCGGCAGCGATGTGAGAAAGGGCAGGTGGTTCCGGAGTAAAGGACCATCATGATGGATATCCGTCCTAAAAATTAATACTGATAGAAAAAGCAAAAAGCCAGCGTCTACGACAGCAGACGCTGGCCCAAGTCAACAACTTACTTGACGTGTTTCCAGAACGAAGCGTTCAGGCGCCAAGCAATCAAGAAAAAGATTCCGAGGAACAGCAACACCCAGACACCAATCTGTTTGCGCTTTTGCTGGATAGGCTCAGCCATCCAAGTCATAAAGCCGGTCAGATCAGCCATGTCACGGTCATAGGCCGCTGCACGTTGAGGATCCAGAGGTTTAAATTTGTGTTCAACAGAGGGCTTGCCAGTGTAGTTAGCGAGCGGCTCCGCCTTGGAGGCAACATAACCCGCTGCATCATAGGTTGTCACAATACGTTCCCAACCTGCTGGTTTGCCAGCTTGTGCAGGTGTTTTGTGCGTGGTGGTCACTGTCATTTCGCGCTGGCCCTGACGCTCCCACAACACGTGTGGCATACCTGCATTGGGGAAGGCTAAGTTGTCCCAACCGGTTGGCTTGCTCGTGTCACGATAAAAAGTGCGCAGGTAGGTGTAGATGTAATCTGAACCTGTTGGCCCAGCGTTGATCGACTTGGCTCGTGCCATCAAGGACAAATCTGGTGGCGCTGCGCCAAACCATGTTTTGCCATCTTTGACGGAAACAGAACCCATCATTAAGTCACCGACTTTTTCACCCGTGAACAATAAGCTTTCACGGATCTGTTGGTCAGTGAGACCAATATCCTTGAGCTTGTTGTAGCGCATGGCGGAAGCGCTGTGACAGTTTAGGCAGTAGTTCACGAATAGCTTCGCACCGTTTTGGAGAGAGGCAACATCGTTGATGCGATCTGGTGCGCGCTCAAGCGGGAAGTCTCCGCCAGCGGCGGAGGCGCCAGTGCATGTGATCACTAGGGCAAGAGCACAAAGCAGCTTCTTGATCATGGTCATTCCGTAAATAAAGTTAAGCTCAATGTGCGTGGAACGTGACACGGTCAGGGACCGGTTTGAATGTTCCAAGGCGACTCCAAACAGGCATCAGCAAGAAGAAACCCAAATAAATGAGTGTTCCGATTTGCGACATCAAGTTAAAAATGTCGGTCGGTGCTTGTGTACCCAAATAGCCCAGCACGATAAAGTTTACAAAGAAGATGCCGTAAAGCACTTTGTGCCAACTCGGACGATAGCGAATCGACTTGACTGGGCTGTAATCGAGCCAGGGCAGGAAGAACAGCAAAACAACAGCGCCGCCCATGGCAACAACACCCCAGAACTTGGCGTCGATCGCGCGCAGCAATACTGCTACGACCAACAAAACGATTGGAACAATCAGTTTGGCCAAGCCTTTGGTTTTGAAAAACATCACAATGGCTGCTAATACAGCAGCACCGGCCAGCACCCAAGTAAAGTCGTCCGTTGTCGCACGCAACATCGAGTAGAAGGGCGTGAAATACCAGACAGGCGCAATGTGCAGAGGTGTCTTCAGCGGGTCAGCAGGCAAGAAGTTGTTGAACTCCAAGAAATAGCCGCCCATTTCAGGCGCAAAGAAAATAATCGCCATGAAAATAATGAAGAAACCAGCCACGCCCAAAATGTCATGAACGGTGTAGAAAGGATGGAAAGGAATGCCATCCAAAGGACGGCCATGCTTGTCCTTTTTGGCTTTGATATCCACGCCGTCGGGGTTGTTAGATCCCACTTCGTGCAAGGCAATCACGTGAGCAGCCACCAGTCCCAATAACACCAGAGGAATGGCGATGACGTGAAAGGCAAAGAAACGATTCAGTGTGGCATCGGAGACAACATAGTCGCCACGAATCCAGATTGAAAGCTCAGGACCAATAAAGGGGATAGCGGAAAACAGATTCACGATCACCTGTGCGCCCCAGAAGGACATTTGTCCCCAAGGCAGGAGGTAACCAAAAAACGCTTCGGCCATCAGGCACAAGAAAATACCAACACCGAAAATCCAGACCAGCTCGCGTGGCTTACGGTATGAGCCGTAAATCAGCGCACGGGTCATGTGCAGGTAAACCACAACAAAAAACATTGAGGCGCCTGTTGAGTGCATGTAGCGGATAAACCAGCCGCCGGGCACTTCGCGCATGATGTATTCAACGGATTGGAACGCAAACTGAGCATCGGGCTTGTAGTGCATGACGAGGAAAATACCTGTCACGATCTGCATCACAAGCACAAGCAGAGAGAGTGAACCAAAGAAATACCAAAAATTGAAATTTTTGGGTGCGTAGTACTCGGACAAATGTGCTTTGTAGCTAGACGTCAGCGGAAAGCGACGGTCTATCCATCCTAGCAGTCCGGTCGTTTCGACGGTTTTTTCGCCAGCCATGAAACGGCTCCTTTACTTAATCAGTGTCGCGATGTGCGTTGTTAATCAAAGACCGATCAGGCCTTGTTGCTTTCGTCCACACCGATAATGATTCGGGTGTCGCTTAGGTACTGGTAGGGCGGGACTTCGAGATTGTCTGGAGCAGGTTTGTTTTTATACACACGACCAGCCATATCAAACGTCGAACCGTGGCATGGGCACAAAAAGCCACCATCCCAGTTGTTGGGCAGGCTGGGCTGCGGACCCGTTTGAAACTTCGGCGTAGGCGAACAACCCAGGTGCGTGCAAATGCCAACCGTGACGAAAAGCTCAGGCTTGCGTGAACGCCATTCATTTTTCGCGTAAGGCGGTGTCACGCCTGGACGATTAGAGTCCGGGTCGGCAAGATCTGGGTCGTTTTGCTTGAGCGTACCGAGCTGATCTTTGGTGCGGTGGATGACCCAGACGGGTTTTCCGCGCCATTCAACTGTACGCATCTCGCCCGGGGCAATGGAGCTGATGTCGAGCTCGACAGGAGCACCAGCAGCGCGGGCCTTTTCAGAAGGCGCAAACGTGCTTACGAAGGGAACAGCCAATGCAGCTCCGGCGACACCACCCACGGCACAGGTTGTGCCGATCCAGAAGCGGCGCGAAGGGTCGGAGGGCAGGGTTGGGGGAACCGCGCCATCGTCATCATGCACAATCGAATCCTGACTCATCTTGCTATCCTTATTGCAGCCAACGCGGTCGAGTGCACGCGTTGCAGACTGGTTTACACCAAACTTGTTACAAATTTTCTAACCTCTTATTATAGCCCCACGACGAACACACTTCCATCAGGGGAATCAAGAAATGAGTCAAGCACGTGGGTTTTTAAAGGAATTTCGGGCCTTTGCCGTCCGCGGCAACATGGTAGACCTCGCAATTGGCGTCATTGTGGGGGCTGCATTTAGCAAAATTGTTGATTCGTTAGTCAAAGATATCATCATGCCGATCGTGAACTTTCTGGTCGGTGGCGCGATGGATTTCAGCAATAAATTTTTCGTCCTGTCACGGCCAGCTAACTACACAGGCCCAGAAACGTATGCAGACTTGACCAAAGCGGGTGCGACTATTTTTGCTTGGGGAAATTTTGTCACGATCGTGATTAATTTTGTTTTGCTCGCATTCGTGATTTTTTGGATGGTCAAAGTCATCAATAAGGCGCGTAGCAAAATGGAC
>JAOATE010000070.1 GCA_030158305.1 Burkholderiaceae bacterium
CCAATAATTTTGCGTTTTGCTTCGGGATCAGACACGTCACCAAGCTTGCCCATAAATTGCTCGGTCGCATCCACATGAATGATGCGCACGCCCATGTTTTGTGCGAAGGTCTCCATGACTTGCTTGCCTTCGTCGAGCCGCAGCAGACCATGATCGACAAACACACAGGTCAGGCGATCACCGATGGCTTTGTGGATCAGCGCAGCAGCGACTGAAGAGTCCACACCACCTGACAGACCCAGGATAACCTCGTCCTCACCCACCTGTTCTCTAATGCGTGCGACGGCCTCATCGACGTATGTGGGCATGGTCCAGTCACCCACGCAGCCACAGATCTCGTGAACAAAACGGTTGAGCAGATCCTGGCCCTTGACCGTATGGGTCACTTCGGGGTGAAACTGCACCGCATAAAAGCCGCGCGCCTCATCCGCCATCCCCGCAATCGGGCAAGAGGCAGTTGAAGCCATTACCTTGAAGCCCTCAGGCAAGCGCGTCACCTGATCGCCATGGCTCATCCAGACCTTGAGCATGCCGTGGCCTTCGGGCGTAGTGAAATCCTCTATTCCGTTAAGCAAGCGCGTGTGACCGCGTGCGCGCACTTCGGCGTAGCCGAACTCACGGTGATCGGAAAAATTGACCTCGCCGCCCAGCTGCTGAGCCATTGCCTGCATGCCATAGCAAATACCGAGGACGGGAACACCGGCCTCAAATACTGCGTGTGGAACCTTGAGCGAATCTTCGTCGTAGACCGACGCATGGCTACCGGACAAAATGATGCCCTTAAGACCTAAAGAGCGTTGGTTTTGCAAAAAAGCTGCATCCACATCACCAGGGTGCAGTTCGCAATACACACCCGCCTCTCGCACACGACGCGCGATGAGTTGAGTGACTTGTGAACCGTAATCAAGGATGAGAATGCGCTGATGCATGAGTGTTAAACCTGTCAATGTCTAAGAGTGAAACTAGTCGGCGCGGTAGTTAGGCGCTTCTTTGGTGATTTGAACGTCGTGTACGTGTGACTCACGCATACCCGCTGCAGTAATCTGGACAAACTGAGTCTTGGTGCGCATTTCTTCGATTGAAGCGCAACCGCAATAGCCCATCGAAGCGCGCACGCCACCGACCAGTTGGAAAATAATCGCCAGCACGCTGCCTTTGTAGGGCACACGACCTTCGATGCCTTCGGGCACGAGCTTGTCTGCGTTGTTGGCAGGATCCTGAAAATATCGATCAGCAGAGCCGTCCGTCATCGCACCCAAGCTACCCATCCCACGGTAGGACTTGTAAGAGCGCCCTTGGAACAAGACCACCTCGCCAGGTGCCTCTTCGGTGCCGGCGAACATACCACCCATCATGACCGTGGACGCACCGGCCGCAATGGCCTTGGCCACGTCGCCGGAGAAACGAACGCCCCCATCGGCAATCAGCGGAACACCAGTGCCCTCTAGGGCCTTGGAGACATCAGAGATCGCCGTAATCTGAGGCACGCCCACACCCGCCACAACACGTGTGGTGCAGATTGAACCTGGGCCGATCCCAACCTTGACCGCATCAGCGCCCGCATTGAGCAAAGCGCGCGCGGCATCCGCTGTCGCAATGTTGCCGCCAATGACTTCAACTTTTGGATAGTTCGTTTTGACCCAGCGCACACGCTCGATCACACCTGCGGAGTGGCCGTGTGCCGTATCGACAACGATCACGTCTACGCCGGCAGCGACCAGCTTTTCCACACGCTCTTCGGTGCCATCGCCCACACCGACCGCGGCGCCAACGCGCAACTGTCCGTGGCTGTCTTTGCTGGCGGCAGGATGCTCGGTATTTTTGACGATGTCTTTGACGGTAGCCAAGCCACGCAACTCAAAAGCGTCGTTGACGATCAACACACGCTCGAGGCGGTGTTTGTGCATCAAGGTTTGGGCCTCGGAGAGTGTTGTGCCCTCTTTCATCGTGATCAAACGATCCTGTGGCGTCATAACCGTGGCAATCAGCGCGTCGAGTCGATCCTCAAAGCGCAAGTCGCGATTGGTGACGATACCGACAAGCTTGCCGCCCTTGACCACAGGCAAACCGGAAATACCATGCTGACGTTGCAAGGCGATCGCATCGCGCACTTTCATGTCAGGCGTCAAGGTAATGGGGTCAATCACGATCCCGAACTCGTGACGTTTGACGCGAGCGACCTCTTGGGCCTGCTGATCAGCAGTCAGATTTTTGTGGATGATCCCGATACCACCCTCTTGGGCCATCGCGATCGCGAGTCGAGACTCCGTCACAGTGTCCATCGCCGCCGAGACGAGTGGGATATTGAGAGAAATATTTCGTGTGAGGCGTGTCACCAGCGAAGTGTCGCGAGGCAGCACCTGCGAGAAGGCAGGTACCAGCAGTACATCGTCGAAGGTAAGCGCAGTTTGGATAAGACGCATGAAAAGCTCCGGGCGCAAAGCGTGATTATACGATGGGGAAACCACTACTTTTGGGGTCAAACTGGTGCTAAAAGACTGAATCCGCAAATTTTTGATTGGGAACTGAGTTCGCTATGAGCACCAATGACACCCTCGCACGCTGGATTGAGGAGGAAAACGCCCTGCTCGCAGGCATGAAAAACGGCCGAGCCTCAGGTTTTTTATCGCCTAAACAGATTTCAAGCATGTCGGGATTAGAAATCATGCAAGCCGTCAGACGCGGGGATTTGCCAAGCGGTCCGATGGCCGTCACGATGAACTATATGCTGATGGAGATTGAGTCGGGTCGAGCCGTATTGCAAGGTCATCCCACCGAAGCCGTGCTCAATGTGCAGGGTTCGGTCCATGGCGGCTGGTTCTCAAGCATCCTGGATGGTGCCGTTGGCAATGCGATTCATTCAATGTTACCGGCCGGCAAGGGCTATGCCACGCTGGATTTGAGCGTCAAAATGACGCGCGCCATCAGCCCGAGTGTGGGCAGAGTGCGCGCGGTTGGGACGGTCATTCAGATGGGGCGCAAAGTTGCCACGGCCGAGGGGAAAATCCTCGGTCCCGATGGCAAGTTGCATGCTTTTGCCACAACAACCTGCATGATTTTGGACGTCAATGCAGATTGATGTAGGTTTTAGCCAAGGGAAACACGTGCATTTTGGAAAAAGCGCATCCAAGGCGTGTAAGCCCCTTTTGTGTCCTGAGGTCCCCATGACTCTGGTGCCCAAGACATCATGACATTGCGAGTAACACGTTCCGGATGGGGCATCATGACGGTAAAGCGTCCATCCGCAGTCGTCACAGCAGTTAAACCGCCAGGACTTCCGTTTGGATTGAGGGGATATGTTTCCGTTGCCTGACCGCGATGATCGACATATCTCAGTGCGCTCAAGACCTTGGTGGCGTCGCCTTGGCGAGCAAAGTTAGCAAAACCTTCGCCATGTGCAACTGCGACAGGAATATGCGCGCCAGCCATGCCTTTGAAAAAGAGTGACGGTGACTCAAGCACCTCAACCATTGAGAAGCGCGCCTCGTATTTTTCGGATACGTTGCGGGTAAATCTCGGCCAGTCCTGAGCACCAGGAATCATCGGGGCAAGCGCCGCCATCATCTGACAACCGTTACAAACACCTAAGGCAAAGGTATCTGTCCGGCTGAAATATTGGGCAAACTGATCAGACAGCTGGTTGTTAAACAAAATGCTGCGTGCCCAGCCCTCACCTGCTCCTAAAACGTCACCGTAGCTAAAGCCACCCACAGCGACCAGCCCTTGGAAACTTGACAGGTCTGCAGAGCCTGTTTGCAGGTCGGTCATGTGCACATCCCAGGCATCAAAGCCTGAACGATCAAATGCCCACGCCATCTCAACCTGACTGTTACAACCCTGCTCTCGCAAAATCGCAACACGTGGACGTACGCCCTTATTGATGAAAGGCGCAGCAATATTTTCCTGAGGGTCAAAATCAACAATCGGTGTCATGCCTGGGTCTTTCGTGTCGGACCACGCGTCAAACTCAGCCTGCGCACAAGCTGGGTTGTCACGCAAGGCTGAAATTCGATAGCTCACGTCACTCCAAAGCTTGGCCAACTCGGCACGCGGCTTGCCCCAGATTTTTTTGCCGTCACGGAAAATCTCGATTTGATCCGTTGAATTAAGTGAACCAATCACATGTGAGTGCGTGGACAAGTCTGCCGCACGCAAAACTTGCATCACGGCATCACGTTCTGAGCTTGGCACTTGCAGCACCGCACCCAGTTCTTCGTTAAAGAGCGCTTTGATGGTGAGCTCTTTGCGCTGTACTTCGACCTGAGCCGCGCGAATGTTGTAGGCATCCCAATCTTCGGCATTGGCGTCGATGGTCAGCATATCGAGGTTGAGGGAAACACCCGTGTGTCCGGCAAACGCCATTTCACACACCGTTGCCATCAAACCACCGTCCGAGCGATCGTGATAGGCCAGCAACACACCGGACTCGGCCAACGCACGGATGGTGACAAAGAACGTCCGTAGCGCCTCAGCATCATCAGCATCTGGGGTTTGCTCACCCACTTGGTTGCATACTTGAGTCAAAATCGACCCGCCCATGCGTTTTTTCCCACTCCCCAGATCAATCAGGATCAAAGAGGTGGGTCCGACATTCGTGCGCAATTGTGGCGTTAATGTCTGACGCACATCCTGAACAGGGGCGAAAGCCGTCACAATGAGCGACACGGGCGAAATCACTTGGCGCTTTTCGTCCTCATGTGTCCAGCTTGTTTGCATGGACAGAGAGTCCTTACCCACAGGAATCGACAGCCCAACGCTCTGACAAAGCGTGCTGACTGCAGAAACCGTATCAAACAGCGCGGCATCCTGACCGGGGGCACCACATGCCGCCATCCAGTTTGCGGATAACTTGATGTCCTCGATGCGCGCGACATCGGCAGCCGCTAAGTTGGTCATGGCTTCGCCGACCGCCATCCGCCCCGAGGCCGCCGCATCAATCGCCGCGATTGGGGTGCGTTCACCCATGGCCATGGCTTCGCCACGCGTACCGTCATGGTCTGACAGCGTGACCGCACAGTCAGCCACGGCGACCTGCCAAGGACCGACAAGCTGATCCCTACTAGACAAGCCACCCACCGTACGATCACCAATCGTGATGAGAAAACTCTTATTTGCGACCGTGGGGTGCTGTAACACGCGTGTGACCGCATCATCCAAAGCGATCAACGTCAAATCGAGAGGTGCTGTTTGTGGCTCAACGCGTTTGACATCGCGCGTCATCCGCGGTGGTTTACCTAAAATCACATCAATCGGCACATCAACAGGTCGCATGCCCTGCTGAGGTGTGAGTGTGTCCATCCCTGGCAAGCCTTCCCCTTGAACAACCCGCAACTGGCGCTCTTCGGTTGCCACACCAATCACCGCAAACGGACAACGTTCGCGCTCGGCAATCATTTGAAATCTTGGTAAGTCTTGTGGCAATACTGAAAGCACGTAACGCTCTTGTGACTCATTACTCCAAATCTCAGCCGGCGACATGCCAGACTCTTCGAGGCGGACTCGGCTCAAATCAAAGGTTGCACCCCGACCGGCATCGTTGACGAGCTCGGGAAAGGCATTGGACAAACCGCCTGCGCCTACATCATGGATGGCAACAATCGGGTTTTTATCACCCTGCTGCCAACAGCGATCAATCACCTCTTGGCAACGACGCTCAATTTCGGGATTGCCGCGCTGAACGGAATCAAAGTCGAGGGCTGCGGTGTTGGTCCCCACAGCCATGCTCGAGGCTGCACTGCCGCCCATCCCAATCCGCAGTCCGGGACCACCGAGCTGTATCAGGAGGGAACCGGGTTCGATGCGATCTTTTAACGTACAGCCACCATCGATGCTACCTAAACCACCGGCAATCATGATGGGCTTGTGATAGCCCCAGCGGGTTTGTCCTGCCGTCTGTTCATAAGAGCGGAAATAGCCCAGCAAATTAGGACGACCAAATTCGTTGTTGAACGCAGCCGCGCCCAGCGGCCCTTCGATCATGATGGACAAAGGCGTTGCAATACGGTCAGGTGCGCCGTGATGGTCAGACTCCCAGACGCGAGGCGCATCGTCGAAACGGAGGTGGGAGACTGTAAAACCAGCCAGTCCGGCTTTTGGTTTAGAACCCCGTCCGGTCGCACCCTCGTCACGAATTTCTCCACCTGCGCCCGTAGACGCACCCTCAAAGGGTGCAATCGCGGTCGGATGGTTATGCGTTTCGACCTTCATCACCGTATGAACAGTTTTAAGCTCAGTGCCGTAGATCGCAGACCGCCCTTCTGTGCCAGCTGCCGCTTGAAAGCGCTGGGCTGGCCCGCCTTCCATAATGGCGGCGTTGTCAGAGTACGCCACCACGGTTCCGAGCGGCTGCGCAGCATGCGTTTCGCGAATCATGCCAAAGAGGGTTTTGCTCTCGGCCTGACCGTCAATGACCCACTGTGCGTTAAAAATCTTGTGGCGGCAGTGCTCGCTATTGGCTTGAGCAAACATCATGAGCTCAACATCTGTCGGATCGCGACCGAGCTCTGTAAAAGCTTGGGTCAAATAGTCGATTTCGTCTTCTGAAAGTGCCAGACCAAGCTTGGTATTGGCCTCTAGCAATGCGGCTTTACCTTGAGCGGTGACGGCCACCGTTTGCATCGGCTTGCCGGGCAAGGAAATAAATAGAGCCTCTGGATCAAAATTGGCATCGACGACGGTTTCAGTCATCCGGTCATGTAAACAACTCGCGGCCTGTGCCAACATCGCTGCGTCGAGATTTTTCGTCTTGAGCCAGCCGCGCTCAGGCGTCAAGGTGTATTCGATCCCCCGCTCGATCCGTCGCACGTGGTTCAACCCGCAGTTATGCGCAATGTCTGTTGCCTTGCTGGCCCAAGATGAAATCGTGCCCAGCCTAGGAATCACACGTAAAACAATCGGCGTGCTTTGCTCAGCCTGCTCGGAATATGGAACCCCATAGTCCAACAACTGTCCGAGTCGCGTCTGTGTGAGCGCATCAGGCGCCTCGTCACACCAGACAAAGTGCTCGTACCTGGCACTCACGCTAGCAATTGGGAGGCCTAAAGCCCGGAGCTTAGAGAGCAGGCGATCTTGGCGGAAACTGGACAGAACGGAGGAGCCGGGGATATGCAGAATATGTGACACTTTGGCGACCAGGAAGCAACGTAGGGGAAAACACGCATTTTAGCGTCCTGAGGCGCATTTAGGGACGATGCTCACTAAGTTCATTGCTATGATAGTTATTAATTAGAAAACCATTGGAGACAAAATGTCTATTTCACGTCGCAAACTACTAACTGGCATGGGTGCTGGAGCGATTACCCTTGCTTCTCCTCTAAATAGTGCCTGGGCGCAATCCAAGGCAGAGTTTTCCTACAAATACGCCAACAACCTGCCTTTGACCCATCCGATGAATATTCGGGCCAAAGA
>JAOATE010000071.1 GCA_030158305.1 Burkholderiaceae bacterium
GCATCAATCACGATAGGACTAAGTTTGAGATTGACATCTAAATCCATGGTGAGGTGTCCCTCGCCAATCAGAGGCTCGATGCGTTTGATCTGCGCCTCCGCCCCTACAGCCACTGGCAAAAACAGCGTGCAACCTACTAAGGTCAGCATCGCGCACGCCCACCTTAGAACAGTCAAACACCTCATTTCAGCAGTCATCTGTTCAATGCCTAAGCTTTTCGAGTAAACAACGCATAAAAGAAACCATCATAGCCAGCAGGATGCTCCGCATCAGGCAAATGCGGCAAGAGCTGTCCCGGCGCACTCAATCTCTCGGCTTGCGCATGACGCGCAGCAAACGCTTGCGCTTGTTTTTCACCTTCTTCAGGAAAAATCGAGCAAGTCACCATCAATAGTTTGCCACCAGGCGCGACCACACTCCAGAGCGAATCCAAAATTTCTCTGGCGAGCTTCGCAGTCTGTTGAACGTCTTGGGCTCGACGTAACCATCGGATATCAGGGTGTCGGCTCACAATTCCAGACGCCGTACAGGGCAAATCAGCCAACACAGCATCGAACGGTTTGCCATCCCACCACACATGGGTTTTGATCGCACTCTCGGCGACCAGACGAATCCCGCGCCGCATTAAGCCCAAGCGTTTGAGATTTTGATGCACACGCTCAAGACGCACCGCATCAACGTCAAGCGCCGTTAAGTCAACCTTTGCCAACTCCAGCAAATGGGCGGTCTTACCCCCTGGTGCTGCGCATGCATCCAACACTTGCATACCGTCTTTGACGTCCAGCATAGGGGCTGCGAGCTGAGCCCCCGCGTCCTGCACAGACCACCAGCCCTGTGCATAGCCTGGCAAGGACGTAATCGGCCTAGGCACCTGCAAGACCAGTCCGGCCTCGCCAAAAGCCGTCGCTTGAATGCCTTGTTCCGAAAAGGCTTGGAGAACAGCCTCACGAGTTGTCGCACGCACGTTGACACGCAGCGTCAACGGCGGATGTGTGTTGGCCGCCACTAACAGCGCCTGCCAGTCCTGAGGATACGTTTTTTGTAAGCTCTCTATCCACCATTTAGGGTGATTCCACTTGGCCTCCAGATCATTGGCGACTTTCGCCAAAATGTCGGTGCGCTCGCGCTGAAATCGTCTCAATACCGCATTAACCAGGCCTTTAAACGAAGCGGTCGAACGGTGCCATTGCGTCGCCTGAACCGCCTGATCAACCAGTGTGTGCGCGCCATAAATTGGCGTGCCTTCGGCAGGCGTCTCTTCTTGGGCACGAATGGAAGCGTCCAAGAGCAGCAAGCTCAAACCAATCAAGGCATACATGGTCGCACTAGGCGGCTCACGCTCGACGAGTGCGCGCCGCAAGGCTTTGGCCATCCCCCAGTGACGCATGGCATAAAAAGCAAGTGCTTGCGCGGCAGGCCGCAAATCTGGGTGGACGTCGGCGAGCGCCTCGGTCAGCGACTGACCGGACTCTACGGCGGCAACGGAGCTGGCGGCAGCCAGCAAAGAATGAGATAAGGCAGGTGTGACTGGATTCATCCCTCAATTGTAGGGTCTTTAGAGGGTCTGTTTGATGGGCGCATCACAACATCTGTCATAAAGCCGGTTTTCTCCGCTACGCAAGGTAAAATCACCGCCTGTTCAACGCGGGTTACGACTCGCTAGGTCACTCATTATGTCTTCGCCCAAAGTCGGTTTTGTCAGTCTCGGTTGTCCCAAAGCACTTGTGGACTCAGAACGTATCCTCACGCAGTTGCGTACGGAGGGCTATCAGATCGTTCCCGACTACAACAACGCCGATGTGGTCGTGGTCAACACCTGTGGTTTTATTGACAGCGCCAAAGCCGAATCGCTCGATGCGATCGGTGAAGCCATTGCGGAAAATGGTCGCGTCATTGTGACGGGCTGCATGGGCGTCGAAGAGTCTGTTATTCGAGCCGTCCACCCGAGCGTACTGGCGGTGACCGGCCCGCAACAATACGAACAGGTTGTGCGCGCCGTTCACGAAGCTGCGCCACCAAATGCCTCGCATGATCCCTTTTTGGATCTGGTGCCTCCACAAGGCATCAAACTCACGCCTCGCCATTACGCATACTTAAAAATCTCCGAAGGCTGCAATCACCGCTGTAGCTTCTGCATCATTCCTTCCATGCGTGGCGACTTAGTCAGCCGCCCGGTCGGTGATGTACTCGATGAGGCGCAGCGACTGGCCAAAGCCGGCGTCAAAGAGTTGCTCGTCATCTCGCAAGACACGAGCGCCTACGGTGTCGACGTCAAATATCGCAGTGGCTTCTGGAACGGACGCCCTGTCAAAACACGCATGACCGAGCTATGCTCCGCCTTGTCTGAACTCGACATCTGGGTCCGCCTGCACTACGTATATCCGTATCCGCACGTCGACGAGGTCATTCCGCTGATGGCCGAAGGCAAGATCCTGCCTTATTTGGACATCCCCTTCCAACATGCCAGCCCACGTATTCTCAAGGCGATGAAACGTCCCGCCTTTGAAGACAAAACCATGGCGCGTATTCACAAATGGCGAGAGCAGTGTCCTGACATCACCTTGCGCTCAACCTTTATCGTGGGCTTTCCAGGCGAAACAGAAAGCGACTTCCAATACTTGCTGGACTGGATGTCAGAAGCACAACTCGATCGCGTGGGCTGCTTCCAGTACTCCCCTGTTGAAGGCGCTCCGGCCAATGCGCTTGAGGGCGCAGTCCCGGACGAGGTCAAACAAGAGCGTTGGGATCGCTTTATGGCGCATCAACAAGCCATTTCGACCGAGCGTCTGGCCAAACGCGTTGGCCGCGAAATCGACGTACTGATTGACGAGGTCGACGAAGACGGCGCCGTTGGACGCTCTAGCGCGGACGCCCCTGAAATCGACGGCTGTGTGTACGTTGAGAGCGATACCCCCCTCAAGCCAGGCGATCTCATTCGCGCACGCGTGACGGACTCAGACGAATACGATCTCTGGGCAGAAAAGATTGGATCTTGATGTGATGCGTGTCGGCTTTGCTGGAACACCTGAATTTTCCAAACTGGCCTTGCACGCCATTTTGAACGCAGGGTTTACAGTGCCGCTCGTCCTCACACAGCCAGATCGTCCATCAGGACGTGGACTCAAGCTGACCCCAAGCGCAGTCAAGCAACTCGCGCTCGAACACGACATTCCTGTTTTGCAGCCACGCAGTCTGCGCCTGGACGGCAAATATCCCGAGGATGCGCAGGCAGCGCAACTGGCCCTACAACAGGCGCAACTTGACGTGCTGGTGGTAGCCGCCTACGGCTTGATTCTACCGACCTGGGTATTACAAACGCCTCGATATGGCTGCCTCAATATCCATGCGAGCCTGTTGCCGCGCTGGCGCGGCGCTGCTCCGATTCAGCGTTCGATTGAAGCCGGTGATCTACAAACGGGCGTCACCATTATGCAAATGGACGAGGGTCTCGACACTGGCGCGATGTTGCTGGTCGAGCCCTTAGATATCGTGGCGCACGACAATGCGTCCACCCTTCACGACAAGCTTGCAGAGCAAGGGGCGCGTCTGATTGTGCAAGCGCTACGAGAACTGCCCTCCGGCACACTCGTCGCCACAGCCCAACCAGAGGCAGGCGTGACATATGCCTCCAAGCTCGACAAAGCCGAAGCTGCTTTAGATTTACAGGCACCCGCAGAACTACTGGCGCGTCGCATCCGCGCGTTTAATCCCGTGCCAGGCGCTACGATTAGACTGCCTGGCATTGCTGAACCAGTCAAAGTTTGGAATGCCATTGCATTAAGCGACCACGCAACAACGGCCTCTCAGGACAATGACGGTGTCGCACAGGTATTGAATGTCAGTGCCGATGGCATTGATATCGCCACAGGACAAGGGATACTACGCTTACTGGAGTTGCAGCGACCAGGCGGCAAACGCCAGCCAGCCTCAATATTTATTGCCGGTTGGTCGGCGACTTCTCGCTAAGCTTTAACACCAAAATTGTCGAAGACAAGACAAAGGTGATGATGTTGGCAATGATCATTGGCATCGATTCGATCAAAAATGCGTAGCCTAGCCATAACGCAATGCCAGTCGTGAACATCACGTACATGGCCAAGGAAATCGACGCTGTATCGCGGGACTTAATTGTTTTAATAGTTTGCGGAAAGAATGCCGCAGTCGTCAAAAATGCAGCAATGTAGCCAAGCGTTTCAGTATGCATGTGGGGTTATACCCGCTCCAGTTCGCGCTGCTCTTTACGCAACTTGGCTTTCAAACGTGTCTGCTTCAACAGCGACAGATGCTGCACAAAGACCTTGCCGTTCAAGTGATCCAACTCATGCTGGACACATACGGCCAACAGTCCGTCAGCCTCAAATTCATAAGGCTCACCCTGCAAGTTGAGTGCACGCACGCGGATGTTGGCAGGACGATCCACTTCGTCATAAACACCGGGTACCGATAGACAACCTTCTTCGTAGGTTTTCTTTTCTTCGCTAGCGCTCAAGACTTCTGGATTAATCAGTACACGCAAATCACTTTTATCTTCGCTGACATCGATGACCACCACGCGTTCGTGCACGTCGACCTGAGTAGCAGCCAAGCCAACACCAGGAGCCTCGTACATCGTTTCAGTCATATCAGCGACAAGTTTGCGGATACGCTCATCCACCACGCGCACAGGTTTCGCTACCGTATGCAAGCGCTTATCGGGATAGTTCAGAATGTTCAGCAGAGCCATAGTGAAAGACCATGTATTTACACAACTTATGATGATTTTAAATTAATAACGCCCAAAATTCGATGCAATCCGCATGATTCCGCATGTTTTAAGGGGGATTTCTGAGACTCTTTTATCCCTTTGCAGCGCGATGCCTATGTCAGACTCGGTGCATGCCTCACACACTTTCGACCGAAATGCTCACCGCTTGGCTGCGCTTGAGCATGACCCCTGGACTTGGCCCCATTTCAGCGCAACGTCTACTGAGCCACTTTTCTTGCCCAAAAGCGGTTGAACAATGTTCGCCTCAACAACTCGCTGCGCACGTTCCAAAAGCGATCTGCGAAGGCTTGCTCGCAGCCAGAGGCGAAGCGGTTACGCGTCAAATTCTCCAAGCACTCGAGTGGGCACTTGAACCAGACCAGTTTATTTTGACTCCCGATCAGGCTCAATACCCAGCACAACTGCGGCACACTGCCGATGCGCCCACGGTGCTGTACGCAAAAGGCGATCTCGACCGACTACAACAGCCTGCACTCGCCATCGTCGGCGCACGCAATGCCACCGCGGACGGCCTTGAACATGCGAGCGATTTTGCCTGCACACTTGCCCGTCGTGGCTGGTGCGTGGTCAGCGGCTTGGCGCAGGGCGTTGATGCCGCCGCTCACCGCGGCGCCCTCCAAGCAGGTCCGACAAGCGGTGGCACCATTGCAGTACTCGGCACAGGCGCCGATATAGTCTATCCGCGCCATCATGCCGAGCTCGCGCGCCGGATTCTCAACACGCGCGGCTTACTTCTCACGGAATTTCCTCTCGGCACCCCAGCACGTCCGCATCACTTTCCGCGTCGCAATCGGATCGTGGCGGGACTTTCACATGGCGTACTGGTGGTCGAAGCCGCGCTTAAAAGTGGCTCGCTACTCACAGCCAAACTGGCGGTCGAAATGAACCGAGAGGTGTTTGCGATTCCGGGATCGATTGTCTCGCCCCTTTCGCGCGGACCTCACGCCCTCATTCAAGAGGGCGCCAAGCTGGTCGAGCGCGCCGAGGACATCTTGGACGAGCTCGGGGCAGCGCATGCGCCAGCCTTCAACTTCACTGAACATGCCACACAAGCAACATCCACAACTGTGTTGACTGGGGAAGCCGCAGCGAAAGCTGAACCGTGCTCACCTGTCTGGGACGCAATCGGCTACGATCCTGTTACAGAGGACACGCTGCAACAGCGAACAAATATGTTGCCTGCGATCTTGCAGTGTGAGCTGCTCTCTCTTGAGTTAAATGGCGACATTGAGCGCCGACCCAATGGTCGGATTGTTCGAACGCGCCGACGGTCCTAAAAAGTGATCCATCCTATGCATACTCTTTTTCTTCATTCGAAAATATGGCGAAACGCTGTAATCGCCAGTGCGCTTTGTCTGGCAGGTGGTCTTGCCTCTGCGCAAAACTGTGCGGCCACGATTGAAAGTGATGATGCGCTTCGTTTTACGCCAGAAAAAATCGAGATTCCGCTTGCATGTAAAACATTCATGGTGACGCTTAAACATACAGGCCGTCTACCCAAACTGGCCATGGGGCACAACTGGGTATTAGCAAAGCTCAGTGATTTAGACGGCGTCGCGCGTACAGGGATGCTCGCAGGTGCCGATCACAATTATGTCGATCCGAAAGATACCCGAGTCCTCGCGCACACAGGTGTGGTGGGAGGCGGAGAATCAACGTCCGTCACGTTTGACATGGAAAAGCTGGTGCCGGGCGAGCGCTACGGCTTTGTCTGCACATTCGCCGGGCATTCTCCTGTGATGCGTGGTGTGATCACTCTCAAGTAATGTGTGAGCATCCACGCATGGGGCACTCGGCATTAGGCTGGGTAATCTCTTGCGCCAAAAATCGCAGAGCCTACACGGATTTCTGTTGAGCCTTCTTCGATGGCGAGCTCAAAGTCGCCACTCATGCCCATCGACAAACGATCCAGTTCTATCCCGACAATGCCCTCTTGCCGAGCTTGATCTCGCAAGGTGCGCAATTGCGCGAAACAACGGCGAACCGCGCTTTGATCTTCAGACAAAATCGCCATCGTCATCAAGCCACGCACTCGCATGGTCTGAAAACCACTGAGTTGTCGCAAAAATGGAATAAGTTCGTCAGGATCGAGTCCAGCCTTGGTTTCCTCAGGCGAGGTTTTGACCTGAACCAACACATCAATTGAGCGACCTTCAAGCTGAAGGCGACGGTCTAGAGCCTCCGCCAGCTCCATTCGGTCCAAAGACTGCAACTCATGGGCAAGGCGGGCGACTTCTTTCGCCTTATTCGTTTGAAGCTGACCGATCACGACCCACTGAATATCGCAATCTGCCAAGAGGGGTGCTTTTTGTCCGATCTCTTGCGTACGGTTTTCTCCAAACCTTTTGTATCCAAGGCTGACCGCGCGCCGGATCGCCTGATCATCGAAAGTTTTACTGACAGGCAGAAGCGTGACCTCGCTTGGATCGCGCCCCACCCGTGCGCATGCTTCGGCCATGCGTTGCTTGATGCGTCCGATGCGCGCTGACATCGCGATGGT
>JAOATE010000072.1 GCA_030158305.1 Burkholderiaceae bacterium
GCGCATGCTGCCAGCGCCCGTTATCGCTTGACCAACATACAATAGACACTCCTACGATCTGAGTACATCCGAGTCCATATCATGCGTACCGCAGAAATTATCCGTAATACCAACGAAACGCGTATCCGCGTTGCGGTCAATCTAGACGGCACAGGCGTCCAGAAACTCAATACGGGCGTGCCTTTCCTGGACCATATGCTGGACCAGATCGCACGTCACGGCCTCATCGATCTTGATATTCACGCTGAAGGTGATCTCCACATCGACGCTCACCACACCGTCGAGGACGTTGGCATTACCTTGGGTATGGCGCTTGCTAAAGCGGTCGGTGACAAGGCTGGCATGCGTCGTTACGGACACGCATACGTTCCACTGGACGAAGCGCTTTCTCGTGTCGTTGTAGATTTTTCAGGGCGTCCCGGTTTGCAGTTTCATGTCCCCTTCACGCGTGCGCGCGTTGGCGACTTTGATGTCGATCTGACCATTGAGTTTTTTCAAGGCTTAGTCAATCATGCACTGATCACCATGCATATCGATAACTTGCGGGGCGTCAATGCCCATCACCAATGTGAAACGATCTTTAAAGCAACGGGTCGTGCACTTCGTATGGCGCTTGAGCTTGATCCGCGAAGCACGGGTATTGTGCCCTCCACCAAAGGTGTGCTCTAAGTCATGACCTCGATTGCCATTGTCGATTACGGCATGGGGAACTATCACTCTGTTGAGCGCGCGCTGCGTCATGCTGCTCCAGAAGCTGATATTCGCCTGTGTAAGCTCGCGTCTGAAATTGACGCGGCCGATCGCGTCGTCTTTCCAGGGCAAGGCGCGATGGCGGACTGCATCCGCACCTTGGACGAAGCAGGTTTGCGTGAAGCGGTGTTACGTGCCGCCGCCACCAAACCCCTTCTCGGCGTATGCGTTGGCGAGCAGATGTTGTTTGAACGCAGCGAAGAAGGTAACACCACGAGTCTTGGCCTCTTCAAAGGCGAGGTTCGCCGCTTTAAAGGACCTGCGTTCGACGCCCCCACTCCTGGCACCAACGACCATGCTGATCGCTTAAAAGTCCCTCATATGGGCTGGAATCCTGTTCATCAAGTGCGCGCGCACAAACTATGGGCAGGCATTCCTGATGCAACACCCTTTTACTTTGTTCACAGCTATTACGCAGCGCCAACTGACGCTGCGCTAACTGTAGGTGAAAGCCATTATGGCGGGCCCTTCACTTGCGCTGTCGCTCAAGACAACATCTTTGCCGTACAGTTTCATCCTGAGAAAAGCGCAGACCATGGTTTGCGTCTTTACAGGAATTTTGTAGACTGGCAACCTTAACAACCTAACAGTGACTGATCACAAACGATATGCTGCTGATCCCCGCAATTGATCTCAAAGACGGACAATGTGTCAGACTTCGCCAAGGCGATCTCGATGATGCGACCATTTTCTCCGAAGACCCGACCGCGATGGCCACACACTGGCTTGAGCGCGGCGCGCGACGTCTACACTTGGTCGACCTCAATGGCGCTGTCGCTGGCAAACCCAAAAACGAAGCACTCATCAAGGCAATTGTCGCCGCAGTAGGCGACGATATCCCCGTGCAAATCGGCGGTGGCATTCGTGATCTTGATACGATCGAACGTTACCTAGATTTTGGTATTTCTTACGTCATCATCGGCACCGCTGCGGTCAAAAACCCAGGGTTTTTACATGATGCCTGCGGCGCATTTCCTGGCAACATCATTGTGGGTCTGGATGCGCGTGACGGAAAAGTCGCGACAGACGGCTGGAGCAAACTCACAAAGCACGATGTGAGCGATCTTGCGAAAAAGTTTGAAGATTATGGCTGCGAAGCAATCATCTACACCGACATCGGTCGTGATGGCATGCTTTCTGGCGTCAATATCGAAGCCACCGTGCGCTTAGCCCAGCACGTGCGCATTCCGGTAATTGCTTCTGGCGGAGTCACTGATTTGCGCGATATCGATGCGCTTTGCGCCGTTCAGGACGAAGGCGTCGAAGGCGCCATTTTAGGGCGGAGCATTTACGAAGGTACGCTCGACTTTGAAGCTGCACAAAAGCGCGCGGACGAACTCCAGCCATGACCGTTCTGCAAACGCCCAACACTCTCAGCGAACTGACACGTCGAATCATTCCATGTCTGGATGTGACGGCAGGTCGCGTCGTCAAGGGCGTGAACTTTGTTCAACTGATGGATGCTGGCGATCCAGTGGAGATCGCACATCGCTACAACGAGCAAGGCGCAGATGAACTCACCTTTTTGGATATTACCGCCACCAGCGATGGCCGCGACCTGATCCTCCCGATTATTGAAAAAGTAGCCTCGCAAGTTTTCATTCCCTTGACTGTTGGCGGTGGTGTGCGTCAAGTCAGTGACATTCAGCGACTCCTGAGCGCAGGCGCTGACAAGATTTCCATGAATAGTGCGGCGGTTGCCAATCCTGATCTAGTGCGTGCGGCCTCGGACTACCATGGTTCGCAATGCATTGTGGTGGCCATCGATGCACGGCGCGTAGCCGACAGTGAAACGCCACGCTGGGAAGTCTTTACGCACGGCGGGCGCCGTGGGACTGGCATCGATGCGGTCGCGTGGGCGCGCAAGATGGCTGAATACGGAGCAGGTGAAATTTTACTGACTAGCATGGACCGCGATGGAACCAAATCAGGATTTGATCTGGAGCTCACTCGCTTAGTGTCAGACGCTGTTTCAGTTCCTGTGATTGCCTCGGGTGGCGTGGGTAATCTTCAGCACCTTGCGGATGGTGTCACGCTGGGTGGCGCAAGCGCGGTGCTTGCCGCGAGTATTTTCCATTATGGCGAATACACAGTCGGACAAGCCAAAGCGTTCATGGCGAGTCAGGGTATCCCTGTCAGGTTGTGCTGAGATGACAACACCTCAACTGCCTACATGGATTCAAGAAGTGCACTTTGACGCACAAGGCCTGATTCCCGCCATTTCCCAAGACGCCCAATCTGGCGATATTTTGATGGTCGCGTGGATGAATGCAGACGCTCTTGCCGAGACGGTTTCGACTGGGCGAGCTGTTTTTTGGTCTCGCTCACGCAGCCGCCTATGGCGTAAAGGCGAAGAATCCGGACACGTTCAACGACTCCTGGAGCTACGTTTAGATTGTGATGGCGATGTCCTGCTCTTGAAGGTCGAACAAATTGGTGCCATCGCCTGTCATACAGGGCGAGCGAGTTGTTTCTATCGTCGATTGGATAGTGTCTCAGACCGAGGAGCCGAAGCTCGCTCACAGTGGGTCGTGGTGGATCCTATTCTCAAAGACCCCGAACTCATTTACAAATGAATAAAGACCACGCCATGACTGACGCTTCAGAGGCTGTGCTTGCTCGCATATCCGACCTTTTAGAAACACGCCTGCCGAGTCGCGGGGGTGATCCGACAGCCTCATATGTCGCGAAACTGTTCTCCAAAGGTCCTGATGCCGCACTAAAAAAGATCGGCGAAGAAGCAACAGAGCTTGTCATGGCAGCCAAAGATCAGCAGCCAGAGCGTATTGTGTCTGAAATGGCAGACCTCTGGTTTCACTGTTTAGTCGTGTTGACTGAAAATGGACTCCGTCCAGAGCAAGTCATGGCAGAATTAGCGCGTCGCGAAGGTATCTCTGGGCTGCAAGAAAAAGCTTCGCGTCTAAAAACCCCTTGAGGACCTAAAGATTTTATGAGTGAACACTGCATTTTTTGCAAGATTGTGCGCGGCGAATTACCGGCAAAAATCGTATACGAAGACGAAGATTGCATGGTTTTTCACGACATCAACCCCGCAGCGCCGGTCCATTTGCTGATGATCCCGAAACGTCATATTGTCTCAATGCAAGAGATTAATCCCGAAGATAGCGTTTGGTTAGGTAGAATGCTATCAAAGGTGCCTCAAATTGCACTCGACAATGGTTGTAATCCTGGACCGTCTGGCGGCTTTCGCCTAATGGCCAATTCTGGTGTCGAGGGTGGTCAAGAGGTTTTACACCTTCATTTTCATATTTACGGTGGAAGTCGGCCTTGGAAAGGGCCTGCACCTACCGTTGCCTGATTCGGAGAACCGTCATGGGCGCATTTAGTATCTGGCATTGGTTAATTGTTTTGGTCATCGTTGCGTTGGTGTTTGGCACCAAAAAGATTCGCAACATTGGTGCTGATCTCGGTGGTGCTGTCAAAGGCTTTAAAGAAGGGATGAAAGACCCTAACGCTAAAGAAGCTGACGCCACCACAACGGCTGCTGAAGCGGCACCTGCGCAACGCGTGGCTTCAAACGAAGCGATTGATGTGCAAGCTAAAGAAAAAACTAGCTCACATTGAACGCCTCTTTTGTTTTCCTTTTAGCTGAGTCTATCTGGCCCTGTTACTACCATGTTTGACATCAGCTTCACTGAATTGCTCGTGATCGGGGTGATTGCGCTCGTCGTGATTGGCCCTGAACGCTTACCAAAAGTTGCTCGCACAATCGGCCACCTCGTTGGCCGCGCGCAGCGTTATGTCGGCGATATCAAGTCAGATATTCAACGCGAGGTCGAGCTCGATGAGTTGCGCAAACTCAAAGATCAGATGCAAGATGCTGCGCAAAGTGTTCAGTCAAGCCTGCAAAATACTGAGACCGCCTTGCGCCAGCCGCTTGAAGCCTTTGAACAGTCGACCATGTCGACCTTCAACGAGCTCAAAACGCCACTCGGTACTCCTGACTCTGGTACGACTCCGCTCCCAAATCACGACTCTGCCGCGACTGCGGTCGCTTCGACTCCTCTTGTGTCCGCACCTACACAGCAACCTGCTCAACTTGAGATTGATGCTGTGCGCACAAATGAACTAACCTCGGTCACTCCCAAGGCGAGCGCAGCCATTCCAGAGACTTCGCCCGGATCAAAATCTTGAGCACTGAAGACCCATCGCACGAAACCGCCCAAGGCGGTGATAGTTTTATGTCACACCTCATCGAACTGCGTTCACGCCTTTTGCGCGCAGTTGGCACGATGCTGGTTGTGTTCATTGCCCTTTTTATCTATCCCGGCGCATCCGTGATTTATGATTTGTTGGCGGCCCCGATGCTGGCGTCCTTACCTGAGGGCACGCGCATGATTGCGACAGGGGTCATCACGCCCTTTATGGTGCCGGTCAAAGTCACAATGATGGCGGCCTTTGTGATCTCATTGCCTGTCGTGCTGTATCAGGTTTGGGCTTTTGTAGCCCCCGGTCTTTACCGGCATGAACAAAAACTTGCCCTCCCGCTCATCATCTCAAGTTCCTTGCTTTTTTTAGCGGGCATGGCCTTTTGTTATTTTGTCGTTTTCAAAACTGTTTTCAGCTTTATTGCCTCGTTCGCACCAGAGTCCATTACGCCAGCGCCTGATATCGAAGCTTATCTTGGCTTTGTCATGACTATGTTTTTAGCATTTGGCATTACATTCGAAGTCCCTGTTGCTGTCATTTTGCTAGTCCGCATGGGAATTGTCACGATTGCCCAGCTTCAACAGTCCCGTGGTTACGTCATTGTGGGTGCCTTTATCATCGCCGCTGTCGTGACACCGCCAGATGTCGTCAGCCAGTTCTTACTCGCTGTTCCATTGTGTGTCCTGTACGAAGTAGGCATTTTGTTGGCGCGTGGCATCAAACCACGCTCAGAAGAAGCAAAAACCGAAACCCCAGATTCCACAAGCTGAAATAGTTTGATCTGCTATCTCCTGTAAATATACGCAAGATAGTACCTAAAGCGTATGTATCTGTGTGCTTTAGTACCTTTGTTTACCTTTTCCTACCATAGGCACTCAACTTTACTTACAACAAATATGTTGTGAAGGAGAGTGGAAAGGTATATCTTTTGGCGATTCCAAATTTAACAATCTTGCATTTACTACGGGTTTCATCTCTTGTAGAACTGTAATTTTGTTTTTATATTCATTTTGCTAGAACTCCAAAGGGACCATTGTGCTCGCTCACCGTCTCAAACAAGCCCGCCTCCGTGCAGGACTATCGCAAGAAAAACTTGGCAAGCTGGCCGGAATCGATCCAATGTCTGCCAGCGCCCGAATGAACCAGTATGAACGGGGCAAACACTCCCCAGATTACCAGCTCATGTGCAGAGTCGCCGAAATTTTAAAAATGCCTGTCAGCTGGTTTTACACTGCCGACGAGGATGAAGCGCGGCTCCAAGAAGTTTTTTATCACTTACAGCCTTCGATTCGCCAACCTCTTTTGACGCAAGCTGAAAATCTTTTTGTCGCACATCCCGTCGACTCTAAAGAAACTTCAAATGCAGCATTGGACGGCTCACCCTCACAAGGTTAAGCTTTCCTATTTGCTGTATTTGAGGTGATATGAAATCGATTGCAACTCGCGAACTCTGTGCTTGGCTCGATACCAAGCTCAACGTTTCGTCTTTTAGCGATTACTGTCCCAATGGTTTACAAGTTGAGGGCGCAGCGTCGATTTCCCATATCGTGACGGGCGTGACGGCTAGCCAAGCCCTCATCAATGTTGCGATTGAGCGAGGGGCAGATGCCTTGCTCGTCCATCACGGATGGTTCTGGAAGGGCGAAGACACACGCATCACAGGTATCCGCAAGACTAGGCTGGCGAGCTTACTGTCAAAAAATATTAATTTGCTTGCGTTTCACCTACCGCTTGATGCCCATCCCGAGCTTGGAAACAATGCTCAACTGGCGCGCGTTCTCAAGCTCACCCCCTCCCCCGCGACCGCTGGACCTGGCAACCTGATCTGGTTAGGCCAAATGCACGGCTCCACGACTCTTGGAGAGGTTGCAGCCAATGTTGAGCGCGCCTTAGGTCGCACGCCCCAAATCATCGGAGACCCCGGTATGCCTGCGCATCGACTTGCCTGGTGTACAGGTGCAGCCCAAAGCATGATGACCCATGCCATCGATGCGGGTGCCCAGGTTTTTATTACCGGCGAGATCTCTGAGCCAACCGTGCACTTGGCGCGTGAGGCAGGTGTCGGCTTTATTAGTGCCGGCCACCATGCCACTGAGCGTTACGGTGTGCAAGCGCTCGGCGCTGCCATTGAACAAGAGTTTGGCATTCGAGTCGACTTTGTAGACATCGACAATCCAGTCTAAATGAGACCGTCCGCGCCCTACTTCTTTAAAGAGTCGCGAATTTCGCGCAAAAGCAAGACATCCTCTGGGATTTTAGGCGCCGCGGCCTCCGCCTCAAGGTCCATTTTGCTACGCGCCTTATTGATGACTTTGACCATCCAAAAAATCACGAAT
>JAOATE010000073.1:0-25887 GCA_030158305.1 Burkholderiaceae bacterium
AACTCGCTTCGCTCAAACAGGGGGTCGTCTTTTTTCCGTCAACACGGCGGGGCTTCGGCTCGACAGGCAGCGCACCGAACCGTTTAGGGCTGCGTGGCTTTTACCTATAGAGGCTCTTAACCTGCTACCACGGGAATCCCGGCGATCTTTGCTGACCACTCTTTTGGTCCGGTCGTGTGCACCGATGTACCCTTGGAATCAACCGCCACGGTTACCGGCATATCCACCACATCAAATTCGTAGATGGCTTCCATGCCCAGATCCTCGAAACCGATGACCTTAGCTCCACGAATCGCCTTGGACACCAAATACGCAGCACCACCCACCGCCATCAAATAAGCAGACTTATGTTTGCGAATCGAATCGATGGTCGCAGGACCCCGCTCAGCCTTACCAATCATCGCAAACAAGCCCGTCTTCTCCAACATCATGTCGGTGAACTTATCCATACGTGTCGACGTTGTCGGGCCCGCAGGTCCCACCACCTCATCACCAACTGGATCAACAGGACCCACGTAATAAATCATCTTGCCGTGGAAGTCGACGGGCAAGGGCTCGCCCTTGGCCAGCATATCTTGAATGCGCTTGTGTGCCGCATCGCGACCGGTCAACATTTTGCCGTTAAGCAACAGAGTCTGGCCTGGTTTCCAGCTGGCGACTTCTTCGCGCGTCAGTTTATTCAAATCCACTTGCTTGGACGACTTGTAGTCTGGTGCCCAATGCACATCTGGCCAGTCTGATAACGAAGGACGATGCAAATGAGCAGGACCTGAGCCATCCAACACAAAGTGCGCATGGCGTGTCGCCGCACAGTTTGGAATCATGGCAACGGGGAAGGAAGCCGCATGGGTGGCGAAGGTCTCGATTTTGACATCCAGCACCGTCGTCAAACCACCCAAGCCCTGCGCGCCAATCCCAAGTGCGTTGACCTTTTGATAGATTTCAATACGCAACTCTTCGAGCTTGTTACTTGGACCGCGCTCAAGCAGCTCATACATATCCAAGTCTTGCATCAACGAGTGCTTGGCCATCAGCACGGCCTTTTCTGCTGTGCCGCCCACACCAATCCCGAGCATGCCTGGTGGACACCAGCCAGCACCCATTGTGGGAACTGTTTTCAACACCCAGTCCACGATCGAATCATTCGGATTCAACATGGCGAGCTTGGATTTGTTTTCTGAGCCGCCACCTTTGGCCGCCACCTGCACATCGACCGTGTCGCCCTGCACCAGCTCGACGTTGACGATACAGGGTGTGTTGTCCTTGGTGTTTTTACGCAAGAAAATTGGATCATCCAGCACCGAGGCGCGCAAAGGATTGTCCGGATTGAGGTAACCACGGCGCACACCCTCATCGCACAACTCCTGAATACTTTTTTTGGAGTTGAAACGCACGTCCATACCGATTTTCAAAAAGACGTTGACGATACCTGTGTCCTGACAAATGGGTCGTCGCCCCTCAGCGCTCATGCGCGAGTTAGTCAGAATCTGTGCAATCGCATCCTTGGCTGCGGGGCTTTCCTCGCGCTCATAGGCACGCGCCAAGTGCTTGATGTAATCAGCTGGGTGGTAATAGCTGATGAACTGGATCGCATCGGCGATCGAACTGACGAAATCTTCTTCTTGAATAGTGATGGACATAGAGAACCCTATCTGTGTTTCGATGTGTGAAAACGATGCTGCAATGGATAAAAATCAAATTATTTAGGCACACGCATGTGCCACGAGAGTTACTTGCCTCGCCAGACCGGTTTGCGCTTTTCCGCAAAAGCCGTTGCGCCTTCTTTGCCGTCTTCGGACATGAAAATGTGTTCAATCAACGGACGCTGCAAGTCAAACATATCGGCCGCAGGAAAATCCAGCCCTTTGTTGACGACATTTTTCACTGCCTGAATCGCTAAAGGTCCATTTTCGCAGATTCGACGCGCCAATTTGATGGCTTCGGATAGCGCCTGACCTGGATCGGCCATGACATTGACCAGACCAAACTGATGTGCTCGCTCAGCCGTCAACATATCTCCCGTGAGTAGCACCTCCATCGCGATGTGATAGGGAATTTGACGCGGCAAACGCACCAAGCCCCCTGCACCCGCCACGAGACCGCGCTTGACCTCGGGCAAACCGAAATTAGCGTTATTCGCCGCCACGATCAGGTCGCACGCCAGCACCATCTCAAATCCGCCCGCCACCGCATAGCCTTCGACAGCCGCGATCAGAGGCTTTTTGGGAGGCGACTCATTCAGACCACCAAAACCCTTGCCCGGAATCGCCGAGCGCTTACGCGTCTTGGCAAAGTCCTTTAAGTCCATCCCAGAGCTAAACGTGCCGCCCGCACCGGTCAAAATTCCAATTCGAACGTCCTCGCGGGCATCCATTTCGTCAAAGGCGTCCGAAAGCTGCTGCGCCGTGTCAAAACTGATGGCATTACGCGCCTCAGGGCGGTTGATCGTAATAATGAGGATACCGTCGGTGAAATCCACGCTAACCAAACTGGACATGGGTGCTCCTTAGGGAAAAAAGGCGAAATATTCAATAAAAACGACCGAATTTCTTAAATCATAGGCGATTCACGCCCAAACAGTCTTTAGAACCCTTGCCCCATCACCATACACCCCGCCCCCAAGCTAAAATGCAGCCTTATTTCGCCTTTATTGCGTCAAATTTTCATGATCACTTTTCAGCAAATTATCCTGCGCTTGCAAGAGTATTGGGATCAACAGGGTTGTGCCCTGCTCCAACCCTATGACATGGAGGTCGGTGCCGGTACCTCGCATACCGCGACCTTTTTGCGGGCAATCGGCCCAGAGCCGTGGCGCGCAGCCTATGTACAGCCCTCGCGTCGCCCCAAAGACGGTCGTTATGGCGAAAATCCAAACCGTCTGCAGCACTACTATCAATACCAAGTCGTGCTCAAACCGGCACCTCCAAACATTTTGGACCTCTATATTGGCTCGCTCGAAGCCCTCGGCATCCGTCCAACCGAGCACGACGTCCGCTTTGTCGAGGATGACTGGGAAAATCCCACCCTCGGTGCTTGGGGCCTTGGCTGGGAAGTCTGGCTCAACGGCATGGAAGTCACCCAGTTCACCTATTTTCAGCAAGTAGGCGGTCTGGACTGCACCCCAACCACGGGAGAAATCACCTACGGCCTCGAACGCCTGGCCATGTACTTGCAAGGTGTCGAGAGCGTCTATGACTTGGTCTGGACCGACGGTCCAAATGGACGTGTGCTCTACCGCGACGTGTTTCACCAAAACGAAGTCGAGCAATCCACTTATAACTTTGAACATTCGGACGCTGAAACGCTGTTCAGACACTTCACGGATTTCGAGACCTTAGCCAAGCGCCTCATGGAAGTCCCCTTGGCGCTGCCCGCTTACGAGGCGACGCTCAAAGCGGCTCACACCTTCAACATGCTCGACGCACGTGGTGCGATTAGCGTGACGGAACGTGCCGCGTACATCGGACGCATCCGCAACCTGTCACGCGCCGTTGCTCAGGCCTATTACGAATCACGCGAAAAATTAGGTTTCCCCATGTTGCACGCCACACAAGGGGCTCAGTCATGATCATGCGTCCCCTGCTTGTTGAACTCTTTACCGAAGAGCTTCCACCCAAAGCCTTGCCCAAACTCGGACAGGCTTTTGCCGATGGTCTCTTCACTGCACTTTCCCAGCATGGTCTGATCGGAAAAGACAACACAATCGTTCCGTTTGCCTCACCTCGACACATGGCGGTCAGATTGACCCAAGTCCTGGAAGAGGCGCCGGAGCAGGCATTTTCTGAAAGGCTGATGCCCGTCAAAATCGCCTTAGACGCTGCCGGTGCAGCAACTCCTGCCCTCCTGAAAAAACTCGCGGCGAAAGGCTGGGAGCAACTGGACGTCAGTCAACTGGGACGCGAATCCGACGGCAAACAAGACTACCTGGTGGCGAGCGGAACGGCTCCCGGTGCCAAGCTTGTGGACGTCTTACAAGCTTGCATCGAAGCCGCCATCGCAGGCCTGCCCATCCCAAAGGTGATGAAATATCAATTGGCCGATGGGCACACCTCAGTCAAGTTTGTCCGTCCTGCGCATGGCCTGATCGCCTTGTTTGGTGACGCGGTGATTCCTGCAGAGATTCTCGGTTTAAAAGCGGGACGCGTCACGCACGGACATCGCTTTTTACATCCAGGACCACTCAGCATTACACATGCTGACAGTTACGAAACTCAACTCGCCGATACTGGCTTTGTGGTGGCATCCTTTGACAAACGCCGCGCGCAGATTCAGGCTTTGCTGGATGCGCAAGCGAGCAAGCTAGGTGGATCACTCGGTCAGGACCCAGAAGTACCGGCCTTGCTGGATGAAGTCACCGCCTTGGTCGAAGCGCCCGTTGTCTATGTTGGCACCTTTGAGGAACGTTTTCTGGCTGTCCCTCAGGAATGTCTGATTTTGACCATGCGTCTCAATCAGAAATATTTCCCACTCTTTGACCCCGTCACGGGCAAGCTCACCAATCAGTTTTTGATTGTGAGCAACATGCCAACCGACAAACCTGTCGCGATCATTGAGGGCAACGAGCGCGTGATTCGTCCTCGCTTGGCTGATGCTGAATTCTTTTTTGAAACAGATCGCAAGATGCCGCTTGCGGCACGCGTTGAGCCGCTCAGCACCATCGTTTATCACAACAAACTCGGCACGCAGCTAGAGCGCTCGCACCGCGTTCAAAAAATTGCCACTTGGCTTGCACACGCTCTTGGGGCCCATGTCGACGAGTGCTCACGAGCTGCCTTATTGGCCAAGGCTGATCTCAACACGAATATGGTGGGCGAGTTTCCTGAACTGCAAGGCATTATGGGCGCCTATTACGCCCGTGCAGATCAAGAGCCTGCTGGCGTTGTCGAGGCCCTTGCCGGTCAATACCGCATCCGCATTGATACGCCCGTCACCGCAGCGCATCTCACTGCGACGGTGCTGTTCATGGCCGAGCGTGCAGAAACCCTTGTGGGTATTTGGGGCATTGGACTGGCACCGACAGGCGAGCGTGATCCTTTTGGTCTGCGGCGTGCGGCACTTGGCCTGATCAGTGCGTTCGAGCAATTAACTGCCGGAGCAATCCTGCACATTCAACAAGACGGCCCCCTCACCTTGCAGGGACTTTTGCAAGCAAGCGCTGATACTTTTGCGCCCGGCACACTGCAAACCGATACCGTAGCCGAGGTTGGGACGTTTATTCTCGAGCGCTTACGCAATCAGCTCATCACACAGCATGATCGCAATGCGGTCGAGGCCGTGCTGGCCATCACGCCCCCACTGCATCAAATTCCCGCACGCGTGGCAGCCGCCGAGGCCTTCGCGCAAAGTCCAGATGCCGCAAGCTTGGCTGCCGCCAACAAGCGTATGGGCAATCTCTTGAAAAAGACCGAAGAAGCACTGCCTGCAGTGAATCCCGCACTCTTAACTGAGCCCGCTGAGCAGGCGCTCGCCCAGAGCATTGCCGCAGTCCAGCCAGTGGCTCAGCAACAATTCGATGCAGGCGACTACAAAGCAGCCTTGGCAACCTTGGCGCAAACGCGCACGGCCGTCGATGCTTTCTTTAATGACATTATGGTGATGGCCGAAGACCAAGCGGTCCGTCTGAATCGGCTTGCACTGCTTGCCCAGCTCCATCGTTTGATGAATCAAGTCGCTGACATTTCCAGACTGGCGACATGAAACTCATCATCCTCGATCGTGACGGTGTGATCAACGAAGATAGTCCGGACTATGTCAAAGGTCCGGACGAGTGGCATGCCATCCCCGGCAGCTTGCAGGCCATCGCGCGCCTGCATCAAGCTGGATGGACTGTCGCGATCGCGTCGAATCAATCCGGTTTGGCGAGGGGCTTGTTTGATATTTCCGCCCTGACTGCCATTCATCTCAAGCTACGCAAAGAACTCGCACAACTGAACGGTGCTGTGGATTCGATTTTTGTCTGCCCGCACGGTCCAGATGATGGCTGTCTGTGTCGAAAACCTCTTCCTGGTTTGTTTCACGATATCGCTCGACGCTACGACGTTGACCTCACCGACGTCCCAACCGTGGGTGACTCTCTGAGAGACATCCAAGCCGGTGCGAGTGCAGGCTGTCGGCCTTGGCTCGTACAAACGGGCAATGGTCCTAAAACCCTTCGACAAGGCCAACTTCCTGACAATACGCAGGTTGTTCAAAACCTCGCTGAAGCCGTTGAAAAAATACTCTCCCATGCTCAATAAACTTTTTCTGACGCTACGTGCAACGCTCTACACCTTGTTTTTGGTGGTCACGGTCATTCCCTACGCTTTTGCTTGCATGATCTGGTCACCGCTGCCCTTGCACTGGCGCTACAAACTCACAATGGGTTGGCCGAGACTCGCAGTCTGGGGAGCAAAAGTCATTTGTGGCGTGCGTTGGCAGGTACAAGGATGGGAAAACCTACCCGACGGTCCCGCGATTGTTTTATCCAAGCACCAGTCCGCTTGGGAGACCTTGTTTTTGCCCGCCTACCTGCCCCGCGAAGTCTGCTTTGTCTACAAACGCGAATTGCATCGGGTTCCCTTTTTCGGCTGGGGCCTGGCCTTGCTCGCGATGATCCCGATCGACCGCAGCAAAGGCCGTGATGCCTTTGAGCAAGTCGTCAAAGTCGGGCAACAACGACTCGACGAAGGACGCTGGCCCATTTTATTTCCCGAAGGCACGCGAATCGCGCCAGGTAAGGTGGGACGCTTCAAAATGGGCGGGGCCTTGCTTGCCATTCGTACCGGCGCGCCGGTCATTCCCATCGCGCTCAACGCCGGCGAATGCTGGCCGCGCAATGCCTTTATCAAAAAACCTGGTTGCATCACGGTCTCTATTGGTCCCGCCATCGACTCAGCAGGCCTCACGCCAGAGATCCTCAACGAGCGTGTGCAGGCATGGATCGAAGCCGAGATGCAACGCTTGAATCCAGAGCGTTATCCCACGCAACCATGAGCCAACTCGAGCTCTTGCTTTCAGATGCCGACACCCCAAAACCTGGGTGGACAGTTGCGCCTGAAACCATTCCGCTCGGCGCCAAATGGCGAATTGTTCGACACGGCGATCAGGCGGTCGGATTTAGCTTGTTACGCTCGCGCCGTCGCAGCATTGGCTTTGTGATTCAAGACGAAGGCCTGAGAGTGACAGCACCCAACTGGGTCACACTCTCCCAGATTGATGAAGCCGTGATCGAAAAAATGCCGTGGATTCTTGCCAAGCTCCAAGACTGGCAAGCCCGCAAAGAACGGCTTGAGATGGCGCATACCCGCTGGCAATCAGGCGGAGAACTCCCCTACATGGGTTGCAAAATTATCTTGCGCAACGGTATCCCTGGCGAGCACGTCGCACGCGGAACCGCTTATTTTGAAGGCAATCCAGATGCGCCCGAGCACGGCCAACTGCTCTGGCTTCCCTTGCCAAATGATGCTGACGCGCATCGCATCCGTGACATGGCACAAGCCTGGCTGCAAGGGCGCGCCCGAGTGTGGTTTGAACAACGTCTCAAACACTTTCTCGACAAGACAGGCCTGACAATTAGTCGCTGGCGCCTATCGTCAGCAGCTACACGCTGGGGCTCATGCACCAGTGACGGCAACATCATGCTCAATTGGCGCCTGATCCATTTTTCGCCCATGGTGATCGACTATGTCATCGCCCACGAACTCGCCCATCTGCGAGAAATGAATCATAGCCAGGACTTTTGGTCTGAAGTGCAACAACTGTATCCAGATTATCAGCAGGCGAAAAAGATACTCAAACATCACACCCCTGATCACGTGCCAGAATTGTGATGGGTACCAGCCGGCCATTGGTATGATTCCACATCCAATCAGATTTGCACTTTTCCACTAAAGGACGCTTCATGAAAATTTTGCACACTATGTTGCGCGTTGGCAATCTCGAACGCTCCATTGAGTTCTACACAAAAGTACTTGGTATGCACGTCCTGCGCAGCACTGAATACCCCAGCGGCCGTTTTACCAATACCTTTGTTGGCTATCAAGACGAAAGTGAAGGTGCTGCCTTGGAGTTGACCTATAACTGGGATACCTCCTCCTATGATCTCGGCACCGGTTATGGCCACATCGCACTGTCCGTGGAAAATGCCTACGAAGCTTGCGATCTCGTCCGCGCACGCGGTGGCAAAGTCACGCGCGAGGCGGGTCCGATGAAGCACGGCACCACAGTGATTGCCTTTGTTGAGGATCCAGACGGTTACAAAATCGAACTTATCCAAAAAAAGACAGCCTCCTGATCGCATGAAAATTGTCATCGCCCCCGACTCTTTTAAAGAGTCGCTCTCCGCACCCGCTGTGGCCGCAGCGATCGCGCACGGCCTGCGAAGAGCCTTGCCAAATGTCGACTGCCTCTGCATTCCTATGGCGGATGGGGGTGAAGGAACCGTGGAGGCCATTCTCGCGGCGACTCAAGGTGAAAGGCGCGTCAACACTGTGCAAGATGCTCTGGGCCGTGCTATTGAAGCGCCTTGGGGCTGGCTCCCAGGCAAGGTTGCCATCATTGAAATGGCGTGCGCTGCAGGCCTTGAGCATATTGCCGTGTCTGAACGAGACCCTTCATGCGCAAGCAGTTATGGCGTGGGCCAATTGATACGCCATGCGCTTGATCTTGGGGCTGAGAAAATTGTTCTCGGCCTAGGTGGCTCTGCGACCAATGACGCGGGTGCGGGCATGCTTCAAGCGCTTGGGCTTGTTCTCTTGGATGATCAAGGCCAGACACTTCCGCCAGGGGGTGCCGCGCTTGCCCGACTGGCGCATATCGATCGCACCCAACTCGATACCAGACTGAATCAAGTTGAATTCATCATTGCGTCTGATGTGAATAATCCCTTATGCGGCTCCTCGGGAGCCTCGGCCATTTTTGGACCTCAAAAAGGAGCCACCCCCGAGCAAGTCATCACCTTAGACCATGCCTTAAGTCATTTTGCGCAAGCATGTGCCCAGACGCTTGGACAAGACCACCGAGACGCACCGGGTGCTGGTGCGGCAGGTGGCGTGGGGTTCGCTGCACATGCATGGCTGCACGCACGCTTTCGACCCGGCGTCGAGGTGGTGGCAGAGCTCGGTGGCCTCGCAAAAGCCATCGAGGGTGCCCAACTCGTGATTACGGGAGAGGGTCGTATGGACGCGCAGACCCTGCATGGCAAAACACCAATGGGTGTCGCAAAAATTGCGCAAGCTGCAGGCATCCCTGTGATCGCGATCGCAGGCTCCTTGGGCGAAGGCTATCAAGCCTTATATCAAACCGGAATTGTGGCAGCGTTTAGCCTAGTTTCCGGGCCCTCTACGTTAGCGCATGCCTGTGCACACGCAGAGTCTCTGCTGAGCGATCGGGCACAAGATATTTTGAGGGTGTGGCTCGCTGCGCGGGCCTAACGCACACCTGCATGCCACAAGGCATCGGTGATGCCGACAAAGCCCGCAACAGACACCTGCTCTGCGCGCCACGTCGGTTCGATCCCCAGCGCTTGCCAAGGAATCAAAGCAGTCCATTCACCCATGACACCGCGCAACATTTTGCGACGCTGGGAAAAGGCGCGCTGAACAACCTGTGCAAACAAGGTGTCGCTTTGCGCGCGCAAACGTTCCGCGCCCAAGGGAATCATCCGCACAATTGAGGAAGTCACGCGCGGCGGTGGATCAAAAGCATCTGGAGAGACATCGAAAAGCTTTTGAATGCGATAGCGATATTGCAACATCACCGACAAGCGACTGTAATCAGACTCGCCAGCACCTGCAACCATGCGATCGACCACCTCTCTTTGCAACATGAAGTGCTGATCGATGACACGCTCTGCACTCTCTACCAAAGCAAACAACAAAGGGCTTGAAATGTTGTAAGGCAAATTGCCCACAATCCGAAGCTTGTCGCCAAACTGAGCGAAATCAATTTGCAGGGCATCGCCCTCAACAATGTTGAGCTGTTCAGCCGGAAAACGCTCGCGCAAACGCTGGGCGAGGTCGCGGTCGATCTCCACCACGGACAAGCGATTGAGACGCTCGAGCAACGGTGCCGTCAGCGCAGACAAGCCAGGCCCAATCTCGACCATATTGTCTTGCTGCTGCGGCGCAATCGCGCGAACAATCGACTCCACCACAGCGATGTCGACCAGAAAGTTCTGACCAAAGCGCTTGCGCGCTTGGTGCGCTTGGTTGGAGTGGCTGGTTACCACGTACTAGCGCCCAGATTGACGCTGGCTTTTTTCAAGCCTGTTATCAATAAAGGAGTTCGTACGGACTTGCTGTAACCATGCGTCAAACGCAACACTTGAACGTTGTTGGAAAAGGAGTTGTCGCACCTGATTTCTCAGGAACTGATCCGCCATATCCTGAGTACGACGTCCATCCACAATGATGAGGTGCCAGCCGAATTGGCTTTGTACGGGAACGCTAACCTCACCTTCTTTGAGCGCGTTCATCGCCTTTTCAAAGGGCGGCACCGTTTCGCCTGGGTTGAGCCAACCTAATACCCCACCTTGCGGGGCAGAGGAGTCATTAGAAAAGCGTTTAGCCAAATCGGAAAAAGATTCTCCACCCTGAACAATTCGCTGTCGAATTTGCTCCAGTCTCTGACGGGCAATATCGTCCGTCACGACTGCAGTGGTCTTGATCAAAATATGTCTAGCCTGAGTTTGCTGAACCGGCATGGGTCCTTGGGGGATGGGTCCACCAGGCGTTCCAGGTGCAGGTGTTGCTTGCGGCTTAGGTTTAGGCTCTGGTGGCGGTGCACCACCAGCGCGACCAATCACTTTCAGGATATGAAAACCGTTCGGGCTTTTAATGATGTTGCTGATCTGCCCATCGGGTACGCCGGCCACGCCTTTGGTGAACAAATCAGGCCAGTCAGTCGCCAAGCGCACGCCCATATCTCCTCCACGACTGGCTTCTGGACCGTCCGAAGAAGATTTAGCGACCGCGTCAAAACTTTCACCACGACGCACTCGCGTGAGTAAGGCTTGAGCCTTGGCGCGCAGCGCTTTGACTTCCTCATCGGTGGAGCCCTCAGGTACGCGTACCAAAATTTGAGCCAGTCCCATAATGGCGGGCTTGACCGCTTGTGGCTTAGGTGGCGGCGGCTTGGGTGCCGGTGGTGGCGCTGGACGCACGGATAATGGCAGGTTGCCTTCTTTGCGCGCCTTTTGTTCACGAAGATAGGCATCGACATCTGCATCGCTGACAAAAATTGTGCTGTCTACCACTTTTTGTCTCAACTGCTCAACCATGATCTCACGACGAATCATGGAGCTGTAATCTGACCAGCTGATGCCTGCACCCTCAATCTGTTTGCGCATACTGGCGACTGTCGTGTTGTTGCGTTTTGCAACAATTTCAAGTGCTGTATTGAGCATCGTATCGGTGATGTCGATACGCTGGCGACGCGCCTCTTGCTGCTCAAGCGTTTCAGTGATCAGTCGCTGCAAGATCTGAGGCTCAAGCACGGAATCGGGCGGAGCCTGAATACGCTGGGCGGCGAGCTCTCGTTTTGAAATACGAATACGGGCATCCAGCTCGCGACGCGTGATGACGTCTTTGTTAACAACCGCGACAATACCGTCAGCATCTCGGTCAGCAGATGCTTTTTGTGCAGTGTTTGCGCGTGCCGGGGCAGGCGCACCTAGCTGCGCCACGCTGGGCATCGCCAAGGTCGCAAGGCCCATCCAAGCCAGCCAGGTTAAACATCGCCCTAAGCTGTTTGCTCTTTTTGTTGAGCTTGTCATCGCAATCGCCTTTAAGCTTGCCATTGAGCTTGCCATCATTCGTACCTTTCAAATTTACTAATGCTTGGAACTGGAGGATTGATCGGCTGATAATCAGGAATGCTCCGACCAATCACGCCCATTGGATTCTGGCCTAAATTGCCGAGTCCGCCGAGTTCGAGCTGAAAAAATATACCTGTATTGGTTTGGTCGACGCTCACCACATAGCGCTGCACAACGACCCGACCCGTCCAACAACAATCGCCTTTGTACTCCAATCCCATCACCGCTTGGGTGACTTTGGGTACGGCCTTGATCAAAGAAGGATCAATCACACTAGGCGCCGTGGTGTTGTTCAGAGAATAATCCACCCGTCCGATCGAATACCACTTATTTGAGAGCGGCCACTGAAAGGCTGCGCTGACTTGATTTTGACCCTGAGACTGGTAAAGACTCAAGGGAGGTGGATTGACCTGATAGCGATAGGACAAGGCAAGCGTCGCGAGCCTCTGCGGACGCCAGCGACTGGTAATCTGTGCACGACTAATCTGGCTGGCGTAGGGGTTGTACTGCACCAACGAAGTCAAATTGAGGGTATCGGTCAGCGCCGCACTCCCACCAAACAAAAACTGAGACTTGGTATTGGTCCGCGGCACCTGAAAGGGCAAAGTGACCTGCTCATCCTCGAAATAAAACTGCTGCGCAACACCTAGCTGCAGACGCTCAAAACCAGAGCTTGCGTCGAGCCAACGTGTGGTCAGGGCAAAAGTGGCTTGGTTGGCGTTTGCGATCCGGTCAAAACCTGCGAAGATATTTTCCTGAAAGGCAGAAGAAAAACTAAAGTCCGCCAAAGTGGTGTCGTAAACAGGAAATTGAGACTGATCCCGATACGGCACACGCAGATAGTAGGCGCGAGGCTCCAAGGTCTGGAGTGCGCCCTTGCCAAAGAACGTCGTATCGCGCTCAAACGTCATGCCCGAATCAACGGACATGATGGGCAAGGCACGAGAATTAGATGCTTGGCCATAGCCCAAGGTCTGTTCCAAGCCGTACCAGTTGGTTTGGTACTGGGCCAGACTCATGGCGATTTTGGGGGTGATGTACCAGCCCGGACGCACAATGGGGTAGGCAATCGAGTTGTAGGAGAGCAGACGCTGACCATCCGGGCGCCAGCGCAAACTGCCGCCAGGGCCGTAAGCAAAGCGATTGTCGAGAGGCGCCTGAAACTCCGTCACAGTATTTAAACTCTGTACGTCAAACCCACCAAAATCAAAACGCGAGGCATTGACAGCGTATTCGGGGACTTTGTTGTACTGAGGAATACCGGTCAACGTCTGAAACGTCGACATTTGCACGCTAGTGTTGAAGTACTGATTAGCCCAGCCTCCCCCGACCTGCCGTGGCAAGGCGCTGATGACGGCCTGATTGATGCCTAAACTCGCAAAATCATCAAAGTATTTGCTGTCCGATACGCCGTTGATGTTGTACGCACCATAAAATCCGCGACCAAAACTCTGGCTATGTTGGGCGCTGTAGAGCCAGCGATCCTCACCCGTCTGGAGATCCTTTGACAAATACGTACCGGCCATCGTCCCGCTGTAGCTTTGGCCGAGATAACGAAACTCTCCGCCAAGCTGAACGCCACGCTTGGACATTGCGCGCGCCTGCAGCGTGGCATCGTAATTAGGCGCGATGTTGAAATAGTACGGCTGTGTGTAATCAAATCCCGTATTGGACGTGTTGCCGAAAGTTGGCAGCAAAAAGCCTGATTTACGCTCTTTTTTGATGGGAAACGTCAGATAAGGCGATGCCAAAATCGGAACATTTTTAAAGTACAACACGCCATTGCGGGCCACACCTTCATTGGCGGCATAGTCCAAATCAAGCTTTTCCGTCTCGATATACCAAGACGGCTGGGGGCACGGACAACCGCTATAGGTCACGTCCGTAATACTCATTTGATCGCGATTGAACACATCCGCCCAGGAGCCAACCCCTGCGCCACCGTTGTCCACCCAAAAATTAGGCTGATCGACACTGGCGGTACCGTCCTCGGAGTTGTAAATGATACTGGTGCCGGTGATCACGTTACCATCCCGGATCAAACGCGCATTGACCTGTGCGTCCATCACACCCGTGCGTTTGTTGTAGTCAATGATATTGGCTTTGAGGACGGCATCCTGACGTCTGATGGTCGCTTTACCCCGCAGCTTGGCGTTTCCCAGGCCATCACCCTCCATTTGGGCACCTTCGAGGAAAGCCGGCATTTCTTTGTCTGGGACCGTACTGCGCTCAAGCAATGGTGAAACGCGCAAACCTGGGCCTACAATCGCTGAGTTCACGGAAATAGGGGTAGGTTGAGCATGCGCTGCCGCAATCCCTAGCCCTAAAAACACCCAAAGCGAATGAAAGAGTCGCACGTTCTAAAAAGTCACCATAATACAAACACTTAGCAAAATAGACCGCATTTTGCTTTGAAAAATAACTCTGAGGATATGCCTCATACAGCCGCTATTATAGAGAAGCCCCTCATCTTTGCTGCGATCATTTAAACCGTCTACTTGATTCACTTTTTCATTCAATATTTACGCTCATGTCAACCATCAATTCAGAACCCAGAATGGCCAGTCTTCTTGAGTGGCTCGGCACGTGCTCGCCCTCTTTAGGACTCGATCCCACCAGCCTCGCCCCAGCATCCAGCGATGCCAGCTTTAGGCGCTATTTCCGGATTGAAGCCGCGCAGGGCACGCTTGTCGTGATGGATGCGCCGCCTCCAAAAGAGGATTGCCGACCCTTTGTCGACGTAGCACATCGGCTCGCAGCTGTAGGCCTCAACGTACCCACCATCCTTGCGCAGGATTTAGTACAGGGGTTTTTACTTTTGACAGATTTGGGGCCCACCACGTATTACGACAGCATTCAGGCTGGCCTCACTGACGCTAGTTTGCAAGCAATGTATCGCGACGCACTGGCAGCTCTCGTGCAAATGCAAGCGGCTGATGCGACTGGACTGCCGATTTATGACACCGTCCGCCTCAAAGACGAGCTAGGTCTGTTTATCGAATGGTATGTGTCCGTGCATTGCAAGGTGAGCTTGGCGCCTGCGGCGCTTGAAGGGCTCAACCAAGTGTTTGATTTGCTCGTGACCCGCAACGCCGCACAACCTCGCGTACTGGTGCATCGGGACTTTCACTCCCCCAATCTCATGCGCTGTGAGCGCCCTGAGCACGGTGCCAACCCGGGCATTTTGGACTTCCAGGATGCCGTTTCAGGTCCAATCACGTATGACCTGGCCTCCTTGGTGATGGATGCCCGCACCACGTGGGAAGAGCCACAACAACTGGACTGGGCCATTCGCTACTGGGAACTTGCACGGAAAAATGGCCTGCCAGTACCGGCTGATTTCGCAGATTTTCACCAAGATTATGAGTGGATGGGGCTACAGCGTAATTTGCGTATCCTCGGGGTATTTGCCAGATTGAATCACCGCGACGGCAAAGCCGCCTATCTGGCACACATTCCGCGCGTCAATCAATACGTTCGCCAAGTCGCCGGACGATACCTCGCCTTCAAACCGCTGCTGCGCATCCTCGATGAACTCGATCAAGTGCAAACAAAGGTCGGGTACACGTTCTGATGCGCGCGATGATTCTTGCCGCCGGGCGAGGCGAACGGATGCGCCCACTCACGGACACTGTGCCAAAACCTCTGCTTCCGGTCGCTGGTAAGCCTTTGATTCAGTGGCATATCGAAAAATTGGCGGCTGCGGGTATCACTGAAATTGTGATCAATCACGCCTGGCTGGGTGCACTTATTGAGCACACCCTCAAAGATGGTCGCCAGTGGGGAGTCAATCTTCACTACTCTGCTGAAACGGTTGCGCTCGAAACAGCGGGTGGGATTGCCACAGCGCTGCCACGTTTAGGGACTGAGCCATTTTTAGTGATGAATGGCGACATTTGGTGTGACTGGAATCCGTTACAAGCTTTACAAATTGGTGCCAACTTGGCCCAGAGTACGCAGCAAGCCTGGCTGCTACTTGTTCCCAATCCAGATCATCATCCCCTGGGGGATTTTGGACTCATGGCAAACGGACAGATCACAGACACTGACTCGACCACAGGAGCCCAAAAACACACCTTTTCTGGCATCGGTGTGTATAAACCATCTCTTTTTGCTCAGACACCTGCGCATCAACCAGCAAAACTTGCGCCTCTCCTTCGCCAAGCGATCGCGCGCAAAGGGATCACAGGTCAACTTCACCAAGGCGCGTGGATTGACGTCGGTACCCCAGAACGACTCAACACGTTAGAATGCATGCTTAAGAGTTGAGGTCCGCTCGCGGAGAAAGAGATGGTCATACGTGTCCAAGCTAAACGTGCGATTTTTAAACCCGCCCCGTATGACACACGGCGTGGCTCACGCGGCTTGCCGGGCTGGTTAATCCTATTTTTAGTCGGTATTTTGCTGGGCGGCGGCGGTGTTCTTTTTCTGCAAGCCAGCTATGGCGAAAAGCGTCTGTCTCTCGCTGAGACGCAAAAGCTCACCGAAGAGCTCAAAAATCTTTCAGTCGAAAAACAATCCCTACAAACGCGAGTCGATGCCTCTCAAAAAGTGCTCGACTCAGAAGTGCGTGCGCGCGATGAGCAAATTCATCAGCTTAAATCCAGCTTAGCCAAGGCCGAGTCGCTCATCGGTCCTTTGCGCGAACAACTCAATTTGTTTGCGCAGACCCTGACCTTCGATCCGCGCTATGGGCCGATCGGTGTCAGCACCAGCTCATTTACCCAGGAAAAAAATACGACCAAACTTTCTTATCTGGTGTGGTTGTTACAAGAAAATGCGCAAAAACCAGAGTTCAAGGGATGGCTCGAACTTTCCTTTGAGGGGCGCTATGCCAATGGGCGTGTCGAGACAATCGTACTGCCTCGCATTGCGATCAAGCTCAATCACTATCTGCACGTGACGGGCACAACCGATTTCCCCGCCGGCTTTACCGCAACCCGCGCCAATGCCAAAGTTGTTACAGAGGATGGAAAACGACAAGTGACATGGCGCGTCATGCCTGTCCAAATCAAATAAAACGGGCCATTGACCTCCCGTGCACACCCAAAATACCCACAATGTTGCGAGGACCTTGTCCGTCATCAACTTAAGCCGTTTGCTGCTGCTAGGTGTGTTGATTCATGTCGGATTTGGTTTTCTGCTGACCTTGTCGGTCGACGAAGCCCATTATGTCTTGTACGCGGCCAAGCCTGACTGGAGCTACTTCGACCACCCTCCTATGGTGGGCTGGATTCAATGGCCCTTGGTCGCCGCGGGTGCTCCGGACAGCGTGATTCGTCTGATTCCGCAGGCACTTTGGCTGGTTTCCAGTTTGCTGGCGCGACAACTGGCGATGCGACTGTTCGACCAACAACAGGTGGCTGAGTCCGGCTCCGATGCCGCCCAGCCCCTCAATCGCGATACTGTTGGGCTGTGGGCAGTCGGGCTCGTCTTGCTGGCCCCTGTCTTGCATGTTCTGGCAGTCGGTCTATTGCCAGACAGTTTGCTGATGGTGTGGGTACTGTTGCTGATGTCCGTCACACTGAGCTTGGCACAGTGCGATCCAAAGCGGCACGAGTGGTCACGTTGGCTCGCGCTTGGCCTACTGCTCGGATTGGCTGGACTCTCCAAATACACCGCCGTCCTGCCAGCTGTAGCCGTCATTGTGACGCTTTTAGTGGCTCGCGGGGTGCGCTTGCTGTGGACAAGCGGTCCTTGGCTAGCAGCCGCCTTGGCTCTTTTACTGATTAGCCCGGTACTCCTCTGGAATGCGCAAAACGAGTGGATTTCTTTTGCCTATCAGCTCAAACATGGCAGTGGTGGTGCCTGGCAAGCCAAAAGACTCGCGGCGTTTATTGGCATACAAATTGTGGCCTACGGCCCCTTGCTGCTGTTGGGTGCCTATCTCGCCACGCGCCAGATTCTCCAGAGAAGACAATGGCTGCTCGCATGTCTCTTGTTGTTTTTCTTTATTCCCTTTGTGGTGACTGGCTTGATGTCGGGCGGTGGCGGAAGTCTGCCCCACTGGACTGCACCAGCCTGGCTGGCGATGACACCTTTCGCGGCGATCGCTCTCGCACAACGTTGGTCCAGTGGACACAAGGCGCTTATTTTGGCGTTTATCCGGGCGCAAGTCGTGATCTGCCTCATTGCGTTTGCCGCCTTGTTTTTTGTGGGAATTCCTGGGCTGTCGGCAGACCACCCACTGTCGCGCAAAAACCCGCTCGCCGACCTGTGGGGCTGGGATCAAGCGGGTATCCAAGCGCGAGAGCTTGCCCAAACGCACGATCTCAAGTCACTTTCTGTCAGAAACTGGACCCTTGGTAGCCGCCTCGCCTGGTATGCCAGACCTCTGCCTGTTCATGTTCTGGACAGCCGTTTCGACCAATTTGACCTGTGGTTCGGGAATATTCCGCCCGGGTCGGACAGTCTTTTTGTAAACTGGTCGCAAGTAAAGTTTGATCTACCGACCAAGCCGGGAGAGTTTGAATGGTGCCGACTCATTGGCACCTTTGAAGCAAAACGCTTCGAGCGTCACATCTCACGCTTTGATTTCTACCATTGTCGTCACTGGGGTGCCACCCCAGGCACTCAATAAAGCGCTTCACTTGAAACAAATTTTTAAAAAACTCTGGCCCTACATCCGCATCGCACTTTCCATCGCTCTGCTCTGGCTCGCGACGCGAAGCATCGACTGGCAGGCACTCAGAGACACCAAAATTGCCATCCACCCCATCTGGTTTGTGCTCGCACTGGTGATGCTGGTGCTCACCAACCTTTTAGCGGTTTTACGCTGGGGCTGGCTCATGCGCAGTGTCAAACTCTATCGACCCGTCCAAGACTACATCACACTGTATTTTGCTGGAGGTCTGATCAATCAGGGACTACCCAGTACGATTGGAGGCGACAGCTATCGCGCAGTCGAAGGCAGTCGACCCTATCATGCCAAGGCCAATATCCACCCAGACAAGCGCGGTGCGGCGCACGCCACGTCCCAAACACTCCAACAGGAACTCCACGAACCCGTCGAACTCAATCGTGCGCCCCCACGTCTGAGACTAGGTTTTTTTAGCGTCGCGCTCGATCGCGGACTCGGCTTGCTGGGGAACAACATCTTGGGTGCGTGTGGGCTGATTGTGGGAGGCGCGATGCTCGCCCCGTGGGGACAGTCCCTGGGATGGTGGATACTCGCCGCCATGTTGGGTGCCGCTGCAACAGCCTCACTCCTGTTAAAAGTGCACAAGAGCCGAGAGCTGATTCAACGGATACTCAACAAGCTTGGTATGCCTCAGGCGATGTTTGCACTCAAAGCCGGCTTGGGTTGGCCCACAGTGATTCCTCAACTCGTTATTTCTGTGTTGACTCATGTTTTGGCGCTGACCAGCTTTTGGTGCTGCCTGAAAGCCTTTGGCGTAAGCGCTCCGTTTTCTGCGCTCATGATTGGCATGCCGGCACTGGGGCTGCTCATGATGCTACCGATCAGTATTTCTGGTTGGGGTCTGCGCGAGGCGACACTCTCGGCCACACTCACGCTCTGGGGGATCGACAGTGGCATGACCGTTCTCGCTGCCGTGAGCTTTGGTATCGTGACGCTGGTCACTTACTTGCCAGGCGCCCTGTCATTGTTGAGGCGCAAGCGTGAAGACTCTGACAGCGCAACGCAACTCTCCTCAAAAAATCTTTAAAATACTTAGCTTATGAGCCTCAGTGTTGACACCATGCGCACCATCGACCATCGAGTCGGTGTTCCGCTTTGCGCCTTATTTACGCCGTTTGTGATGCTAATCGATTGGCTGACGCGTCTGTTCGCGGGCCCCGCTGGTACACCTCGCAAGGTCTTGTTCATCGAGCTTTCCGAAATGGGAAGCGCGATTATTGTGGATCCCGCCATGCGCGATACGCAGGCTCGTGGTGCTGAAATTTTCTTTTTGATTTTCAAGAGCAATCGTGCGAGCTTGAGTTTGCTCAATACAGTTCCTGCTGAAAACGTCTTCACGATTGATTCAAGCTCAGTCGTTTCGCTCGCGCTCGATACCCTTAAATTTCTTTTGTGGGCGCGCGCGCGCAAAATTGATACCGTCATCGACCTGGAGCTGTTCTCGCGCTTTACCGCGCTTCTAACAGGTCTTTGCGGTGCACGCCGTCGCGTCGGTTATCACATCTTTCATGGCGAAGGCTTATGGCGCGGCAATATGCTGACGCACAAGGTCCATTACAACCCCCATATTCATATCGCCAAAAATTTCTTGTCGCTGATTCACGCGGCCTTTGCCACCGCGCAAGAAACGCCCTTTAGCAAGATCCATATTCCTGATGAAGCGATCAAGATTGCACAAGCCGTGATTGAACCCTCGGTGCGGCAAACGGTAATGGGTCGCATCGAACAACTAGCCGCTCAAGCGCAATGTGACTTCCAGTTGGGCACTCAGCCGTTATTTTTGGTCAATCCCAATGCCAGTGAGCTCTTAGTCCAACGGCGCTGGGCGCCTGAACGCTTTTCTGCTTTGATTGTTGAGCTCAATCGCAAATGGCCGGATAGCCTGATCTTGATCACAGGATCGCCCGCTGAGTTTGCCTACGTTGAAAATGTGCGCGTGGGCGCCAAGGTCACTCGCGCCCTCAATTTTGCCGGCCAAGTATCTTTTTCTGAACTCCCCGCGCTCTATAGTCTCGCAGATGTGATGGTGACGAACGACTCGGGACCCGGACATTTTTCTTCTGTGACCAGTCTGCATACCGTCGTGCTGTTTGGACCTGAAACGCCTGCGTTATATGGCTCGCTTGGCAAATCGATCCCGATCACTGCCCAACTCGCTTGCTCACCATGCGTGAGCGCCGCCAACCACCGCAAGACCCCTTGTTCAGACAATGTCTGCATGCAAGCCATCACTGTGTCACAAGTCATGGAAAAAGTTGCGATTCAATTTGAGGCTGCACGCGCATGAGTCAGATTTCCGAGCACACGCAGAACGACAAGACTATCCGACCCGTACAAACCGTGTACGCCAAAGATTTTCTTTGGTGCCTGATTCCTCTCGTCGTCTGGCTTGGGCTGTGGTTGTTTGCGCCCGAGCCTCAACTATTTCTTCAACTCAATCGTGCCGCGCACGTTTTGCCAGAAATTTTTTGGGCAAGCTTTAATATGCTGGGTAACGGTTGGGGTGTGTTCGCCTTGGCATGTCCGCTACTCGTGATCGCCCCCCGTCTGCTGCCTGCTGCGCTTGTTGGCGGTGCCATCTCAGGCACGCTTTCGCATTTCTTTAAACACGCGCTTGAAATGCCACGCCCTGCTGCGATCTTGGATCCGTCCAGTTTCAACATCATGGGTAAAACGCTGACGCACTTCTCGATGCCATCAGGTCACACCCTGACGGCTTTTGCGATTTTGACGGCCTTTTATTTTGCGATCGAAGTACACAAACGCAGCGCCTATCGCTGGCTGTTCGTTGTCGCGACGCTAGCTGGCCTGGCACGTATTGCAGTGGGTGCACATTGGCCTGCCGATGTTTGCGCAGGTGCCGCGATCGGTCTGTTTAGCGGGATCGCCGGTGCCAAGCTGACTCAATACATCCCCGCGCGCGCCTTGGTCCCCCAAGCATGGCTGATGCGCATCATCAGTTCAGCCGGCTTGGTCGGCGTCTATATCTTGTTGACCACGACAATTGATTTTCCTCAAACAAAACCTGTGCAATGGGTCGCTGCCGCAATCGCTAGCGTGAGTATCGCTTGGTTTACCTGGCGCTCTTTTGGTCCTCGGCATAAAAAAAGCCTGCATCAAGGTGCAGGCCTTTGAACGCACTGAAACATTCAGCTTAATTATTTCTGACCTGTTTCAGCCTTGTAACGAGCCAGATTTTCCGCGTTGGGTGGATACAGACCTGGCAATGCATGGCCTTTTTCGACCTGACTCATGATCCAGTTTTCGAGCTGTTCCTGAGCGGCTGCACTGGTCACCACATCATCTAGCAACGCGGCTGGAATCAGGACGGCGCCATCATCGTCCACCACCACGACATCGCCTGGGAATACCGCCACGCCACCACAACCAATCGGTTGCTGCCAATCCACAAAGGTCAAGCCTGCGACCGATGGAGGCGCTGCGGCGCCTGAACACCAGACAGGCAACCCGGTACCGAGCACACCCGCCAAGTCGCGCACCACACCGTCCGTCACCAGCGCGGCGACTTTCTTTTTTGCCATCCGTGCGCACAAAATATCGCCAAAAATACCGGCGTCCTGCACACCCATCGAATCGACCACGGCGATACAACCTTCGGGCATGTCTTCGATCGCGCCACGTGTCGACTTGGGTGACGACCAGGACTCAGGTGTTGCCAGATCCTCGCGAGCGGGTACAAAACGCAAGGTAAACGCACGTGCGACCAACCGTGGCTGACCTGCGCGGATGGGCTTGGTGCCGCGCATCCAGACGTTACGCAAACCTTTTTTGAGCAAAATCGTGGTCAAGGTTGCGGTGGAAATTCCAGCAAGGATATCTCTAACCTTGGGATCAATGTTCATATCTACCATGAGTACTCTCCGGGTCACTAAGCGTGAAGTGGTGTTTTAAAAAATAAAAGCCGCGGGGAATCAACCCAACGATGCGAGTCTTTTCTCTTGTCTGGAAATAAGCCGTGCGATGTCAGCCAAGTCGAGGGCGGAAAGCTTGGGTCCTGGCTTTCTGACGGCAGCCGAGGCAATCGCGCCGCGCTGTGCCAAGATATGCTTGCGAACGGCCAAGCCAATGCCGGCCTGCTGTTCGTAGCGCGCCAAGGGCAAGTACGCGTCAAAAATATCAAAGGCGCGCTCCACATCACCCGCTTTGTAGGCATTGCACACGTCGATCATCATCTCTGGATAGGCAAAGCCAGTCATCGCGCCGTTGGCCCCACGCACCAGCTCTTCGGGCAAGAACAAGCCACCACCATTACCCGTCAAAATCGAGATTTTGCGCAGATCACCTTTTTCCATCGCGGTGCGTACAGCCGAAAGCTTGGCCAGACCGGGGAAGTCCTCATGCTTGAGCATGACGCAGGTGGGCGAGTTTTTCAAAATGCGCAGCACCACACCTGGGGACATCTGCACGCCGGTTGAGGTCGGGTGATCCTGCAAGCACCAAGGTACGTCGGGTCCGAGAGTCTCGGTCACCATATCGAAATAACTACAAATCTGATCATCCGTACGCACGCTCGAAGGTGGCGCAACCATGACGCCAGCGGCACCCATGTCCATGACACTTTTGGTGAGCTCGCTCATCGGTGCAAAGCCGGCAGCCGAGGCACCAACCACGACGGGTACTTTGCCCTGCACGCGGGCGAGAACTTGACGCACAAACTGACGGGACTCTTCGGCGGTCAGCTTGGTGGCTTCGCCCATGATGCCCAAAATCGTCAAACCCGTGACGCCGCGCTCGAGGCAGAAATCCACCATGCGATCGGTACTGGGCAGGTCAAGCTCGCCGTTGTCCTTGAAAGGGGTCACGGTAATCAGGTAGACGCCTTCGGCGGTCTCATTAAATGTATTCACTTTATTCCTTGTCTCTTTGCGAACCTGTTGGACGATTCAGTTAAACGATTCGGTTAAACGTTCCAGGCAGGGGATACCCAGAGGATTGTAGTGCGCGTTACATTAGCATAAAGGATGCTCTAGAAATGGCTTGCGCCCTGCTCCTAAAAACAATAGTCTAAGCGATACCAAAAACAGTTGCTCGGGCTTAGGAGCGTTTCTTTCAAACGCTTGCCGCTATCCTCACAACACGGAGACCACGATGAAACTATCCAGACTACTTCCCAGCCTAGCGTTGACTATCAGCGCCCTGGGCTTAGCCATGGGCCCACAGGCTCAGGCACAGGACTTCCCAAAACAGCCCATCAAACTCGTGGTGCCTTGGGCGCCAGGCGGCAACGTTGACATTACAGCCCGTGGCGTTGCCCCCACAATGTCCGAGCTGCTCGGTCAACAAGTGATTGTCGAAAACAAGCCCGGAGCGGGTGGTTTTATTGGTAGCACAGGCGTCGTGAAATCAAATCCTGACGGCTACACCTTGCTCTTGGGTTCAAGCGGTTCGATCTCAATTGCGCCGGCGCTCACACCTAACGCGCCCTACAGCCCTGTAACGGACCTAGTGGCGATTGGACCGATTCATGCCGTACCGATTGTGTTGAGCGCCTCGGCCAAAGGCCCGATGAAAAATTTTGCTGATTTTGCTGCGCGCGCCAAAACAGACAAAAATCCAATTTCTGTTGGTTCGGCGGGTAACGGCTCGACCCAGCACCTTGCGCTCGAATTGCTGGCCTTGAAAATGGGTGTCAAGCTCAATCACATCCCCTACAAGGGTAGCGGCCCAGCATTGGTTGACGTGATCGGTGGCCAGGTGGACACGATGATGGACCAGCTCACTGCATCGCTTCAACACATCAAAAGTGGCGCACTGATTCCGTTGGCGCAAACAGGCAAGACGCGCTCACCCATGCTCCCCAACGTACCAACGTTTGAAGAGCTCGGCGTCAAAGATTTCGACATGATGACTTACACCGGTATCTTTGGACCAAAAGGCATGCCACAACCTGTCGTAGACAAGCTGACCAAGGCCTTGAAAGACACGCTTGAGCGTGACAGTGTGAAAGAACGCTTTACCGCACTCGGTGTGGAAATCATTCCCATGGACCGTGCTGCGTTTCAGGAGTATGTCAAAAAAGACTACAACACGAACAAAGAAATCGGCAAAGCGGCCAACATCGTCCTCAATTAATCAGTCATCATGAACACACACGCCACACCGCTGCCCCCTATCCTGGATTTGCGCGCACCCAAACGACAACTGCCTGCTGGCACAATCGACTGCCACGCGCACATCTTTGATCAGGTGGATCGCTATCCCATGGATCCCAACCGCAAGTACAGTCCACCTGTCTGCACACGGGAATCCTGGCTCAATATGCATCGCATCATGGGTGTGGATCGTGGCGTGCAAGTTCACGGTTCGATTTATAGTTTTGACAACAGCATTACCGAAGACTTTATCCAGACAGACCCTGAGCGCTTTCGCGGTGTCGCCGCGATTGCCCCTGGCACACCCAAAGCGCACATTCAACGCCTGCATGATGCGGGCTTTCGGGCTGCGCGTCTGATGGATCAATATCCTAACGGTGCCACGACACGCGACTTGGAAGCGATCGCCGATTTAGTCGCAGACTTTGGCTGGCATATCGAAATCAATATTCTGAATGGCACGGATTGGACAGGCCTCGAAAAACGCCTGATGGCGTGTCCGGTCGGCTTGGTGTTTGATCACCTGGGTCGGGTTCGTGGCAGCCGCGGCGTCGATTCCGAGGAGTTTTTGGCAGTGCGACGCCTGCTGGATCAAAAATCTGACACCTGGGTCAAGATCTCTAGTTTGTACCGGATGTCAGAAGTCCCTGCACCCGCGGTTGGCATGCCGCTTTACCCTGACATCAAACCTTTTGCGCAAACCTTGCTCACACACCACGTCGATCGCTGCGTGTGGGGGACCAACTGGCCTCACCCAGGCATCCATACCCGCATGCCCGATGACATCGACTTGATCGATTTGTTGGAAACGTGGATCCCAAACGAGGCCGCGCGCCAAAAACTGTTTGTCACGAATGCTGAACGCCTCTACGGTTTCAAGCCATATCCACGCTGATCAAGACTAACCAAGAAGCACGCACATGAGCAACGATCACAATCAACAGAGCAGCCATCAAAGCAAGATTGATGCGCTCGAAGAGAACTACAAACATATTTTGGGCTTTGTGCCTGACCGGATCCATTCGAGAATCACGCTTGGGGTTCAGACTGCTCCTGAGATGACCGAGGGCGTTGAGCGCTTGCGCGCGCAGCTGCTAGAGCCTGAAGCACTGGACTTGAAAACCAGTCAGCTGATGGCGTTTGGCATGTTGTTAATGAACCTCTCACAAGCGGCAGAAAACCATGCGGTCGCTGCCCTACGCGCAGGTGCTTCTGTACAAGAGTTACAGGCTGTCGCAGGCATTGCGTTTGTCTTTAGAGGCATTCCAGCCATCAACTTGTCTGGCGATGCGATTGCTGGCGCACTCAAAAAAATTGAGGCGCTCAGCAAAGCAGGCTGA
>JAOATE010000073.1:25987-100577 GCA_030158305.1 Burkholderiaceae bacterium
CGATGCGATTGCTGGCGCACTCAAAAAAATTGAGGCGCTCAGCAAAGCAGGCTGAGGATTCTCAGGCCTTAGACAAGCGCTCCAGTAAGGCTTGACCGGTTTCTTTAGTGCCAAGCTTGCCACCAATGTCTGAGGTCGACTCACCGGCTGCAATCGCCTCTGCCATCGCCGTCTCCATCACTTGTGCAGCAGTCACAAACTGTGGCTTGTTTTTACGCTGACCATACCAGTTCAACAACATCGCCACTGACCAAACCTGTGAGAAAGGGTTGGCGAGGTTTTTGCCAGCGATATCAGGCGCGGAGCCATGCGCAGCCTGAGCCATGGCATAGTGGTCACCCGCATTGATCGAGCCCGCCATCCCTAAACTGCCAGACAGTTCGGCAGTCAAGTCAGACAAAATATCGCCGAACATGTTGGTGGTGACCAGTACGTCGTAGCGCTCAGGTGTACGGACAACGTGCGCCATCATGGCATCGACAATGATTTCCTCGATCTGCACCTCTGGGAACTCTTGACCAATCAAACGGCAAGAATCGATGAACATGCCATCACCGAGTCGCAGCACGTTGGCTTTGTGCACCACAGTGACGTGCTTTCTGCGGGTCATCGCGAGTTCGAAAGCAGAACGTGCGATGCGCTCGCAGCAGAGGCGAGTGATACGACGCAAGGAGACCACAACGTCCGGCGTAATCAACATTTCGCTGCCGCCCGACTCGATGTTGCGGTCGGCATAAAAGCCTTCGGTGTTCTCGCGTACGACGACGAGATCAAGAGGCTTGTGGGGGGTGCCGCAGCCAGGGAAGGTCTTGGCAGGACGAATATTGGCGTACAGATCCAGACTCTTGCGGAAAAACTTTGACGGGTTGATTTCACCTTTGGATTCGTCTTTGAAATCGTAGGTGGCCATCGGACCCAAAATCAAACCATCCGCATTTTTAACAGACTCTAGCAAGCCTGGATGAATGGTAGTGCCGTACTTTTTCAGGCTTTCGTGACCGGCAATATCATGCTTAAGCGACAAGTCGAGCTTGAATTTTTTAGAAATCAACTCAAGCGCGTCGACGGCGACTGAAACTGTTTCCACACCAATACCATCACCTGGCAGCACAATAATTTTCATCATGGGTCTCTAAAAAGGATATTAATTTTTAACGAATAAGCATAAAACAATTCAGGTACTGATTAACCAAACTTCAACTCGTCATCCGGGCCTTTCAGCGTGCGTAATTTTTCTTCAAAGGCGTCTTTTGTCGCAGGCACAGAGCGTCCCTCTGCCGCCAGATAGTATGCCCAAAAGGCGGTCGTCATCTCACTCACACGCCCCCACAACACGCGATTACCCTGCTCGGTCACCTTGATATCACGGCTAAAGCGCTTGGGGTCCACCGCCTCGCCTGCAAAACTCATGTGGTCCGCATCACGAAATTTGAGTTGAAGTTTCTTTCCTGCAGGAAGATGAGCGAACACCGACTCTCGATTGGCCAAACTCACACCAAGCTGTATGGCGTCTGCATCCTTTTTAAAGGTCACAAACTGATCGCGATCGCCTGTGATGCAAAAGAAAGGGATCTCTACCTTGGACATGGACTTTGCACGCTCAGGTGAAGTCGCACCAGGCGAAAAAGCAATCACCGCTTTGATGCGTGGGTCCCTCATACTATTGGCACCAAGCGGCTGTCCCGCAATGGTCTGTGCCGTCAAGGCGCCATAGGAGTGCCCGGCCAAGCCAATCCTGTCGGGATCAATATAGGGTTTGAGCAGTGATGACTGCAAACAATGGTCTAACGCAAAACTACAGTCGGACACGCGTAAACCATATTGCGGGCCGGCAAGCGCCAGTTGCATATTGGTTTTAAAGCTCTGCTTGTCACTGGTACGCCAAAGGGAGTCATCGGTGACAGGGTGTGCGAGCGTCACCACAAGATAGCCGGCTTGGCGCCACGCCTCGCACCAGGCTTGACCATTCGATACACCACTGCCTAGACCAGGCGAATACAGAATCAACCCTGTGGGAACCTGTGCCTCAGGCAAGCGGACGCGTAGCTTGATCGAACGGCCTGTCTTAGGGTTTTTAAGCGTTTCTATCGGGGGATCAGACGGTGATGCTGACGCCCTTAAGTCTTTGCTGGCTTGTGCCAACCCGAGGGCGGGAAAGGCTAAAACGCTCGCGCCCGCAAGACCGACACTGCCGAGCGTTCCCAATATACGCCGCCGCGTCACACTCACAGTGCAACCGTTTTAAACTGACCTGGCAACACAATCTCAAGGACCTCAAAGTCATCTGAATGACTGATTTCACGATGACGGATATTGGGAGGCTGGTGCACACAGGTACCTTCGACAAGTTTATGTTCGCCGTGCCCCTCGTATTCAAAAATTGCCCAGCCCTTGAGCACATAGACGAACTGGAAGTTCAATTCGTGGCGATGCCATTCACCCGTCGCATTGCAGCCTTTGGTCGCGCGGATGACGTGCATCACCGCAGCACCCTTGGTGGAATCAAAGATCCCGAGGTCTCGATAGTCAAAATACTCTCGCAAACCATCGTGCGAAAAAGGCTTGTCCTTTGCATGTTGAATACTAAATTCCATGGTCTCCACCCCTTTGTTTATTTTTAAACGTTCTAAAACGATTGTTTACAAGAGTCTCTATTGATTGATCTACAACACACCCGCGTGTTTGGCCACGCGCAGCACATCCGACAGCGTGTCCTCAGGCAACAACAGGCCTTGTTTTCGATTTTTAATGTCGGCTAACTTTTCCATCTCGCCCGGATAGTAGACCTGCTCGTGTCCTTCGGCTAAAGGCACGTCTTTTAAGGAACGGATATAGGCATCAATGCGCTGTTCAAACTCGCTCAGGGGTTGAAACGCCGCGACATTCATCGCCACCATAAAGTGACCTGCACCGCTGCGGTTTGTCGGGTCGTAGGGTCCGTGCACCGTATCGAGAAATTGACTGCCCGACAACACACCAGACAAAATGTCCACCATCACGCCCATCACGTAGCCTTTGTGGCCCGCCATCGGCAAGATAAAACCCTCCAGCGCCTCTTTGGGATCGGTGGTGGGACGACCGCGCGCGTCGACGGCCCAGTGATCCGGGATCGACTCGCGACGTTTGTTAGCGAGGTAAATCTTGCCGCGCGCCACACCTGAGTTGGCCATATCCATCACCACAGGACCGTAGGCTCCCCCGGGGACTGCGATCGACCAGGGATTGGTGCCGATTTTCTTTTTCAACCCGCCCCAAGGCGCCATGTTGGGACCCGCATTACTCATCAGCATCATGATGCAGCCTTGCTCCGCTGCCAGACGCGTGTAATACATACAGGTACCAAAGTGATTGGAGTTGCGGATCGAAACGATACCAACGCCATGTTTGCGCGCCCGCGAGACGGCCTCATCGACAGCGCGTCTCGTGATGACCTGACCCACGCCATCATGTCCGTCCATGACGGCGACCGCTCCCGCATCCACCTCTAGCGTCGTCACGGTCTGGGCTTTCATCGCCTGGGACTCAAGCCGGGCGTAATACCAGCCTAAGCGCAAAAGTCCGTGCGATTGATGCCCCCACAAATCAGCCTGAACCAGTGTATCTGCCGCGAGCCAAGCTTCTTGCTCGGGTACGCCAATGCTGCGGTAAACAGCTGCTGCAAGAGCCAGCAAACGATCCGGATCGATGGGCTGATTGGCTGAAAACTCGGCAGTGAATTCGGCGTTGGATTGTTGATTCTGTCGCGTCATCGTACTTACTTCACCAACGCCGAATAGACCAACGTTTTATAGAGCATACGACTCTGAATTTTGTGTGTGGGACCTTGCGTCAAAATCAACGCCGTGAGGTTTTCTTTGAAATCCAACCAGAAGCTCGTCCCCCAGATCCCAGACCACAGCGATTCACCCGCTGAACCCGGGACCCAACACATGCCTTGATTCAGTCTGACTGCAAAACCCAGTCCAAAACCATAGCCTGGTCCTGTATTGGCATGGGTCGAGCCCGTCATCCCGATGGTGTGTTCAGAACACATAAACTCAACTGTGCGACGCGACAGGTATCGCCTGCCCTCTAACTCGCCCCCACGCAACATCATCTGCAAAAACCGCATGTAATCTGCTGCTGTGCCGAGTAGGCCCGCCCCGCCGCGCAGATACGTGCGACCCACAGGATTCGTGGTCTGACGATACGCAATCAGCATTTTGGCTTTCAGTGGATCCGAGTCCGGTGCCTCGGCGAGTCTGCTGATGCGCTCAGGTTCCACCCACCAAGTAGTGTCTTTCATTCCCAGAGGTTTGATCAACAACTCGTTGAGGATTTCCTCGAGTGTTTTATTTTCAACACGCTCAAGCAAGAGACCTAACACGTCGACAGCAATGGAGTATTCCCAGTGCGCACCCGGCTGACTCGCAAGCGGAATCGTGCCCAGATTTTTGAGCATCTGATCGCCCAGGATGTCTTGCTTGTTGGCCTCTATTTGTAATTCGTCGTACAGCTTTCTAATACGCGGTGACTGTGCCCGATCTCCATGCACAAAACCTGCGGAATGTCGCATCAAATCTTGAACGGTGATGGGACGGATCAACGGCACGTCTCCTTGAGGCGTCTCCACTTTGAGATCCTTGAGCTCAGGCAACCAGTTGGTGATGGGATCATATAGGTTAAAGCGGCCTCGCTCGACCAACATCATGGCCGCGACAGTGACGAGCGGCTTAGTCATGGAGGCCAAACGGAAAATCGAATCCTTGACCATCGGGATCGTACCTGCCGCATTCTGATGTCCGTAGGCTTCAAAGTGCACGCACTCATCATTGCGCATCACCATGGTGACCGCGCCGGGAAAAAGACCTGCCGCGATTTGTTCTTCGATCGCGAGCCCCAAACGATCAAGTCTGGGCTGGGAAAAGCCTTGGCGCAGGTGCGCTTCGTATTCAGGACCTGGTCGCACGGGAGTTGAGGAATTCGATGTCATGGCAGTCCACTAAAGTGAGTTGGATTCAGTTACGGCATAATCTTACGTTAATTCAATCTATTCTCCTGTAGGAATCTGCTGCATGTCCAAGCTTCGCCCCACCATCACTGTCGATGAGCTCAATCTCCGTAGCGGTGAAAACCTGCCTGGCCTGATGGGCGTCGAGATGCTGACTCTTTCAGAGGGCACGCTTCACAGTCAGATGAAGCTGCGCAAAGTCCATTTTGCACCCAACACGTATCTTCACGCTGCAAGCGTCATCGCTCTTGCGGATACGACCTGTGGCTATGCGACGATTGCACACCTTCCTGAGGGCGCCGTGTCGTTTACGACGATTGAGCTCAAGAGCAATCACTTAGGGACGGTACGCGGTGAAGGCGCGATCATTCGCTGCACTGCAACAGCGCAGCACTTAGGCGGCAATACGCAGGTCTGGGATGCTGTCGTCACGGATGCCGCAACAGATAAAAAAATCGCCATCTTCCGATGCACACAAATGGTGCTTTGGCCCAAAAAAGACTAAATATTTCAAACAATGGCCACCAAGCTGATCGTCCTCACCGCATTACGTCCGGAGCTGGATCCTAAGAGTATGCCCGAGGGCGTCCAGATTTTTTATACAGGGATTGGCAAAATCAATGCCACTCTCACGACGCTCCAAGCCATCGAGCAATCGCAACCTGCATTGATCGTCAACTTCGGGACGGTCGGTGCAGTCAGTCCGCACGTGTCGGGGCTCATTGAAATTTCACGCGTGGTGCAGCGCGACATGATTGCCGAACCCCTGGCTCCCAGAGGACGTGTGCCATTTTGTGAACGTCCGCATGAGTATTTCTCTGAAAGAGGGACCCACACCTGTGGCACGGGCGACAGCTTTGTGACTGCCAAAGACCCTTGGCTCGAAGCGCAAGGCATTCATGTCGTCGACATGGAGCTTTACGCGATTGCTGCCGTGGCGTATGCCCACGGGCTCCCTTGGCTTTCCTACAAGTATGTGACCGACTTTACCAATGATGACTCTGGTCAGGACTGGCACGAAAAAATTAATCATGGCGAAGTGTTATTTTTAGAAAAGCTCAGGGCACTACAACAAGCGGTCTAATAAAAAAATAATCAGGAGACAATATGCTGCATCAAAAGAAAAATCATCTGTTTCACACGATCGTGCTGACAAGCGCGCTAGGTATGCTTGTCAGCACAACGACTGAAGCGCGCGTGACCAAAATCATCATCGATGAAACCACACCGATGGCGGTTGCGGCTGGCACCCCTCCTCAAGCCATTGCCTACGAAACGATTGCCGGAAGAGCGTTTGGCGAACTAGACCCCAAACTGCCGCACAACGCACTCATTCAGGATATCGAACTCGCCAAAGACAAGGACGGCAAGGTCCGTTATGTCGCTTCGTTCGTCATTCATAAGCCCGTTGAACTAAAAAATGCGAGCGGTTTGCTATGGCACGATGTCCCAAATCGTGGCCGTGTCTACCCTTTTTCACCTCGCGAACAAGCGCTTGGCGACATTCTCCTGGCCAGCGCATGGCAAGGTGATAACAGCGGCAATACACGTGTGCGTCCCGTTAACTCCGCCAAGACAGGTCAATTTCTTGAGGTGCCCGTTGCGCGTCAGCTCAATGGTGATCCTGTCACAGGTGAGGTCTTTGGTCGTATCGTCAATCGCTCGGGAAAGTCCTCACAACCATTGATTGTCCAAAGCAATCCCCTCCCCTACAAGCCAGTTTCGCTCGACACCTCGAAATCAACACTGACCTCGCGTGCCGGTGAGGGCATGCACGGACAAGTCATCGATGAAGTCCGCCTTGCCGACTCAGACTGGGCCTGGGGGAAATGTGATGACAAGACCCCCTTTCCTGGCACACCTGATGCCACGCAAATTTGTCTAAAAGAAGGCTTTGATCCCAAGCGCCTGTATCAGGTGGTCTTTACGGCGGCAGATCCCTATGTTTTAGGGATTGGATTTGCGGCCTGGCGCGATGTCGGTGATTTCTTTAAAAATGCCGCCAAGGATGAGGTAGGAACCGCCAATCCAATCGCTGGCATCGCCAAGCACAGCATTGGTCGTGGTGTGTCACAGTCAGGAAATTTCCTGCGGGGTTGGCTCCATCTTGGTTTCAACCAGGCGGAACGCGGTGGCATGGTGCACGATGGAATGTGGCCCATCATCGCAGGACGTCGTATCGCACTCAATTTCCGCTGGGCGCAAGCCGATGGCGTGCTTGAGTTGTATCAAGCGGGCAGCGAAGGACCGCAATGGTGGCTTCCGCACCCCGATCCTGTTCGAGGTCTGCCCTCTGCAGGTATTCTGGATCGCTGCACCGCCTCCAACACCTGTCCGAAAATTGTTGAGCATTTTGGCTCCGCAGAGGTCTGGGCACTCAAGCTCACTCCTGAATGGGTCGGCACCGATGGCAAGCAAGATCTGCCTCTTCCTAACTCTGTCAGACGGTATTACATCGCCAGCAGCCATCACGGCGGCGGGGCCGGTGGATTTGATACAAGCCTGCCAGGTGTGGGGTTACCTAAAACACCAGCCGTATGTCCCGGAAATAATTTTGGTGTCGGCATTTTGCCTGCGAACCCCGTTCCTCACACTGAAACAGTCAATGCCATCCGTGTGCATTTCCGCGATTGGGTCATGAAGGGAACAGAACCACCACCTAGCCGCTACCCAACGCTGGCGGCAAAGCCAGGTGAACAAAGCGGTACGCTGGCCCTTGCAAATAAAAAGGATCTCGGCTTTCCAACTCTGCCAGGTTTGCGCCCTACGGTTCCAGAACCTGACTTCATCATGAGCGTCCTGGATTACGACTGGGGTCCTCAATTCAATGCTCTCGATGTCTCCGGCATTCCTACCAAGGCACCACCACCGATCAAACAAGTCCTGAAAATGTATGCCCCAAAGGTGGATCAAGATGGCAATGAACGTGGGGGCGTCCCCGTTGTGTTGCTCGATGCGCCTCTTGGGACTTATCTGGGTTGGAACATCACAGCGGATGGCGCAAAGCCTTTTCACAAGGATCAGATTTGCAACTATGTGGGTGGCATGATTCCCTTTGCCCGCACAGCAGCAGAAAGACAAGCGAATCAAGATCCTCGCCTATCTCTTGAGGAGCGCTATGGTAATCATGAAGGCTATGTCGCCGCCGTGACAAAAGCCACCGAGCGCGCAACTAAAGAAGGCTTTTTACTGCCCATCGATGCTGCAGCACTGATTGAAAAAGCTAAAGCGAGTCAAGTGCTGCGCTAGGAATCGCGCAGCACTGAACAAGCGGCCTATAAAACCCAGAAATGATGCGTGCCATCTCGACCGAGCTGTTCGACTAAACCGAACTCCCAGTCGAGATAGCCCTGCATCGCTTCACGGGCATTATTTGTCCCCTCATAAGGTCTCTTGTAGCGATCAATCGCAGGTGAAACCAAATGGGTGGGGCCCTTTTCCACGTCCAGTCCCGCGTCACGCCAAGCCTGAGTGCCCCCTTCTAAGGCAGACAGAGACGCTGTATTGCCAAGTTCGCGCATGATTTGGACACACTCGTTCAAGGCAAAGCGTGCCATCACACCATCGGGACAGGTCAGCACATAACGCGAGGCGCGAGGACACTGCGAGAGGGCTTGTTTGAGTTGTGAGCGCAACACGTACCGTGCAGCTGGAATGTGACCCTGCACATACTGCGCATGACGCGCGAAATCGATTACGAGAGTTTCTGTATCTGGTGCGGTCGCTTGCAACCAAGCCGCAAGCGTTGCGGGTGTCACCAACGGTGCTGCTGGGATCAAAGGCAGTTCGGCCTGCCAAGCACTCGCGATATTGAAATCTTGTGTTCCCACACCGTCGAGCACATAGACTTCCCACGCCATTTGTGCGAGCCATGACGCTGTCATATTGGCACGCACGCCATCGGTGTCGGCCAACACCACTCGCGCGCCTCGCACAGGCGCCACCATTTCGGTTTCTTGAACGAGCTGACCGCCAGGTGTCGAACGAAAACCTGGCAGATGACCCGCCACAAATTCTTCAGGGTTGCGGGTGTCAAAAAAATACGTCGTCCGTGCCGACTGCGTTCGCCATCTTTGAACGTCTGTCAACGTGGCACGCTTGACACCTGCACGGTCGGCCACGCTGCGCGCACGCGTCGAGGCACTTTGCGTGGTAGAAGCGGAGACCTCAGAAAACTTTCTGGTTTGACCTTTGTCCAGAACCTGCTCAGCGAGCGTCCAACCGATCGTACCGTTGCGCAAGGCCGAGACTTTATTGGGGATACCCGCGTTAATCAAAGACTGGGTACCGATGATGCTGCGCGTACGACCCGCGCAATTGACGATCACCCGCGTCTCCGGACGAGGTGCCAACTCGGCGATACGCAACACAAGCTCTGCACCAGGGCAACTGATTGCAGTCGGGATACTCATGGTGTTGTACTCATCAAACCGACGAGCATCGACGATCACCACATCGGCCTGCTCATCAATCAATGCCTTGACCTCCTGCGCGGACAAGGAGGGTGTGTGCTTGCGTGCTTCGACCAACTCACCAAAAGACTTGCTTGGAACGTTGACGTCTTTAAATAACTCGCCGCCCGCCGCAGACCATGCCCGCACACCGCCGTTAAAGACACTGACATTCGTGAAACCAAGGGTCGCCAAGCGTCGCGCGGCCTGCATAGCATCTGACGCCTCCAGTGCAACATCCCCTTCATCCAAGGTCACGATCCACACATCGCGTCGCGGCAACTTACTGTAGGCATCAAGCTCAACGCGCGACAGTGGGAAATTCGCGGCAAACAAGGGATGGGATTGGGCGTGCGGATCTTCTTCGCGCACGTCCAAAAAAGCAATCTCACGCTTGTCCAATAATGCCTGGCGCACCGCCTGATAATCACAAGACTGAATATCGACAGGAGAAGGAACGGGGGCTGTGTTCTGCATCTGACTTAATTCCAAAGGTTGGGGACGACATCGTTGCTGTAGCCCGAGACAAACGGTTTTTCCTGACCGGACACTGCATCGAACACATGACGATGGATACGACCGATATTTCCGCCATACACATGAATACTGATCGAGGTGCGATCTGCGTAATAGTTGGCGACCTCATGGACATCGTGGGTCGCGGGTGAGACCGAACCCACTTGTCCGGGTAATAAGAGCGAACTTTCACCACGCCGATAGTGACCGTCAGCCTCTTTGAAATAGTGGGTATCGATTTCTTGTCCGCGCAGCATTCCAATCAACCCCCAGGTCATATGATCGTGGACAGGCGTTTTTTGACCGGGACCCCAAACAAAACTCACCATTGAAAAGCGTTCCAATGGATCGGCATACAAGAGATATTGTTGGTAGTACTGAGGATGCGGCCGTGAAAAGATTTCAGGCAACCAGTCATCATGTCTGACTAGCTCCGCCAACAATGCACCACCCTGCTCCAAAATCAGTGGTTCATGCGGCTGGCCCTCTAGCAGGTGACTCATGCCTTTTACAAAAGTCAGCAGTCTTTCATTTTTCATGGTGTCGTCTCAGGAATTGATATTTTTAATTCATTTGAGTAATGATAAACGGCAATCAGGGGATAGAATGGGTCTCCAATCCCTTTTTAAAGGTGGACGCGACCATGGCTTTTGCTCTGAACCAATTACGTGTTCCGATTATTCAAGCACCTATGGCGGGTGGGGTCAACACCCCCGCACTCGCGGCTGCGGTCACCAATGCCGGCGGGTTAGGGAGCTTTGGGTTTGCCTACAGCTCACCACAAAAAATCAGTGATGATCTTGGGGCAGCCAAACAACTGACAGCCGGTCCCATCAACGCGAACTTTTTTGTATTTCATCCCGTCGCGACTCCGAGTGTTGAGCTTCAACACCACTCTATTGCCGCACTCAAGCGTCTACCGATCGCGCAAGATCTCAAGCTATTACCTCCTGAGCCGCCCTATTTTCCAGACATACACGCCATGCTTGAGCCCGTTTGGTTGCATCGACCTGCGGTCCTGACCTTTCACTTTGGTCTGCCCGCACCTGAAGTGCTCGAACGCGCCAGACTGGCGGGCATCTGCGTTGGTGTGAGTGCGACCTGTTTGGCTGAAGGACACGCGATCGAAGCGGCGGGAGCAGACTTTGTGATTGCTCAAGGTATCGAGGCGGGCGGACACAGAGGGACGTTTGAGCCCGACATGCTCGATGAAGACCTTCCCACACTCACCCTTGTCAGACAACTATCCGCAGCCCTGCGTATTCCTGTTGTCGCGGCGGGCGGCTTGATGACGGGCGGCGACGTCTCCCTCGCCATGGCGGCAGGTGCAGCGGCTGCGCAAATGGGTACCGCCTTTTTAGTGTGTGATGAGTCCGGTGCAACGCCTGCGCACAAACACTTTCTCTTGACCAAGCCCACGCGCGGAACTGTGTTCACGCATGCATTTTCCGGTCGTCGTGCCCAAGGTTTGCGCAACGAATTTATTGAGGTGATGCACGGTCAACCGCACTTGCCTTTTCCACTCCAAAACACCTTGACGAGTCATCTGCGACAAATGGCGGTGCAACATAACGATGGAGAGCACCAAAGCCTATGGGCTGGGCGTGCCTATGCTCAAGCAAGACCCATGGGTGCACAACGTCTTATGGCAGTCTTAGAACAAGAGTATCTAAAAGGCGCATCGATTCGGGAAAACCCTTAGATCGAGCTATTTAGCCACTGATTCGAGCGTCAAATTGAAATACATCTATCCGACCCTGTTCAGTTTATCTATACTTCCTGCGTGCTGATCTGACGAGTAGAGCCATGTTGGCTTGCAGAACGTAGGCGCTTAACGCAGGTAATTCAGGATGTGGATCGTTCGGATAGCACTAGATAAGCCATACACGTTTATCGTGATGGCTCTTCTCATTCTGTTTTCCGCACCGTTGGCGATTATGCGCACACCGGTTGACGTGCTGCCGGAAATTGATATTCCAGTGATCAGCGTGATCTGGAACTATCGTGGTCTCTCCGCCGAGCAGATGGGCAATCGAATTGCCCAAAACCACGAACGCTCGATCACCACCACGGTCAACGATATCGAACACATCGAGTCGCGTTCGCTCGGCGGCATTACGATTATCAAAATTTATTTTCAGCCAAAAGCGAATATTCAAACGGCTATTTCACAAGTCGTTGCTGTCTCTCAGTCAGCCTTGCGACAAATGCCACCGAGTGTCGCGCCGCCACTCGTCATTAAATACACCGCCTCTTCCATTCCAGTGATCCAAATCGGAATGTCGAGCAAGACGCTTTCTGAAAAAGAGCTCTTCGATGCCGCGCTCAACATCATGCGGCCGCAGCTGATTACGATTCCGGGCATTGCCGTGCCTTTTCCCTATGGCGGCAAAGTCCGCGCGGTCTCGGTGGATATCGATCCCGAGGCCTTGCGCGCCAAGGGCATGACCTCTTCGGATGTGATCAATGCCATCACTGCGCAAAACCTGACTCTGCCGGCTGGCTCTGCAAAAATTGACGATGTCGAATACAGCATCTCGCTAAACTCGTCGCCGAATACGATCGCAGAGCTCAACAACATTCCGATTCGGACCGTCAATGGTGCCACCACCTTTATGCGTGAAGTCGCGCACGTCCGTGATGGTTTTTCCCCTCAGATCAATATCGTTCGGCAAAATGGCGAGCGCGGCCTCATCCTGACCGCGCTTAAAAACGGAGGTGCCTCGACGCTGGATATTGTCCGCCAGGTCAAGGAAAAACTGCCTGCTATCTTGCCTCTGTTACCCGAAGGCATTGATGTCCGCTTGTTGGGAGATCAATCCGTTTTTGTGGAAAAAGCGCTCGCCGGTGTCATTCACGAAATTCTGATTGCTGGCGGTCTGACTGCGCTGATGCTTCTGCTGTTCTTGGGTAATTGGCGCACCACCTCGATCATCGCAATTTCAATTCCGCTATCGATTTTTACTTCACTGATTGCACTGCATCTGATTGGCGAGACCATCAATGTGATGACCTTGGGAGGTCTGGCGCTTGCCGTGGGTATTTTGGTCGATGACGCCACCGTCACCATCGAAAATATCGAGCGTCACATCCACATGGGCAAGGATCTGTACCAGGCTGTTTTGGATGGTGCTGGAGAGATTGCCATCCCGACCTTTGTCGCGACCCTATCAATCTGTATTGTGTTTGTCCCGATGTTCTTCTTGGGTGGCGTGGCGCGCTATTTGTTTGTTCCGCTCGCCGAAGCAGTGAGCTTTGCGATGATCGCCTCCTATATTCTTTCGCGCACACTGGTTCCCACACTCGCCTACCTGATGCTCAAGGATGCTGGACAGCCCGGACCCGTGGGTCGCTGGATTCATAACCTGCATGTCCGCTTTAACGCGCGCTTTGAAATATTTCGCGAAAGCTATGTCTTGTTTCTCGGTCACCTACTGAGCAACCGCAAGAAATTCATTGCTGGCTTCCTGACTTTTTGCCTGCTGTCTTGCAGTATCTTTTTTATACTCGGACGAGATTTATTTCCGTTTGTCGATACGAGCCAAATCAAGCTCCATATGCGCGCGCCTACTGGCACGCGCGTCGAACGGACTGCGATTTTGGCAGACGAAGTCCAGAAAGTCATCCGCGAAGTCATTCCAGAAAAAGATCTAGATGGTATTTTGGATAATGTCGGCTTACCCAACAGCGGTATTAACCTCTCCTACAGTAGCTCCGGCACGATTGGATCATTTGATGCGGACATCATGATCTCTCTTAAACCTGGCCACAAGCCAAGTTTGGAGTACATGGACGAACTGTTACCCATTTTGCGAAAAAGATTTCCAGGGATCGAATTCTTTTATCAGCCTGCGGATATCGTCACGCAAATTTTGAATTTCGGCACACCGGCTGCCATTGATATACAAATTGTTGGTAACAACTATGCGGCCAACCATCAGCTAGCCGCAAAACTTGTTAGCAAGATTGAGTCTGTCTCAGGCGCGGCGGATGTGCATATCCATCAACGCTTGAACCAACCTTCTATTGCCTTGAAAATGGATCGCACGCGCATGCAAGGCATGGGGCTCACACCTCAAGACCTCGCACAAAACGTTCTGCTGCCACTTTCCGGTAGCGCTCAAACGACCTCCTCATTCTGGCTCAATCCGGTCAATAACATCAGCTACCAGATTCAAGCACAGACACCGCAATACAACATCGACTCGCTTGATGATTTGCTCAGATTGCCTGTCGGCCCCTCTAATGCGGCGGCGTCAGCCACCGCCGCGACAGCCAATGCAACCGCCAATCGCGGCACACAACTCATTGGCAACCTCGTGAGCTCAACACCCACTACAGAGTTTGCGATTTTGACGCGTTACAACATTCGACCCTCCATCAATATCTACGCAAACGTGCGCGGACGTGATCTCGCCGCCGTTGCGATGGATATTCAAGTCATCATGGACGAAGCGAAATCACAACTGCCACGCGGCAGCACCATGACAATGCGCGGTCAAGTTGAGACCATGAAGCAGTCCTATGTCGGTCTTGGCATTGGTCTGCTTGGCGCTGTGTTACTGGTGTATCTGCTGATTGTGGTGAACTTCCAATCTTGGCTGGATCCGTTCATTATCATCGCCGCCTTGATTTCTGCCCTGGCCGGTATTGCTTGGATGCTGATTATTACGCGCACCAATCTCAGTGTGCCTGCACTCACCGGTGCCATCATGACGATGGGGGTCGCGACCGCCAATAGTGTGCTGGTGATCTCCTTCGCGCGAGAGCGCCTCAAGGACGGCCTCTCGCCGCTTGCCGCAGCCCTCGAAGCAGGCGCCACGCGCATTCGCCCTGTATTGATGACCGCGCTAGCCATGATTATCGGTATGATCCCCATGGCAATTGGCTTTGGTCAAGGCTCAGAACAAAATGCGCCACTCGGTCGCACTGTCATCGGCGGCCTATTGCTGGCGACGGTTTCAACCGTATTATTCGTACCCGTTCTTTTCGCAAGTCTGCACGGCTGGCTCGATCAACGCCACGCCTCCAAGGAAGCAAAAGTATGAAGGACTCGCTCCACGATTCGCATGGCCTACCCCTCGGACATCCTGACAACCCCGACTCGCAGATCAAATTGAAAAAATCGCTTCGCTCGGTCAAGCTTGTGGCTGTCATCGTTTTTGCGTTGATGCTGTTTGGATTAGGCACCGCACTATTTGAGCGCTGGTCTTATGCGGAAGTATTGGCTAAACGTGCGGAAGACAGCGGCGTCATGCATGTCTTGGTGGTCAAGCCAACCGCGCCGGACAAAAACAATCCCAATATGAAACTGGTGCTACCAGGGACGCTGCGCGGGATTAATGAGGCGCAAATTCACTCGCGCGTGACGGGTTACGTCAAACAATGGTTTAAAGATCTAGGCGACACAGCCAAGCAAGGTGAAACGCTCGCGCTCATCGACATCCCGGAAATCAATCGCCAAGTGGAAGAAGCCACGGCGAACTTCAAGCTCGCGAAAACAGTCTATGACCGCTGGAAACGCTTGCGTGCCGAAGATGCGGTTTCTCAGCAAGAGATGGATGAAAAAACAGCTCTTTATCGCCAAAGTGAAGCCGTACTCAATCGTCTGAAACAGTTGCAGAGTTTTGGCACGGTGGTCGCCCCCTTTGAAGGACGCATCACACGACGCAATGTCAATCTTGGCGACTTGGTCAATGCCGGTAACGTAGGCAATGCGCAAGCCATGTTTTCGATGGCGCGTACGGACAAGCTGAGCGTCTATGTCTACCTCCCTCAAGATCGTACGTCACAAGTCAAGGTCGGTGATGAAGTGTCGGTTTATCAAACGAATGCGCCGGAGAAAATCATCAAAGGTCGCATCGCGCGCACTGCTGGCGCCATCGATATCAATACTCGCACACTGCAAGTCGACGTCGAGATCCCGAACGAGAGTAATGCACTGCTGCCAGGCGCTTATGTCGAAGTCGCGATGACCGTTGCGCTGGGTAACAGCTTGATTGTGCCAACCAATACCTTGATTTTTGGTTCCGGAGGCCCTTACATCGCAGTCGTCAAAGACAATCGCGCTGAAAAGAAAAAGGTCACGCTCGGCATCGACTTTGGTAATCAAATTGAGATTCGTAGTGGTCTCGCACAAGATGATCTGATGATCTTAAATCCCATGGATTCCTTGGTAAACGGACAAGCCGTCGTGCCCCAGGCACCCGCGCCACGCGCACCTGCGTCCAGACGCGGCTCCTGAGCGCATCATGAAATCAAGCCTTGCTCTCAGCGTATTGGTGATTGCCTGTGTCGGTTGTTCGCCGATTGGGCCTGACTACGCGCGACCTGTCGTCGACTTTCCGGAAAACTGGAAAACCCTGCCGAGTGCCAATCCAACGCTTTGGAAAACAGCGACACCCGCGGATGACGTCCCGAAAGAAAAGTGGTGGAAAGCCTTTGGTGATCCGACGCTGGATCAACTGGTCGAGACCTCACTGAGCAATAACAATACTTTGCAAGCCTCTCTGGCCCGATTGGATCAAGCAATCGCCCAGAGCGAAGCGCGAGGCGCTGCGCTACTGCCAACCGTATCGCTTGGCGCAACCGGCGCACGCACTGAGACCTCGGCCAATCGCCCCGGTACAAATTACAGCACAGTCAGTCAATCCACCACGCAGAATAACTTCCGCCCTGTCGCGGTGATGACCTATGAAATCGACTGGCTGGGTAAAGTCCGCCGTGAAGTCGAGGCCTCACGCAGCACGGCCGAGCAAGCCGCGGCCGATACTGAGAACGTCAAGCTTTTACTCACGGCTCAACTCGCGAATAGTTATTTTCTCTTAAGACAATACGACGAAGAGATTCGCGTACTCACCGGGATCGTCCAGATTCAGGACAAGCTCTTGGGGCTCATCAAAAAACGCTATGACATGGGTGCAGCAGGGCGCACAGAGCTGTCACAGCAGACCGCCCTGACACAGTCTAGCGGTGCGCAACTTGAGCTCCTTCGCTCGTTACGTAATGTTCAGGAAAATCTGCTGGCGACTTTAACCGGCACACCCGCCTCCGCCTTTAGCTTGCCACCAGGTAAATTACCTACGCAATTGCCCGCGTTTCCTGTCGGCTTGCCCTCTACCCTGCTGGAAAGACGACCAGACGTTTCGGCTGCTGAGCGGGCGATGGCGGCTGCAAACGCACAGATTGGTGTCGCCAAAGCCGCATACTTTCCCACACTGACACTGGCGCCGGCTTTTATCGGTGGGGAAAGCTCAATTTTGAGTTCGATTTTTAATGCGCCTTCGCTCATCTGGTCAATTGGCTTGACCGCGACGCAAACTTTGTTTGATGGTGGCCGCATCAGCGCCAACTATCGATTTGCGCAAGCAGGTTATCGCGTGACCTTGGCCAACTACCGTCAATCAGTGATGGTCGCCATACAAGAGACACAAGATGCGATGAGCACCTTGCAACAACTTGATCGCGCGCGTTCGATGCAAGATGCAGCTGTCAGCAATCTGAATCGTGCCTATCAAATCAGTTCGATTCGTTACCGCGAAGGCTTGGATACGGCACAAACACTTGCGTTGATTCAGCAAAACCAGCTCACCGCGCAGCGCATCAAGTGGCAGATGCATGGCGGACAATTTATCGCGAGTGTGGCGTTGGTCAAGGCGCTTGGTGGTGGCTGGCAAGGCTTTGCCAAACCAGACCCGTCACAAACAGAACCTGCAGAAAAGAATTAAACGCTCGACGTGCCGTACTTAATTCTTTTGCAGCAGCTGTAAGCTTTTTTGATCGAGTCTGGATACATTGCCTTGCGCCAAGCCCTTGGACATGATGTCCACTTGTCGTGTTCCAAAAAATACTTTGGCAGCAGGCGCATTACCCAAAATCATCGCACTCACGTTCGCGACAGGCATCGAAAAACTTTCGCCTTGCTTGTAAATACGATCGATTTTTTTTCCATCTGTTGTCTGTACCGACATCCAGCACTCTGCATTGAAATCGATCCGCATCATGGCAGGGCCACCAGAAGTCACGACAGGTGCGGGCTTTTCGGTCGCAATACTTTTCTCGATAACCGGCGGACTGGGTGAAGGCTGTACTTGTTGGGGGGCTTGTATCGGTGGAGATGTCTGTGTCTGAACAGGTGCCTCAGACTGAGACATCACCGAAGGAGCAGGCGTGGAAACTGCCGGCGTGTTGTTACTCGCCTCCGTCGTCAAGGCCGCGCTTTGTGGGGAGTCACTGCTGACGATCTCGTCACTGCTACCCTTGAACGGCCATCCTTCTGAAATGGCGAGCACAACGGCACCCAGAACGAGCAAGGCCAATCCAAGGTAGACATAACGGGGAGTGCGTGACGAGTAGGGCTTTGTATTTGCAGGCGTTGCAGCCGCACGATGCAGTTGGGCGACACCGGCTGCAGGCGAGGCACGCAAAGCTTCTGCGGAGCAATCCTCGATCTGCTTGAGGAAGCTTTCAACATCCATCCGGCTCTGCAGACCTAAATAAAATACATAGCTTTTAATACCCTGAATATAACGACGCTCGTGATGAAAGCTTGCGGCCTCACCCGCCTCGATCGCAAGCAACTGTTGCTTGGAAAGCATCAAGCGACGTGCGACATCGACTGCGTCTTTTTTCTGGCTTAAGCGCTCACTCACCAGAATCTCGCCTAACTGTCTGCGCAAGACAGTCATGGTTGCGTCTGACTCAACGCTTGGCTGATCGAGATTTTCCATGTGTTATCCGATATCGCGTGCGAACAACTTGGATACATAGCCTTCGGGCCGATCCATTTCGTGCAGGACGGTGTAATGGTTTAAGCCAGGCAACACATGCAAACCCACTTGACAGCCTTGAGCACGCAAGTGAGCGGCCATGCGCTCTGATTCACCAATCCAATCCTTGGGCTCCGCGCCGCCCACGATCACCTCGTAAGCGACGTTTGCGGAAAAAGGATGACGAATCGGACTCAACTCTTGCACATCACTCGGCTTGAGTTTTATTTCTTCATTGACCGTAATGTGTAGGACAGGCTCCACATCAAAGACACCACTAATCAAATAAGCCTTTTTAATATTGTGATCCTTGAGCTGAAAGGCTGCGCCAGTGTGTGCGAGCGTCGCCGCAATGATGTGCGCGCCAGCAGAGTGGCCTGAGACATAGATCTGACTGGGATCGACTTGCCAAGCCGCCACTTGCTGAGCGATCCACTCGAGTCCGCGCTTGGTTTGCGCCACAATCTGTTGAACAGTCACCGCGGGACACAAATCGTAATTCATCACCACGACAGAACAATCCAGTGGCAAGACGCCATTCACGACAAAACTGTAGTCCTTTTTGTCGCGGGCACGCCAATAGCCGCCATGAAAAAATACCATTAAGGGACGATTGGGTTTACCGCAATAAAAGAAATCAGCGTTTTCTAACGGACCTTCACCGAAGCGCAAATCGTAACGTCCCGCGTATTTTTGACGCGCCTCCTCGCTGAGACGCGCGCCAAGCTCGCTGAAATGCGCCAGCTGCTCAGGCGTCACCGTGGTGCGGGGGTTGTATTGTTTTTCAATCACTTCATTCATCATGTCATCCTCTCATTTTGATCCAGGCTATGGCGCCGGCTTGTTCCAGCCACCACCCAAAGCCTTAAATAAGTCCACACCCGCCTGTAAGCGCAGGGAACGATTTAATACAAAAGCCAAATTCGCCTCGTTTTGCACACGCTGCGCCTCCAGCACATTCAAATAATCGACATAACCCGCCTCATAACGCACGGTCGCGAGCTCTTGTGCCTTGGTCGCTGCAGCGACTTGTTCCGTCAAAAAGAGTTCGGTTTGAAGCGTTTGATGCACTGACACTAGTGCATCCCCCACTTCGCCAAACGCATTTCTGACAACTTTAACGTAATTACCAAGAACTTCCTGCTGTTGAGCCTTGGCAAAATCCAGACGCGCCGTCAGTGATCCACCGGAAAATATCGGCTGGAGCAAGCCTAAACCTGCAGACCATACGGCACTTTGCCCCGAAAGAAACGCACTGAAATCCACACTTTGCGCGCCAAAAACACCCGTCAGCGAGAGTGTTGGGAAAAAGTTAGCCGTCGCGACGCCAATCCGCGCATTCGCTGCCGTCAACTCTTGCTCTACCCGATTGACGTCTGGGCGACTCTCCAACAACGTCGAGGGGATACCCGCAGGCGGAATGGGTGGAATCGGTAAACCCCGCAAATCTACGGGTGCGAGACTCAGCTGGAGTTGTCCTGTCAAAATACCGAGTTGATTCTGCACGATCGCGCGTTGGCGTGTGAGCTCTGAGAGCGTCGCCTCGGATGCAGCCTTGGCCGCACGGGCTTGGCTCACATCAATAGGCGACACCAATCCCCCATCGAGCTTGGCCTGCGCGACACGCAGAGAATTTTCGCGGGTCTTGACTGAGTTGCTGACCACAGAGGTCTGCGCATCCAAGGCGCGCAAACGCAGATACGTATTGGTGACCAAGGCAGAGATTGTGAGGCGTACGCTGTCCTGCTCATACTGACTGGCGGTCGCCACTGCAGTCGCTGACTCTATATTGCGTCGCACACGTCCCCACACATCAATTTCGTAGGAAGTCACCAACCCGACTTGTGAGGTGTTGGTCTGCAAGCCTACGCCGGAAGCGGAAACCGCCGTACCGGTTGAGGCGCGCACGCCCGACGCTGTTAAGTTCAGAGTCGGATAAAGCGCCGCACCTGCCTGTCGGGCGAGTGCTTGAGCCTGACCTAAGCGGGCGACTGCGATCTGCACATCCGCATTATTCTTTTGAGCATTCGCAACAAGGTCATTGAGAACGGGATCATTAAACAATGTCCACCAGTCCGCCAGAGCCACCGCAGCAGCCGTTGGAGACATGATTGTTCGGGGTGTCGGCGTTTCTGAGGTTTGCGCATTGAAACGCTCCGGCAAATCCACTTGGGGCCGCGCGTAATCAGGACCGAGTAGGCAGCCGCTCAAGACGCCACTGATTGACAGTGCCAAGATGGTGCGAATCCATATACGCACACCAGAAAAATGAGGTTGCGTCATGATTTTTTTCGAGATAACCAAGTAAAAAACATTGGCACAAAAATAGTGGCAATGAACGTCGACGCCAACATGCCGCCAAATACGCCAGTGCCCATGGATTGACGTGCCGCCGCACCTGCCCCCGTGGAAATGACCAAAGGAAATACGCCTAAGATAAATGCCAGAGAGGTCATCACAATCGGTCGAAAACGTTGTTTAGCCGCCGTTAAGGCTGCATCCATGGCACTCATGCCTTGCGCCCGTTTTTGTGAAGCGAACTCCACCACTAGGATCGCGTTTTTAGCCGACAAGCCTATCAACACCAGCAAACCAATCTGAAAATAAATGTCATTAGGCATGCCGCGCAACAAGACTGCCAGCAAGGCACCAAACAGCGCAAATGGCACAGCCAACAGCACGGCGATTGGCAAGGACCAACGCTCATACTGCGCGGCCAGAATCAGAAACACCATCACGATGCCAAACATAAAGGCTAAACCAGACGCATCACCTGTGCGGATCTGCTGATATGCCTGCCCGGCCCACGCCAATTCATAGCCAGTCGGCAAAGACGCCCGTGCGGTTTGCTCAACAATATTGATGGCATCACCAGAGCTCACACCTTGCACCGCACTCCCCAACACCTTGGCGGACAGGAAACCATTGAATCGCTCAAGTTGCTCGGGGCCGACTACTTGGTTGACCGAAATCAAGGCGGACACCGGCACCATGCTGCCATTGTTGGCACGCACGTAGATCTGACCGAGATCAGTGGGCTCAGTACGATATTGGGAGTCCGCCTGCATCTGCACGCGATACGTCCGACCGTTCAAGTTGAAATCATTGACGTAGAGTGCGCCCATCGTGGCTTGCAGACTGAGGTAAACATCTGCCACGGGGATTCCAAGGGACAAGGCTTTCGCCTCATCAACCTCAACATACAGTTGTGGGGCGGTCGGTCTAAAAAAAGTATTGATGCCAGTGAGCTTGGGTTGTTTTTTAAGCTCCTCTGTGAAATTGCCGACGACTTTCGCCAACTCCGTCACCGAGGGCTCGCCCTTGGACTGCACATAAAACTCAAAACCCCCGGCAGAACCCAAGCCACGAATCGGCGGCGGGTTAAACACCAGCGCCATGCCATCGGGCAAGCTCATTCCCATACCGGTAAATTTCTTGGCGAGCTGCTCAGAGGACGAAGTCCGCTCGTCCCAATCCTTGAGAGGAATAAAAATCGTACCGGCGTTGGCTTTATTTCCGCCACCGATAATGTCTCGACCCGCGATCACAAACACGCGCGCGACACCAGGATCCTGGACCACGCGCTTTTGAAAGGTATCACCCGTTGCTTCGGTGCGCTGCAAGCTTGCACCATCCGGCAGCACCAATGCACTAATCAGATAACCCTGATCCTCTGCTGGAACAAAACCACCCGGCACCAAGCGAAACATCACAAAACAGCCCACCACAATCGCGCCGAACACCGAGGCGCCCAAGACGCGGTGGTGCAGGGTTTTGCTGACCAACTTGGTGTATTGATCGGTCAGTGCGGCAAAGCTGCGGTTAAACCATCCAAAACCTTTTGGCGCATGCATACCCGGCTTGAGTAACAGCGCGCACAAGGCAGGCGTCAAGGTCAAGGCAACGATCCCTGACAAGACAACGGCGAGCGCCACGGTGACTGCGAACTGTTGGTAGAGCGTTCCGGCGATCCCGCCTAAAAAAGCCACCGGAATAAACACGGCGGAAAGCACCAGCACAATGGCCACTACCGCGCCGGACACCTCTCGCATCGCTTCATAGGCCGCGTCTTTTGGAGAAAGATTTTTCTCCGCCATGAGACGTTCGACGTTTTCCAATACAACGATCGCATCATCGACCACAATGCCAATCGACAACACCATCGCAAACAGTGTCAGAGTGTTGATGGAAAAGCCAAACATCCACAAACCCGCAAACGTCCCGATCAGTGAGACGGGGACCGCGATCAGAGGAATTAAAGTCGCTCGCCAATTTTGCAAAAATAAATAGACCACGAGGGCGACTAAAACCATGGCTTCGAACAAGGTTTTAATCACTTCATTAATCGAGGCGGTGACGAATTTTGTCGTATCAAAGGGAATGACATAATCGATCCCTTTAGGAAATTTTTTCTCCAGCTCCTGCATCTTGGCGCGGACACTCTCTGCAACGGCCAACGCGTTGGCACCAGATTGCAAATAGGTCGCGACCAGTGCGACGGGTTTACCGACTAGTTTGGTATTGGCATCGTAGTCTGCCGCGCCCAGCTCAATCCGGGCGATATCTTTCAGTCTGAGCGTGCCGCTCGCACCCTCTGAGCGAATGACAATATCGCCAAACTGCTCTGGCGTGACCAGGCGCCCTTTTGCGGTCACGGTATAGACCAGTTGCTGCCCCTGTGGAGCCGGTTCCTGTCCAATCTTTCCTGCGACGTTTTGCTTGTTTTGCGCCGCAATCGCCGCAGCGACATCAGGCGCAGTAATGCCTAGCTGCGCCATACGGTCTGGCTTGAGCCAGATGCGCATGGAGTAATCCTTGGCTCCCAAAATCTGTGCGTCACCCACACCCGGCAGGCGCTTGAGCTCATCCACAATATTGACGAGTGCATAGTTGGACAAAAACAGATTTGAAAATTCCTCGGTCGGCGAGGTAATCGCCGTCACCAACAAAATATCGTTTGAACGCTTTTGAGCTGTGACGCCAAATTGACGCACAATATCCGGCAATCGCGGCTCGGCGATCTTGACACGGTTATTCACGTTGACCGTGGCAGTATCAATATTGGTGCCCACCTCGAAAGTCGCAGTAATCACTAGCGAACCATTGGATTGCGCACTCGAGTTGAAATACAGCAGGTTTTCTACACCTGACAACTGCTCTTCGATCGGGCCTGCCACAGTGCGCGTCAACGTCTCCGTCGAGGCGCCAGGATACGTGGCCGTGATAATGACTGTCGGTGGGGCGATTTGGGGATATTGCGCAATCGGTAAACCGCGCGCGGCCATCAGCCCTGCGATCACAATGGTGATGGAAATCACCGCCGAAAAAATCGGCCGACCGATAAAAAAGCTAGACAGACTCATCGAGCGTCCTTCTGAGCGGCGGCGTTCTTTTGCGCTTCAGCGCTAGCAGATCGAGGCGCTGCGCCAGGCGAGGCCTGATCCAGCGGCACCACAGTGGGCTTGACTTGCGCACCAGGTCGAATCTTGATGAGCTGGTCCGTGACCACTTGATCGCCCGCCTTTAAGCCTGACAAAACAATCCAGTTTTTCCCTGACCACTTGCCAACTTTGATGGGTGTCGGGATAACCTGACCCTCGGGGCCGACGGTCCAGACCATAAAGCCGCGCTCGCTCTGAATCACAGCTGCCTGCGGCACCAGGAATACATTTTCCTGCATCCCTGTTGTCACGCGAATGCGCAGAAACTGACCTGGCAAAATTGCGCTATTGGGATTGGGAAACTCCGCGCGCATTTGCTGGGTGCCGAGTTTTGGATCAATAAAGGTTGACTGAAAATTGAGCTGACCTTTTTCAGAATAGACCTGTCCATTTGGAAGCAATAACTCGACACTTGTGTTTTGCTTTGGGTCGAGACGACCGCTTGGCAACTGAGCGGTATCACTGCTCGACAAACCAAAACGTACCCAGATCGGATTGATCTGATAGATGGAGGTTAAAAGACCTGCATCACCCGTGTTTGAAATCAAGTTGCCTTCGGAACGCAGCGAACGCCCTGAGATGCCCCCCACGGGCGCGGTCACCGTCGTCCACTTAAGATTGAGCTGAGCCGTTTTCAGCGTAGCCTGTGCGATTTCGTTCAAGGAAGTCGCATCATCGAACTCTTTACGACTCACGGCCTGTTTGCTAAAGAGCAACTTCAAGCGCGCAGCCTCACGCGCTGTTTGCTTGGCGCGAGCCTGGGCTTCTTCGAGGGTAATTTTGAAAGGCTCGGGATCGATCTGAAACAAAGGCTGACCCACCTGAACAGGACTACCTTCGTCGTACAGCCTTTTGAGCAAAATACCATTCACGCGTGAACGCACTTCGGTTTCTTTGGCGCCCTCGGCTTGAGCGGTGACTTCGAGCACATTGGGGATGTTAGTAGGTTTAGCCTGAATCACGGATACCGCCAAAGGTCCTTTCGGACCCGCAGGCTGAGCATGCAGCAGTCCTGAGCACCCCAACCAAATTGCAGAGGCTCCTAAGAGAGTTATGGCAATATGCCGCACAAAAAGGCGTCGCAAAGTTTTTGTCTGGTAGTTTGGTAAAGCGTGATGTACTGCGCCGATCATGTGGGATTCCCGAACATTCAACCAATCCTACGATTCTATACGGGTCAACCCCAGTAATCTAAAAAAATAGGTCAGATTTCCTAAGAAAGCTGACCTAGAGTGCGTTTAAAACTAAATATTATTTATCTTAGGTTGCGGCAAATCGCCTCGGTCACCTCTGTACAAGAAGCCTGACCACCCAAATCGCGCGGAATCGCAGTGCCCTGAGAGAGTGTGAGCTCGACCGCGCGCTCAATACGACCGGCGGCCTCTGTCAGTCTCTCGTCCTGATGACGGTCTGCCAGCCAACGCAACATGAAAGACCCTGACAGGACAGTCGCTAAAGGACTGGCGATATTTTGGCCCGCAATGTCTGGCGCCGAGCCATGGGCGCCTTGAAACAAACCGTGATGATCCCCCAACTCACCCGATGGCGCGATGCCCATGCCGCCTACGGTCGCCGCCCCCAAGTCTGAAATGATGTCGCCAAACATATTTTCAGCCACGATCACGTCATAAAACTCTGGGCGCTTAACCAAGTGCACCGTGATGGCGTCTACGTAGGAGTAATCAATCGCCACATCCGGGAAGCTCTGCGCCACTTCGTCGCAAATGGATCTAAAGAAAGCATAACTGCGCAAAATATTAGCTTTGTCACAAACCGTCATGCGTCGCTTGTGATCAGAAGGGGCTCCATTACGCTTGCGCGACAACTCAAAAGCAAACCTGGCGATGCGCTCGACGCCCTTGCGTGTCAGCACCAAGGTGTCGGTCGCCACCTCACCGCGCAGCAACACACCCGCACCCCGGCTGGCATACAGGCCTTCCGTGTTCTCGCGAACAATCACATAATCGATATCACCCGCTTGACGATTCTTGAGTGGCGAAAAATCTCCCTGGTACAACCGGATCGGACGCACGTTCGCATACAAATCCAGCTTGAAGCGCAGCTGCAAATGGAGATCATTGCCCACCTCAGTCCCATCGGGATAAGTCACGTCAGGTAATCCTGCCGCGCCATGAAGCATGGCATGCGAGGTCTGACAGGCTACAAACGTTTCCTCGGGAAGCACGGAGCCAGACTTGACGTAATGCGAGGCCCCACCCGGGAACTGATTAAAGTTCATGACCCCGGAACCCAAGGCTTCTGTGAGTACCGTCACCGTGGCGCTGCAGACCTCAGGCCCAATGCCGTCACCTTCAATCGTTGCGATTTGATATGTTGCTGACACAGTTTTTGCTCCTCTTCGTTATTTTTTGCACCAAAATAGTGATTTATTGTTTTAGGCTCGTGATCCGTCGTGGCCTATAACAATATGCCTAAACATTCGAGCTAAGATTCAGCCTCAATTGTAACGATCCACTCTTCGGTTGGAATGATCTTGGAAAATATTAAAGCAGGTGTAGACACCTTATTTATCATGCTGGGTGCCATCATGATTCTGGCGATGCATGCAGGCTTCGCCTTTCTCGAGCTCGGCACTGTGCGAGAAAAAAATCAAGTCAATGCGCTAGTCAAAATCCTGGTTGATTTTTCAGTATCAACCATCGCGTATTTTTTCATCGGCTACAGCCTAGCTTATGGACTCAATTTTTGGATGGATGCTGAACAGCTGGCCACCAAAAATGGTTTCGAACTGGTGAAGTTCTTTTTTCTACTGACCTTCGCTGCAGCCATACCTGCCATCATTTCTGGCGGCATTGCCGAACGCGCTAAATTTAATCCTCAACTTCTCGCCACCTTTTTGTTGGTCGGGTTCATCTATCCGCTGTTTGAAGGCATGGCATGGAATCCCACCCACTTTTCCGGCTTTCAAGTTTGGATCAAATCCTTCACCGGTGAAGATTTTCATGACTTTGCGGGCTCGGTCGTGGTGCATGCCGTGGGTGGCTGGATTGCACTACCTGCGATCTTATTGCTCGGTGCCCGCAGCGGTCGATACCGCAAAGACGGCAAGGTCGCGGCTCACCCTCCGTCAAACGTTCCCTTTCTGGCCTTGGGTGCCTGGATTTTGACTGTGGGCTGGTTTGGCTTCAATGTCATGAGCGCACAAACCATCGACAAAATCAGCGGACTGGTTGCGATCAACTCCTTGATGGCCATGGTAGGCGGCACGCTTGGCGGCTGGTTCTTTGGCAAAAATGACGCAGGCTTTAGTTACAACGGCCCCCTTGCCGGTCTAGTGGCCATCTGTGCAGGCTCAGACTTAATGCACCCCTTGGGTGCGCTATTTGTGGGTTTGTCGGCCGGCGCACTGTTTGTTTTTATCTTTACCCTTGAACAAAATCGCTGGAAAATCGACGACGTCTTGGGTGTCTGGCCTTTGCATGGTCTGTGCGGCGTTTGGGGTGGCATTGCTGCAGGCATTTTCGGTCAGAAAGTCCTGGGCGGTTTGGGCGGTGTCAGTCTGACTGCGCAGCTCATCGGCACTGCGGTGGCAGTCATCATCGCATTACTAGGCGGAACAATCGTGTATGGTGCCCTCAAACTCATCCTTGGTTTGAGAATGGATCCCGAAGACGAATATGCGGGCGCTGACCTCAGCATCCACCACGTCTCGGCAACCCCTGATTCGGAAAAAACATGGTAATTAAAATCGACTACGTTTCGGATATCGCATGCCCTTGGTGCGCGGTCGGACTCGGCGGACTTGAAATCGCGCTTAAAAATATCGGTGACAGCATTCCGGTAGAAATTCATTTTCAACCGTTTGAGCTCAATCCCCAGATGCCCCCAGGCGGCCAGGAAGTATTTGAACACCTGACGCAAAAATACGGCAAAACGGTGGCACAGGTTCGTGTGACGCAAGACAGCATCAAAGCGCGTGCCGCCGAGGTGGGCTTTCCCTTTCACCCCGAGGGTCGCAAGCACGTCTACAACACCTTTGATGCGCACCGACTGATTTACTGGGCCGGGCTCGAGTACGACCCCGCTGCACAACATCGTCTCAAGCGCGAATTGTTGATCACCTACTTTACGCTTGCCGTTAATTTAGATGACAAGAGCAATCTGGTTGCTGCAGTTGAACGCGCGGGGCTGGATACGGCGCGTGCCAAAAATATTTTGGACACCGAGGAATTTAAAGCTGAGGTCCGCGCGCAACAAGAAAAATACACCAGCATGGGCATTCACTCTGTGCCCTCGATTATCATCAACGATCACTATCTGCTGCAGGGTGCGCAACCTCCCGAAGCCTTTGAGCAGGCCTTGCGTCAGATCGCTGCAGAAACCGACGATAAAAATTAAATTAGCCGCATTATTTATTTCACAACAACTCGATCGCTAAGATTTCGGGTCATTCAGGACGGAGACATCAGATGGACTTACAACTTAATAATCGCGTCGCATTGGTCACAGGCGGCTCACAGGGCATCGGTAAAGCAGTTGCGATGAAATTCGCCCAAGAAGGCGCGACTGTCGTCATCGCGGCCCGTGGTCAAGCCTTGCTAGATGAAGTCGCAGCGGAGATTCGCGCGGCCGGTGGGAAAGTGACCGCCATTGCCGCAGACGTTTCACAAGATGCAGAATGCACGCGCCTGGTCCAGGAAATTCTCAAGACGCATGGTCGCCTGGATATTTTGATTAACAACGCAGGCACCTCTGCGACAGGTGAATTTGAATCCGTGACAGACGACAAGTGGCAAGCCGACTTTGACTTGAAATTGTTTGCCGCCATTCGTCTCACGCGCCTGGCTATCCCAGAAATGAAAAAGAACAACTGGGGTCGCATCATCAACGTGACCAACATTGGCGCCAAACAGCCCAAAGAAAAATCCATGCCCACCACGGTCACGCGCGCAGCCGGTCTCGCCATGACCAAGGCCTTGTCGAAAGAGTTCGCGCCCAACAATATCTTGGTCAACAGCGTGTGTATCGGCTTGATCAAAGCCGGACAACACGAGCGCAAGGCTGAAAAAGCAGGCATTCCTGTTGAGCAAATGTACGAGACCATGGGCAAAAATATTCCACTGGGTCGCGTGGGTCGCGCTGAAGAAGTCGCGAATGTCGTCACATTCCTGGCGTCCGAAGGTGGCAGCTATGTCACCGGCAGCAGTGTCAACCTGGATGGCGGCTTATCCGCAGTGATGTAATCACGGAGCAATCGTCATGTCATCACTCACTACTACCGTCAAAGCCATGGTGTTCGATACGTTCGGCTCCGTGGTTGACTGGCGCGGCAGCATCACGCGCGACCTGACCCGCTGGGGGCAAGAAAACGGCTTTGAAGCCGACTGGACTGCCTTTGCCGTCAAATGGCGCGGAATGTATCAGCCCTCAATGGAAGCTGTGCGCAGCGGCAAACGTCCCTGGACGATTCTCGATGTGCTGCATCGTGAATCCCTCGAGATCCTGATCAAAGAGTTTGGTCTCGATGCGATGACCGAAGCACAACGCGTACATGTCAATAAGGTCTGGCACCGACTCGATGGTTGGCCGGATTCGGTGGGCGGACTCACGCGTCTCAAAAGCAAATACATCATTGCGCCGTTATCGAACGGCAATATCTCTTTGCTGACCGATATCGCCAAGTACACCGGACTGCCCTGGGATCTCAATCTCTCCACCGAGGTGTTTCGCGCCTACAAGCCACAACCCCAATCCTATCTGGGTGTGTGCGCAGCCTTGCAACTTGAGCCCGGCGAAGTCATGATGTGCGCGGCCCATAACGATGACTTGTTGGCGGCGCGCAATGTTGGTCTCAAAACAGCGTTCTGGCCTCGTCCGACGGAACATGGTCCAGACCAGAAAACCAATCTGGTCGCGGCCCATGACTGGGATATCGTCGCCAAGGATATTCGCGATCTGGCGACCCAGATGGGCGTTTAAGTTTGCGCGTCCACTGGCTTAGCGCCAGATCTGCTGCTCTAGCGTGATCTGGCCTTTATCTGAGGAAACAAAGAGCTCGCCATCCTGAATATTGACGTGCACGGTCATCGTGCGCTCAGCCCAGGCCGCGAGCTCTTTGGTTTGTTCTGAAGGTAAACACACAACCTTGAGGTTGCGTGTACGTGCCAATTTGTTTTGAATGGTGTCCCACCAGATCTTGCTGGTGTGCCCGCCATAGCAATAAATCACCACTTCGGTTGCACGCCCACAAGCTTTTAGAATCCGGCGTTCGTCTGGCTGTCCCACCTCGATCCAGAGATCGATGGCACCCGTCAGGTCTTTGCGCCAGAGGTCGGGCTCATCGGCATCGCTGATGCCTTTGGTAAACACCAGGTCCTCGTGAGCATTCAGGGCGAACGCCAAGAGGCGTACCATCATCCTTTCGTCTGTTTCAGAAGGATGACGCGCCAGCGTCAGAGTGTGACTCTCATAATAGTGACGGTCTGAGTCCGCCACATTGAGTTCAGCTTTATAGATAGTCGCGCGCAGGGCCATAAGTCGTCTTAAAGTGCAGTCAGACGCTCGTGCGCCATGACGGGAAGATCTGGATTATCCTTGATTACCCACTCATTAGTGAAATTTCATGACAAACCCACAGATTGACGCCATTGCCCAGACCTTGTTGACGGCTCGCCGCAACCAGATACCCGCCGACTCAACCCCGTTTGACGGAAAGCTCCAGAACAGCGCTGAGGCCCTCGCCGTTCAGGACATCGTCCTCGCGGCACTCGCCCCCCAACAGACGCCCCTTTCCCGCCACTGGAAATCAGGTGGCCCCTCGCGCACGGGTGAGATTTTAAATACCCCTTTGTTGGATTCGGGAATTTGGAAAAGTCCCGCCCAAGCCGGTGCACACCCTTTTAATCTGCGGCTGATCGAAATCGAGATTGGGTTTAAAACCAAACACGCTGTCACACCTGCGGAGGCAGTCAACATGACCCAAGAACAAGGTCATGCGCTGATTGAAGCCTTTACCGTCACCATCGAGGTGGTCGACTCGCGCTGGCAACAAGGTAACGATACTGCTGCACTGTTAAAGCTCGCGGACATGCAATCCCATGGCGTGCTGGTCGTGGGGCAATGGCAACCCTATGGTGAGCAGGAAGCGCGCCGCGATTGGTCCAAACAGCGCTGCACGGTCAAAATTGGCGAACAAATGCCGCTGGAGTTCGTTGGCACCCACTCGATGCAAGATCCCCGCTGGGTGATCCCCTCCTGGGTCCGTCACGCCACAGCGGGCGGCCAAACCTTACCCGCGGGTGCGATCGTGACGACAGGCAGTTGGTCAGGCGTGCCTGCGGCACAGGCGGGTGATCTGGTGGTCGCCCAATTTGACGGAATTGGGTCCGTATCGGTTCAACTCTGACGTTTAAACAGGGGTGTTCGTGCCGGCCAAGCCAAAATTTGTGTATCGTTCACCCTATGATCCACATTACCGAATTACGTCTACCGCTCGAACACTCTGAGGATGCGTTACACACCGCTATTCTCGAGCGGCTTGCCATCGCGCCTGAGCAACTGCTGTCCTTTGAAATCTTTAAACGCAGTTACGATGCGCGCAAGAAAAGTGCACTCACTTTTATCTATACCGTCGATGTCAAAGTCACTGAACCTGAGTCGCTATTAAAAAAATTTAGTGGTGACCCGCATATTCGTCCAACGCCTGACACTGACTATAAATTCGTCTTACCCGCGGCGTATGTGACCAAGCAGGCGCGTCCTCGCCCTGTGGTGATTGGCTTTGGTCCCTGTGGCATTTTTGCGGCGCTGTTGTTGGCGCAGATGGGCTTAAAACCGATTGTGCTGGAGCGCGGCAAAGCGGTACGCGAACGCACGCAGGACACTTGGAAACTCTGGCGTAAAAATATACTCAATCCCGAATCAAACGTGCAGTTTGGCGAAGGCGGAGCCGGGACGTTCTCTGACGGCAAGCTCTGGAGCCAGATTAAAGACCCAAAGTTTTACGGTCGCAAAGTCATCCGAGAGTTTGTCAAAGCAGGTGCGCCCGAAGAAATCCTGTACGTCGCCAAACCGCATATCGGTACCTTTCGTCTGGTCGGTGTGGTTGAAAAAATGCGAGAAGAAATCATCGCGTTGGGCGGAGAGATTCGTTTTTCGCAAAAAGTCGTCGGTTTCGAGATCGAACAGCAGCAAATTCGCGCTGTTCAACTCGAAAGCGGCGAAGTACTGGCGGCTGATCATGTCATCGTCGCACTCGGACATAGCGCCCGTGACACCTTTAAGGTCTTGCATGATGCTGGCGTCTATATGGAAGCCAAACCGTTTTCAGTCGGTTTTCGGATCGAGCATCCACAATCTTTGATTGATCGCGCGCGCCTCGGACCCTACGCAGGCAACACGCTTATCGGCGCTGCGGACTACAAGCTCGTGCATCATGCCAGCAATGGTCGAGCCGTCTACAGTTTCTGCATGTGCCCAGGAGGTACTGTCGTGGCCGCAACCTCTGAGCCCAATCGTGTCGTCACAAACGGCATGAGCCAGTACTCACGCAACGAGCGCAACGCCAACGCGGGCATTGTGGTCGGCATCACACCCGAAGATTATCCAGGCGGGCCGCTTGCAGGCCTCGACTTTCAACGACAAATCGAATCGCACGCCTATGTCTTGGGCGGCAGCAACTACGAGGCGCCCGGCCAACTAGTGGGTGACTTTTTGATGGGTCGCGCCTCGACTGAACTCGGGAGCGTGATCCCCTCTTACAAGCCTGGCGTTCACTTGACAGACTTGGCGACCAGCCTGCCTGACTATGCCATCGAAGCCATCCGCGAGGCGATTCCTGCCTTTGAAAAACAAATTAAAGGCTTTTCCATGCACGATGCCATCTTGACTGGCGTGGAGACCAGAACGTCCTCCCCCTTAAGGATGACACGTGGAGCGGACTTCCAAAGTCTCAATGTCAAAGGCCTATATCCCGCAGGTGAAGGGGCTGGCTATGCAGGCGGTATTTTGTCCGCAGGCGTCGATGGGATTCGCGTAGCCGAGGCCTTAGCTCTCAGCTACGTGTCCGATTAGGTGAACAACGAGTCATGAAACGTGTCGTGCGGCGCACGGACTTTGATGCCACGCTTGGCTACGAATATCCCACACACTTACGCGAAAGCATCTCGGATCTACCCAGCACACCAGGTGTTTATATTTTTCACGGTGAGTCTGGTGACTTGCCGTTATATATCGGAAAAAGCGTCAACATCCGCTCGCGCGTGATGTCTCATCTGCGGACTGCTGATGAAGCACGCATGCTCAAGCAAACCGAAAAAATCACCTGTATCCGTACAACGGGCGAAATCGGTGCGTTGTTACTGGAAGCCAGATTGATTAAAGAGCAGCAACCGCTCTTTAATCAAAAATTACGCCGTAGCCGACAGATGTGCTCGCTGCGTATTGACGGTGACAAACCCGAAGTGGTCTATTCGAATCAAATCGACTTTTCTAACACCCCTGATTTGTATGGTTTATATGCGAGTCGGCATGCCGCACTTGAAGCACTCAAAAATATTGCTGATGAACAACGGCTATGCTTGAGCGTGCTTGGCCTTGAAAAACTTTCGGGTGATCGACCCTGTTTTCGGGCGATGCTCAATCGCTGCGCGGGGGCCTGTCATGGCAAGGAAACGCACGCAGCACATCGCGGGCGACTTCTTGACAGCCTCTCCCACAGTCGAGTCATTTGCTGGCCCTATTCAGGCGCGATCGGCTTGATCGAAACCTTGGATGACGAGACACAGATTCATGTCGTCAAAAACTGGTTTTATCTGGGGAGTGTTGCAACTGTAGAGCAAGCGCGTACTCTGCATTTGACAGCACCCGGCTTTGATAGTGATGGCTACAAAATTTTATGCAAACCCATCTTGAACGGCTCTGCGCAAATCATTGAGCTTTAATTAAAGCTCTGGCGTCAAGGCAACGTTGTTGAGTTTGTTCAGCGTTTCGGGCCACTGACGTTTTTGAGCGGACTGTAGCAACACTCGCCCCCAAGACATCCAAGCATCCCAACCAATTCGCTTGTCCCAAGAGTTACCCCAACTGGCCGCTATTTGCACACCGGCCTCTGCATACTGACGACCCAGATCAAAGTTGCGCTCCGTCATATGGAGCTGCGACAACACCATATAGGGCTCGGCCACCCAAGGGTTGAGCTTGATGGCTTGCTCAAGCACCGCCGCCGTCGCCGTCGGAGACATCAGTGGCTGACTTTGTTGCATGACCGACCAATACAGCGCCGCGGCAGCAGCTTCGTCACCAGGCGCCATGACCTGACGGCCATGATCAAACACGGGAGGCTGTGGCAACTCATTTTTTAATGCCGGATGTTGCAAAAAATTGCCTAAGCGCGAAATCTGACCCCACCGATAGGTCGTGGGACGCATGGGACCTGGCCAAAGCGCTGCGGCCCAATGCTGTTGAGCAGGCTGAGCTTTGTAATCGGGATAGCCCATATAAATATCATCTTGCCAGCTGTACCATTGCTCGCAGATATCCGCCATGCTGACGACGATAAAAGCTGCCACATCACGTGCAGGCAAGACAAAAGGCGCACCTTGCAGCTTGATGATCAAACTGCCATCGTCCTTCAAGTTGCCTTTGAATAGTTCCCCCAGAAACTCAGTGCGCGACATGACACAAAACAAATGGATCAGCCGCTCCGCATCCTCACCGACAGCCTCTTGCAGGCGACCCCGTTCGCTTTTTGGATCGAACTTCATGAGATCGACGTGGGCGTTTCCATATACGCTGTGCAAGAGCCCAAGCTGACGCACATGCTTGGGTTGCTGCCACAGTGTCAACGTCCGTGTCACACCGATCAGATGATGCCGAAAAGTACCGGCCTTGTGCCAATCCTGGCCAACACCTCGACCCAGCACCAAGGGCATCACCGGACCGAGATCGGGGTCGTGCTGCAACCACTCCTCGTCCAGCAGGCTGATTGCCCGAGCAAGTTGAGACGGATCAAGGGTCGGCAAAAGCGTGGTCATGCGTCGTGTCCTAAATGATGTCGGTATAAGAAGTGAAGAATCAGCTTAGTGTGCCGCGGCGGGCCGGGACAGCACACGACCCGGTCTTGCACCTGTTGCCTTGCCCTGATCCCAGACCACTGCGCCATTGACGATCACTGTGTTGATCCCGCGCGCCATCGCGATCGGATTTTCGTAGGTCGCGACTTCATCGACCGTTTCTTCGTTAAACAAAGTCAAATCTGCGAAAGCGCCTTCTTTCAAGACACCACGATCTGTCAGGCCAAAGTTAACAGCCGTCAGACCCGTCATTTTGTGCACGGCTGTTTCAAGTGAAAAAAGACCCAGACCGCGCCGATAGTGACCGAGCACACGGGGGAAGGTAGACCACAAGCGTGGATGCGGCGAAGCGTCGTGCGGCAAACCATCCGAACCAATCATCGTGGGAGCGAACTGCATGATTTTCTGGACATCGCCTTCATCCATCCGGAAATAGATGGCGCCGGCAGGCAACAGGCGCTCAACCGCCTCTTCTTGCGTGACACCCATTTTCTCTGCGATCTTGTCCAGATCCTGACCTGCATATTCAGGCAAGGATTTCGACCAAGTCACAATCACGCGTGCAGAAGTAATCGCCCGACTCATCGACAATACTGTGGAACCTGCTGTGTAAGGGTAGCAATCCAGACAAATTGGCTGCTTGGCCATACTCTTGCGAATGAACTCGAGCGTCTCGTCTGAACGACCGTAATTTTTCGCACCGATCACCTTGTGATGAGAAATCACGACCGGCACGTCCACTTCGCGACCAATGCGAAACGTCTCCTCTAGCGAGTCCATCACGCCATCCGCTTCATCGCGCATATGTGTGCAATACAAACCGTTGTATTCCTTCAAGGGGCGACAAATCTCGATGACTTCCTCGGTGGGAGCTGCGACAGCAGGCTCGTAAAACAAACCTGTTGATACACCAATCGCACCGGCTTGCATGGCCTCCACTACAAGCTCACGCATCTGCTCGATCTGAGCAGGCGTTGCAGGCTTTTCCAAATCATCCATGGTCGCAACCCGCAAGGTGGTATGACCCACCAGCATGGCGCGATTGGTCGTTGACGGTTCGGCGCGCAAAGCATCTAAATATTCTTTGAAGCTTCGGTATTTAAACCAATGCCCCACATCATCCAGCAAGTTGAGCGGAGGCGTCACAGGGTCAGGAATCGGACGTGGCATCGGCGCGAGCGACACTCCGCAATTGCCGCCAATAATCGTGGTCACACCTTGACTGACCTTTGGTGTCATCTCAGGACTCGAGAGCATCATCCGATCGTCGTGCGTATGCGCATCGATGAAACCAGGTGCCGCGACCTGACCCTTTAAGTCGATTTCCTGCTTTCCCGTGCAAGCTGAGAGATCGCCAATCTTGGCAATGCGATCACCATTGATACCAATATCGCCTGTAAATCGGTCCGCACCTGTGCCATCGACCACGGTGGCATTTTTAATCAGCAAATCAAACTGTGTGCTCATCTTTTACAACTCCAGATAGATTGAAACCTGCGGTACGCTTGACACAACTTCTCACGCTGCGATCTTGGCGCCCTTGTCACCCAAATCCCAGAACAAGCCTGCCATCAACTGCAGAGACTCGCGGGCGACTGAGCCCAGCATATGTTCATTTGGAGCGTGCTGGGAACATGCCGCATAAGAGTGCGGCACCCATACAGTGGGTAAAGCCAGAATTTTTGAAAAAGCGTCATTGGGCAAGGTCCCGCCTAAATTCGGCAAGACATCGACTTCTTTGCCGGTTGTCTGCGTAATGGAGGCAGCCGCCATTTTGACCCAGGCATTATCAGGATCCAGACGAGTGGCTTCGGCGGCTTCGCCACGACTGGGCAGGGCCTCAACATCCGTAAAACCATGCGCATCCAGGTGGTCGCGAATATGCTTTAAAAAGTTTTGGTTGTCACTGCCCACAACATAACGCAACTGACAGAACGCAACGGCATAACCTGGAATAGCGTTAACAGGCGCATCTGGATTGCCTGTTTTAAACGCGAGCGTTTCAAAGGTATTCCACGCAAATACGCGCTCAGTCGGTGTCAAGCCGGGTTCAGCCCAATCCGGATCGATTTCAGGATCGTTCGGACCACCGCCCACCTGAATGTTGGCCAAGGCACGACGCACATTGTCAGGCAACGAACTCGGCAACAATTTTGGCACCAAAATGCGACCCTTGGGATCGACCATTGAGGCGATCGCATGCGCCAGTCGGATACCCGGATTTTTAAGCAAACCGCCCCAGTTGCCGGAGTGATGACCACCTTCACGCACGTTCAGGCGCAGTTCAAAATTAAACGCGCCGCGCGAGCCCAAGAAAAGGGTTGGACGCGAGGCCGACACGCGCGGACCATCAGATGCCAGGAATAAATCAGCTTTGAGTAAATCACCGTGCAGCGTACACATCTCGCGCAAACCTGGTGAGCCCATTTCCTCGCCCATCTCGATGAGCAAGGTCACGTTGTAGCCCAGCTTCCCCTGACGTGCGGTGATCACTTGCTCGAGTGCGGCGAGGTTGATGGTGTGTTGACCTTTATTGTCTGCCGTGCCGCGACCATACCAACGGTCGCCGCGAATATTCAACGTCCAAGGTGCGAGTCCTTCGTGCCATTGCGGAGCGTAGCCGCGCACCACGTCACCATGGCCATAGGTCAAGACAGTAAAGTTTGCTTCAGGCTCGGTGCGACTCGCGACCAAGAAAGGTGCGCCACCCTCGATCGGATTCGGGACGATTTTGCAGTCGAAACCGAGCTTGACTAGAAGCGGCGAGAGCTCTTCGGTGAGGTATGCGGTCAGTACAGGTATCTTTCCAGGCTCCTGACTTTCAGTCGGAATCGCGACTCGGCGCTCAAGCGTCGTTTGGAATTGACCCTGATCAAAATAGGCGGTGGCTAAATCAATGGCTTGCTGACGGCTCATGGGTGTGCTCACAGGAAAAAGTGTTGCACAAGCTTAAAGCTTGGCACCGAATCGCACAACCTCGCCTTTAACCCGATATTTTGAGTCATTTAAAGTGGATAATAAGGAAAAAATAACCCCTAGACAGACAAGACTCACGCATGTCCTCTCGTATTTATCGCGCCGTCAGCGTCACTGGCGCGGCTCAAGTGATTGCCAGCGCCGGCGCGCACTATCTTCCCGCCGTCATCGCCATTCCCGCTAGCAGGGATCTTGGGCTGCCTCCTGCCATCTTGTTTGCCGGGTTTTCCATCGCCTTGGGCGTGTCAGCCTTGGCAGGACCCCTCGCGGGAAAAATGGTCGACCGCTTTGGTGGCCGTCCCGTTCTGATGCTGTCGAACTTGATTTTCGCCTTGGGACTGACCTGTCTTGGCTTTTCCGAGGGCATGTGGAGCGTTCTGTTTGGCTATGCCATCTTGGGGTTAGGCATGGCCACGGGCCTGTTTGAGGTCGCTTTTTCAGCGATTGTCCGCCTCTTTGGCAAGAGCTCGCGCAACCCAATTACAGGGGTGACACTGATTGCAGGCTTCGCGAGCTTTGTCGCGTGGACGGTGTCCGTGTACGTCGAGAGCAAATTCGGCTGGAGCGGGGTGTGCTGGTTTTGGGCCTGTGTCCATTTACTGGTCGGTCTACCGCTCAACGCCCTGTTGCCTAGCCCGCTGAGTGCGAGCGCCGAGCGGGCGCTGAACGCTGCGGCGCCAGAAGGTGGCGGCTTGCCTGCCTCCGCCCCTTCGCAGGCCAACGCTTCAGCTGCCCCGGGCACGCCCGACCCTACGACCCCGCCACCGATCACTGACCCAGCACCCATCCCAAACAAATACACCGCCTTCCTGCTGGCTTTTGTGTTTGCCGCCAACTCTTTCGTTGGCATGGGGCTAATGATCCATATGCCTCGCATGCTTGAGGGTATGGGTGTACCTCTAGCCGTGGCCTTCACGATTGGTTCTTTGGTCGGTCCTTCCCAAGTCTTGGGCAGATTGATCGATTTCTTTTTTATGCGGCGCTGGCATCCGCTCGTCAGCACCCGTCTCGCGGCCTTGACACACCCGATTGGTGGTGCGCTGTTGCTGGTGTTTGGCGCCCCTTTTGCAATGGCTTTTGTCATTTTGCACGGAATTGGGAACGGGATCCTGATCATCGCCCGCGGCACCTTACCTCTCGCAATTTTTGGTACAAAGGGATATGGGCAACGACAAGGATGGCTCATGATGCCCTCTAAGTTCGCGCAAGCCGCTGCGCCGTTTTTATTTGGACTCGCCTTGACTGACTGGGGATCAAACGTCCTGTGGCTGTCGTGGACCTTGGGGTTGTGCGTCTTTGTGGCCTTGTGCATGATTTCAACCAAGTACCGACCTGCTTAATCAAACTACTTTAGATGATTGTGATGAACGAACAGACTGCAGAGACACCTCGCGCCGGCCCGCTGTCAAAAAGCGATTTCAAGTTTTTTGAAATGATTACTTTGCGCTGGGCGGATAACGACTCCTATGGACATATCAACAATGCCCACTATTACTCATTTTTTGACACAGCGGTCGACGGATTTTTATTGCATGTCGATATGCGTTCAACGTTAGCGGGCGAATATCAAACGCTTGTCGTCGCCTCAGAGTGTCGCTATTTTCGTCAAATCTCTTCACCCGGCGTGATTCAAGTCGGCGTGCGTATCGGTCGCTTGGGACGCAGCTCGATCGCCTATGAGGTCGCGGTGTTTAATGACGAATCAGACGAGGCGGCCGCACAAGGTCAGTTTGTGCATGTCTGTGTCAATCGTGCTTCGCAGCGCCCTGTTTCTGTCCCCGAGAGCTTTCGCCTCGCGGCTCAAAACTTTTAATTGATTGTTGGAGATATTTCAGACATGACGACTGTTGTCACAAAAGAACAGGCGCGCAATGAACGCCATCACTATCGTTTACCCAATGGCACAGATACCTGGATCTCGTCTTATGTGGGGATCAACTCTGTGGAGCGTCGCGCTAAAGGCTTGCCAGCGCGTACGCCCGAGGCTTTTCCACCACCGCTTGAGCCAATCGCCTTTTTAGTCGAGCAAGGCGCCAACAGCATGATTCCTGGTCACTATCACCAGGCTGATCAGTTCCAAGTCTTTATGGCCGGCGAAGGCAAATTTGGCATCAAACCCATTGAGGGTCTGACGGTGCACTATGCCATGGCATTCACGCCCTATGCCCCCATTCATGCCGACAGCACAGGCGTCGAGTACTTAACGCTGCGTAACGGCTGGGATCCTGGCGCTCGCTGGATGCCTGAGCATCGCGAGGCGCTCAAAGGTCGGACAAAGTCCTATCGTCACGGCCTCGGATCTATCCCTGCGTTACTCGGGGATGCGGACGGCCCAAAGAATATCGAAGGTGTGCTGACGCAGACCATCGTGCCCCAAGAAGATGACGGTCTGGTGTGTACGCTTTTCCAAACTACGGGCGAGGCTGCGATTGCGGGCCCTTCACCGGCAGAAGGTCGAGGACAGTATTGGCTCGTCATGCGCGGACACTGTCAGATCAATGGTCAAGCCGCCACCGAGCGCTCGCTTATTTTTGTCGCACCTGATGAGGCTGCACCCACCATCCACGCCAGCGCGAATGGTGTTGCGATTATGTTGATGCAGTTTCCAAAAAGAGAGCTCGCATAAGCGACGGCTGTCGATAGACAGCCGCTCCCTGCTTAACGACCTTTAAATTGGGCGGGCCGCTTTTCCATAAAGGCGGCGCGTCCTTCTTTAAAGTCCTCGCTGGCGAAACACTTTTTAACCATTTCCTCAGCACGGGGAATATCCTGCTCAGAAGGGTGTGCACACACCGTACGGACGATGAACTTACTGGCTGCCACGGTCAATGGCGCATTGTCAGAAATCGCTTGGGTGTACTGGTCAACCACTGCATCGATTTCTTCGACAGAACACACGCGCGATACAAAACCCATACTTAATGCGTCTAGAGCATCAAAGCGACGGGCAGTTACAAAGATGTCTGTAGCATTGGCCAAACCAATCACGTCGGTGAAACGCTTGATGCCCGTGTGCCCATAACCCAGACCCAAGCGCGCCGCAGGCATTCTGAAGCTTGAATTGTCTGAGCAAATACGGATGTCACAAGCCGCTGCCAAACCCAACCCACCACCAAAACAAAAACCACGAATTTTCGCGATGACGGGCTTGGAACATTCAAGCGGCGCAATCATCGAGTCCGCCACAGCGTCTTCGTAGTCTTTTTGTGTCTGCGGCGAGCTACGCAAAGTATCGAACTGAGAAATATCTGCCCCCGATACGAAGGCTTTTTCACCCTGACCCGTAATGACGATGACACGCACCTCGGGGTCAGCATCAAAGGCGCGGATGGCCTTTGGCAGGTCTGTCCACATCTGGACCGACATCGCATTCATTTTGTTGGGATTGGAGATCGTAATCGTGCCAACCGCTGCATTTTTGGTGATCAATAACTCAGCCATGAAAGTCCTTTTAAATAATCGTTGTCTGTTATCTTTTTAAGCCCCCTAGTATCTCTTGCAATAATTCTCAAAGCAACATATAAAACATACAGTTCATTATTCATCACCTATAAAAAAACCATGTCCAAAATTCAGGCTTCTTCTGCACTTTCCAATCTTCGTGTTCTTGATATGTCGCGCGTGCGTGCGGGTCCAAACTGCGTGCGCTTACTGGCCGACTTTGGCGCGGATGTGATCCGTATCGAACCTCCGAAAGGCGTCGACCCTAACGAAGGGATGTTTGCCGGCAACCGCGAAGGCGGCGATTTTCAGAACCTCAACCGCAACAAGCGGGCGATGACGCTCAACTTGAAAAAACCTGGTGCGCTCGACATTATGATGCGCCTAGTCAAGACAGCCGACGTCGTGGTCGAAAACTGGCGTCCCGATATTAAAAAGAAACTCGGCATCGACTATGAGTCCCTGGCCAAGGTCAATCCCCGCATTATTTTGGCCAGTATCTCTGGTTTTGGACAAGAAGGTCCCTACGCCTCACGCCCCGGTTTCGACCAAATCATGCAGGGCATGGGTGGTCTGATGTCAGTGACCGGCATTCCAGGTCAAGGACCGGTCCGCGCTGGTCTGGCTGTGGCGGATATGAGCGCAGGACTGTACGCTGGTATCGGCATCCTGACAGCACTGCTAGAGCGCGAACGCTCTGGCAAAGGCCAATGGGTCCACGCTTCGCTGTTGCACGCCCAAATCGCCATGATGGACTTCCAGGCGGCGCGCTACCTCAATGAAGGCGATGTCGCAGGTCAGGCAGGTAACGACCATCCCACCTCCACGCCGATGGGTCTGTTCGAAGCCAGCGACGGCGCCTTTAACCTGGGCGCTTCTGGCCAAGGCAACTGGGTGCGTTTATGTGAATTGGTCCAGCATCCCGAGTGGATTGCCGATCCAGATTTTGCGAACGAAAAGTCCCGTACCGTGAACCGTACGCGTTGCAACAAGATTCTGAATGAAGTGTTCCGCACCAACACCGTCGAGTATTGGGTCGAGGCACTGAATAACGCTGGCGTGCCAGCTGGTCCGGTTTACAACGTGCCACAGATGTTTGCGGACAAACACGTCAAGCAAGCGAACATCTCGAAAATGGTCAAAGACAAAGCGGGCAATGAAAAAGGCTTTATTACTCAGCCTGCAACCTTGAGCCGCACCCCTGCCGATGTGGTCACCACGGCACCGCAGTGGGGCGAACACACGCAAGAGGTGCTTTCAGAGGTTGGTTACTCTGCCGATGAAATCGCCAAGTTCCAAGAGCAAGGCGTGGTCTAAGCCACTCGTCGTGTGCGTGCATAAAAAAAGGAGACACCACGGTGCCTCCTTTTTTGATCGCGGTACTTTTAAAAAGTTTTAAAAGTGCAATCCATGCATTTTATTTTTCGTCAACGATGGGATTGCTCAGCAAACCAACACCTTCGATTTCGACTTCGATCGTATCGCCCTGCTTCATGAAAACAGGTGGTTTTCTGGCATAGCCTACACCAGCTGGCGTACCTGTGATCACGACATCACCTGGCTCAAGCGTCATGCATTCGGTAATCAGCACCAACGTTTCTACGACGCCCCACAGAAAACTCTTAGTGTTGGCGTCTTGCATAATCTGGCCGTTGAGGCGGGACTGAATACGCAAGCCGTCGGCACCCGGTGGCAACTCGTCGGGCGTGACCAACCAAGGTCCAAAACCACCGGTCGCATCAAAGTTTTTACCAATTGTCCACTGCGTTGATTTGCGCTGATAGTCGCGCAGGCTACCATCATTAAATACGCTATATCCTGCGATATGCTCAAGTGCGTTTTCAGCCGTCAGGTTGCGTCCTGTCTTGCCCACCACAAACGCAAGCTCCGCTTCAAAGTCAAACTTATCCGAAGCCTTGGGACGAATCATAGGCTCAAGGTGACCCACCATAGAGCTCGGTCCACGCATAAAAAAGCTTGGGTACTCCGGACGTGCATGTCCACCTTCTGCCGCGTGATCCGCATAGTTCAAACCCAGACACACAATTTTGCTAGGACGATCAATCAGGGGAATGAAACGCACACCCTTGAGAGATTGCACCACCGCAGAGGCGCTTTTCGTGGCCTGCTGGGCACGATCCATCGCACCCGGCGTTGCAATGATCTCCAACAAACTCTTGGGTAGCGTGGCATCGGTTGCCGCCAAATCCACGAACTCCTGCGAACCCGCAGCTGTCAGCACGCCCACACGTTTTTGATTGTTCTGATCTAAATAGCTAAATAAACGCATTCTCACTCTCCTTTATTTTTTTAATGACTTCAACTCAAATTCAAAATAAAAACCTAACGTCTTATATCCAGAGCCACGCACCCACCACCAGACCCAGTGCGATTCGGTACCACGCAAACGCACGATAGGTGTGTCGAGACACAAATACAAGAATGGCGCGCACCACTACCAACGCGCACACAAACGCACTGACAAAGCCCACAGCGATCGCCAACATATCTTGCTGACTCAGCAAATGTGCGTGCTTGTAAAAGTCGTAGACAGCCGCGGCCAACATCGTTGGGATCGCAAGAAAGAACGAAAACTCTGTCGCGGTCTTGCGCTGAATGCCAGACAGCATGCCGGCAATGATGGTCGAGCCCGAGCGAGAAGTACCCGGCACCATCGCGAGACATTGCGCACAGCCCACGATCAAGGCTTGTTTCCAGGTGATTTTTTCAATGGTTTGCACTTGATTGGCGGGCGCATCCGCACTGTTGGCTGGGCGTTTGCGCTCGACCCAAAGCATAATCAAGCCACCCAACACTAGGGTCACGACCACCACACCAGGATGAAAAAACAAGGCCTTAATCGCCTTGATGAACAAGAGCCCAACAATCGCAGAAGGCAAAAAAGCGATCAATAAGTTACGCGTAAAGGCGACTTCGACAGGCTCGAGACGCAGTGTGCCTCGAACCATCTGGAACAAACGATGACGAAAAATCCATACAACAGCCAAAATTGAGCCGAGCTGAATCACCACTTCAAAAACTTTGGCCTCGTTTGACTCAAAGCTGATCCAGTCACCAAAGAGAATTAAATGGCCAGTGCTCGAAATGGGCAAAAACTCGGTGATGCCCTCTACGATGCCTAGAAAAAACGCTTTCCACAAATAGATTGTTTGCTCGGTCATGCCGATCTTGCCCCTAAACTCGCTTTCTAAAGAATCGACATTATCACCGCAATTGAAGCGGTCAACACTCAGTCGGAGGTTGGCGTCGCAATCGACCGAGCAGAAACAAACTCACCGTTTGTGCCGATTTTGACCAACAACACCTCCCCTTGGCCCACAGAGACCCCAGCAAATGCTGAAATATTGACCTGATGCGTCACTAAAATCATGGGTTTTTGCGGTGTAGGCGCCTTGAACCGCTGTGCGAGCAAGACCCTGAGTGCGCGTGTTTGCGGACCTGAGTCGCTCATACTTTGAAAAAAGGAACCGAGCTCAGGAACGGTTGTCACAGCGCCTAAAGCCAACAAGCTTGCGGTCTCCTCGCAGCGACACCATGCGCTACTGAGCACGACTGCGGATTCGATACCTTGGCGCTTGAGCCAAACGCCCAGTTCTTTTGCTTGTTTGCGACCACGCTCACCCAGATTTCTTTGCGTGGAACAATCACCTAGCTTGAAGCCTGGCGGATCGCTATAGCCCGGGGCATCTGCGTGGCGAATCATCAATACGTGCTGCCCATCCGTGAGCGCACTCAACAGAGACGAGCTCTGCGCTGGCCAGGAAAAGATTGCCGTACAAACGGATAACAGCATCACCCACAATGTTTTTTTCATGCTCTCGCTCAACCAAACTTTCTAAGTTCACGATAAACCCAGAAGGGAGAAACCGCCAGAATGACATTTAACATGGAAAAAATAATGCTGGCCTGATAACCCCCAGTCCAGTCATATAAAAAGCCAGACATCATCGCTCCCGTTGCCGCACCGACTGACATACAGGCATAGGTCACGCCGTAGATCGTGGCCAAACCTGGACCTGGAAACAGCTTGGAGCACACGCCCGAAATAATCGGCCCCCTCGCCCCCTGCGCGATCCCAAAGAACACCACAAATGACATTAAAAACCAGTGGGAGGGAAAATAACTCAATGCCAACAAACTCGCGAGACCGAGTGTGGTGCACATAAACGAGAGTGTCGCTGTTCGCCTTGGACCTAAGACATCCGCTAAACGGCCCGCTGAACCCACACCCAAGACAGACAACATACCTGCAAAGCCAAACGCACTCGCTGCCTCAATCGGGGTAAATCCGGTTGAGACTAAATAGGCGATCATTTGTACCAAAACGGTATAGACCACCACTGAGGTAAAAAAGAACGCTTGCGCTAAGCCCCAAAAGCCGGAATGTCGCAATGCTGCCCGTAAGGGTGAGGATATTGATTGAACCGATGTGTTGGGGCTCGCCGAAGCAACATCGACCGCACGTTGACTATTGCTGAGCTTCTCACGCGCGCCATAGCCAGCGCGAATGACGCGCCAGGGCAACAACATGACGATGGGCAAGGCGATCAGCAAGCTCCCCCCCATCACATGATAGGCATCACGCCATCCCACTGCTTGATTGAGATATTGCGCGAACGGCACCAAAACAAGCGTTCCCGCACCAAAGCCTGCATAAGCAATACCAATCGCTGTGCTGGTGCTATGAGGAAACCATCGGCTGATCAAACTGGCAGAAGGCACCATGCCGATGGCGGAGATACCAATTCCACCGGCCACACCGATACACAGATGAAACTGCCATAACTGCGTCAGATTGCCCGCTAAAAAGTATCCGAGACCCAGGCTGCCCACACCTAACAAGTAAACCAGACGAGGCCCCCAGCGATCGAACAGGATGCCCACAAAAGGCGCGGACAAACCATTCGCGACCATATAGATACTGTAGACACTCGAAAGTTCGGAACGGGTCCACCCAAACTCAGTCTCAAGCGGCAACAGAAACGTCACGTAGGTATCGCCGATCCCACGCCCAAGCATGTTGAAGACAAAGCAAATCAACAGGACCACCAACGCCATTTTGGCGTCGGGCAGTTGTCGTCTCGGTCCCGCTTGCCACATCATCGTTTTTTTGACACTTGCATCAAACCGGTTTGCACTTCATAAAACCGGAACGACGACAGATACACACGACCTCTCCACGCTGATTGATCCCATGATGTTCAAACTCGACAATACCTGCATCGCTGCGCGACTTGCTCAGACGCTTGGACACAATCGTAGTCTCCACACGGATCGTATCGCCATAAAACACGGGACTTGGAAAACGCGTATCCGTCATCCCTAGATTGGCAATGGTCGTGCCAAGCGTGGTTTCACCCACCGAGATTCCGATCACCAAGCCTAAGGTAAACAAGCTGTTGACTAAGATTCGCCCGAACTCAGTCTTGGAGGCAAACTCAGCATCCAGATGCAAGGGCTGTGGATTCATGGTCAAGGTCGAAAACAACACATTGTCCATTTCAGTCACAGTGCGCGTCATCGCATGTTTAAACACCTGACCCACTTCAAATTCTTCGAAATACAAACCAGCCATCACAATCTCCTAATAGGATTTGGGTAAGCCCAGCACGCGCTCGGCAATAAAGCACAACACCAACTGAGGACTCACGGGAGCGATACGTGTGATCAGGACCTCGCGCAAATAGCGCTCCACATGGTATTCCTTGGCGTAACCAAACCCACCATGCGTCATTACTGCTTGCTGACACGCATTAAAGCCGGCTTCGCCAGCAAGGTATTTTGCCGCATTGGCTTGCGCGCCACACGACTCGCCTTTGTCAAACAGTGTCGCAGCGTTAAACACCATCAGATTCGCGGCCTCCAGCTCCATCCAGTTTGCGGCGAGCGGATGTTGAATGCCTTGATTCATCCCGATTGGACGATCAAACACAATCCGTTCCTTGGCGTATTCAGTCGCACGCTTAAGCGCCGCGCGTCCCAAACCAATACCTTCTGCAGCAATCAGGATGCGCTCGGCATTCATCCCATGCATGATGTAATGAAAGCCTTTGCCTTCCTCGCCAATTCGGTCTTCGACCGGCACCTTGAGCCCATCGATGAACAACTCGTTTGAGTCCACCGCTTTACGACCCATTTTCTCAATCTCGTGCACACGCACAAAATTGCGATCAAGATCGGTATAAAACAGACTCAAGCCATCGGTGTGTTTTTTGCATTCTTCAAGCGGCGTCGTACGCGCCAAGATCAGCATTTTCTCGGCGACCTGCGCAGTCGAAATCCATACCTTGGTTCCACTCAACACATAATGATCACCCTGGCGGTCCGCTTTTACTTTGAGCTGGGTGGTGTTGAGCCCTGTGTTGGGCTCGGTCACCGCAAAACATGCGCGCTCGCGGCCCTCAATCAAAGGCGGCAGCATCCGCATTTTTTGCTCTTCGGTCGCGAACTGTACGACAGGGTTTAAACCAAAGATATTCATATGCACGGATGAGGCACCAGTCATACCGGCACCGGATTCGCTGATGGCTTGCATCATGATGGTGGCTTCGGTGATCCCTAGGCCAGAACCACCGTATTGCTCAGGAATACAAATTCCCAGCCAGCCGTCTTTGGCGAGTGCCTGATGCAACTCCACAGGAAAACCACCGTTACGATCTTTTTCCAACCAATACTGATCATCGAACTGTGCACAGATTTTATTGATCGCTTCGCGAATCGTCTGCTGTTCTTGTGAAAAAGAAAAATCCATCGTCACTCCCTGATACTTTTAAATTAGCTCATTGCTGAGCACTTTGACGCTCATTAAAAAAAACTTCTGTTTCCTGACCAATTCTTGGACTCACGCGTGTCACGGCAGGACGCTGCCGACCATTGACTGTCACGGGAAATGGAACAAACTTCTGATCCTCTTGTTGTGCCACCCGCACCCTTGTGCGCAAGTGCGCAGAGTTCGCCGCTTGTGCCGGCGTCACGCAGACTTCAAAGGGAATATCGCTGCCCTCTAGTCTCTGACACCATTGCTCTAGTGTTTGTGAACGCACCAAGGCCTTGAGCTGAGTGGTCAGCTCATCACCGCGTGTCCGACGTGCTTGCTCATCCAAGTCCCGGCACTCAGATAGGCCGCCCGCTAAAGAAGCCGTGCGATCACAGAACACTTGCCAATAATGATCTTCCATCAAGCCCAGTGCGAGTGTTTGACCATCCGCGGTTTGATACAAATCATTGCCAGGAAATAAATGACCCGTGAGATCGACCTGCTCGTCCAATCCGTGTCGCGTTGCGGCACAGAAAAACATCGACTCGAAAATACTGAGATCAAGATGGGCCGATTGACCCGTGAGATCGCGTTCACGGAGCGCTGCGAGGATAGCATTTGAAGCCATCATGCCCGCCACGAGATCGCCGACCGGCAAGCCTGAACGCGCTGGAGCTTGGCCCCAACTCCCCGAATGTGACATCGCCCCCGCCGCTGCACTATAGGTCAGATCATGGCCTGACTTGGCACGCCAAGGTCCATCCTGACCAAAACCGGACATTGAGCAATAAATAATTTTAGGATTGTGGCTGCGCGCCACCTCCAAGCCAATCCCGATACGCGCGGCTACCCCAGGTCGAAAAGATTCAACGACCACATCGGCCCAGCGCATCAACTCAGCCACACGCGCTGCACTCGCCGGATCCTTGAGATCAAGCATCACACCGCGTTTATTTCGATTGAGCGTATTAAACACGCCGGGCAAGAGACTCCTGGCAGGATCGCCATGTGGTGATTCGATTTTCACAACCTCTGCACCCAGATCTGCCAACAACACAGTCGAAAGCGGACCGGGCAACAGCACAGAGAAATCAGCGATGCGAACGCCTTTCAAAGGCTGCCATGCCGAACTCTGATCCACCGTCATTACGCTTCCTTGGGCATCACGGCAGTCTGCGTGACACCTTGGCGGATAAAGGAAGCAATTGATTCATCGCTATAGCCCAGTTCACGCAAAATTTCTTCGCTGTGCTGTCCCAACATCGGCGCAGGACGTCCCGCCACAGGTTGGCTTTCAGACCATGTGGTGGGGACATCCACGCGACGAATACGTCCCTCTGAGGGGTGGTCTTCCCACTGAAAGAAATGAATCGCTTCGAGATGCGGATCTTCAAAAATCGTTTCAAGGTCATGCAACGGCATACTGGGGATATCAGCTTTTTCAAGCAGATTGAGCCACTCTTGCGTGGTGCGTTCCAGAAAGAATTTAGCCACCAAGCCCTGCAAATCATTGATGTGCTGCGTGCGAATACTCAAGTTTTTAAAACGCGGATCATTTTCAAAAATATCCGATCGACCAATCGCACTAAAAAACGAGGCCCACTGCTTGTCGTTATAAATCACGGCGCAAACATAACTGTCCGAGGTTTTATAAGGTCGCCTTTCTGGCGCCAGCAAACGCGGATAGCCTGGAGGTCCAAACTGCGGGTCAAAGGTTTTGCCACCAATATGATCACTGAGCAAGTGACTGATCATTGTTTCAAACATCGGAATATCGATCCGCTGTCCGCGTCCGGTTTTTTCACGGTGGTACAACGCGGCACAAATAGAAGAGGTGGCATAGAGCCCTACCGTGCGATCCACAAGGTTGGAAGGCACATAACGAGGCACGTCCGAACCCGCTTGCTTGATCAAGGACGGCAAACCAATCGCCCCCTGAATCAGATCATCAAAGGCCGGCTTGTGCGCATAGGGGCCATCCTGACCAAAACCAAAAGTCCCTGCGTACAAAATACGGGGATTGATTTCACTGACGACTTCGTAGCTCAAGCCCAGTCGGGCCATCGCTTGAGGCCGCACGTTATAGAGCAAGATGTCAGCGGTTGCGATCAGCTTTTTGATCGCTTCGAGGCCCTCGGATTGTTTGACATCGAGCACCATGCCGCGCTTGCTGCGGTTGACGTGCAGATAAAGCGAGCCCATGCGTGGATGCAGCATCGGTCCGACGTCGCGCACCATATCGCCTTGGGGGGATTCGACTTTGATGACATCAGCACCCATGTCGCCCATCAACTGCGCCGCATACGGCCCCATCAAAATCGATGTCATATCAATGACACGCACACCATCCAAAGGACCTACCATGATCGTCAAACTCCTCGAGGCTTTAGGCGAGTTGCGCCGCAGCGATAATTTTTTTAGCTAAGCGCAAATGCGGCGTATCCAACATTTTTCCATCCATGGTCGCCACACCCACGCTCGCGCTCGCAGCAAAAGCAGCAATGACGCGAGCTGCCCATTCTTGGGTGGCGGCATCGGGCGTCATCGCCGCATTAATCACGGGTACCTGCCCGGGATGAATCGCAGCTTTCGCTGAAAAACCATCTCGATAGGCTTGTCGCGTTTCGCGCGTCAACGCCTCGACGTTGTTAATTTCCGTCGGCACAGTATCAATGGCAGGCACGCCCGCGGCTGAGGCCGCGAACAGACAGAGCGAACGCACAAGCTTGAAGGGGGTGGTCCACTCAGAAGTCCCCTCTTCCTTGTTGGTTAACGCGCCAATATCGCCCGACAAGTCTTCCGCCCCCCACATCATGCCGGCCAATCGCGGCGTTGCGCCCCGATATTCATTCAAACCTGCCAACGAATCAGCGGTTTCAGTAACAATGGCGATGATGGAGGTCAGTGCCTGGGTCGATGCGTCCGATCCAACCGATGATGTCTGCGGGTACAGATGCTCAAAGGCTTCGAGATAGGCTGACAGAAGAGCCAAATCGCGTGCGCCGGTTGACTTGGGCAACACCACACCAGCCGGGCGACAAGGCATCACAGCAGCCAAATCGGCCAGCGTCATGCCCGTTGTCAGCGCGTTGACACGCACATAGAGTTCAGGCGTTTTGAGACCGGCCTTTTTCACTTCATTCAAAAACTTGACCAACTCCACGCGACCTTCTTGTTTGCGAGAAGGAGAAACAGCATCCTCTAGATCAAAAATCAGTACATCCGACCCGCTCTGCAAGGATTTTTCCAGCTTGCGTGGACTATCGGCGGGCACAAACAGCAAGGAACGCATCACTCATCTCCGTTATTCAAACACGGCATCGCGCGATGCCTTTAATTTTCTCCTTCGAGTATAGCGTGAGGGGATTCAGCGATAATTCGCAGGTGTCCTTAAAAAAGAGTGCCCCCGCATGACGCAAATCGTGACGCTCACCATGAATCCCGCCCTTGATATTTCGACCTCCGTCGACAAGGTCGTCGCCACCCACAAGCTCAGGTGTCGAGAGGAAAAAACACAACCTGGGGGTGGGGGCATCAATATTTCACGTGTCGTCAGGCGTCTTGACACCCAAACGACGGCCATCTACCCCTCGGGTGGCTTTACGGGTCAGATTTTGACTCAACTGCTTGAAAACGAAGGCGTGCAGAGTCAGGGCATCCCGATTGCTCAGGAAACAAGGGAGTGCTTTACCGTTCACGAGACATCCAGCGGCAAGGACTTTCGCTTTTTATTACCTGGACCCATACTCACTCTCGCGGAGCAACAAGCTTGTGCCGACGCCCTGGCTCAGCGAGGAGACGCTGCTCGCTTTCTAGTTGCCAGCGGTAGTCTGCCTCCAGGCGTTTCGGACGACTTTTATGCTCGGCTCGCCAAGCGAGCAAAAGACCGCGGCCAGCATTTCGTGCTCGACACCTCAGGTCCAGCCTTGCGTGCGGCGCTTGAAGTCGGCGTCTACTTGTTTAAACCCAGCCTGCGTGAGCTCGAAGAACTGCTTGGACAAACGCTCTCAACGGAGGCTCAGTGGCATGAGGCCGCACGAGAGATTGTCGGGCGAGGTCAGGCTGAAATTGTTGCGCTCTCACTCGGTGAAGAGGGTGCGTTGCTCGTGACAGCCAAGCAAAGCTTTCGTGCGCCCGCCGTCCCTGTCAACGTCGTCAGCACGGTGGGGGCTGGCGACAATTTCGTCGCCGGTATTCTGTGGGGCCTGTGCAATCAACACGCACTGGAGCAGTCCTTTGGCTTCGGCATGGCGAGTGCCGCAGCAGCCGTCATGAACGTGGACTCAAACTTATGCGAACCCACGGACCTGCATCGCCTCTACCAACTAGTGAGGATCACTCCTTTGTAACTTTGGGTCCGGTGTGATGCTCGGGCCATAAGGTGGCCACGATTTCTCTGTGACTCGCATAAGCAAAACAACTGTCAATTTTGGTTGGACGCCCATTCGCATCCAGTGGCTGTGGCCGCTTGCTGGTGACAGGCCACAGAGCCTGATATGCCGTTGTCGCCATCGGTCCCAACAGCTCCATCATATGCGTGCAGCCAGCCGCACCTTTGAGCTTTTCCCTCACGAGCTTGGACCAACCTGCCCCGATCTTTGCACCAATCAGTGATTGGAGAGTGGGTGGCGCTTGGGTACAGACAACAAAGGGTGTCGCATCAGAACTCGCGGCCACGTCTTTGATTTCAAACCATTCATCGATCACCAAACGCACCCAGATATCATGGATCGGCTCGCCAGGCTGACGCTCCGCCTGTGCCACAGGAGAAAGAAAAGGTGCGGTTTTGGTGTCCACCACACGACCTTCTATGTCATACAGTCCATCAGACCTGCGATACGCTTTCATCACAATCTGACGTTGGTGAACCTCTTCGCGTTCAACGGTTGGGGTGAGTGGCACGGTATTTCTCTCAAAAACAGTCTCTGCAGAGGCAACAAACGCCTCGATCAAACAGTATTTTATCCGTCCCCGGAAAAACTCTCAGATAAAAAGCATTGTTTAGGCTGCACTTCCACTATGAGGACGCCCAAAGCACAAAAACAACTCCACACAAACGAGGATTCCTCAGTAAGATAGCTGCGAGTTTGGGGATACCACTCAATGAAAACAGTACTACAGACATTTACCAACATCAGACGACAAGAATTGCTGCCTACCTTGGTAGCCGGTCTGTTTTTTTTCTGCATTCTCAGCGCGCTCATGGTCGTCAGACCTGCTCGCGAAGCCTTGGGTATGCAGCGAGGCATAGACGCCATTCGATGGCTCTTTATGGCGACACTGCTCGTCACACTCTTGATCAACCCCCTCTTTAGTCTGCTTGTCAGTCGCTTTCGGCGCATGGTTTTCATCGCAACGACCTACTGTTTTTTTTCGTTTGGACTGCTTTGTTTTTACCTGCTGCTCACATTTGCACCCGCTCATGTCGGCCTGATTAGTGGTCAGGTTTTTTATGTCTGGTTCAGCGTCTTTAATCTTTTCGCCACCATGCTGTTTTGGGCATTGATGACCGATCGCTTTTCAACAGACCAAAGTCAGCGCTTGTTTGCGGCGATTTCATTGGGGGGAACGCTCGGCGCGATGTTTGGCCCTTGGCTCGCCAGCATGCTTGCCCGTCCTTTTGGTACGCCCTTGTTACTGCTTATCGCAGCTGGCTTTTTGCTGTGTGCCGTGTTGAGTGCCTGGTGGCTCACCTCATTAAAGATAGATCTTGAAGAAGCACACGCTACCGATGCGCAGCGGCCCAACAACTCAGAGCCCGATGCTGAACACACTCTCATTGGCGGCAGTGCTTGGGAAGGCTTTACCGCAGTGCTCCGTTCCCCTTACCTACTCGGCATTTCTGCATACGTGCTGATATTGGCTGTCGTGGCGACCCTCCTGTATTTCACCCGCTTGCAGATGGTCGCAGCCTTGGCACTCGATACCGACACGCGCACCGAGGCGTTTGCACGGATTGATCTCTACACTCAAGCAGCAACTTTTATCTTGCAAGCCTTTCTGACTAGTCATCTGATTAAACGATTTGGAATTGCAGTGACGCTTGCACTGTTACCCATCACGGTCGCCTTTGGTTTTATCGGGCTGGCGCTACTCGGCTCATTGGCAGCGCTGATCGCTTTTGAGGCGTCTTTTCGCGCCGTCCAGCGTGGCATTATGCGCCCCGCGCGTGAAACACTTTTTACTACCGTTCCCCGGGCCGAACGCTATAAGGCAAAGGCCTTTATCGACACCTTTGTTTACCGAAGCGGTGACGCCCTGGGCTCTCAAACAGAAGGCTTGTTAGGCCGTCTAGGGATGGGACTGGCTGGGCTGGCGTGGTTCGCGGTTCCGCTCGCAGTGATCTGGATGAGCCTGGGACTTTGGCTCGGCTATGCCCAAGCAAAACGCAGTACGCCTGCCCGCCCGCCCGTACAACTTTAGACCATCCTTTTAGGAGACTCACATGATGAATCGTCGCACTTGGCTTCAAACCACACTCGCCGCTGCCAGCACCTCCGCGTTATCAAGCGCCTGGGCACAGACTTTAGCCAATACAGGTCCTCTGATCACACGCCCGATTCCCTCAAGCGGACAGCGTCTGCCCATCATCGGTCTTGGAAGTTCGGCTACCTTTGCGCAAGTCGCACGCAGCGAAGATCGCGAAGCGCTAAAAAACGTCATGGCCAAAATGGTGGAGCTGGGTGGAACGGTCTTTGATACCGCCCCAAGTTACGGTGCCTCTGAAGAGGTTGCAGGAAAAATCGCGCAAGACCTCGGCATCGCACAAAAACTATTTTGGGCCACTAAGCTCAATGTGGCGCCGCGCGGAGGCGGAGCGGCAGATGCAGCAGCTGCACGTGCGCAGCTGGAGATGTCGTTCAAGCGCATCGGCAAACCAGTCATTGACCTGGTTCAAATCCACAACATGGGAGACGTGCAGACTCAACTCCCTATTTTGCGTGAAGCCAAAGAAAAAGGTCGGATTCGCTACCTTGGCATCACAACAACCTTTAGCAATCAATACGACAGCATGATTGACACCATGCGGTCGCAAAAAATCGACTTTATTGGCACCAACTATGCCATTGATGACTTGTTCGCAGAGAAAACGATCCTTCCACTCGCGCAAGAACGCGGCATCGCCGTCTTGGTCTATGCGCCCTTTGGACGCACCCGCCTGTGGAGCCGCGTCAAAGGCCAAGCGGTTCCCGAATGGGCTAAAGAGTTTGATGCCACCACCTGGGCACAGTTTTTCTTGAAATTTGTGGCCAGCCACCCTGCGGTCACCTGCATCACACCCGCGACCAGTCGCGTATCCAACATGATCGACAATATGGCGGGGGGCGTAGGCCGTCTTCCAGATGCTGCGATGCGCAAACGGATGATTCAACTGATCGACAGCCTGCCGAATGCCTAAGGCCTAGCCCGTCTCATTGTGCTAAATTCATGGTGTCGGCGTTGTTTGCGCCGCACCATTTTTTTTGATGCATCACCGCATCGCGCACAATGTCCCTATTTAAACGTTCCGTTGTCTCCGAAATCACTAACCACTTTAGCGTTGTACTTTCAACGCTGATCGTCGTTTGGTTGAGCGTCATACTAGTGCGTTTATTGGGCGAAGCCGCTGCGGGACGCATCGGCGCAGATGTCGTCATTGGCTTGGCCGCCTTTACCACCATGGCCGCACTTCCCATTATTTTGGCGGTATCCATCTTTATTGGGGTACTGACCACGATCACCCGCAATTACAGAGAATCTGAAATGGTGGTGTGGTTCTCAAGCGGCTTATCATTACTCAACTGGATCAATCCGGTCTTGCGTGTTGCGATCCCCGTCGCTGTGATCATCGCTTCGCTAACCCTGTTTGGCACGCCTTGGGCCAACCGACAGATCGGCGAATACCGCGCCCGCTTTGAGTTACGGTCGGACCTCTCAAAAATCACACCCGGCCAGTTTTTAGAAACCGAAGGAGGAGCCCGAGTCTTTTTCGTGGAAGGTCCTAGCGTGCCAGATGGCCCACTCGGTCAAGTATTCATGCGTATCATTGATCCCGATTGGCTCACTCTCGTGACATCCTCCTCGGCGGATACGGTCATGGAAAACAATGGTGATAAATTTTTGGTACTGGGCCCCGGACAGCGCTACGACATCAAGCCTGGCGCACCAGAAATGCGCCTGACCAAGTTTGAGGCCTTTGGCGCCCGTATCGAAAGTAAAGATGGTGAAAAGTCACTAGAAACTGCGCGCGAACAAACACTTAACAGTCGACGCTCCCGCCCGACCGAGTTGCTGATTACCGACAAGGTTCCCGCTTCACTTGGTCAACTAATGTGGCGTCTTGCATTGCCACTCGCAGCACTCAATCTTGCCCTGATGGCCATTCCACTCGGCGCGGTCAATCCACGTATAGGTCGCTCGGGTGACCTGCTCATAGCAGGCTTGATCGCGATGCTCTACCTCAATCTCATTAACATCTCGCAAGGCTGGATTATCAGCGGCAAGCTCTCCTTTAGCCTAGGCGTATGGCTTGTGCATGCCATCCTCGCGTTGTTTACGGTCGGAATGCTCATGCACCGCTTGCGTGTCAAAACCCCCAAACCCCCGGTCGTACAGAGTGCGGCCTGATTATCAACTACACAGGAACTAAAATGAGCACACTAGAGAAAATCGAAGTTGCCGCTGGTAGCGGTACGGAAGCCACAGCAGGCGCACATGTCACCGTGCACTACACCGGTTGGTTGCACGATGCATCTGCCCCGGGTAACAAAGGTGCAAAGTTTGATAGTTCACGGGACCGCGGCGATCCATTTGATTTCCCACTCGGCGCCGGCCATGTGATCCGTGGCTGGGATGAAGGTGTTGCCGGAATGAAAGTCGGTGGCCAACGCACCCTGATCATTCCACCCGAAATGGGCTATGGCGCAAGAGGCGCAGGTGGCGTGATTCCTCCAAACGCCACGCTTGTTTTTGATGTCGAGTTGCTCGAAGTCAACTAAAACACTTACATCGACAATAAACCACTTGCACCAAGCGCTGCACCAATTGCTAATAAGAAAAGCATGTGCACCTTGGTGTGATAAACAATCAGCGTCGTCACTGTAGCGACAACCCAAAGCGGCCAGTCGTGTGCCATGCTGGTATTGGCAGTCGCCAATAACCAACCTGCAGCAATCATCATTGAGATCACCACTGGGCTCAACCCCAACTTAAACGCTCGAACAGCCCGTAAATTCTGATGTTTTTGCACCCAACGCGCCGTCACAAAAATCAAGATCGAACTCGGCATCAAAATGCCTGCCATACAAATCAAGGCTGAAAATGCTGCCCAACCAAAACCACCCGCATTTAATCCAATGTTCCAACCCATTAACGCCACGAACATCACGTTGGGACCCGGAGAAGCTTGGGCAATCACGATTGAAGCCCTAAATTGAGCATCAGTCAGCCAGTTTTGCTGCTCAACCAAAAAGTGGTGGACTTCAGGCAACAGTACGAGTGGCCCACCTACTGAGGCAATGGAAATCGAGGCGAAATGTTTAAAGAGATTGAACCAGTCGGTCCATAACATCGCCAGCGTCAAGGTCTCGTTCATGCTTGGTCCTTGAGTTTTAGAAACGCAAGCACATAACCAATTCCACCCAATATCACCAAGACATACAACAATCGCCATTGCACAAGCGCGATACCCACAAAACTCAAGATCACGAGTACTGAACAAACTTTCGTACCAAGCGGGTTGGTCTTGAGAGCGGACAGAAGCTTGAGTCCTGTCGCGCCAATCATGCCCGCCGCCACGGCGCCCATGCCACGCAACGCATCTACGACTTGAGGTTGGTTGCCAAAGTGTGCGTAAGCAATCGCCAAGGCCAAAATAATCATTGTGGGGAACATGAACATTCCCGCCAACGAGACGAGCGCACCACGCCAGCCAAAATAACGCGCGCCCACCATGATGCAAAGATTCAGCGCCGGTGGACCCGGCATTGTTCGGGCGATGGCCCACTCCTCCACAAACTCAGCGCGTGTCATCCATTTTTTTCTTTCGACGAGCTCTCGCTCGATAAAAGCCAGGACGCCGCCAAAGCCTTGGATCGCGAGTCTGCTAAAGGTTGTGAATAGTTCGCCCAGAGACTTGGGTTGGGCAGAAGATGGTTGGGTCATGTGTGCAGCAGAGAAGAGATAAGTGTCAGTATTCTATTTAACTCCAAATTACACAACTCAGCCACCGCCGCTCGGCGCACGCGTTGACACCGGCGCTCGCAAAGCTTTCAGCACTTGTTGCCCAGCCCGACCATTGACAGTCAATCCACTCGCTTTTTGAAACTCGCTAATGGCCTCACGACTTTTAGCGCCAATTAATCCATCCACTTCACCAATGTCATACCCACGATTGAGCAAAGCTTGCTGTATTTCACGTCGTTCGGCGCGACTCGTTCCAGCATCGTCCGTGGGCCAAGCGGTCTTGAAAGGTGAGCCGCCTTTTAAACGATCGCTCAGGTGTGCAATCGCAAGAGCATAAGACTCTGCTGCGTTATAGCTATAGATTGCATCAAAGTTACGAAACACCAAGAATGCAGGCCCTTGTGGACCTGCAGGCAATAGGAGCGCAGCTTGCGTAGTCTCTGGCAAGGAGATCGACCCTAACGCTTTGATGCCTAAGCTTTTCCATTGCGCCAGCGATTGCTTGGTACGACGCCCAGAAGGCCCCGCGTAATTGGACGGAATCTTGACTTCAACGCCCCAAGGTTGCCCTGTGATCCAGCCCGCCTGTTTTAAAAAATTTGCAGTTGAACCTAATGCATCCGGAACTGAGCCTACGATGTCTCGACGACCATCGCCATCAAAGTCCACCGCCAACCGTTGATACGTCGTTGGCATAAATTGCGTTTGACCAAATGCGCCCGCCCAAGAGCCCACCAAAGCCTCTTGCGGGATGTCACCACTTTGCAAAATCCGTAAGGTCGCCAATAACTCGCCTCTAAAAAATGCCTGGCGTTTGTCTGCACAAATGAGTGTGGTCAAAGAACGGACTAACTCACGCTTGCCCTGAATACGACCAAAGTTAGACTCAACGCCCCATACTGCGACAATGACGTTGCGATCGACACCGTATTTTTGCTCAGCCTCTGTGAGTACTTTGGACCATTCTTTTAGCTTCGCTCGACCATCATCCACCCGCTCCTGATCGACCAACCCCGCGAGGTAATCCCAAATCGCGGTTCTGAACTCAGGTTGAAAAGAAAAAGCTTTGAGAACATCAGGATCTGGCTCGAGTCCGGCGGTTGCCCGATCAAACACAGCGCCATTGATCCCTTGAGAAACGACGGATTGGCGAAGACCTTTGACACAGGAGTCAAAGCTGCTTGATTGCGCAGACGCAGCGGTTGCAACCAGCATCAGTGCACCTATTAATAATATTTTGGCGCTGAAGTCTTGGAGAGTGGTGGTCCACCGAACATTTGTTAAATACATTGAGATCATCCGTTCATCAGTCTGGTATGCGTTCATTGTAGAGCTTACAAATGACAAGAGCCCGTGCAAGCTTGAATATTCAAACTCGCAAAGGCTCTTTGATGCAACCCAATCGCGGTCGCATGGATTGACTTACTTCATTGGCGTGAACTGATAGCCGTTACCCAAAGGTGCGATCGTACCAATCGCATTACCAGGAAAGTGAAATCCACCCACCATCATTTTGTCTTTGACGATCATGTCAAAGATCTTGCGGCGTGACTGACGCGCCATCTCTGGATCCATATCGAACGTCACCGCCCAATCAGGATTACGTGCAAACAATTCAGGCACGTTCGTAATATCAGCCACGTAGATAAACGACTGACCGCCTGACTTGACGGTAAACAGCGTGTGGCCCGGCGTATGGCCAAATGCTGCTACAGAAGTGATGCCAGGAGCAACGTCTTTGCCCGATTCAAACTTGACCAGTTTGTCTGCAGGGATTTTGTTAAAGACACGTTGCGCATTGGTCATCGCACCCTTTAGCCCAGCAGATGCTTTCTCCAAACGCTCTTTGTCCATCCAAAACGCGTACTCGCCTGCTGGCACGTGCACCTTGGCATTTGGATATACCAACGAACCGTCTTTGTAGAGCAACCCATTAATGTGATCACCATGAAAATGGCTGATGACAACGTTGTTGATATCCTCAGGCTTGAAACCAGCAGCAGCCATGTTTGCAATCGTCTTGCCTGTTGTCGAGCCACCATTGTCAGCAAAACCCGTATCCATCAAGTATCGCTGATTACCGCTCACCACCAAAAATGGCGTGAAAGGAATATCGATGTAATTTGTTGGTAAGTTTTGCGAAGTCAGCAGCGCTTTGACTTCATCGAGCGGTGCATTTTTGACAAACTCCGCCACCAAGGGACGACGACTAACGCCATCATTCAGTGAAATGACTTCCATTTCGCCGACTTTTAGCTTTTTAAAGCCAGGGGCGGGCAATGTAGGTGTACCCAGATCTGGCGTTGCCTGAGCCCATACTGGCGAAAACAACAGCGAAGCGCTGGCAGCGATGCCAACACCAAGAAATTTAAGTCTAGTGATCATGGCGTATTCCTGTGCATGAGTGGGAAATGATTAACAGCCAGATTAATTTAGCAGCTTTGAATGTCAATAGATATATTCATCAGATATCGGCTAATTATGTCTTAAGTTATATTGTTCGATCATGCTGCTCGCAAGCAGAAGGTTCGTCCCTATTATTCAAAGGATCACTATGCGCACATCACTTCGCTTTGGCCATTTCTTTGCTCTCTGCACCCTCGCTTTCACCAGCGTGATGGTAAACGACGTGGCACATGCTCAAACAGCCTCCACCTGGCCTGAGAAAGCAGTCACGTTTATCGTGCCCTTTCCTCCAGGCGGTCCGGTCGACACCACTGCCAGACTCACCACGCAGGCGATGTCAAAAAACTGGTCGACACCTGCGGTGATCGATAATAAAGCGGGAGCCGGTGGCATCGTAGGCGCTCAGACTGCAGCAAAAGCAGCACCCGATGGCTACCATTTCTTTTTTGCGGCCATTCATCACGCAGTACTGCCTAGTCTAAAAACCAAGCTGCCCTACGATATTCAGAAAGACTTCGTCCCCGTAGGCATGGGTGCTCGTTACCCGATCGTCTTGGTCGTTCATCCCTCTTTGCCAGTCAAATCTGTACAAGAACTGATCGCCTATGCGAAAGCGAATCCAAACAAGCTGTCCTACAGCTCTGCGGGTACGGGTGGTGGCACACACCTAGCAGGCGAGCTCTTTGCGAGTCTGACGGGCGTCAAGATGCAGCACATCCCCTACAAGGGAAGTTCACCTGCGATGCAAGACCTTGTGGGCGGTCAAGTGCAGTTGATGTTTGCAGATTCGACCTCAGCGATTCCTTTCATTAAATCTGGCAGAGTGCGCGCACTGGCCGTTGGCAACCCAGAGCCTTCAGTCTTTTTCCCTGAGCTCCCCACCATTGCCTCGGCTGGCGTCAAAAACTACGAGGCCTATTCATGGTCAGGCGTTGTCGCGCCAAAAGGCACACCACCCGAAGCCGTCAAGCAAGCCAACGCTCAGCTCAACAAGGCATTAAAAGATCCGCAAGTCATCGAAATGATGAATAAAGCAGGTCAAGAGCCTGTCGCCATGTCACCCGAAGAGTTTGCTGCATTCCTCGATACTGAAATTAAAAAGTGGAGCAAAACAGTTCAGGCGGCAGGCATCAAGCCTGAGTAAGCGAAGTCGAGGGCTTAGCTTACTTTGGGCAAGGCCTCAATATCATAATGATGCGTGAGCGATCGATTCAACACTGGATCGATCAAACTCATCTCAAAACGCGCGGCGGGACGAATTGCACCTTTTGTGCCAACAGTCCCGCAACTCATCGCCACTCCTTCTGGCAATCTCTCACTTTTGACATAGCGCGCAATCAAATCCATAGGATGCAGCAATGCAGACAAGGGGCCGGACTGATACTGCACCCGTTTACCATCTTCAGTGATGTAAGACTCGATCATTAACTGATCCCAGTGCGCCGCAACATCCTGAAAACGCCATGCTTCTGAGCCAACAGGCTTGGTGCAAACCTGCTTCGACAAAGCGACACTGACCGTCTCCAGCCCACGATCCGTATGGTCGGAAGTCAGCGAAACCAGCAGCTCGCCTTGATGGGTGAATACAAATACCTCAACCTCGCCCGAACTCTCTTGCCCCACCACTTCAATCGTTGCAGCTTGAGATAACGTCTGACTCGCCACGCGATAAAAAAGCGGAACAGAACTTGGACGGGGCACACCAATCGCGGCCAGCTCTTCAATATGATGCTCAATCGCAGCATGATCACGTCCCGCCCAACCTGCGATCACCATTTGATGGATGTCGGTCGAGATAGATTGTTTAGAGCCGTTCAGTGCCAAGAGATCAAATTTCAAATGCATAGTTTTTCCGAAAATTATTTATAAACTTTATAAGTTCAGCAATCTAAATCGCGAACAACTTCGGCAACCAAAGTGCCAGAGAGGGGAAAAGCGCGAGTAATAACAGCAGCAACATCATCGCGGCGACAAACGGAAGGGAGCCAATAATCACAGGGGTCATCGAACCGCTGGACCGCAGACTTTGGACGACAAAAAGATTTAAGCCAACCGGAGGCGTAATCAATGCAGCCTCGACCAAGATAATAATGATGATACCTAACCAAACCGGATCAAATCCAAGCGCCATCATGACCGGTGCAACGATTGGAATCGTAGTGATCATCATGGACAGGGTTTCCATAAAACAACCCAGCACAAGATAAAAAACAATCAATAACAGCAGCATGACATAAGGCGAAAAGCCCAATCCCGTGATGGCGTTCGTCAATGCGCTTGTCAATCCAGTTGCAGACATCACGAAATTTAAAAAACTTGCCCCGACTACGATCAGCATGATCATTGCTGAAGAGCGCATTGTATTTTCAAGAGACTCTCGCACCATAGCGATGGTCAGACGTCGATATGCCGCGGCCAACACCATGGCACCCAGCACACCCAAGGCGGCGGCCTCTGTGGGTGTGGCCACCCCTGCGTAGATCGAACCCACCACTAACAAGAATATCCCCATCGGGGGTACGAGATGCACCAATGATTTCAAACGCTCTGACCAACTTGCGTGAATACGCTCACCGCCCCATGCAGGCTTATACATACAAGCGATGACAATTGTGAGCATGAACAGACTAGCAAGTAACAGCCCTGGCAAAATTCCTGCAAGATAGAGCTTGGGCACAGAAGAGTTGGTCAGCACACCATAAATCACTAAGTTGATTGATGGTGGAATCAAGATTCCCAACGTTCCTCCTGCTGCGATACTGCCTAGGAACAATGATTCGTTATAGCCACGCTTTGCGATCTGAGGGAGCGCGACCGTGCCAACAGTTGCCGCAGTGGCCACACTCGAACCAGAAGTCGCTGCAAACAGAGCTGATGCGCCAATATTTGCATGCATCAAGCCACCAGGTAGCCAAGATAACCACAAGCTCAAGGATGAGTACATGCGCTCGGCAAAACCCGCGCGCAGTAACAGCTCTCCAAGCAAAATAAATAAAGGAATAGCGACGAGTAGGAATTCAGTATTTGTTGTCCATGCTAACTCCCCCATCGCGCGGGATAAAGGCAGCATCGAATACATTTGATCCAGAACAATTCCCAGAACCCCCAATGCGGCTCCAACAGGAATACTCAGACCAATCAGCACAAGCAATATGGTCAATGCAGTCGCAATCATGATGCGCGATCCTCCATCACGCGACGCTTGCCTGCGATCGCTTCTTCTTGTGCTTCTTCTTGAGACAAGCGCGCTCCTGCTATTTGGTTCACCATTTGATAGTTACCTGTGACAAGCGCACGGCTAGCACGCTCTAGCATCAGCGCTAGGACAACGACCATCCACACCAGACCAACGAACCACAAACCCTGTGGCAGCCATAAGGGCGTGGCAAGAGGCGTATTGGCAGTCGAACTTTGCATCCACGAAGTCGCCACCACTTCATACGCATAACGAGTTAACAACGTGAGAAATACTGCGAGCGCGACAAGCGATAACCAATCGAGCATCGCAGCGAGACGAACAGAGAAATGCTGATAAAAAACATCCACACGGACATTCGCCCGCTCAAGCACGACGAGCGCCAATGACCATGTGGTGCTAATTGCAAAGGCATACCCAGAAAGCTCATCTGCGCCACCGATAGAAATGGAGAACAGCTTTCTAACAATGACATCAAAACACACCAAACCCGCGCTCAACAGTGTCAGAATTCCCCCACCCCATACTCCCCACCTTGAGATACGGTGAGCATACGTGAGCCCTGACGCCTGTTGAGTTTGCATGGTGATCCTCTTATTTCTTTGCGACAACGTTCAGTTTTTTACCAATCGTGGCATTGAAATCAGCCACGCACTGAGTCGAACAACGTGCCGCCCACTTTGGCAAAATCACATCCACCAGCAATTTATCGAGCATCGCTTTATCCGCGGCAGAAGGAGTGACCAGCGTCATCTTTCCCTTGACTTCGAATGGGCAGCTCGCTTTGCCTGTGTTACATGCGTAGCCTTGCTCTGTCTGCTCATTGGCTGCATTCCACATCGTATTCATCAAATTACTGATGTTTGTTTGCAAGAATGCCTGAACTTTTGGATCAATCTTGTCCCACGCCTTTTGATTCACAGCATGGATTTGCTGATTCCAGTTAATTGGAAGCGCAAGCAAGTGCGTGGAGACTTCGTACCATTTGGCCGAGTAACCAGAGAGCGAACCTGTGATTGCACAGTTCACCACCTTGTTTTGCAAGGCCGGCACGACTTCACCAAAGGCGATCGTGACGCTCGTTCCGCCTAACGCTTGCACAAACTCGGCTTGCGTACGGCTGCTTGTGCGCACTTTCATGCCTTTCAAATCACTCAAATCTTTGATCGGCGCATTACAAAAAATGACCTGAGCTGGATAGGGAGACAAGCCAAGAATTTTGACGTTGTTACTACCGCCATAGAGCTTTGCATAAACAGGCTCGAACAGATTCGTGATTTCACGCGCAGTCTTCACATCAGGCGCCAAACCTGGCAAATCGATGGCTTCATTAATGGGGTTGTCGCTTGCAAAATACGACAAGGTGGCTGTACCGAACTCAATGACACCCTGACCAATCAGACGCATTAATTCTGGGCCTTTCAAGCCCATCTGGTTAAATCCTTGGATCTCTGCCGTCACACGACCTTTCGACAGTTCTGGAATCGTCTTGGTCCAGAATGGCTGCTCAAAATCTTTATATGCGGTCAGATTGCTCAAACCACCCACAACCTTCAACTGCGTACGTGGCAATTCTTGTGCGACCACGTTTGTAGTCATCACTGCTGCAGCACTCAAAGCGGCCAACATTAGCGTTTTCATTAAAGAGTCTCCTAGATAACGGGGTGTAACGCCTGTGTCGATCTCCCGCATGCAATCGGCACAGTATTCAATGACCTATATTCTTTAGATAATGGCGAGCTGCGCATTGAGTTTGTCAGTGACCAACATATAGCCGGGTGCATGGGTGATGCAAAACTCAGGCTTGGATGCCATCAACACGGCCTGAGGCGTGACGCCACAGGCCCAAAATACGGGAATCTCGCCAGCGCGAATCTCGACTGGTTCACCAAAATCAGGTTTATTTAAATCGGTGATGCCAATTTGTGTGGCGTCACCCAAGTGGACGGGAGCACCATGCACAGAGGGAAACTTTGAGGTCAGTTGAATCGCCCGAATCGCCGCAGCAGGTTTGAAGGGACGCATCGAAACGACCATCGGTCCATGAAAGGGGCCTGCGGACTGCGTCGCGATATTGCTGCGATACATAGGGACATTAGATGCACAGGAGATGTGACGTACATCCAATCCTTCGGCGACAAGTGCTTCCTCAAAGGAAAAAGAACACCCAATCGCAAAGCTCACTAAATCATCTCTCCAGTACGACGAAACGTTCGCGATTTCGTCAATCATTTCACCGTTTCGCCACACTCTGTAACGTGGCACATCGGTGCGGATATCGAGATCGTCACCAAAACCAGGAAAGAACGTACTACCAGGATCAGAGACAGACAGCAGTGGGCAAGGTTTGGGGTTGCGCTGACAAAACAATAGAAAGTCAGCAGCTAAGGCTTTAGGGAGCACCACCAGATTGGCTTGAACAAATCCGGGGGCTGCGCCCGCAGTTGGAAGGGTAAATAGACCTTGACGGATATTTTGACGAACCTGTTGCGATGGCAGCATACGATCCTCTAGAAGCTAACACTCGTGCTCCTATTCGACGTCAGACGTCAAAACCTGTCCAATCGTGCTTTTAAATCAGGGCTGATAAGTTATTTTTATTAGTGTCGCCCAGACTCACCTTCCGAATTGATCACTACCAGCAATCTGCTGCGCTAGTTTTGCAAGCGTCACCGCGATGTGCTCGTCAGGACCGCGAGACCAAGAAGCGGTGAATGCCAAATCGGGCAATGCATCTCCCCCAACATCCAGCAAGCAAAGTCGTCCATCGCGTATTTCGTCTTGCAAAAATACAGGAGTAATGACTGCCACACCAATGGCATCAAGCGTCATGCGCACGACCACAGAGAGCGAAGCACTCCCGTACATGCGCGGCGAATGCATACCAGAGTCTGTCAATAAATCCCGAACAAACTGATGAGGCTGACTCGTTGCCGGGTAGGTAATCACTGGACGTGCGCCGATTTGCGCGAGAGTCACAGTAGAGTGATGAAGTTCCAATAGCGGGCTCGCGACCCAAGCCAGAGGATATTGGCAAAGAGGAACGTTTTCTACGTTCGGCGCGTCAATTGGTCCCATCAAAAAAGCAAGATTCAAGTGATGCGATCGAATCTGCTCGCGAAGTACTGGTGTCGTGTCAACTTCTAGTTCGACACTGAGCTCAGGATAAAGGGCATGAATTTCTTCGAGGTAGCGCGGCAACCACGTCTGAACAATGGTCTCCGATACACCTAACCTCACCTGACCGGCAATCGTTTTGGTGCTGCGTGCAGCATCCATCATTGCCTGCTTGCCGTCCAACATTTCCTGGGCATGCACCAACAATTCCACGCCCTTGGCAGTCAGCGTGACACCTCTGGTGTTGCGATCCAAAAGCTTGACGCCTAGCGTCGCCTCAAGGGACGCAATCCGCTGGGAAATTGCGGGTTGCGTCGTATTGAGCTTTTGCGCTGCCGCACGAAAACTCCGCAGTGTTGCCACCCAAACAAAGGTTTCAAGATTGCGGATTTCGATCAAATGATGACTCTCAGGTTGAAGGGACGACGCCGATTCGGACTTTTTTAGGCTGATCAATCAAGGCCGCAGCGATCGTACGACGATGCTCCGCGGCGGTACCACCTCGCAGGCTCCATGAGCCCACTCGACGATACCAGAGATTTAAATCAAAATCCCGGATAAAGCCCATGCCGCCATGGATCTGTTGGGCGGAGCGAACCACCATCATGCACTGCTCATTCCCAAATGACTTGGCCTGCGCCACGTTGACTTGGTAAGGAAGATTTTCCTGCATCCGCCAGAGCGCCTCGCGTGCAAGCATCGTCGTGCCATCGATCGCATTGACCATATTCGCGCACAAATGTTGAATCGCCTGAAACGCTCCAATCGGCTGACCAAAGGCCTCGCGCTGCTTGGCGTGTATGACGGCCATATCCAAGGTTCTGCGAGCGGCGCCCGCAAGCATAGAGGCATACAACACAGAGGACACGTCCATTAACTCTCGAGCGATCAGATTGCCGGATTGTGCGTTTCCAATACGGGCACTCAACGGTACACGCACCTCTTTAAACCGCACATTCGACTCGCCGTCCTTTGCCATCGATACAAGCGGTTCACTACTCAGACCCGTCGCATCCGTTGGCACCAGCACAACACCGAGCGAATTCGGTGCGCTTGCATCGCGATAAATCACCATACATTGTTGGGAGGCACCAAAGCTGCCCACAAAGGTTTTACTACCGTTCAAAACGAGTTCATTTCCGTCGACACGCCCAAGCGTTGCGATAGCATCTGTTGACCAACGTCCGGTCTGCTCAGCAACGGCGTGACTCAAGATCAATTCGCCCGCAATCACCGCTTGCAACATACCGACTTGCTCAGGGCTACCGTAACGATCAATGATCAGCGCGGGCACCATCGTGGCATGCAACGGAATAGGCGCAATGTGATAGCCCGCGACCTCAAACAGCAAACCGAGATAGGGCAAGGGCAACTCCTCGCCACCCGCCTTCGTTGACAGACACAATTGCAGCCAGCCATTTTCTGCAAACTTTGACCAAAGCTCTGGAGAGTATTGCAAAGTGCCAGTTTCAACCTGACGCACCAAAGCCGGTGTGCACTCGCCTTCTAAAAACTCTGCAGCCGCTTCGCGGATTTGCACTTCCTGTTCATCAAGCAAAATATTCATTTTTCGAATCACCTGTCTCTTAATTATTTTGCGGCGCGTGGAAGACCCAGACCAATACGGGCCACCTGATCACGCATGACCTGCACGCTACCGTGGTTAATCGTCGATTGATAGGCGCCAAGAATATTGTGAGCAAAAATTCCTTTTTCAATCGCATTGGGTGAACCTTGCATCAATTGCGCAAAGGGCCCAAGAATCTGGCTATACGCTTCGGTTGCCCGCACACTGTGCTCTGGCGCAAAGACCTTTTCCGCCGATCCTTCGTAGGTGAACTTGCCACCGTTTTGCTCAATACTGATACTGCGCATCGTCATTAAGCGGCAGACTTCGGCCTCAGTCCACATTTCAGCGACCTTGTCGCGTACCTGTGGATCATCCCGCAGCGTGTCTTGGAGCTCTCCATCGGTATGGAGCCAGTTGACGATATCCTCGTCGCGCATAACAGAAATCAGATAGCGCCAAGCTCCGACACGATCCAGATTCAATCCGCGTCGAGCGACCTCCCAACCACCACCCTCCTCACCCAAGAGGCAAGAAGCTGGGACTTCCACATCATCAAAGAACACCTCATTCGTGCGCTCTTCGCCATAGGTTGTCCCAAACGGGGCAGGCGGATCGTTTTGTACGGTCCAAAGCGGCCGAACAGTCATGCCAGGCATTCCCATCGGAACGAGCAAAATCGATAAGCCGCGATGGCGCACCGAATCAGGATCCGTACGCACCATCAAATAGATATGCGTCGCATTCTGTGCGTTAGTTGTGTAAATTTTTTGACCAGTGATGATGTACTTGTCACCCACTCGCTTGGCGCGACAACGAATACCGGCAAGGTCTGTGCCACAGCCTGGCTCGCTGTAGCCTTGGCAAAAAATGATTTCCCGTTTAATCGAGCGCGGGACAAATTCTTTTTTCTGAGCGGGTGTGCCAAACATCAAGATCGAAGGTGCACCGGTGCCGCCCCCGAGCGTAATGCCCGTGTAGCGATAAAACTCCTCTTCAATCACAAACTGAGTGGTCCTGTCACCGCCACCACCACCAAACTCAGTGGGCCAACTCCACGCAAACCAGCGCTGCTGATTCACCTTTTCAAAGAAATCACGAATGGCCTCTCCCCAGCCCTCTCCGCGCTTACCTGCGGCATTCTCTGCACGTACTTTTTCAGTGAAATGCTCGACAAGGAACGCCTGAACATCCGCGCGTAACTGTTCCTCTTCGGGAGTGAATGTGAAGTTCATTGAATGCCATCTCCAATATTGTAGAAATTAGCTCAAGGATACCTCTTGTGAAATGGTTTTATCTGGGAAAGCCGAATAGTTCTGTCCGGATTGTGAGAGTTTCCAATCCGGATAATTTCTTGTCATTAAAAACTTTGAGACAACCCGCTCGTACCTCATTTGGGAACAAGCGGATTGCTGCAACGCATCATTTCGAATATGGGCCGCGATCATACCTGCGCCGATCAGGTTTTGACCAGCGAGGATGCTCACGCACCACGACAACACGTGGCGGCGCAACATAAATGGGAGGAGGTCTGTAGTAACGAACCGGCGGAACATAAACCGCAGCTCCGTAATAGTTTGCCGAGCCATACGCATAGCCGGGACGACTTGGAGCCACAGCGACACAACCGCTTGACAATAGAATTGTCGCGATAAGCGGTAGCTTGAGCATATTCAACATCTTTTTACCTCTTAGATGCATGAAAAATCTGTTGTAAAACAGGATGCTCTGAGACGAAAAGATTCTCATTAAGCGCTGAGACTGTTGTTAGATCTTTTAGTTCCAACCTTTTATTTTGAGATGAGATTATTTTTTTAAATGCTGGAAAGCGTGCATGAAAAACTAAGCAACGTGTTTAGGCAAAACTTGAACTGTCGAACACCCGAGTTCGAAGTGCGAAACCGCCTCATTTCGCCAGGCTTGACTGTTGAATTCATGTCTAGTCAAACACTGTAAGAAAGCGACTATGCCTACTCAAACAACTGGGCACGAATTATTACCGAGAGTGGGTTATCGACCTATCAATATACACATCAAAGAGTTAGTGCTTCAATAAGATACTAACGTAAAGTCCATTTGGAACTAAATTTTTAACCTTCAGGACGGCATGATGTATCTGGACGATTCGTTCAACGATTGACAATCCGAGACCACTGCCTTCATTACCGAAAGCATTTGTACCGCGAGAAAATCTCTGCGTGATTTGAGCCAGTTCGCTTTCAGGAATACCAGGACCGCAGTCAACGACAGAAATTTCTATTAATTCCTTTAAAACTAATATCTTGACGTTGATTTCGGAATTGTTTGGTGAATACTTGACTGCATTACTAATCAAATTCGATACCGCAACCAATATCAGTTCGCGATCGCACACCAACTCGATCGCGTCCGAACAGTCAGAAAAAACAATTCGCTGATTTTTTTCATCCGCGCCTAATTGTTCGAGACGTATCGCCTCTCTGGTCAGCATGGATATGCTCGTCAAATGCATATTCAAGCTATCAGGATGAGCTGGATCAAGTCTGGCAAGTCGCAGCATTTGTTCGATCAGCTTTTCGCACCGACGTATTCCGCTAACGACTTGACTAATGGCCCTATCCTTAATCGTAGGCTCTCGAGCTGAAAAAGCAAGCTGAGCCTGAATCTTAATACCTGCAATGGGTGAACGTAATTCGTGCGCAGCATTCGCAGTAAATTGTCTCTCATTCGCGAATGTCATATTCAACCGGTTTAATAAAATATTGAAAGAATGAATCAACGGTTGTAATTCATCCAAAACTTGATCCATTGGTATTTCTGTTGTATCGCCAATTTTTTTATTTTTAATTTTTTCGCTCATTAAACGAATCGGTTTTGTCGCGTTTCTAATTGCACAATAAACAAGAGCAAGCAAAAATGGTAAACCTAATAAGAGTGGAGACAAGACATTGAATGCCACGTCCAAGCCTACACTATGACGTGTATCTAACGGATGTGCTGTTTGTATATAGAAAGACCCTTCTTCGGTTTTTTTACTCGAAATCCTCCAGAGTCGACCGTCAAAGGAGGACTCTTGGCCAGCCCCTTGACTCAATCTCGGCATTTCATTGGCGTTACTTGATTGCAAAAGAAGTTGCCCTGAGGCCCCCCAAATTTTGAACGCCAGCTCAGGTTCGTAGGGGCCCCGATCGTCTTTAGCGAGTATTTCAATGAGGTCGCGATAGGGATGAGCTGTATCTTCTTGCGATGCACTGACCTTGCCTGCACCCACCGAGTGATGCATTTGTGCCTGGAGAAGTCGTGTTGAAAGCATCAACTGTCCATCTAGGAACTCCTCTACCTCATGGCGCCCCTTTTGATAGCCAAACCAAACGGCAATCGTAAAAATTAGAATTGTCGAAAGACTAACCAGCACCATCAATCGCGATTGCAATGATTTCATCGATTCTCTATGGTGTAACCCATGCTCCTAACAGTTTTTATGTAAGCACCCCCTAATTTTCGTCGCAGATGATGCATATGCACTTCTATAGCGTTACTCTCTACTTCGGCCCCCCAACCATAAAGACTATTTTCCAACTCTCCTTTGGTCCTAATGTGATTTCGGTGCATCAATAGATCCAAGAGTAATGCATACTCTTTAGCAGACAGTGAGACAGACACTCCCGCACGAGATACGCGCCGCTCCTCTATGTCAATGATTAAATCTGCAAACTCTATCAAGTTATGCGCTTGACCTGCAGCTCTGCGTGTAACAGCTCTGATGCGCGCTAACAACTCTTCGAGGTCGAATGGCTTAATTAGGTAATCATCTGCGCCAGCATCCAAGCCTTCAACTTTATCAGCGCGTGTGTCCCTAGCCGTCAGCAAGATCACGGGTAGAGTTTTCTTTTGACTCCTGAGACGTTTGAGTACGGCCAAACCACTCATCTTTGGTAAGCCAATATCCAAAATGCAAAGGTCATACTCATCAGCCATCAGACAAGTGATGGCATGCTCACCATCCTTGACCCAATCGGCGGCATAACCATGAGAGATCAATGCAACTTGTATGCCATCGCCAATGAGCAAATCATCTTCAACAACAATTATCCGCATACCCACCTCGATAATTGAATCCTTTTATAAAGGAAAAGGCCGGAAAATAACTATCCGGCCATCTGCAACACTAACACTCATTTGTAGCTTAATAACTATTTTTATGACAATTGCCAGTAGCCATGATCCCCTAAGGTATCGGCCACAACCCCGGAGGATGCATATTCAAAAAGACCACTCTGTATTTCGGCATTAAGGTGATCGATTGAATTAGCACCAAAATCCTCAACTGCAAGCCCAGAAAATGTTACTAGTTTTTGACCATCTGTCGCTAAACCATCGGCACTGTCATTGATCAGGTTTTCAAAACTCAACGTCAGCCCCTTATATCCTTCTGCGCCATCGAACTCTGAAATTGCACGCACGGTGCTAACCCCCGATTGCCAACCCCAAATCGTCAATGCATCGGTTCCAATCTGATAATCCGTCAGTGTTGACCATGCATCCGCATCCGCCCTGCCGTCGAGAAAAAAAGTATCTGCTGATCCAATACCGCCACCCGTTAGGAAAGCAGAGCCTGTACCTCCGTCCAATACATCATCACCGTCCAACCCATCGCATGCCTTATTACCCAAGCCAGCCAACTTAATAAAATCGTTTGAACTCGAACCTTGTAGTACAGCCCCAAAATTTTCGTTGATCAGTTGATAGTCGAGATTTAAAGATGAATCTCCACTAAAACGTTGCGCCAATAAATATCCACTCACACCATTTTCATAGTTCATAAAAAGCGGAATAGCTTGTACACCTGAAATTAGACTCGATACATCATGCACTCCGTCAAGAAACTCAATTTGTTCGATTGCCTCAAGAGTATCCGTACCCTCAGAAGTCTTAAACATGATCGTCTTACCATCTGCAGAAAAACCGTAAGACTCAATATCGCCATAATTAACAGAAAAAATCGCACGATCAAAGCCGTCACCACCGTTCAAATGATCATCCCCTGCTGAGCCATCTAATCTGTCCGATCCAATACCTCCGGAGAGATGATCATTATCGTTACCCCCATAAAGGTGATCGCTTCCCTCTCCGCCATAAATATCGTCAACACCATCAGATCCGTCATATGAATCGTCAGCCGATGTCCCCAACCAAACATCCACTCCCGTTGTACCAACCTCACCAAGGAGTTGCGTCGTGTTGCTATCGATGCTGTCAATACTCGAGCCTGTGGAGGTAATATTCCGATAGCTCTCAGAAACCTTATAGTAAATACCGTCGGCATTTGTATCTTCAAATACCGAAACCTCGGCAATACTTCTTTCTGTTTCGGTATGAATGACCTGGGCTCCACTTAAGAGCCAGCTGTCGTTGGCATCAATTCGGTCGGCTTGCCAACGCCCATCATCCCACTCATAGACGGCAGAAATCTGGCCATTGGAGGTAGAAAAACGATATGCATCCAAATCATTAGTTTCATATGCGTCATTTTCATACTGGCTCATTATTCAACTCCAAGGTTTTCCAATTAAATAATGATAAATGGGTAAACTTATCGTTTTCTTAAGGCTTTTCCATTCGTTACTCAAACACATACCAAAAAAAATGTCCCGATTTTCGGGACATTTACAACGGTTAGAAAAGATTAGATTGCCTATTCACTGATCGAGAGGATTTCCCATCGCGGCATTCGCCTCTTGCGCCTTGGCAGGACCACGTAAAAATC